>CAYMCO010000029.1:0-70594 GCA_964388955.1 uncultured Anaerolineaceae bacterium | reverse complement strand
CCGGCATCCCCACCTTTGCGGAGTCATAGGCGGCTAGCAAAGCCGCCCTACACAACGGGTTTGCTGCCCGGCATCCGCACCTTATCGGCTTACCTGTAGGCCGGGATTGCTACCCGGCATCCTCACATTTGCGGAATCATAGGCGGCTAGCAAAGCCGCCCTACACAACGGGTTCGCTACTCGGCATCCGCACCTTATCGGGTTACCTGTCGGCCGGCTTCGCTACCCGGCAAATACCGACTGCGCACAGCGGCTACCATTCCTATGGGCCCCGACGGTACAATTGGGCGGTCACGGACCGGCGGACTGCATCACTGCGCGGTTCTTACGCGGCGTGGCGGGGATCTGCGGCGCGATTGCGGGATGCGAAGAAGGGCAACGTATGAGAGGATCAATAAATGGCTGACAGGGAGAGAGCGGGGGGATCCGTGGGCCGTACCCCCGGGCTCCTGCAGGAGCCCCGCACTCCGGTATCGGACAGGATCTTCCGGCCGGCGGTGCCGAACCGGCGCGGGGAGGGCTTCGCCTGGCTCTCCGCATTGGGTATGCTGGCGGTCACCGGGATCCTGCTCGCGCGCACCGGGAGCATCCAAATCTTCCCGCTCTTGCTTCTGCTTGGGTTTGGATTGGCCGCCGCCCTGATCTCCTTCAGCAACTGGATGGATCGGAATACTCAAGTCTGGGTGTCATCCGAAGGAATCCACTACCGCAGCCCGGTGCGGAACGTCCACCTGAAATGGGGAGAGGTGAGCGAACTGCGGGCCGGACAAGTCGGGGGAAGCTGGCGAATCGCGGTCCAGGGCGACGAGGGGAGTTTTCATTTCCGCACCGCCACTAGGTTGGGCTCGAACACAGCCCGCCCCTTCAACTTTGGCTTTGTGGAAGGAGACGCTCTTGCTTCACTGATCGTCGGGGGCGCGGGGTTGACGGATCTCCGCCGGGGCGAGGGCACATGGATCTGCCGCCGGCCGGGCGAGGAGACCCCAACCGATGGTTCCATTGGCGATGCATAGGGAGCCGAATGCCGCGTGGGGCGGATAGATCGACCTCCGAGATATCCCCTGGGTGGCAGTCACCCGAGGTTTCCGCAGCGGGCGCTCTTCCAAGAGACAGGAAGCCCACGAGGCGACAACGCGCGTCGCAGCGAGTCTCGTTGCTCGCGCCGGGGAATGACGGGTGCTTATGGTATGATATCCGCTGATGGAAATGCAGCTCTCCCAGGGGATGCTTCGCTATATCCATCCGCGGGGCGATAGGCGCCCCACTGCTCACGCGCGATGCTCATGAGATGAACCTCGGTCCGACAGCTCAATCGAACAATCTGGCAGCGTGGCGCGAGTCGCCGCGCTGATTTCTGTATGTGAACCGGCGGAGGAACTGGAACAATGGCCGAAATTCCCATCGATGACCAGGTGGCCTTGTTGATGCAGGGTACGGCCTACGGAGACGGCTCCCTCCGGGAGGCGATGACCGACGAACTGCGGGAACGCCTGATGCAAGCCGATCAGGAGCGACGTCCGCTGCGCGTGTACTGCGGCTTCGATCCGCGCACCTCCGATCTGCACCTCGGGCACACGGTCCCGATGCGCAAAATGCGCCAGTTCCAGGACCTTGGTCATGAGGTGATCATGGTGATCGGCCGCTTCACCTCCCTGATCGGAGACCCCTCAGACAAGGACAAGGTCCGCCAACAGATCAGCCTGCAGCGCGCCGCCGAGAACGCAGAGACCTACGCCGAGCAGGCCGAGAAGATCCTCGTCCCTGGGCGGATGAGGGTCGAATACAACGATGCCTGGCTCTCCAAGCTCACCTTTGAGGATGTGATTCAGATCGGGTCGACCTTCACTATTCAGCAGTTCCTGGGGCGCGAGACCTTTCGGGACCGGTTCGACGGCGGGGACCCCATCTACCTGCACGAATTCTTCTACGCGCTCATGCAGGCCTATGACGCTTTTCACCTGCGAGCCGATGTGCAGATCGGTGGAAGCGATCAGCTTTTCAACATCGTTACGGCAGCGCGGAAGTGGATGGAGGTCAAAGGGGTGGCCCCCAACATCGCCATTATCTTGGGCATTCTGCCCGGCACAGACGGCGTGGTGAAGATGAGCAAGTCGCTGGGCAACCACATCCCGCTCAAAGCCTCGCCGCAGGATATGTACGGCAAGGTCATGAGCATCCCGGATCGGGCCATGGGAGACTACTTCCGACTGGTCACGCGCTGGTCGCCGAAGGAAATTGCCTCGATTGAGAGCGAAACGGCCGCGGGGGAGCTACATCCGCGCGATGCGAAGATGCGTTTGGCCCATGAGGTCGTCAGCATCTACCATGGGGAGCCCGCGGCGGCGCAGGCAGAGGAGCACTTCCGCAGGGTATTCCAGGCCGGGAAGAGCCCGGAGGACATGCCCGAGTACCAATTGCAGCGCGGAGAATCATTGCTCGAGGTGATGCGCGAGGCGGGGCTGGCAAGAAGCAACAGCCAGGCGCGCCGCCTGGCTGCCCAAGGCGGGATTCACCTGGGCGAGGAGACGGTGGGTGATGTGGACGCCCCTCTGAATCTTCCTGCGGATATGATCCTGCGGGTCGGCAAACGGCGTTTCCTGCGTTTGCTGCCGCCCAGAGATTAGGGCTCAGCCCTTGACGACGGTCACCGGGGTGAGCCGCGCCGCGTTCCAAATCCTTTTTTCACCCTTTCAGACGTCAAAAACCACCCGGGTCTTCAGTCCGTCCGGCACATCCTCGATATCGAGATCGGAGAAGGTGACCGCTTTGATGAATTTCAGGATGCGCTCCAGTGGATATTCCTGCGCCTCTCCCCGCAGCCTGTATTCCCCTTCGATCTCAAGCTCGAAATGGTCGAAGGTCACACGCCGGGTCTCCATCTCATATAGGATGTCCTCCAGCCATGACACTAGCAGTGTCTCCCGATCGGGCGCCGTTATGTCAAATTCATGGCGCTGTGGCTTGGAGTCTGCGGCTTTGGCGCCGGAGAGGCTGAGCATACCCTCGGCGGCGTTCCGCAGCAGATCCGCCAGGTCTGCCCCAGTGACGCGCAGCGCCCAATCCGCCGTGTGCTCGATTTCCTCGAACGCTTTCAGCCGCATAATTCCAGTATAGCCTATGGATCGCGATCGGCGCGGGCTGCCCACTGGTGTGCCCAGCGAAGAGCGATCTGCAATTTAGGGGTCCTTTATGGAATCGCTCGGGGGCCTTATAATCGCCCCTGATGGAAGAAAGGCTTGCGAAGCTGGAGGAGCGCATCGAGGCGCTGTTTGAGGGCACAATCCCGCGCCTATTCGGAGGTCGTATGACCTCCGCCGACATCGCCCGCCAGGTTGCGAAGGCGATGGAAGACGGGGCGATCGAGACCGAAGATGGAGGCTCCCTGGCCCCGGATATCTTCCTGCTGGAGATGCATCCGGAGGACTACATCCTGCTCCTGGAGGCGGAGCCGAAATTGCCCAAGCTCATCGCCCAAGCGCTGCTGGATGTCGCGCGCGGTGTGGGATATCGGCTTGCAGGTGAGCCCAGCGTACGGTTCATTCCCGATTTGCAGGTCGATCGTGATCAACTGCGGGTGGAAGTCGGCCACAGCGAGGATAGCCTGGATCGAACCCAGATCATTGGAAGGGAGGGGGGCGACAAGGGGGAGGAGAGGGCGTACCTGGAACTGGTCGGCGGAAAGCGGCGGTACGATCTGACCTCCTCCCGGATCACCATTGGCCGACGGTTGGAGAACGATATTGTGCTGCAGGATCCGCATGTATCCAGGTCGCACGCTCGCATCCGATATAGGCAGGGCCGGTACATACTGACCGACCTCGATTCAAGGGCGGGGACGCTGGTCAACGGTAGAGCCGTGCGCGAGCAGGTGCTTCGGCCCGGGGATCAGATCAGCATCGCAGGAAATCGTTTCGTGTTTCGCATGCGAAGCGCTGGGAAGGTGCAAGGAGCCGGTGGAAACACTGAGCCAATATCCGGCGTAGATGCAGATGCGAGTGAAGATGCCTGAGGGCTAGGAAGGTCGGACTTGCGCCCCGAAATTGCCCTTCTGGTTGTCCGTGTGATTCTTGCCCTGGCCCTATACGGTTTTCTGGGCCTCTTGCTCATCTATTTGTGGCGTGACACAGCCGGGAGCAGGAGGCGGGCCCAGGCTCCGCTGCCCGGGCGCTTGGACCTTCTCCAGGGGGAGGAGGTGATCGAATCGTTCCCACTTGGGGAGGTAAATACAGTCGGCCGGGCTGTGAGCAATACGATCCGCTTGGCCGACAACGCGGTCTCGGCGTATCACGCACAGATTCACTGTTCGGAAGGGGATTGGTGGCTGGAGGACGTTGGATCGAGCAACGGAACCGTGCTGAACGGAACTGCGATCGAGACCCGTGCCCTGCTTGCAGATGGCGATCAGATCCAAATCGGCAATACGTGGCTTCTGATGCACCTGAGCCGGCCTGCTTCATCCTCAGGAGAGGGGCATTCAGCCTCGGATGGCCGGCACATAGGGAAAGGTGGTCCATGAATAGAGAGGTCCTTGCGCCGGAGTCGCCGAAGGCAGGGTTTCGGGGCGTGGAAGACGCGGCGATCTCATTATCTCTCAGTTGGAGGAGACAAGGTGGATGAGAGACCGGCCCTGGGGGTAATCGGAGGTTCAGGATTATATGATCTCGAGGGGATGGCGGAAGTGGAGACACTTGAGATCGCAACCCCTTTCGGGGATCCCAGTTCACCGATCACCGTGGGCACCGTCGGCGGCAGACGGCTCGCCTTCTTGGCTCGCCACGGTGTGGATCATTCGCTATCCCCGTCCGAGGTGAACTACAGGGCGAACATCTACGCGCTGAAGTCGTTGGGGGTTCGGCGCCTTCTGGCCGTGAGCGCCTGCGGCTCCCTGCGTGAAGACTACGCGCCGGGGGACATCGTGGTGCCGGACCAGCTCTTCGATCATACCAAGCACCGGCGCTCATCATTTTTCGGGGAGGGATTGGTGGCGCACATTGGTGTCGCCGAGCCTTTCTGCCCGCAGCTATCCAGTCTCTTGTCCAGGAGCGTGGAGGCGGAGGATGGCGTCGTGCACTCCGGGGGCAGCTACATTACCATCGAAGGGCCGCGATTCTCGACGCGCGCAGAATCGAATACCTACCGCGCTTGGGGTATGTCGCTCATCGGGATGACCACGTCGCCCGAGGCGTTCCTGGCGCGAGAAGCCGAGCTCTGCTATGCGGTGATGGCCCATGTGACGGACTACGATGTGTGGCACATCGCAGAAGAAGAGGTGTCGGTCGGTCTCGTTGTGCGCACCTTGCAGCGGAACACCGCGCTGGCGAAGCGGTCCATCGCCCGGCTGCTCTCCCTGCTGCCGGCGGATTTTCACTGTTCGTGCGGGAGCGCGCTGGAGGGGGCGTTGATCACACGCCCGGATGCGATCCCTGAATCAGCGCGCCGGAGGCTGGGGATATTTGTTGAGAAGTATCTTGATTGACGACGAGCGGCGAGTTGATCGACGCGAGGCGGTTCTTCTTTGCCTCGCGTTCGGCTTTCTGCTCGCCACGGTCATCGGCCTGAACCTAGCTCCTGCGGCCCGCCAAGGGGCGTGGGTGGCTTCGCGGGCGCGGCTGGGAATGGCGCTGGTGCTTCCCGGTTGGGCAGTGTGCGCGAGCATCATCCGCTGGTCGCTGCGGCGCAAGGTCCCTTGGCGCGATCCGTATCTGCTGCCGGTGGGGATGCTGCTCACCGGGTGGGGCATCCTGCTGATCTGGCGATTGTATCCCGCATTCGGCGCGCGCCAATTGGTGTGGATGGCCGTGGGCACACTTGCGCTGGTGGGGATCGTACACAGCCCGAATGACCTGCGCTGGCTGCGCAGGTATCGGTATCTCTGGTGGACAGGAGGGCTGCTCCTGACCTCGCTCACCCTGGTCTTTGGCACCCATCCCTCCGGCGGCGAGCCGCGCCTGTGGCTGGGATGCTGCGGTATCTATTTCCAACCCTCAGAGCCGCTCCGGCTGCTGCTGATTGCTTTCCTGGCCTCTTATTTTTCCGAACGTATGAAGGCAGGGGACCCATCGGATGGCTCGATTCTGCCGCTCCTCGCGCCGGTGCTGGCCGTATGGGGCCTATCCATCGGCCTGTTGGTGGCGCAGCGCGACCTGGGGACGGGATCGCTCTTCGTGGCCTTGCTGGCGGTCCTACTCTATCTGACCTCCGGCCGATGGCAGGTCCTGCTGGCTGGGGCCGGCGTCATCGGCCTGGGCGGCGCGCTGGGCAGCATGCTTTTTTCGGTGGTCAGGATTCGCTTTCAGGCTTGGCTCAACCCCTGGTTGGACCCCCTAGGCGGCTCCTACCAAACCGTGCAATCCCTGATCGCGCTCGCCTCAGGTGGGGTGACCGGCAGCGGGCCCGGCCTGGGATCCCCGGGTTTTGTCCCTGCAGCTCACACCGATTTCATATTTGCGGCCCTGGTGGAAGAATGGGGGTTGGCCGGCGGGCTGGCTGCTTTGGGCTTGATCGCTGTATTGGTCTCACGCGGGCTGAAAGCGGCGATGGGTCACCGAGATGTCTTCGCCAAACTGCTTGCCGCAGGTCTGGCTACCGCTTTTGGGCTGCAATCGGTGCTGATCATCGGAGGCGTGATCCGCCTGTTCCCCCTGACCGGCGTCACGCTTCCTTTCGTTTCGTACGGCGGTTCCTCGCTGCTCACCAGTTTCATTGCACTGGGGTTCCTGCTGCGGCTGTCCGATGAGCGAGGGGGCTGGTCTCCCATGCGGCCACCTCTGCGCGCCATCCAACTTGGACTTGGCACCATGCTGGCCTGCCTGGCGCTGATGGTGGGCTGGTGGAGCGTGGCGCAGCGGGATAGCCTGATTTCACGTGCCGACAACCCCCGGCCAGCGACTGCCAGCCTGTACGTGAGGCGGGGCAGCATTCTGGATCGGCTCGATATCCCGCTCGCTGAGTCCCGCCGCGAGGCGGAGGGCTTTGAGCGGTTCTATCCGGCCTTAGCTGCGACGCACGTGGTGGGCTATGATTCGCTGGCGCTGGGCAAGGCTGGGTTGGAGGGGAGTCTGGACCCCTGGCTGCGAGGGGAGCGCGGTTACGACCCCTGGCTTATTGCCCGCCAGCAGATGCTGACCGGATTTCCACCTCCAGGTCTGAACGTCCGTCTGACACTGGACTTGGCGCTGCAGCGGGCCGCGGAAAGGATATTGAAGGGGCGCCGCGGCGCGATCGTGATCATGGAGGCGCGGAGCGGGGAAGTGCTGGCGATGGCATCCGCGCCCTCCTTTGACCCAGGAAGGCTGGAAGAGCAGTGGACGGTGCTGCGCGAACGGGATGATGCGCCGCTCCTGAACCGGGCGACCCAGGCGCGCTACCAGCCCGGCCTGGCGATGGCGCCGTTCCTGGCCGCGTGGGCCCAAGAACACGATCTGCTCCCACCTTCCGGCCTCCCCTCAGAGCTTGATCTCCAGGCGCCGATCCAGATCGATGGCCAGGAGCTGGAGTGCTTGTGGCCGGTGACCGCCGGTGAAGAGGATTTGGCGGCGGCCTTTCGCTCGGGTTGCCCGGCTCCCTTTGTGCAGATCAGCGATAGTTTCACCGGCCAGGTGTTGATGGATATGATCGGCGGCTTCGGCTTGGCCGAGCCCACGGGCGTGCTCCTGCCCGAGGCGCCGGCAGCCGAGCTCTCGGCTCCCTCCACGCGAGATGAGATTAGGGCGGAGGCGTTCGGCCAGGGCACTCTCACCGTCACACCTCTGCAGATGGCGCGCGCCTGGTCCTCCCTGTTCAACGCTGGTGCGCTTCCCGCGGTGCGGCTGGTGGACTCGGTACGGATGCCCGATGGAACCTGGCAGGAGTCGGATGTCACCGCAGAAGCCCGGAGAGCCCTGTCGGCCGAGACGGCCGCGGCCGCACAGGGATGGTTCCAAGTTGCTCCTGGAAGCTACGCCACCCAGGGGCAAGCGATCGGTGGCGAAAGCGGGGAGGGAGTCGGTTGGTTCATGCTGGCCGTGTCACGGCCGGAGGGGGCGATTGCCGCCGTGATGGGTCTGGAGGAAGGGGATCCGGCGGTGGTGAGGTCGGTGGGCAACAGGCTTCTCAGTGCGGTACAGGTCTATGGCGGGCAATAGTCCACGCCAGAGCGGGCGCGGAAGGCAGCGTGACTCCTTGGCTATTGGACACCCGGCTTGACGTCCAACCAGGCGCTCCGGAAGGCATGCCTGCTCCCTCATGGGCTGGAGGCCATCCGGGGATAGGGTCCTGAAGGAGGGAAAATGTGTATCTGTGAGAGAGTGCGAAAGGGCCTACCTCTTTCGGCTGCGGTCGTCTGTTTTGTCGCCGCCGGCTGCACGGCCGCGACGCCGACCGGCAGTACCCCCGAGGCCACTGCATCGGAAGCCGGACCAACCGCCCGTCCAACGGCGACCTTCGAGACCGAGGCGCAGGACGTACGGGGCTTTGGCCCCGTCGCCTTTGTCAAGAATGGAAGTCTCTGGATTCATGATTTCGAGACCGGCGCTTCGCAGCCCCTCGTCGAAGGGGAGGCCCTCAGCGAGCCGCGCTGGTCGCCCAGCGGACGATGGCTGGCGTTCCGTATGGCCGGTGATGGCCTGGCCACGATGGATGTGAGGACCGAGGGAGCCGCCCCCATCTTGGTTTCAGAAGGGCAGGTTGGGTCGTTCGCCTGGTCTCCGAGAACGGATGATTTGGCGTTCGTTGCCGACGGGGATCTCTACTTGACGAGCGGTGGCGCCAGCGCGGCCACCTTGCTCGTTGGCGGGAATGATCTGAGCGCGTCCATTGCCTCCCAGGGGGAAATCCGCAGGCTGGCATGGGGACCGGCGGGGGAAATGCTGGCGTTCGACTGGCTGGGTCGCGGCGAAGCGGGTGGGCCAGCCTATCAAGGGATCTGGCAGATCCGGCTCGCGGATGGGAAACTGATTCAGCTCTTCGACAGCGGCATGCCGGATAAAGGGGCTTCAACCGTAGCAAAGTGGACCGCCGGTGGATCAGCGCTGCTGTTTTGGCAGGGGCCCATTCCCTCTGCTTCGCTGCTGGCGGATGGCACTCCGCTATATGCGCTTGCGGCGGCCGGCGGCAACCCAATCGAGATGGGAAAAGATCTCAATGAGTCAGTTGGACAATCGGCGCCCACCGCGAGCGTCCTCGTTTACGATGATTTCGTGGTTCGCTTCCCGGAAACTCCTCAAGACTCATCGGATCGCGTTCTTGTCGTCCTGGGTGGAGGGCGGGAGACGTGGGTGAACAAACGTCTGGCTGTCGTTGATCCGGCGAACGGGGTTGCCCGCGCTCTGACGGAGCGTGATCAGGCCGTCCTGTGGCCGGCCGTGTCCCCGGATGCCTCCAAGATCGCTTTTTCGGCGATGCCGGATATGTCATCCGCCGAGGGGGAGAGTCCTGAAGAGATGGTGATGGACCGGAGCATCTGGGTGATGTATATCGCCTCAGGGCAAGCTCGCAAACTAACCGAGGGGGACACGTACCGGGACGAACGCCCACTTTGGTCCGGGGACGGAGACTCGATCCTCTTCGTCCGGCTTGATGCTCTCGATCACGCTTCCTTGTGGCTGGCGGAGCTGCAGGAAGGGCGGACGGCCGAAGTCGTCGATGGAATCGGCCCGTTGGCCAATGGGCTCGGCTATTATGGTCACGTGGAATGGGGAGACTACTTCGACTGGTGGCGCCCGCCCCGCTGAAGCCGGTGTGTCCGGACCCGAGCGTTTGCCAACGTGAGAGCCGTACCCCAATCCCAGCGGCTCGATCACCGCGATGGGCAGTCCAGGAGCTGAGTGGAGGGCGCCCGAGTGACGGGCTAGTTTTCGGGCATAGCTGCCCCCTCAGATGGAACGCTCCCTCAAATCCGCGTCACCTTGACCCGCCCCGACTTCGCGGCTAGAATGATAGGGCAGTGAGGGGAAGAAGTTATGTGCAGCCCGCCGGCCGGTTGCTGCCCGAAACGCAGCCCGATCGGCGGCTTGCACGTCTACCGGTTGTGGCTGGGTCATGTTTGAAAGTCTGACAGATCGTCTCCAAGATGTGTTCCGCAGCCTCGCTCGTCGAGGCAAGCTTCGCCCCGAAGACGTGGACCGCTCCCTGCGGGACATCCGGCTTGCCCTTTTGGAGGCCGACGTGAACTATCAGGTCGTCAAAGAACTGGTGGGGCGCGTCAGGGAGCGCGCGGTTGGGGCGGAGGTCTCTGCGGCGCTCAACCCGGCGCAGCAGGTGATAAAGATCCTGAATGAGGAGCTGCAGCGGTCCCTGGGGGAACCCGGGGTACTCGAGTTGCGGGGCCCGAAACCGCGCGCAATCATGCTGGTTGGGCTGCAGGGTTCGGGCAAGACCACAACGGCCGCCAAACTCGCCAAATGGCTGCGCTCGCGGGGTGAGCGGGTATGGCTAGTGGGTGTGGACCCCTACCGGCCGGCGGCGGTGGAGCAGTTGCAGGTGCTGGGCGAGGAGATCGGCGTCCCGGTGTTCTGGGAGCGAGATTTGCCTCCCGCCGAACTCAGCATAAAGGGGGTCCAGGCTGCGGATAGAGCCGGGGCGACCGTGGTCGTGCTCGACACCGCGGGCCGCTCGCAGGTGGACAAGGGCATGATGGACGAACTGCGGGAGATCCGCGATGCGGTGGCCCCGCCCGAGATTCTGCTTGTGGCGGATGCGATGACCGGGCAGGAGGCGGTGAACATCGCGGGCGGATTTGACGATGCGTTGGGGTTGAGCGGCTTGATCCTGACCAAAATGGACGGTGATGCTCGCGGGGGAGCGGCCATCTCGATGCGCTCCGTGACCGGAGTGCCGATCAAGTTTATTGGCACCGGCGAGGGACGCGAAGCGCTGGAGACATTTGAGCCCGAGCGCCTGACCAGCCGGATCTTAGGCATGGGGGATATCCTCACGCTGATCGAAAAGGCGGAGGCGGAGTTCGATCAGGAGCAGATGGAGCGTCAAGCCGAAAGGCTGGTGAAGGGCGAATTCACGCTGGAAGATTTCGCTGCTCAACTCGCGCAGGTGCGGCGCATGGGACCCATCGGGAGGATACTGGAACTCCTCCCCGGCGGAATCGGTGGTATAAACGTGAACGTGGATCCTGCGGGAGCCGAACGCCAATTGGTGAGCACGCAGGCCATCATCGAATCGATGACGGCAGAGGAGCGCGCCCGGCCCGATATCCTGAATGCCAGCCGGCGCCGGCGCATTGCCGCCGGTTCGGGGACCAGCGTGCAGCAGGTCAACCAGTTGGTGCGGCAATACAGACAGATGCGCAGGCTGTTCAAGAAGATTGGCAAGAGGGGCTTCAAGGGGATGCCCCCGATGTTTGGCTAGGTACCGAAGATACTGGCGCGTTTGAATCTCTTAGTGCCCTCCTTCCGGCACGCCCTCGGTCAGACGCGGACAGGAACTCTGATCATAGGAAAGGGAGAGATAGAAACATGGTGCGGATACGATTGCGCCGAGTTGGAGCGCGAAACCAGCCCAGCTATCGTATTGTCGCGGCGGATCAGCGGAAACCCCGCGATGGTCGATTCTTGGAGATCCTGGGCCACTACAACCCGAGGACAGAGCCGGCTACAGTGAAAGTGGACGAAGCACGACTATTCCATTGGCTCAAGAATGGCGCCCAGGCCTCTGGTTCCGTGAAGCAACTACTGCGCGCTTTCGGGACCTGGGATCGCTGGGAGCGGTACAGGGGCGGGGAGGATTTGGAGACATTGCTGGAAGAGGCTGGGGCGAAGGCCTTTGAAGTAGATCCTCGCACACGTCGGGACGACCTGGCCGGAAAGCGGCTGAAGCAGGCGCCGGAAGCGGATCTCGAGGCGGAACAGCCGGAGAGAGAGGAGCCAGCCGAAGCGGAGGCGCCGGCAGCCTCGGCCGAGTCCGAGGAGGAAGCGGAGACTGGTGCCGAGGCGGCCGAGGCAGAGGGGGAGCCCGCGGAGGAGCCGGAGGCCGAAGTGCAGGTCGAGGAGCCCGAAGCGGAGCCAACGGCTGAAGCCGAGGTCGAAGAGGAATCGGCGGAGGATAAGGAAGGGTCCGCGACCGAGACAGGAGAACCCGACTCGGAGGAGGGGGAGAAGGAGTGACCAAGCAACCAGCGGCCCCACGCCCGCATGGATGGGATGACCTCAGAACCAGCCGTTGGCCTGAGCCGCGGGGTCAAGCTGAAGGTGAAATCTGGTGAAAGAGTTGATCGAATTCATTGCCAAGTCGCTCGTGAACGACCCGACGGAAGTCAGGGTGGAAGAGCAAGATCGCCGAGAACACGTGATCATCGAGCTGTCGGTGGCGAAAGAGGACATGGGCCGGGTGATCGGCCGGCACGGCCGTATCGCGAATGCGATGCGCTCACTTTTGCGGGCCAGCGCATCGCGCGAAGATAAGCGCGCGAGCCTGGACATCATCTAGCGGCTGAACGGGTTCTTGCCCCTTGGAGTCTCCCCATCACGGACGGCGTGAGCCGCCGGATTACCTGTCTGTGGGTAGGATCGTCCGGCCCCACGGCGTGCATGGCGCGATGGTCGTGGAAGCGGACGAGGGCTCGATTCAAAGCATCATTCCCTCCTCTCTCATCTATATCGGCCCAGAGAAAACCCCCAAGATCGTGCGCTCGGTGCGCCCGCACCGCGGGCGGTTTATCGTACGGATCGAAGGATGCGAGGATCGACACACGGCGGAGCGTTGGCGGGACGCCGAGGTGTTCCTTTCTTTCGGGGATACCGAACCGTTGCGGGAGCACGAATACTATCATTGGCAGATCATCGGCCTGACGGTGCAGACAGAGGATGGAGCGCGCTTGGGCCGGTTGGAGCAGATCATCGAGACGGGTGTGAACGATGTCTACTTGGTGCGCACCGATTCGGGGAAAGAGGTGCTGCTGCCCGCGATCGAATCTGTGATCCGCGAAGTGGACCTGGAGGGGGAACGCATGGTCGTCCATTTGCTGCCGGGTCTGCTGCCCGACTAGCGGAGGTCAGCGGCGGCGAAGCCGCCCCGCCAGGGGGACGATGAGGGAAAAACGGCGAACAATGTAAGCAATCAGCTTTCGGCGATCGGCCATCAACTCAACACCTGTCGCCAGTGCGAGACAATTCGCGACCGGTGGTACAGAACCTGGCCGAGGGCGAAATGAACCCCGGCGATTGGCGACGAGCCGACGGCCGATAGGTGACGGCCCGTGTCGACCTTCGACCCAAATCCCCCCAATCTTGCTCGCGTTTTTCACGCATGGTAGACTCCACCGATTCGAATTGCTGATGATGCAGCCGGATGGAAAACTCGCGAACCGTGCGCATGGTGCAGCGCATGCGGCAGCTGCAGAGCAGTGCCCTGGATGTCGAGGCATCGGCCGTGGTAAGCGTGGACGGCCTCGTAATGGCTTCCGCGTTGCCGGAAGCGGTGGCGGAAGACAGAGTCTCCGCCATGTCCGCCGCCATGCTCAGCCTGGGGGAGCGTATCTCAAGAGAGTTGGGGCGTGGCGACTTGGACGAGGTCTATGTTCACGGAACTGAGGGCTATATCCTCTTGATGGCGGCGGGAAAAGACGCTGTGCTGACATTATTGGCGCGGGAGAAGGCCAAGCTGGGTTTGGTCCTGCTGGAGATGCGGCGGGCCGCTGATGATATTCGAGAATTGATTGAATGAAACGCAGAAAGAAGATACAGGCGGAATATTGATCCGGTCATGGTGGGGAGGTCGCCGCAGGACGGCCCTCCCCACCGCCCTTTTGGGCAGGTATGGGGATGTATGAGGAGGGAACGTGGACACCAAGTTCATTTTCTTGACGGGCGGTGTGGTGAGCTCAGTGGGGAAGGGGGTCACCGCGGCGGCGATTGGCAAGCTGCTGAAAGAACGCGGCTACCGGGTATCGATTCAGAAGCTCGACCCGTATCTGAATGTCGATCCAGGGACCATGAGCCCCTACCAGCATGGCGAGGTCTTTGTCCTCGACGATGGGGCGGAGACGGACCTCGACCTGGGGCACTATGAGCGCTTCATCGATACCAGCCTGAGCCGAGTGTGCAACGTTACCACGGGGCAGATCTACTCATCCATCATCTCCAAAGAACGCAGAGGGGATTTCCTTGGTGGCACGATCCAGGTCATTCCGCACATCACCAACGAGATCAAGCGATGCATCCGCCTGGTCTCCCAGGAGACGGGGGCGGAGATCGTGATCGTCGAGGTCGGCGGCACGGTGGGCGATATCGAATCGCTTCCTTTCCTGGAGGCCCTACGGCAGATGCGCATGGACCTGGGACGCGGAAATACGCTCTACATCCATGTCACATGGCTGCCGCACATCCAGGCAACGGGAGAATTGAAAACAAAGCCCACCCAGCACTCGGTGCGCGAGCTCCGGGGGATCGGCATCCAACCGGACGTGATCATCGCCCGCGCGGACCACGAGGTGGGAGAGGATCTGCGGGAGAAGATCGCCTTGTTTTGTGACGTGGAAACGCGAGCCGTGATCCCACTGTCGACATCATCCGTCTTGTACGAGGTCCCCCTGCGGCTGGAAAGAGAGAATCTGGGTGACTACATGTTGAAGCGCCTGAAGATCAAGGCGCGCGCACAGCCGGATTGGACCGAGTGGAAGAAGATTGTGAGCATGGAGCATTCAACCCGTCCCTGTGTCACCATCGCTCTGGTGGGCAAGTACGTTGAGCTTCACGATGCCTACATCAGCGTGCGGGAGGCGGTACGGCATGCAGGGCTGGCCGTCGGCGTGAAGACGCGCATGCTGTGGCTGCATTCCTCAGAGGTTGAAAAGGGCAAAGATTGGGATGAGGTGATGAGCGCCGACGGCATCATCATCCCGGGCGGGTTCGACTCCAGGGGAATTGAAGGCAAGATCGCCACCGCGGCCTATGCGCGCTCAGAGAAGGTTCCGTACCTGGGGCTGTGCCTGGGCATGCAGGTGATGGTGATCGAGTTCGGCCGCCATGTGATGGGCACGGATGACGTCAATTCGACGGAGTTCGATCGCAACACAGCGCATCCGGTCATCGATCTGCTGCCGGAGCAGCGGGGCCTTGGGGATTTGGGTGGCACCATGAGGCTGGGGCTGTATCCGTGCAAGATCGTGCCAGGCACCATCACTGCTGCGGCGTACGGCACGGACTATGTCGAAGAAAGACACCGCCATCGGTTCGAGTTGAACAACAAATACCGTTCGGTGCTGCAGGAAAATGGCATGGTGTTCTCGGGCCTCTCCCCAGACGGGCGGCTGGTGGAGATCGCGGAATTGAAGGGCCATCCCTTCATGGTCGGCAGCCAGTTTCATCCCGAGTTTCTCTCGCGCCCGAACCGGCCCCATCCATTGTTCCGCGCCTTCGTGAAGGCCGCGGCGGAGCGAGCGGGAGTGCTCGCCCCAGAGCGGATGCCGCAGCCGACAGAGGAGGTTAAATAAGAAAGCCCCAGTCGGGGCGCGCAGAGGGGGCGGCTCTCTATAGAGAAGACGGCGGGTGCTGCATCTACGAAGATGGCTTGGGCGCGCGTTCCTGCTCTTCCATGTCTCGCTTCGCGTATTCGAGTTCGGCGTTCATCTTGGCAATCCCATTTCGTACCTGCGACAACATGCGCAGCAGCTCGGCCTCCAGCGAGCGGAGGGAGTCGACGACATATCGATCTGCGTCGCGCATGATGGCCTCGGCATCACCCTTCGTGTCGCTGAGGATTTGCTCGGCGCGCGGCTGGGCCGCCTGGATGATGGCCTCTTTTTCCATCATCTCATCCGCCCTTTTCTTTGCGATCGCCAGGGTGCGGTTCGCCTCCTCCTGGGCTTGGGCCAACACACGGTCTCGCTGCGCCAGGATCTGCTGAGCCTTCTTGACCTCGTCAGGAACAGAGATCCGCATCTGATCGATGATATCCAGGATGCGGTCCTCATCGACAATTACGTTCCGCGTGAGAGGGATGGGTCGACTTTCATTGAACAGTTCCTCCAGTCGATCCACCAGATGGAATATGTCCATGGATACCTCCGCTCTACCTGCAGGCCGGAAAGGGCGCGGGCCCGCGGATGCGAGTATCAGCGAAAAGGGTACACCGAACGTGACAGGGCCGCAAGGCTGTTAATCCAGAAACGTAGTGGCCGAATAGTTCGTCGGCCCGTCGTCGCCCAACTCGAGAAAGCGGCTCTTCAGGGCCCTGGAAACGTGTTCGGGGACCATGCTGCTGACATCCCCGCCCAGGGAGGCGATCTCCCGCACAGTGGTGCCCGTCAAGAAGGTGTGCTGCTCGCTGGTGATCAGTGCGACCACTTCGACCTCTGGCGCCAAGCGGTGATTGGCGAGCGCCATGCGGAACTCGTGTTCGAAGTCGGAGAAGACCCGCAGGCCGCGCACGACCACCTTGGCGCCCAGCCTGCGGCACAGCTCGACGGTGAGGCCCTGGTAGCCGATCACCCGAATGCGCTCCGCGCCTTCGAAGGTGCGCTGCGCCATCTCGAGGCGGTCCTCCGGGGAGAACAGCAGGGCCTTCAGCGGGCGATCGTAGACCGCGACGATGAGCTCGTCGAACAAGTCGGCCGCCCGGTGGGCAATGTCGATATGGCCAAAGTGAATGGGATCGAAGGTCCCCGGGAAGATTGCCCTGACCATCAACTGATCTCTCCTTTTCCTACGGCCCAGAAGCGGTCCACCGCCTCGGCCAGCAGGACGTGCTCCGGCATCGACAGAGCCGGGTCGGCCTCAAAGACGCGCCTGGCCTGTTGGCGGGCCCTTTCGATCAGGCGCACATCCGTAAGTTTTGCCATCCGCAGCTCGGTGAAGCCTGACTGGCGTGTTCCGAGAAAATCCCCCGGCCCCCGGTATTCGAGATCCAATTCCGCGAGCTCGAAGCCGTCATTGGTGGCTTCCATGGCCTTCAGGCGCTTGTTCTCGGCATCCTCATCATTGGAGGGTATCAGCAGGCAGTAGGAACGGTGGCTGCTGCGGCCTACTCGGCCGCGGAACTGATGCAGCTGCGCGAGGCCAAATCGATCGGCGCCCTCGACAAGCATCACCGTGGCGTTGGGGACGTCGATGCCCACTTCGATCACCGAGGTGGACACGAGCACATCAATCTCCCCAGCCCGAAATCGCTTCATGACGCGCTCTTTTTCATCGGGCGGGAGGCGCCCATGTACGAGACCCACGTCATACTCGGGGAAGACGTCCTTCGCCAAGCGCTCGAACTCATCGACGGCGGCCTTGGCGTCCACTTTCTCGGATTCCTCCACCAGCGGATAGATGACAAAGGCCTGATGCCCGGCTTCGATTTGGGTGATGATGAACGTGTAGGCGCGCCCTCGTTCGATGGGGCGTAGAACGCGCGTCTCGATGGGCTTCCGGCCCGGAGGCAATTCGTCGATCACGGTCAAATCCAGATCTCCATAGAGAGTCAGCGCAAGCGAGCGCGGGATCGGAGTTGCAGTCATGACCATCAGGTTCGGATTATCGCCTTTGGCGCGCAGCTCGGCGCGCTGTTCGACTCCGAAACGATGTTGTTCATCGATCACCACGAGCCCCAAGTCCCCAAAGTGGACCGGATCCTCGAGCAAAGCGTGGGTGCCGACGACAACCGCGATCTCACCGCTCGACAATCCCTCCCGGATTTCGGCCTTCTCGCTCTCCGGCGTGGCGCCGATCAGCAAACGGATGTCACGGGCCTGCATCCCGGCCGCCGCAGGCAGCACTTCAAGCAAAGTGTCCAGATGCTGCTCGGCGAGGATGCTGGTGGGGGCAAGCAGGGCAGATTGTTTGCGGTTGGCGAGCGCAATTCCCATCCCTGCGGCGGCAATGACCGTCTTTCCCGACCCAACATCCCCTTGGAGCAGACGATTCATGGGCCGCGCCGCGGCCATGTCCGCTCTGAGATCTTCGAGCGCTTGATGTTGGGCGGGCGTGAGTTTGAAAGGGAGCGAGTCGAGGAAGTTATCGATCCAGACGTCGTCCACGCCCAGGGGCGGTGAGGTCAGCGATTCCCAATCCGCCTTCTGGCGCAAGACCCCCAACTGCAGCATGAACATTTCGTCGAATGCAAGGCGCGCCTGCGCGCGCCGGAGTAGTTCCCAACTGTCGGGGAAGTGAACCTGGCGGAGCGCGTCGCCAAGCGCCATCAGATCAGCCGATTGGATGACGTCCTCAGGCAGCGGATCGGGCACGCGCGGCGCCAGACGGTTGATGAGGCCATGCATCACCCGGCGCAGCCATTTGGAGGTGATGCCCGCGGTCAGGGGGTAGACAGGGACGATTCGGTTCGTGTGGAGCTGCTTTCGTTCCACCGGCTCCCATTCCGGATTGTTCATCGTCAGGCGTCCCAGATATTGGTCCACCTTTCCTGACAGCACGATCGCCCGCCCAGGCTGAAGCTTATCCGCAATCCAGGGCTGGTTGAACCAAGTGACCCGCAAGGCCGCGGTGCCGTCGCTGACCACTGCGTCGACAAGCTTCATCCTGCCCCCCCGGGCGGTCCGCAGGTCGACGCTTTCCACCGTGCCAATGATGGTCACTTCCTCCCCGTACCATAGGCGGTTGATGGTCTTCAACCGGGAATAATCATCGTAGCGCCTGGGCAGATGCCAGAGCAAATCTCCCAGGTTATTGAGCCCCAGTTTGGAGAGAGTCTTGGAGGTCTTCTCCCCCACCCCGCGCAGGGCCGTGAGGGGAGCGTCCATTGCGGCGGGTGGACCCTCTGGTTCCGGCTGGGCTCTCTTCGGGCCGGCCGCGGCGTCTGTCGCAGGTTGCTCACCTGTGCCTGGCCGATCCGCGCTCGGCGCCGCGTCCCCCCATTCTTTGAGCGCCTCTCCCCCTCCCCCTTTTTCCCCGCCGGCGCCCTCTCGCTTTGGCATTGTTTGCGCCTCGATCGATTCTGACTTCGAAGGCGCACCCGAAACTTCCGCTGTTTCTACGTGCCCCGCCCCCGGCCCATCGATCCCGGGAAACTCACCGACGCCAGTATGCTCGCCCTGCAGCCTCCGCCACAAGCCAAGGAGAACCTCGCGACGCGATTCGGGGCTGAGACGCGGGTAGTCGCGCAGGCGGGTGGTCACCGCTTCAACCAACTCCTCCGAGGTGCCGCTGCTCTCCGCTTCGGAGCGCCAGGGATCCAGCATCTGCTGCAGGCCGCCCATTATGGCGCGGTTGTCATAACCCCGCTGCGCTTCGAGCCGCAGGTATTTGCTCAATTTCTCAATCGCAGGATTCATATGAGTCTACTTCCAATGATAGGAGAAGGGCGTGGATCGCGCCAGGGTCATATCCTCAGCCCCGCGAAGCCCATGGCGTATGGGCCCACATGGGTGCCGATAACGGTGGTCGCTTCCACGATCAGCGGCGGTGCGGGTGAGCAGTCCGCAAGCCGGGCGGCGAGCTCTACCGCCTGTTCCTCCGCGGCGGTGTGCAGCACGGCAAAATGGGAGAAGGGGCGCAAGGCGCGGGCGGCGTCCATCAATCGTTCCAGGGCCTTCTTGCGGGTGCGTACTCTCCCCACCGGCTGTACGAGTCCATCGGCGACCTCCACCAGCAGCTTCATCTGAAGCAAATCGCCGACGCCAGCCTGAAGCCAACTCACCCTGCCGCTGCGGCGCAGGTATTCAAGTGTGTCAATCATCGCGGTCAGGCAGGCCCGATCCCGGGACCTGCGCGCCACAGCGAAAACCTCGTCCGGCCCTCTACCCTCGAGCGCGGCGCTTGCCGCCTCGAGAACCTGGAAGCCCAGCCCCAAGGAAACCTGGCGGGAATCAATTACGCGGACCCGCTCTTCGAAGGATGCCGCGGCCTGGGATGCGGCGTTGAATATGCCGCTCAACTTGGCGGAAAGATGCAAAGACAGCACGGATCGCGCCCCCGCAGCGAGCGCATCCTCGTATGCTTCGCTGAAATAGTGCGGCGAAGGGGAGGCGGTCTTCGGACTCTGGGAAAGTTCGGGAAGGGTTCGATACAACTGCCGGCGGGTGATTCCCTCGCCATCCCGATAGGTCTGCCCATCGATGGTCAATAGGGCCGGGACCACGCGAATGGCCAACGACTCCGCCCGCTCCCGGGGGATATCCGCCGTGCTGTCTGTCACGACGGCCACGGTCGGCACCCGCAGGCTCACGTCAGGCCATCCTCCGCCTCCAGCACCACCACGCCCAGGCTGCCCAAACCGACGAAGGAGGCCACGGCGGGATTGTATTCAGAGATGGTGATGGTGGCGTGCGGATAGATCAGTCTGAGCCGATCGGCGATCGCATGATCGGCGCCATCCCGATCCCCGGCGTCATGCAATATGGCGATCTCATCCAAGTGCGAGAACTCGGTCACGAACTCGATCATCTTATCCATGGCTTTGGCAGGGGAACGCACCTTCTCCATGGGGATGATGTGGCCCTCCTCGATTGTCAGGAAGGGGATCAGGCCGAGCATGTTTCCCAATATGGCTTGGGAGCGGCTGGTTAGGCCGTTTCGTTCCAAATACATCAAGTCCTTGAGATAGAAGACGGCATACAGGCGGGGGATGACCCCGTGGATGACCCGAACCAGCTCCTCGTAGTCCGCTCCCTTAAGAATGGCCTCCGCGGTCGCCCTGACCAGCAGCCCCAATCCGGAGGACATCATCTTGGAATCGATCACCTGGATGCTGGAGCGACCGAGGAACATCTGGCTCGCCTTTGTGGCGTTGGTCAGGGCGTCACTGATCTCGGCGGAGGGATGTATGGAGATGATCTCATCGGTCTGGCCGCGCAAGCGCTCGTAGGCCTCGGCGAACTCCCCGACCGTAGGTCCCAGGTGGACGGGCGCTGTGGCGGGTTCCTGGAACAAGTAGCGCACGCCCCGCAAGCCGTCCAGATGAGAAACGCTTTCGATGCGGCCGTGCCCCGCGAGCCTGAGCGAGGTGGGCAGCACGGTCACCGGATAGCGGTCCGCAAGGCCGGGAGGAGGGAATTGGGCCGAGCTGTCGGTGACGATATGAATACCGCTCATCGCTACTCGATCGCTACGAGGAAGCTATAATGCGGCTGGCCGCCCTCGACCACTTCCACCTCAAGGTTCGGCCATAGCTCCCGCACCCTGTCCGCCATTTGATTGCTCAGGGCGGGGGTCAGATCCGCCCCGTAGTAGAGGGTGACCAACTCAGCCCCCTCGGGTTCCGCCATCCGCAGCAGTTCGATCAACGTCGGTTCGAGACTATCCCCGGCAGTCACGAGCTGACCGTCGAGCATGCCGATCACCTGACCTTGCCTCACGTGTACCCCATCAATCTCGGCGGAACGCGTGGCGGTGGTCAGGGCACCGGACTGTGGTTCCGCCATCGCGGAGTTCATCGCCTGGACGACTTGCTCGAAGTCGCCGTCCGGGTCAAGGGCAAACATGGCCGCTACACCCTGCGGCACGGAGACCGAGGGGACGATCCTGACCTGTTTCACGGTCATCTCTGCGGTTTGGCGAGCGGCGAGCAGGATGTTCTTGTTGTTAGGGAGGATGACGATCTTGTCTGAGGGCAATTGCTCGAATGCGGAGAGGATCTCTTCCGTGCTGGGGTTCATGGTTTGCCCGCCCTTAACGATGGCCGCGGCCCCCAGACTGGCGAAGACGCGCGCGATGCCGGGCCCGGGCGCCACTACGACCGCGGCGATCTGATCCGGCTCTATCCTGGCAGGGAATGGGAAGCTCTCTTCCGCTTCGGAAAGGTGCTCCTCCTGCTGGACCATGAGGTTCTCGATGGCGACTCTGGTTACCGTCCCCAAGCCGCGGCAGTATTCAATGGGCTTGTACTGCTCCTGATCCCGGGTGTGGATATGCATGCGGTGCATTCCATCCCCTTGGCCGAGTTGGATCGAGGTGCCCATGGCTTCCAGGTCCTCGTAGAGTTGGTCGATGTCCAGATCGCGCCGGGTCTTGAAGTCCACCACGACCTCCCAATCCTGCCCGGGCTCGATCAATTCAGACTCGGCCGACAGGGAGAGTGCGCTCAAGGGCTGCAGGGCGGCCTGCGCCTCATCGAGCGGCTGCCTGTTGGCCAGGCGCAGCATCCCCTCCAAAAGCAATAGCAGGCCTTTGCCGCCGGCATCGACGACGCCGGCTTCTTTCAAAACGGGGAGTAGATCCGGCGTCTGCTCGACCGACTCATCGGCTTTCTCCACCAGCACCTCCAATACCTCCAACACCGAGGTGGCGCCATTCTGGCGGGCCTGCTGCGCCCCTGAGGCGATGGCCTTGGAAACCGTAAGAATGGTGCCTTCCACTGGCCGCACGACGCCTTTGTAGGCGGTATCCCGGGCCTCCCCGAGGGCGGTGACGAGATTGTCCACGTCGAGGACAGACTCTCCATCGAGGGCCCGAGCGACACCTCGCCAAAGCTGGGAGAGGATCACGCCGGAATTCCCTCGCGCTCCCATCAATGCGCCATGGGCAATGGCGTGGACGATCTTTCCCACAGATTTCTCGCCCGAGCCCTCGACCTCCTGGGCGGCCGATTTCATTGTCAAAACCATATTGGTGCCAGTGTCCCCATCAGGCACGGGAAACACGTTCAAGGAGTTTACAAGCTCCTGATTGGTGTGCAGCCACTGCAGGCCGGCATCGCACAGCTTGACAAGGTCCTGGCCGTCGATGGTGCGATACTTATGCAGGAGCTTTTCCCTTCGTTGCCGGGACCGATCAGAATCAGTCAAGACCAACGTTCTCCTTGGACAAATTCAATTTGTGTCGCTCACCCGCAGGTCCTGAACGTGGACGTTGATTGCCGCCACAGGCATCCCCAGCGCGCGCTCCACATGGTATCGCACCGAATTGGCCACGCTCTGGGTCACCGATGATATCCGCGTGCCGTATTCCACGATCACATATAAATCGATGAAGAGTTGATCTATGGTTGCGCGCACATCCACGCCGTGCGCCGGGTCCTGCACGACAGCATTCGCGATGCCGTCCACCAGACTCTTGGGCGCCATCCCTACAATGCCGTAGGACTGCAGCGCGGCGTGGGATGCGATGGAGGCAATCGCTTTGGGCGTGATGGATATGCGGCCGAGGCTTGTAGTCTCACCGGTCATGTTCTGCTCTCCACACACGGCTGTCGGGTCTTGAAGGTAAGTTCAAGGCTGTGGTAAGATTTCATCCGAATAAGATCAAGGCGAAACTGACGGCGCAAG
This sequence comes from uncultured Anaerolineaceae bacterium, assembly GCA_964388955.1. Lineage (GTDB taxonomy): Bacteria > Chloroflexota > Anaerolineae > Anaerolineales > E44-bin32 > CAYMCO01. The sequence goes on along the minus strand of CAYMCO010000029.1, from coordinate 47,463 downwards.
GGATATTTGTTCATGGCCAAGTGCGAACGGTGTGGCAAGTCAACGGCATTCGGGCAATCCCGAAGCTTTTCGATGAAGGCGACGAAGCGCAAGTTCAAGCCCAATTTGCAGCGCGTGCGGGTGATGGAAAACGGGCGCCTGGTGCGCAAGACCTTGTGTGCCAAGTGCATCAAACGCTTGGCGCGAGTTTAGCCTCCCTCCTTCCCCCAACCGATCGTGTCCGCTCGGGGCCGCTCCGGCGGCCCTTTTCATGGCATATCACTCCGATGTAGGGAGCGCCGCAGGGCATGGATGCCAGCGGCGATCCCCTCCGGATGCCGGAAGATCGCCGAGCCGGCGACAAAGACCTCGGCCCCCCTTTCAGCGGTCCAGGGCGCTGTCTGCGGGCTGATGCCCCCATCGACTTGGATGCGCGCCTCCGGGTTCGCGCGGTCCCTGAGTTCCCTGACCTCCCCTATCTTATCGAGCATGGGCTGGATGAATTCCTGCCCGGAGAACCCCGGATTGACGGTCATGACCAGCACCAAATCCACCAGGTGGATGACATGGCGGATGCTGATCACGGGGGTGCCAGGGTTCATGGTGACCCCCACACGCAAGCCCAGCTCGCGCACGGACTGCAGCGTGCGGTAGAGATGCGGTCCGGACTCGACTTGTATGGTCAGCGAACTCGCCCCTGCATCGGCGAAAGCCTTGAGGAAGCGCTCCGGCGCCTCGATCATTAGGTGCACATCGAGGGGCAGGTCGGTGGCTTTGCGGCAGCCCGCGACGACTGCCGGCCCCATTGTCAAATTGGGAACGAAATGCCCATCCATGACGTCAACATGAATCCAATCCGCACCGCCGGACTCTGCCTGGCCGATCGCGGCTTCCAAATTGGAGAAATCCGCGGCGAGGATGGAGGGCGCGATAAGATATCCTCTTTTCATAGGCTTCTATGATACCGTTGCCTCCCCCCATTTTCAAGATGGCAGGCAAATAGGGGTTGTTCCATTTCAGGGGCGGCTAAGTTCGAAGAACGGCCCGTCACTCGGGCGCCCTCCGCCCAGCTCCTGGACTGCCCATTGCGGTGATCCACGACGCGGAACATTGACTCTGCCTTTGGAGGTCCTTTCCACCCCTCACCCCAATCCCCTCCCCCGGCTTCCGGAAGACCGGGGAAAACGGTCCCAGCATGTTGGGGGAGGGGGCAAGGGGGTGGGGGTTCGCCGACACTTCTCTCTGAAATGGAGGGCCTCTTTGAACCGCGGCTGCGTCAGGCGAGGGAGGCAGGGCTTTCCCCCAAAACATAGGCGCACCCGGCAAATACAGGCATAGTGAGCAATGGGGAGTGGACAGCGGTCAGGGAGCAATCGGGGGTGAAGAGTGCTCAGGGAGCAGTCGTTGGGGGGCGGGGGAAGGGATGCCCGACGTCCCGAAGTATGGGAGGACCGGCTGCAAATCCATGATTCGGCGGTTCGCCCCAATTGTGGGGAGATTGCCCCAGCATTCCTCGTCGGGGTGGAGTCTTCGCGATCGACATCGCAGTTCGTATCCCTCCGCCCGCTTCGCTCGCGGCCATCAGCAAGCTGACGGAGTCCATAAGCGGGCCCGCACTCGATCATCTCGCCGCACCAGGCCGTTTCAATCCCAACTTGACAACACGAGTCCAAGTGGCATAATGCCCGCACCCGTTCGGCAACAAGTGCCCCAACCGGCGGAATCGGCGAGAGAATCCACGAGGAAGGGATGATGCGAGAAGGGAAAATCGTCCGGCGAAGACTCATCGAGGGCCAGCCCGTCTTGCTGGCCATTGACATCCAGGGGGGCGAACGGCGGGCCGGTGACCAAAAGGCCGCCATACCCACGATGGCGGACTACCCACAGCGCATGCAGCGGGCGGCGGCGCTGATCCGGGCAGCCCGCGAAAGCGCCATCCCGATCATCTTCTTCCAGGAGGTCCATCGGCCGGATCTGGTGGATATCGGGCGCGAACTAGATGGCGCGGAGGACGTTCACGACATCGAGGGGCAGGCCGGGACGGAAATCTCCGCTGAGCTCGTGGACTTGCGGCCGGAGGATTTCGTGATCCGAAAGAGGCGCTATTCCTGCTTCTTCGGCACGGATCTGGAGATCTTGCTGAAGGGCCTCAAGGCCGACACATTGATCATGGTCGGCGCGCTCACGGATGTCTGTGTCCACTATACCTTTGTGGATGGCCACCAACGCGACTACTTCTGCCGGGTGGCGGAGGATTGCGTGTGTGGTTCCAGCGAGGCCGCCCACGAGTGCGCGCTACGCGCCATGGAATACCTGCAAGCGGGGGCGCGACGGAGGAGCGATGAGATCGAGCGCGCGTTCGTGGAATTCACCAAGGCAGCGGAGAGGAAGTCTGCTGGATGACCTCCGTTTCGCATAGACAATTGTCATTCATGGGTTCACCTCCTCGTGCCAACTCCCGGTTGCCTTCGACCGCCTGGGACGCTGGGTTGCACCAAGGGGCCACCAGATGCGGCGCATGAGCTGGAGGCGTGCCGAATCGACGCGCCACTAGTGCGGAGGAAGTCTGTTAGCTGGCTGTAAGGTGGGAATTGGAGAGGATGACGCATACTATAGACATATGGGGTTGCTGCGGACGGCGCACGGACGGGCGCACTTTCGCATCATCCATCACGCTTTGCCGCGACGGGACGACTCAAAAAGGTTGGGGCAGTCGTGCACTTCTCTAATGCCCTCCATTTCACGTCTTTGGGCAGTTTCTTACAGGCCGCCGAACCCGTGATTCTGGCGGGCTTTCTACTTGGGTTGATCGTGCTCGCTGCCGTAGTCATTCGCTGGGTGATGCGACCCTCGCATAGGCGAAGTGCCGCCAGTCAGCAGGGTGACTCGGATGGGACGCTCAGCACGTTGCAGAGGCGGCTCAAGAAGCGCCAGGACGAACTGGAGCACCTGCGATCCGTGCTGCAGATCTCTGGAACGCTCAACGCCAGCCTGAACTATGAGCGCGTGCAGGAACTCAGTCTCGACTTGGGGACAGCCGCCTTGGGAGAAGCAGCGGAGCGGGGTGGGCGGAGCGTGAGCGCACTCCTCATCTTGGCGGACGGCGGCCTGCGCGTGGCTGCCGCGCGCGGCTTCCCACATGCCGATATGCGCGTTCGATTCGAGGGTCGGGGAGGTGCGTTGGCACAGGCGCTTGGCAGCAACCGCTCCGCGGTCACGGAGAATCCAAAGGAAGATCCCGAGCTCAGCCGTCTGACCGCGTTGCACAGGTGCAAGAGCGCGGTCTGCGTGCCGCTATACCAGGGCTTCGATGTCACCGGTCTGCTCCTGTTTGGACACTCTCAACCCGATTTCTTTGACGAGGAGCATCTGGAGCTGCTGGAGTTGATCGCCAAGCAAGCGGTGATCGCGCTCACCAACGCGGCCATGTATGAAAACCTGGCGCTGGAGAAGGATCGGATCAAGGAAGTTCAGGAAGAGGCGCGCCGGAAGCTGGCCAGGGACCTGCATGACGGCCCCACGCAATCCATCGGCGCGATCACAATGCGGGTGAACTATGTCCGTCGTCTGCTTGAGCGCGATCCAAAAGCTGCGGCGGATGAGCTGTACAAGGTCGAGGAGCTTGCCCGGCGCACGACAAAGGAAATGCGCCAGATGCTGTTTGCCTTGCGCCCGTTGGTGCTGGAAGCGGAGGGCTTGATACCGGCGCTGGAACATCTGGCGAAGAATACGCAGGAGACTTTCGACCAGCGGGTGATTGTTGAATCTGCCGTCGATGCCGCCGCAGGGCTCGACGCCCGCAAGCAGAACGTGGTCTTCTTCGTGGCCGAGGAGGCAGTGGCCAACGCCCGCAAACACGCCAACGCGGAGGAAATCCGGGTGCGCGCATGGAGCAAGGGGGAGATGTTCTTCCTGAGCGTCGAGGATGACGGCGACGGCTTCGATCTGGAGATGCTCCAGGATGGGTACGAGCAATCCGGCAGCATGGGGATGCTTAACCTGTATGAGCGGGCAGAGCTGGTGAGCGGCAAACTGGTGGTGGATTCGGCTCCCGGAAAGGGCACTTCGGTGCGACTTGCTGTTCCACAAACGGCGGAGGCGCTGGAGAAGCTGCGCTCCCCGGGCTATGCCGCATAGGTTTCTCGAGTTTTCGGGCCGTCAAATCACAGAAATCATGATAATCCCAAGGTCGGGAAGGCCGGCGCCCCTCAGGGCGTTTCTCGCTTAACGCCTGGCCGAGCGCGTCCTGATCGCAGCGGCGCTGCTCGCCCTGATGTGCCCGGGGGCGACCGTCGAGACGAGTTGCCCCAGGCATTCGGAACGCCATGCGTGAGTTGTGCTTTCAGGCGGATTCCGTCGCCAGTTGCCCACACCCGGCATCGATCTCGATACCGCGGCGGACGCGCACGGTGGTGGGTATGCCGCAGGATTGCAGAACGTTTCGGAAGGCGGCTACGCGGCGCTGGGAGGAGGCGGTTCCGGAGTAGCCGCGGATGGGGTTAAGGGGGATGAGATTCACGTGGCAGTTGAGCCCCTCGACAAGCCCGCACAGGGCTTGGGCTTGATCGGGCCCGTCGTTCACACCGTTGATCAGCGCCCATTCAAAGGTGATCCGCCGCCCCGTTCTCCGAACATGTTCTCGGCAGGCTCCGATGAGAAGGCCCAGCGGATACTTCCGGTTGATCGGAATCAGCTCATCCCGCAGGGCATCTGTGGCGGCGTGCAGCGATACGGCCAGGTTCACTTGGCCCATATCCTCGCCGAAACGCTCGATCATCGGCACCAGCCCGACGGTGGAAACGGTAAAACGACGGGCGCCGAAGTTGAACCCGCGATGGTCGCTGAGACGCGCGATGGCTTCTGCGGTCGCCTCGTAGTTGTGAAAGGGCTCCCCCATGCCCATCACCACTACGTTGGTCAACCGGTCATCCTGGACGGCCAAATGGCGTGAAAGATACAGCACCTGTTCTACGATCTCCCCGGCGGAGAGATGGCGGCCGAAGCCCATGCGCCCGGTGGCACAGAAACTACAGCCCATAGCGCAGCCGACCTGGGTGGATATGCAGGCGGTGCGGCGCCTGCGATAATGCATCAAGACGACCTCGATGGCCTTCCCATCCGCGAGCGAGAACAGGAACTTCTCGGTTCTGCCATCCTTGGAAGTCAATTTGCGGCGCTCGGCCAGCGATCGGAAGCGGTATTCCCCGGCGAGACGGCCGCGCAGCTCCATCGACAACGTGGTAATCTGGCCAACGCTCTCTACCTGTTCCGCGTACAGCGCATGCCAGATCTGCCTGGCGCGATAGGGGGGTTCGTCCCAGGAGGCGATCACCTGCTCCAACTCTTCGAAGCGGAGATCAAAGATGGATGGGACTGGATTCACTTCTGCGACTCCCGGATTTCCTTCATCACATGATAGAGGTCGCTATATACCCTATCCGGTTGGATGCCGGAGGCCTTGAGCGTCTCCCGATCCGTGACCCCGGTGAGCATCAATCCGGTTTGCATGCCGGCGCGCTGGCCGCCCAGAATGTCGGTGGACAGCCGGTCCCCCAGCACCATGATATGGGGGGGCTGCACGCCGATGCGTTCCGCCGCCTGTTGGAACAGGGGCACTTCGGGTTTCCCTATGATCTTGGGCGCCACATCCGTGGTGGCTTGCAGCGCCGCCAATATGGCCCCGTTTCCGGGGACCAGGCCGCGCTCGATGGGAAAGGATGGGTCCGGATTGGTGCCTACGAACATCGCGCCCGCCTCGATCGCCAAGGCCGCTTCGGCCATCTTCTCCCATGTCACTTTGCGATCCATCCCCACGACGACGGCGCTCGCGTCGTCAGCGACACCTGCCAAGCGGAACCCCGCTTCCGTCAATGCGGCCCGCAGGCCCTCCTCGCCGATCACATAGATGGCTGCGCCGGAGTCTAGCTCACCCTTGAGCCAGTTTGCCGTCGCCAGAGCTGAACTGAGCACTTCCTGAGGCGAGATGCTGGCCCCCATGCCGGCCAGTTTCCGAACGACAGCATCTGGGGTGGCGGTGGCGTTGTTGGTGACGATCAGGAAGGAGAGGCCCCTAGCTCTCAGCAGGGGGATGAAATCCACCATGCCGGGTAGCGGGGTGCCGCCGCGGTATAGCACCCCGTCCATGTCGATGATCCAGCCGCGAATTGCAGCGCGCTTCATTTCCTCACTCCGTCGTAGCCATGGACGATCCGATGGGGGACGCAAGCGTTATTGTAAGCCATGTCGCGTTCAATGGCAGGCGAAGGGGCGATTCCGGGTCACACGTTGCACGTTCGCACGTTTCCACGTTCAAACGTCATAACGTTCCGACGCTTCAACGGGAACACGGCCTTGTCGTTCGTCATTGGTCCGCCTGGCGTGTATCGCTTATGCCTCAATGCGGCTCATGCTTTGAACTTGCGGTGCAGGTACTCGTAGACCGGGCGGTCTATCTTTCCGCTATCCAGGTCTGTGCGATCTTCAAAGTTCTCCGCGCCAATAAAGGCTTCCAGGGCCTTGCGGGTGACGGGGTCGAGCTCGCCGGTGAGTTCCCCCTGGTAGTAGCCAAGACGGGTCATCATGGCCTGCAGGTCCTCAGCCACTTCGCCACGAATATCTACCCGGTCCTCCGGCGGACTCTCTTCGAAATAGAGATGGTGCAGCTCGAGGAGTTTGATAAGCTCAGGGACCGGATCAACGTGATCGTCGACCCGGTAATCGATCCAGCGGTCGTTGAGACCGGCGTATCCCCCACCCGTCTTAACCACCAGCAGTGCCGCGCTCTGGCGCCCCCGGCGATCCCCACCGGCGCGGTCGCCTGCCTGCAGAGCGACCATCAATCGCTCGGGCAGGCCCCCTTGGGTGCCCTCGAAGTTCTTCGCCATGGCCTCGACCACTTCCGGGCCTACCAGAATGTTCCCCTGGATCGAAAAACCGTCACCTGTACGCCCGCCGGCCCAGTCATGACACTCGTCTCCGGTGAAGGTAGCTGCGCTCCCCTGGGCGTCGACCAAGCCGACTTGCCGGGTGGCGCGATCGTCGTCTCCCGCGATCAATTCTCCCAATGCCGCCTCGGCGCTTTTCCCGGCGCCCATCAGCTCCAGGCCGCGCGGCCCGTAAGCCGTATTGGCGTAGGATTGTGTGGCAACCGCTCCCGAGCCGGCCAGCGCCCAGGGAACCACAGCGCCGACGGCGGGGAATTTGGAGGCCACGGCGATGCCCCAGGCAGGGCCGTGCGGATCGAAAGCAACGATGGAGAAGGTAGAGACGATCGGCGGGAAAAGGAATCTTTGGAGATCAGGCGGCATCCGACAAGGTCGCCCCACGGTCCCATTCCACAAACTCCCCCTGAGCGTTGAGGAGCCGCGGTTCGGACTTCCCCAGGATGGTGTCGCCATCCACGATCACCTTTCGGACTTCGGGATGGGAGGGGATGGAGTACATCACATCCAGCAGCGTGGCCTCCAGGATGGAGCGCAGGCCACGGGCTCCAGTTTCCGACTTCAACGCCATTTCCGCGGTTGTGGTCAACGCATCGGCGGTGAGATCGAGAACCACGTTGTCCATCTCGAAAAGGCGATGGTACTGTCGGGCCAGGGCGTTGCGAGGCTCGGTGAGAATAGCCCGCAGCGCGTCCTTGTCAAGGGGGTGGAGGCTGGCGACGATCGGGAGGCGGCCAACCAGCTCAGGGATCATCCCGTAGCGCATCAGATCCTCGGGCGCGACCATCTTGAGCAAGGCCGTGGAATCGAGCTCCATGGCCTCCCTGCTGGCCCGGGTCCCCGGGAAGCCGAGATACCCACGCCGGCCGATGCGATCGGCCACGATCTCCGTTAGGCCGTCGAATGTCCCGCCGCAGATGAACAAGATGTCCGTGGTGTTGACTTGGATGAACTCTTGTTGGGGATGTTTCCGCCCCCCTTGTGGGGGGACGTTGACCATGGCGCCTTCGATGATCTTGAGCAGCGCCTGCTGAACCCCTTCACCGGAGACATCGCGGGTGATGCTGGGGTTGTCGCCGGTCTTGCGTGCGGTCTTATCGAGCTCATCGATATAGACAATGCCGCGCTCCGCCCGGGGGACGTTGAAATCGGCGGCCTGCAGCAGGCGCAGCAGTATGTTTTCCACGTCCTCGCCGACATATCCCGCCTCGGTCAGCGCGGTGGCATCGGCGATGCAGAAGGGAACATCGAGGATCCTGGCAAGCGTTTGGGCGAGCAATGTCTTGCCGCAGCCGGTCGGCCCGACGAGCAGGATATTGCTCTTCTCAAGTTCGACATCCCGGCCGCCCCGGCTCGCGATCCGCTTGTAGTGATTGTATACCGCTACGGAGAGAACCCGCTTGGCGTGTTCCTGAGCGACCACATATTCCTCGAGCTTCTCGTATATCCGCTGCGGTGGAAGGGGAGGGCGCCCGCTGTAGGCCAGCGAGCCCGCGGAGGGCTGGGGGCCGCCCTGAAGGATATCCTGGCAGAGGTCAACGCATTCGTTGCAGATGCAGACACCCTCTGGACCGGTGATGAGCCGGAGCACATCCGGCTCCGACCGGTTGCAGAAGGAGCAACGACGCTGATCGAGGTCGGGACCTTCATCCCCGCTCATGTGTTATTTGCTCGCTTTCTCTGCCTCTCCCTCCGGCTCCTCTTCGTGCGACGGCGAAAGGACATCATCGATGAGGCCGTAGGATTCCGCCTCGGTGGCATCCATATAGAAGTCTCGTTCGGTATCCCGTTCGATGACTTCGAGCGTCTGCCCGGTGTGTTCCACCAATATCCTATTCAGTTTCTCCTTCAGGCGCAAGATCTCCTTGGCTTGGATCTCGATATCGGTGGCCTGACCTTGCGCGCCCCCGAGCGGTTGGTGCAGGTGCACAGTGGCGTGTGGTAAAGCATAGCGCATGCCCTTGGTGCCCGAGGCTAGGAGAACAGTCCCGAAGGAGGCGGTTACGCCAACGGCGACAGTGGAGACCGGTGCGGTCACCTGCTGCATTGTATCGTAGATGGCGAGCCCGGAGTATATGCCCCCTCCCGGGCAGTTGATGTACATATGGATGGTGCGCTCGCGGTCCTCGTTGTCCAAATAGAGCAGTTGTGCGACGATGAGATTCGATACCTGGTCGTTTATGGGGGTGCCCAGGAATATGATCCGCTCTTTCAGCAGCAGCGAATAGATATCATAGGCGCGCTCCCCGCGCCCGGTTGTCTCAATGACCATGGGGATCAAAGATTGGGGGTTGCTTGAAGACATGCTATTCTGCCTCTCCCTCTGGTGTCTCTATTGAATCTGGGATCTCTGGCTCTGCTTGGCGCAGGGTTGTATCGGCCTGGGTCTCGGCTTCAACCGCTGTTTTGCTCGCCGCCGCCTCTTGTTTCATCTGGGCCTCGGCAGCCAGGTCGTTGCCCTGCGCTCCTTCTTCCGTCCCTGTTTCGACGGCTGGTTCGATCGCCGGGGCTTCTCCCTGCGTACCGGCATCGACAGCAAAGTCATCTCCCGATGCTTCTTGCTCCGTCTCTATTTCGACGGCCGGCTCGCTCGGTCCTGCTTCACCCTCGATGCCAGCCTCGAGGTCTCCGCGAGCGATGGCCATCAGCCGCCCCACGGCGGACCTGGTCAGCAGGTCATTCTCCAGGCGGCGCTGACCTCGCGGCGCCTCCAGGGTCTTGCGAAGGTCCTGCGCTCGGTCGCCGAACGGCTCCATGATGCGATCGATTTCCGCATCGATCTCCAGCGGTTCGACCTTGAGATCCTCGAGTTCGACGAGTCTGCCCAAGGCCAGGGCGCGCTTGAGACGATCTCGGGCGCGATCCGCAAAGCCGGCCCGCAGGTCCTCGTGGGACTTGCCCTCGATTTTCAAGTAGTCATCGAGAGTGAGGTTCTGTCCTCGCAATCGACCCTCGAAGTCTCGCACCATGTCGTCGATCTCCTCTTCCAGCAGCACGGGTGGAAACTCGATGGTCGATCTCTCGAGCAAGGCGTCGAGCGCCTGATCGGCATACTCATTTTCGGCACGCTGGGTGGCCTGCTCCTGGATCTGCTTGCGCACCTTGATACGCAGGTCCAGCAGGTCCTCGAATTCCCCCAGGTTGCGCGCCAGGTCGTCGGACCACTGCGGCACGAACCTGGATTTGACATCCTGGACGGTCAAATGGAACGCGGCCGTCCGGCCTCGCAGGGTCTCGCTGGGATAGTCATCGGGGAAAGTGTATTCCACATCCAGCTCGGAGCCGGCCTCCAAACCTTCCAGATGGTCTGCGATCCCCGGAAATGGCCAATCTGCCTCCTCCTCAAGGATGAGGGAGACGCCTTTCTCGTCGATCAAGGATTCCGCTTCCCCATCGTCATCGGGCTGCAACTCGGCTGTCACATCTGCGACGGCCAAATCGCTCATCTGGGCTGGCCGCTCCACCGGCTCGATCAAAGCCTGCCCCTGGCGCAGGTTTTCCAGGACCTCCTTCAAGTCCTCGTCAGAGACCTCGGGCGCCTCATAGGGCAAGCGGAGCGCTTTATAGTCATCAAGATCGACCTTGGGCGCGAGGGGTATTGTGAACTGGAGGACCAGCGGCTGCTTGCTGATGACCTCGTCGAAGGAGCCGGGGGCGAAGGGTGAGATATCCTGTTCATCGATCGCCTGGCGGTAAATCTTCTGGCCGAGGGTCTCCAGCGCCTCCTCGAGGACGGCTTCCTCGCCGAACTGGCGAACGACGATGTTGTACGGGGCTTTCCCCGGCCGGAAGCCGGGAATGCGAGCGGCCTTACTCAGGCGCCGAGCAGCGGACCTCAGCGCGGCCTGCGACTCATCATCGGGCACCTCGACCGTTAGCTGAACTTGGCGGTCTTCCAATTCCTGCTGTTCGATTTTCAAGGCAGTTCTTCCCTCGTATGCGCCCGCTGCTGAGCGGGCGAAGTCGCTGACGTCCTAGCTTTATACCAGACAAAGGTTGGAGAAACGTAAGCGTGATGGGGAAGGAGGGAGTTGAACCCTCACGCCTCGCGGCACGTGATCCTAAGTCACGCCTGTCTGCCAATTCCAGCACTTCCCCCGGGGGGGATTATAGCTGTCGGTCGTGGTAGTGTAAAGGAGCAGGAGGGCCCGGGGCAAGGGGGCGTGGGGCAAGGGGGCGCGGGGGAGCATGGGAGAAGAAAAGAGGCTTGAAGGTTGCAGGATTTCTGGCTCTCGGCCGTCGGCGATCGGCTATCAGCTTGACGCTTATCGCCAGTCCGAGACAATTCGGCACTGCGGGCGCAGAACCAGGCTGAGGGCGAAATAGACACCCAGCGATTCCCAACGAGCCGGCAGCTGACTGCTGAAAGCTCGCCGCGGCGACGGACGCTCCTCTCAATACAACTCGCCCCCGTGGGGCTCGGCACTCGAGACGCCCCTCCTTCCCTGCCGTTGATCGGCTCTTTTGGTTGAAGAAGGGGGACTATGGACGCTCGGCGATCGGCTTGGAGCTTAGCGCTTATTGTCCATCTAGACTGCGGCCTCCGGCAGGCTGGGCTCCGGCAGGGCACCGCGGAGTTGGTTCAAGTGGATCAGATCGTGTTCGACGATTACTCCCACCAGCTCCTGCAGGCTAGTGGGCCCGAGCAGCGAATGGCGGCCAAGGCGGGCCCAATCCTCGGGCTCGATTCCAGTGAGCAAATCGATGGTCTTCATGCGCGCCCGGCTCAAGCGATCCATGCACGGGTCGGGTTCCTGAGAAAGGTAGTCGCGTTTCTCTGCCAGATGGTCTGTATCAGCGTGGGGGATGAAGGGGGTATCTTGCGTCAGTATGCGCTGGAACCGGGGATGGTTGACCTCGATCTCCAAGTCGCGCAGGTGGCAGACGATCTCCAGCGGCGCCCACTCGCCCTCGGCAGGCGAGTGACGCCATTCCTTGGCGTTCAATCCGTCTGTCAAGGACAGCAGGGCGGCTAGATTGCCTCTCAACCGTGCAATCAGGCTCTCAGCGTGGGTCTCCGCTGCGGGATCAGCCTGTGCCTCTGCATCGCGAGCCAGCCAGGGGAGCACTCCCTGGAGGGGCCCGCCGGGAATGCCCTCGGGAGATTCATCCCCAACATGATAGATCGGCATGCCCAGCGCCCGGGCGGGCGCCAGATCCGCTTCCAGATTGTCCCCGATCATGGCCGTCTCCGATGGCGAGTGCCCCAGCAAGCCCAGAATCTGGGCATAATAGGCGAGGTGGCGCTTGGCGAAGCGAAACTGCTCATAGCTGGTGATGATGGCGTAGGGGAACTCATCCACCGGAACCTTCGCCCATGCCAAGCGGTGCTCCACGGCCAGGCGAGGGAAGAGCGGATCGGTGGCGATGCCCACTTGATTGCCTCGCTGGAACAGCGCTTTGACGACGGCTGCCGCCCCCGGGCGTGTCTGAGTGTATGGCTGAAGCTGGGGGAATCGATCGCGGTAGAAGGTCTCAAGCCGGCTCTCGAGCGCCGCCTCGCTGGTGCCCAATTGCGGGTAGAAATAGGCGGCGAAGACCGAGCGCAGCGTCTGTCGGGGGTCCACGTTCTCACGCATTAATTGGGTGCCGCGCATCAATTCCTTCACGAGCTGATCAGGCTGGGCGATGTCAGCCAATTCGGCGGATAGAAGGGAAAGATAGGGTGGGAGGAATTGCTCCATCTCGCTCTGGAGGAGCGTCCCGTCCAGGTCGATCAGCACGGCCTTGATCACTCTTCATCCTCGGGTGTGACGAGTTCGGCCAGCGCCAGATGACATTCGCCGCAGCCGATTTGCGGTTCCTCGACGCTTCGCTCGGTGCGCGTGCAGTAGGCGGAAACCTCCACCCGCTTGCCCATACCGAGGATGCCGCGAGTGGCGCGCGCCTCGAGGACCAGGTTCGGACAGCCGTTGGCCATCAGAATGCGTGGCACGGGGCACACTCTGCAGTGGTCCGGTGTCCAGCGGCCCCCGTTTGGAGAGCGCTCGATGAGGCGGCAGGTTTGCACATTGCGACCTCGGTAGAAATCCTCATAATAGAATCGGCACTCGGTGCCGGCAGGCGTTTGCATGGATTGCGACAACTCTTTTCTGACTTCTGATGATTAGACTCGCGTGACGTATTCACCGGTGCGGGTGTCCACGCGAATGGTGTTCCCGACCTCAACAAAGAGCGGGACCTGCACCTTGAGCCCCGTCTCGGTGGTGACCGTCTTGGTGCTTCCGGTGGCGGTATCGCCCTTGACGGCGAACTCAGATTCCACGACCTCCAGGTCCACCGAGGTATCGGTCTCGACATCGAGGGGCTCGCCCTCGTAGAGCGTGAGCTTCACCTGCATGCCTTCCGTGAGGTAGTCGACCACATCGCCCAATGCCGTAGCGTGGACAGCCGGCTGCTCATAGGTCTCGGTATCCATGAAATGATAGAAATCTCCATCCTTATACAGGAACTGCACGTTGCGATAGTCTAGGCGGATGTCCTGCACGCGATCCCCTGAAGTGAAGGTCTTCTCCAATATGGTCCCTGTGCGCAGGTTGCGGACCTTGATTCGAATGGTTGCCTTGCCGCGGCCTGGCTTGTGATGGGAATATTCCAGCACCCTGAAGATCTCGCCATCCAACTCGAAAGTGGTTCCGTTGCGAAGGTTGTTTACGTCGATCACGGTGAAATCATCCTCGTCAATGAACTGGGTGGATTATATCCGCTGGCGAGCGGGAGCGTCAATTGGGCAGGGGAGGACGGTTGGAGGCTGCAGGTTACAGGCCGAAGGTCGAAAGTCCTGGGGCTGTTGGCGGCCGGCGACCGATTCTCGGGCACCGGCGGCCGGCTTGTCGCTTCGGGCTCATCGCTTATCGCTCATGGCCCTTGGCGCGTCGCGCAAACCGCATGGCGCAAGACGTTGACAGGTTGCAGGTTGGCAAGTTGGATCGGGCCATCGGCTCTCGGCGGTCGGCTCGACAGTTTACGGCTCGTCGCTCGTGGCGCATACCGCACAGCACACCGCGAATGGGCTCGGCGTTGGCCCGGAGCTATAATGCACGCCGATGAAAGCGCTCCTGAGCCTGCGCGGTTTCATGGCCCCTTATGTCCGCAAGAGCATCCTGGCGCTGGTGATGCTTGTGTTTGTCGTTTTCAGCGATCTGGCCATCCCCCGGTTGGTGGAGCGCATCATCGACCAGGGCATCGCCGACAACGATCTCCCTGTCATCATGACGACCACGCTGATCATGCTGGGCATCACCGCGCTGAGCACGCTGATGGCGATCGGCAACAATATCCTCAGCGTACAGGTCAGCGAGGGGGCCGGCCGGGACGTGCGGGATGCACTCTTCCTGAAGATCCAATCCTTCTCTTTCGGTAATCTGGATCACCTATTGACCGGCCAACTCATCGTTCGTCTCACCAGCGATATCGCCATGCTGCAGCGCATCATGCGCATATCAATTCGCATCGGCACACGCGCGCCATTGCTGATGATCGGCAGCCTGATCCTGATGTTATCCACGAGTCCCAGGCTGGCTTCGGCGATGCTGCCTCTGTTGCTGGTCATGGGTGGGATCATCGTATGGTTCATCTCGAAGACCCAGCCGCTGTACCTGGATGTGCAAGGCGGGCTGGATACCTTGAACAACACCCTGCAGGAGAACCTCGCCGGAATCCGTGTCGTGAAGGCGTTCACACGCACAAAGCATGAGATCCGCCGCTTCTCCGGCGCCAATCAGGGATTAGCGGACAAGACCATTCAAGTGATGCAGTATTTGGCCTTGCTGATGCCGTCTCTGACCTTTCTCATCAACGCCGGCATTGCGCTCGTCATTTGGGTCGGCGGTCTGCAAACCATCCGGGGAGGGCTAACGCTGGGCGAGATCGTGGCCTTCACCAACTACCTGCTGACAACGATGACTCCCTTGGTCATCATGTCGAACCTGGCCCAGGTGCTGGCAGCAGCAAACGCGTCGGCGGAACGTATCCGACAGACGCTTGATGAGCCTGTGCTGGTGCTGGACCGGCAAGGTGCTCAGGACCTGCCGCGGGAGACGCCCGGAAAGGTGACATTCGAAGACGTGTGTTTCAGCTATGACGGGGACGGGGGCGAGTTGGCCCTGGACGGGATCAGCTTTTCCGCGCAGCCGGGGGAAACAGTGGCCCTCTTGGGGGCCACAGGGTCCGGAAAGACAACCTTGGTGAACCTTGTGCCGCGGTTCTACGATGTGACCCACGGCCGTGTCACCGTTGATGGCCGGGATGTGCGCGACCTGCGGCAAGAGTCTCTCCTGGCGCATATCGGTATTGTGCTCCAGGAGAGCGTTCTCTTCTCCGGCACGGTGGCAGAAAACATCCGCTATGGCTTCCCGGAAGCGAGCGATGATGAGATGGTGGAGGCAGCCAAGGCTGCACAGGCCCACGACTTCATCATGCAGCTGCCGGATGCATATGACACGCGAGTGGAGGAGCGAGGCGTCAACCTATCGGGCGGGCAGAAGCAGCGGATCGCCATCGCGAGGGCGATCCTGCCCCGGCCGGCAATCCTAATCCTGGACGACAGCACCAGTTCGGTGGACGTGGAAACCGAATCTCGGATCCAGGAGTCTCTGGACCGGATACGGAGAAGGGGCACCCGTTTCGTGGTGGCACAGCGAATCAGCACTGTGCTGAATGCGGATCGGATCATTGTGCTGGAGAAAGGGGGGATCGTCGCCGAAGGCACACACGAGCAACTGATGCGATCGAGCGTAGTGTACCGGGAAATATACGATTCTCAGCTTGGCGAGCGGCCGATGCTGAACGGCCACGAAGGTGATGGTGCTCATGTCTGAGCCGAGCGGCCGCCGGCAGGAGGTTCGACTGCGGCCGGGCCTCGGGCGCAGTCCATCTCAGCCGGGCAGAATCGAGAAGGCGAGATCTCCGCTGCAATCCCTGCGCCGGCTGCTGGCCTATCTTCAGCCGTTCCTGCCCGCGATGGGTGGGGTGTTCGGCATCGTGCTGCTCTACACGCTGTTGGATCTGGCAGGCCCATACCTCATGGGAGTGGCGATCGACCGCTTTATCTCCGTTGGGGATGCCGCCGGGGTGGGTCGAATCGCGCTGTTGATGCTGGGAGTCTATTTCGCCAGCGCCGCCCTCCACGCCGCCGGCGATGCCTGGATCGCCCATGTCTCACAGCGCGCGCTACAGCAACTGCGGCAGGATCTATTCTCCCATCTCCAGGGCCTGCCATTGGCTTTCTACGATCACAACCCTTCTGGCGGCCTGATGAGCCGTCTGACAAACGATATCGACGCCATCAATCAGGCCGTCTCCCAGAATGTCACCTCGCTCCTGGCTGGAGGACTCACTTTGGTGGGGATTCTGGTGACCATGTTCGTGCTGAATGCATGGCTGGCGCTGGCTTCCGTGCTGGTGGTGCCGCTCACCCTTTGGTTTACAGCGTTCGTCGCCCGGTACACGCGACGGGGATATCGCGACCTGCAGAGGGAGCTGGGGGACCTCAACAGCACGATGGAAGAGACCATCAGCGGGCAGCGGGTGGTCAAGGCCTTCCGACGCAGGGATCGGGCGATCGCTGCCTTCCGCGATGACAATGAGGCGGTCTATCGGGCGGGCCTGTACGCCAACTCCTATGCCCTGCTGCTAATGCCGCTGACGAACATCCTCGGAAATCTGTTTGTGATCGTGCTCGCGGGGCTTGGCGGGTGGCTTGCGCTGAGGGGATTGACGACGGTCGGGACGATCGCGGCATTCATCAGCTACGGGCGGCGCTTCATCCAGCCGCTTCGACAGCTCGCCAACATATACAACGACATCCAGGCCGCCTTGGCCGGGGCGGAGCGGGTGTTTGAAGTCATGGATACCCAGTCCGAGCTGGCGGACGCGCCCGGAGCAGCTGCCTTGGAGTCGATTCACGGCGACGTGCAATTTGAGCACGTTAGTTTCGGCTATCGCCGGGAAATTCCGGTCATCAAGGATATGAGCCTGAAGGCCCGTGCCGGGCAGACGATCGCCTTGGTGGGACCGACCGGCGCTGGCAAGACGACGCTGGTGAACCTGCTCGCGCGCTTCTACGACGTGGACAAAGGCGCGATTTGTTTCGATGGCCGGGACATCCGGAGCGTTCAAAAGGAGAGCCTGAGGCGCCAGTTGGGCATTGTGCTGCAGGATTCCTATCTATTCTCGCAAACAATCATGGAGAACATTCGCTATGGGCGGTTGGATGCGACCGATGAGGAATGCGTCCGGGCCGCTTCGCTGGCGGACGCGAATTACTTCATCCGCCAGCTTCCCCAAGGCTATCAAACCCGACTTTCGGAGCGGGGCGGCAACTTGAGCCAGGGCCAGCGGCAGCTAATCACCATCGCGCGTGCGATCCTGGCGAATCCGCGCATCTTGATCTTGGATGAGGCCACCAGCAGCGTTGACACGCGCACCGAGATCCGCATCCAAGCGGCGCTGCTGCGGTTGATGGCCGGCCGCACCAGCTTCGTCGTCGCGCACCGCTTGAGCACCATCCGCGGGGCGGACAACGTGCTTGTCATTCGGGATGGCCGCATTGTTGAGCGAGGAAGCCACGACGCCCTGCTGGCCAAGCGGGGCTTCTACCATCACCTCTACCTCAGTCAGTACAAGAGACACGCGATCTAGCGGTTGGTGACAGGGGGTCAGGACGGGGCAGCTCGCGGGACGGAGTCGGATAAGGAAAATCCCCTGAGGTCTCTGGCTATCCGCGAAAGGCGCACCGCAGGGCTCGACGCTCGCTCGGACGAGGCGTCAGGTTAGCCGTCCCAGCTCCTGCAGATACCGGATGTAGGCCTCGATGCCGCGGCGAAAGAGAGTCAGATTCATGCGCTCGTCGGGGGCGTGGATATTGTCGTCCGGCAGGCCGAAGCCCATGTTGATGCTGCCCGCGCCCAAGACCTCTGCCACTTGGCTGTTGATGGGGACGCTGGCGCCCTCGCGCACGAACAGCGGCTCCACGCCCCAAGTATCTCGCAAGGCGCGGGCGGCCGCCCTCACCTGCGGGGCGTCCCGATCCATCACGGCCGGGCGGATGCCGGGCAGCTCACGCAATTCCCACTCGACCGTATCCGGCATATGGGCGTGCAGGTGTTCGATCAGGCTCGCCTCCACCTGGGCGGCGTTCTGATCCGGCACCAAACGCATGGAGATCTTGGCCATGGCGCTGGCGGGGATCACGGTCTTGGCACCGGGGCCGGTGTGTCCGGCAAGAAGGCCGTTGATGTTCAATGTCGGCTGGGCCGTGGCCAGCTCGGTAGCGGTGAAATCGCCTTCCCGCCGCAGCGCCCTGACGCCGGCGCTCCTTTCCCACCACGCATCGTCGGTGGGAAGATCGGCGATCGCCGCCCGCTCCTCCGCCGAGAGCGGGCGGACGGGGTCATAGAAGCCGGGAAGGGCCACGCGGCCGTGGTCGTCCCGCATTTTGCCGATGACCTCGCACAGCACCAGGGCCGGGTTGTCCACCGGGCCGCCGAATTTGCCGGAGTGCAGATCCCGTTCCGGACCGCGTACGTGGAGTTCGAAATACGCGATCCCCCGCACGGCGTAAGTCAGAGAGGGCTGCTCGGGGCCGAGGATGTTTCCGTCCAAGTTGAGGCAGAAGTCGCAGGCCAACCGGTCCGCCTGGGCGCGGATGAAATCATCCAGCGCATCAGAGCCGGCCTCCTCGGCGCCGTCCAAGAGAAAGACCAGCTTGACGGGCACCCCACTGGCTTGCTCCAGGCAATCGATCGCCGAGTAGAAAGCCACCAACTGGGCCTTCATATCGCTCGCCCCGCGCCCGTAGATGTAATCGTCGCGCACGACCGGTTCGAAGGGCTTGGAGGTCCATGCTTCGATGGGATCTGGGGGCATGACGTCGTAGTGGCCGTATACCAGCAGGGTCTGCGCCGACGCGGGCCCGGCGATTTCGCCGAGCACCGCCTGATGCTCGCCCACGGGCAGGACTTGGACACCGGTCGCCCCCAGAGCGCGCAAACGATCGGCGTTCCACCGCGCGGCCCGGAGTACCGCCTCGCGGGATTCGGAGTCGGTGGACACGGAGGGGATGCGCAGCAGGTCGATGAGCTGCCGGAGGAATCGGCCTTGGTGCTGTTCGGCGAGCTGGAGGGCTGTTTCCATCTGGTGTTCTCCTGGATTCGCTGGGCCCGGGCCTGCGAGGAGGGAGTGGGCCTCGCCCACCGTCAATTATTGTGGCAAGTGTCTTGGGATGCAATCGATGGGACGACGGGAGGGAGGAAGGAGGGGCCCCGGGAGAGTGATGAGCCCTGAGTTGGCGCGGCCATCTCCCTACCCAGCCGCTCATCATCCTCACCTGCCGGAGGCCTAAGTCGTCCTACGGCACCTTTGAGACACCCCGGCGCGGCGTCCACACAAAGACATCTCCGGCATGAGCATCTTCCCACCTGGCGCGAGGCTGGTGCGAGTACAAGCCGTAGGGGCAGCCCTTGTGGCTGCCCGCCATCGCCATCTATTCGTGTCGCACCAAGAAAGCGCCAAAGCGCTCACTGCCCACGCGCTTGAAGTCAGCCGTTCGTGGTAGGCATTTTCGCCAGCCCAGGGGCTTAAGAGGGGTATGGTGGGCGGCGGCGTGGGAGCAGCAGGGCGGAGGAGAGGGGGGGAGGGGAGAAGCGGAGCAGCGGAGCAGGGGGCAAGCGAGGTTGCGGGTCAGGCGTTACACGTTGCACGTTGGCACGTTCACGGCGCTCGAAAGCCCTGTCGTTCGCCATCCGGATTACGGCGCGTGGCCCAATGCCGGTCGTCCTTCGCGCGCCGCGCATGCCGCACAGCGCGGTGCGCCTATATCCCCAGCCAGCGAGCGGCAGCACTGGGAAGGTTGGCGAGCGGGCCGCGGCGCACGGTACAGCGTGGGAGCGAGTCGATGAAGGCTCGTCCGTAGTTCTTGGTCAGCACGCGCACGTCGAAAACCGCCACAACTCCGCGGTCCGAACGGGTGCGAATCAACCGCCCGAAGCCTTGCCGGAAACGAAGGACGGCCTCGGGAACGGCGTACTGATCGAAGGGGGACTCGTAGGTCTCGGAGCGTGCGGCGATGATGGGGTCGCTGGGCACGTCGAAGGGCAGCCGGATGAGCGCGAGCACGGAGAGCGCCGGCCCGGGGACGTCCACACCCTCCCAGAAGGAGCGGGTGCCCAGCAGAACCGCCTGATCGGTTGTCCGGAAGCTCTCCAGAAGGGCGTGTCGGGAGGCGCCCTCCCCCTGCTCGTAGACCACAATGCCGTAGTTGGCGAGCGGGCCCGAGATGGCTTGGGAGGTGCGCCGGAGTTGGTTGTAGGAAGTGAACAGCACCAGGGCCCGCCCCCCGGTGGCTTTGCACAATCCGGTCAGGCCTTTCTCGACCGCATATTGGTATCTGCGCCGATCGTTGGGCTCTGGAATGTCGTTGATCAGGTACAACATGGCCGAGTTCTCGTAGTCGAAGGGCGATCCCAAGGCCAACTCCTCGGCCTCCTGTGCCATCAAGCGCTGGCGCATGTAATCGAATTCGCCCGCAGTGGTGAGCGTGGCGGAGGTCATGATCACCGATTCTTTTTCGTGCCACAGAAAGCGCTGCACCATGGTCCCGATCTCCAGCGGCGCGGCGTTCAGAGAGGGCGCCATTGCCCTGGGGTGGATCTCCGCCCAATAGACCACATTGTTGGCGGGGTCGAAGACGATATGCGTGAGCTGATCGTGTATCTCGCCCAGATCCCGGCCAAGACCGCGGACGGACACCGCCAGATCCTCGGCGGCGCTGGAGCCCCGGGCGCCCAGCTCAGCCAATTCGTCCCCAATGCTGATCAGCCTTGCGGAGAGGTCCGAAAGCGGTGGAGTCAGATCATCCAGGCTGATCTCGACGGGTGTCCACCCCGGGAGAGTGCGGGTGGAAGGAGTGATTCGCACCTGCTGCGGATACGGGCCGATATCGGCGCCCTCCCGCTGCTCGGCGAGGAACTCACCCACGGCCGAAAAGAACGCCGAAGCCATCCTCTGGCATTCCCGGGCCCTCTGGGCGATCTCGACCGAGGCGCTGCGCACCCTCTCCAATGCCTCCGGCTTCAGTTCGGCGCGCGCGATTTCAACCATACGACCCGGCAGACCGTCCCGGGCGCGGTCGATGGCGCGCAGCAGGCGGCTGATTTCGGATTCGGTCACCCGCAGCCGCATGGACTGGGTGGTGGCGGATTCCAGGTGATGGGCCTCGTCCACAATCAAGTAGCGGAATTCGGGAATCACGCGGTTGCCGGCCATGATATCCGCCAGCAGAAGCGCGTGGTTGACGATCACCACGTGCGCCCGCTCGGCGGCCTGGCGGGCGAAGTAGTAGGGACAAGCGCCTTCCCCAAAGGCGTGGCAGGAGTCCGGGGAACACTCCGGGCTGTCCGAGGACAAAGACGACCAAACGGCGGCCTCTCCCGGCCCGCGCAGAGTGATCTCGGTTCGATCGCCGGTTCCGTCGCGAGCCAGCCATACCAGCACCTTGGCCAGCACCCGCATCTCCTCCGCGGATCCGGGGCCGACTCGCCGGAGGGCGGAAAGCCTGCGCGGACACAGGTAATTGGCGCGGCCCTTGAGCACCGCAGCCCGATAGTCCTTCCCTAGGGCCTGGTCCAGGTCGGGGACGTCCTTGTGGATGAGCTGGTCCTGGAGATTGATGGTGTTGGTGGAGACCACCACGCGCTCCCCGTTGCGCTCCGCCCAGGCGAAGGCAGGGATCAGGTAGGCCAGGGATTTCCCGATGCCTGTGCCGGCCTCCACCAGCAGGTGTTGGCTTTCGGACAGCGCCTGGGCCACGGCCTGCAGCATGGCTATCTGCTCTGCCCGGTGTTCATAGGCGGGGAAATTCTCGGCCACCGCGCCTCCCGGTTCGATGAGCGCCGACAACGCCTCCGGGTCCAGAGGTTGCGGCGGGTCTCTCGGGACGATCGGATCTCCAAGTGCATCCGGCCCGGGAAAAGACAGGTGGAAGGCCTCGTGGCGCAGCGCCGGTGCGCGGTCGCGCAGGTCCTCGAACACTTCGTCGAAGATGAACCCCGCGCCCCACTCCACCTCAGCGCCGAGACGGGTGATCTCCTCCACCAGCTCCCAGGGGAGCTCTCGTACGATGTCCATCAGGCGCATGAAGACCATGCGGGTGGTCTGGGCGTCGTCGAGGGCACGATGCGTCTCCCGGACGGGCACCGCAAGGGCGCTCGCCAGAGCAGAAAGACTGTAGCGGGCGGCGGAGGGCATCAATACGGAGGCCAGATCATAGGTGTCCAGGCGCTGATTGTCGCGGAACAGCCCTTTGGGCTGGAGAAAAGCGAGATCGAATTGGACGCTGTGGCCGAGGATCGGGTCATCGCCGACGTACGATCTAATGTCGTCGAGCACCCGGGTCATGCGCGGCGCTCCGGCGAGCATGTCGTCGGTGATACCGGTGAGGTTGACGATCTCGGGGGGAAGGGGACGGCCGGGGTTGATCAGTCGGTGAAATGGCTCTTCCACGTGGGTATCTCGGAAGCGCACGGCGCCAAACTCGATAATGGCATCGCGTTCCGGGTCCAATCCTGTGGTTTCCACATCGAGCGCGACCAGTGTTCTCATCCTGTGGTCTTGGATTATAACATTGGGGCCCCGCGATCCATGCTATACTCGCGCCTCGAAGGGGTGAGGGACAAGAGGCGAGACATGGGAAAAGTCAGCCAGGTGGCGCGGAGGATCCGCGAAAACATACAGCAGGTGATCGTCGGCAAGGGTGAGGTCATCGATATGGCGTTGGCGGCGGTCTTGTGCGAGGGGCATATCCTGCTGGAGGATGTCCCGGGAATCGGGAAGACGACGTTGGCGCGCTCTCTTGCGGCATCGCTCGGCTGCACATTTCAGCGGATCCAGTTCACGCCCGATCTGCTGCCCTCTGATGTGACGGGAATCAACTGGTTCAACCAGAAAATGCAGAGCTTTGAATACCGTCCGGGGCCTGTGATGAGCCAGATCGTCCTGGCGGACGAGATCAACCGCGCCACCCCGCGCACCCAGTCTGCTTTGCTGGAGGCGATGCAGGAGCGGCAGGTGACGGTGGACGGCGTGTCCCGCGGGGTGCCGCGCCCTTTTCTGGTCCTGGCGACTCAGAACCCGGTCGAGTTGGAGGGTACGTTCCCCCTGCCCGAGGCGCAGCTGGATCGGTTCTTAATGCGCCTGGTGATCGGCTATCCGGACGAAGCGGAGGAAAACGACATCCTGGTGCGCTTCCGGGCGGGGGATCCGCTGGCCTCCTTGGGGGCGGTTACCAGCCCGGAGGAAATCCTGGAGCTGGGGCGCCTGCGGCAGGACGTGCGCCTGGAAACCTCGGTGCGCAATTATGTCGTCGCCGTCGCCCGGGCGACGCGTGAAAACCCGGAAATCGACCTCGGCGCCAGCCCACGCGCGACCCTGGGGTTGTTCATGATGGCGCAGGCATGGGCGGCGATCCAGGGCCGGGAATACGTCATCCCTGACGATGTCAAGCGGATGGCCCCGTTTGTGCTCACCCACCGGTTGATGATATCGCCGCAGGCACAGCTGAGGGGCCGGGAGGTCGCAGACCTCGTTGACGACGTGGTCTCCGGAGTGCCGGTCCCCGTGGAAGAGTGAGTGTATGCGGGTAACGCTGAGCGAGGCCTGGGTACGGCTGACGGTCTTCCTCTTAATACTTGGCTACCTGCTCGGCTCGACCGGTGTGCTGGCGCTGGTCGGAATGATGGGTGTCGTGCTGGCATTCTCCTGGTTGTGGAACCGCGAGGCTCTGCGAGAGGTGCGCCATGCCCGCCGCCCGCAGTACCGGCGGGCCTTTCCAGGCGAGAGCGTGGGCGTAGAAATCGAGGTGGAAAACCGTAAACTCTTCCCCCTGGCGTGGCTGAAATGCGTTGATCCATGGCCGTATGAGGTCAGCCCGACGGACGCGGCCTTTTCGGAGCAGGGAGAGGGGGGCGGCGAAGGCGCCCTAAGTCTGGTGCTCGTGATGCGCGGCTTCGCCAAGGTGCGGCGTTCCTTTGAACTGCTCTTTAGGACCCGGGGTTTGTATCGAGTCGGGCCGGTGATGCTGCGATCCGGCGACCCTTTTGGGCTCTTCTATTCGGAGAAGGTGGGGGAGAAGCAGGAGCAATTGGTGGTCTTCCCGAAGGTCCGGCCGGTGCGTGAGTTGGGCCTGCGGGCCGAGGATCCCTTTGGGGTGCGGAGCAGCCGGCGCAGGCTGTTCGAAGATGTCACCCAACCGATCGGAGTGCGGGACTATCAACCGCAGGATGGATTTCGCCGTATCCATTGGCCCGCTACCGCACGCACCGGTGAGCTGCAGAGCCGGGTGTTCCAGCCGGTGTCGGGCACGGATCTGATCGTCTGTCTCAACGTGACCACCTTGGCCCGCTATTGGATGGGGTATCTGCCCGAAATGCTGGAGGCGCTGGTGGTGACCGCGGCCTCCCTGATCATGGAAGCTTACGAGCAGGGATTCAGGGTGGGCTTGATATCCAACGGGGCGGTGGCCCGTGGGGCACAGCCTTTTCGGATCCCGCCGGGGCGGTCCCCACGCCATCTCCCGCAAATCCTCGAGATGCTGGCTGCGTTGACCCCGTTCGTATCTGCGCCCTTTGAACAATTCCTGCTTCAGCAGGCTCCGCATCTGGAGTACGGCTCGACGTTGCTGGTGGTCACCGGCATTACGCCTCCAGAATTGCTGGAAGCGCTTCTCCGCCTCCGGGCCCGCACACGGCGGTGCGTGGTCTTCTCACTGGCTGAGGAAGCACCGCCGTTTGTCCCGGGTGTGGATGTTATTCATCGGCCGTTGGACCAGTTCGAGGTGGTGCCATGACCGGAACTGCAGCCGAGAGCGGGACCCGTCAAGGGGGCGGGCTCTTCAGGTGGGCGACGCAGCATGAGCTGGGGATTTACTTCGCGTTGTTGATGGAGTTGAGCTGGGTTGTCCCGGTCTTCCGGACGACAATGTCACCGCTGCGAGGATGGAGCACTTTCGGCGCGACGGCGCTGCTGGCCGCCATCGCCCTGCTGGCGCTGTATGGCAATCGCTGGATGGCGGGCGCAGGGCTCCCGGCGATTCTGCGAGATGTGGTTCAAACCATGGCCCTGCTGGGACTGTTGGCGATTGCCATGCAGGCGATAATCCTATCCAATCTGGATACGAGCTTGGGGGTGTTGTTCGCGGATCCCATCCGGCTGGTGGACTTGGTGATCGACCGGCTGGTGGTGGTCATCGTCGTGCTGATGGGCGTTGTATACGCGTGGTGGCGCGGCGGCGCGGCAGCTGGGGCGTCCCCATTGTCGCCTCAGGGGGTGGGCTTTCGCTTCCGGTTGATTGTGTTGTTGCTCGCGATCGAGGGAGTATTCCAGCGAGGCGGCGGAGTACGGCCGCTGCTGGAAATCCTGCCGCTGGCCTTTGGCGCCGCGCTGCTGGCCATGTCGATCAGCCGCGCCCAGAGCATCGCCCGAGGTCCCGGGGCGCGGCAGAACCCCTTCGGCCGGGGCTGGGCGTTGGGATTGGCGGCCCTGGTGTTGTTGACCATTGCCGCCGGTGCCCTCGCAGGCAGGGTGCTTGGCACCTCCGCCGCGTTCGACGTCGCGCGCACGTTCGGAAAGGGGCTGTTCGCCCTGCTGCAGCTCGTGCTGGCGCCGGTGCTATTCGTGCTTTTTCTCACCATCTATCAGGCGCTGCGCAGTTTCAATCCGGGCGATGAGACCCAGATCCCGAGGCCTCTGGATCTGAACGAGGTGCAGGACTGGATGTCCGAGCTCCAGCGCCGGACCGGCGCGGATGCCGGTTGGATCGCATGGATCAACGCGCATGGGGAGACCCTGATCTTGCTGCTGTTGGGCGCCATTCTTCTTGTGGTGGTGGTCGGGGTAGTGCTTTTCGCGCGCCGGGAGGGGGGGCGGTCTGGGGCGGAAGACTCGGATGAGGGAGAAAGCCTCTTTTCGCGCCAGGCGCTCATGGATGATCTGCGGAACCGCCTCCGCCGAGCGGGCGAGGCGTTGGACCCGCGGCGTTTCGCGGCAGGTTTGCGCAGGCGCTGGCTGGAATCCGTCGTCAGGCGGATATACGCCCGGTTCCTACGGCTGGCGGCGGAGCGTGGGATTGAGCGCAGGCCATCGGAGACCCCACTTGAGTTCTCCTCCCGTCTGCGACTCAGCTACCCCGACGCCCAATCAGCGGCGCTGCTGATCACCCAGGCGTACAACAAGGTGCGCTACGGGGAGTTCCCAGACGAGGTTATCGACCTGCAAGGGGTTCGAAGCAGCTGGCAACACCTGCGAACGGAGGTGATGCGCAAACGGGCGCCGGACGGTGCGGCTGAGGAGGCGGGTGCCGGGAGGACTGAAGCGGGGGATGAAGTTGTATAACTATTGGCAATGGGCGGGGTTTGTATAGGTGAGCGACGGCTATGCCAGAGGCGGATGAGCGCCAAGGAGACCCGCGGGATGATGAGCGGGCCATGGTCCGCCGGGCGAAGAAGGATCCGTCAGCCTTCGGCGAGCTGTACGAGCAGCACGTGGAGAGGATCTACAGCTACGTATACTACCGGACCGGGAACAGCCATGTGGCGGAGGATCTGACGGCGCGCGTGTTCGAGCGCGCGCTGCATCACATCCCTCAGTTCAAGGACAAGGGGGTGCCCTTTTCGGCCTGGCTCTACCGCATCGCCCACAATCTGGTCGCCAATTGGCATCGGGATCGAAACCGGCGCCCCGTGGTTGCATTGGATGAGCGGATGCTGATCACGGGGGCGAGCAGTCACCCGGAGACGGAGGCGATTTCGCATGAGGAGCGAGACATCCTCTTGGAGGTCGTTCGTGGCCTGCCGGCAGATCGGCAGCAGCTGCTGATTCTGAAATTCGTAGAGCGCCTCTCCAACGCGCAAATCGGTGAGATCATGGGCCGAACGGAGGGGGCCATCAAGAGCCTGTATCACCGGACCTTGAACGCCCTGAGGGAGGATCTGGCGGAGGCGATTGCCCAAACCGGATCAGGCGAGGATCTCCAGGGCGAGGGCCTGGAGCGGTAGGAGGGGAGATGGTGGGGAGATGACAGCACTTGGCAGCCCCTGCTCCCCGATCAAATGGAGCGGAAGATGAGTGCGAAGAAATCCTCAGGCGTCTCAATCGGCATGCGCGAATTGGTGGGCTTGCTTGAGGAGACGCTCGTGCCCGTGTCGCCCAACCCGAATTTCGTCCGCCGGCTGCGTGGCCGGATTGTAACCTATCAGCAAGGGGATCTCCCCTCGCAGTGGACGCTTTTGTTCCTGGCGGTGGTCGTCTTTGCGTTGATCGCCGCCTCCCTGGGCATGGCCTTTCGCCTGCTCATCGCAATGCTGGGGCTGTTGGGAATCGCTGGACGGCAGGGACAAGAGCGAGAGATGCAGGTGGACCGGGCCTAGCCTCTGCCGTGAGCGCGCATCGCCGAAACAGCAACCGGCCGGAAAGCGCCGGCCGGTTTGGACGGATGGGCACAGCCTTTGGGTTAGAAGAAACCCCAGTCCGCGGCGGCGCCCTCCTCCATGAGCTGTGGATGCCAGGGCTCCATACCCAATTCGATGGTGGCGTCCATCTCAGCCATTTGCTCCACCTGCAAACGGGTCTGGTCGAGCAACGCCGGACCGTAGGGGCAGAAGGGCGTGGTCAGGATCATGCGCACCCTGACCGTGGAATCCTCGATGCGCACCTCGCGGACCAGGCCGAGTTCAATGACGTTCAACCCCAGCTCGGGATCTTTGATTTCCCGCAGCCCTGCGCGGATCTTCTGCCCCAACTCGGCGTGGGTCGAATCTACTTCCCACAGGGTCTTCGGAACAGCGGCCTCTTCGCTCACACCGTCACGCCTCCTCCAAGAGCTCTCCCAGTTTCACCTCGAAAGTGCAGAAAGAATCCCCGCTGGCGAGGCAGTTCACTCGCTCGACCGGCAGGGACAGGGCAGTGGCGATGAAATCCCGATCGACGTTGCAGATTTCCGGGTGGCGCATGCTCAGGTGCACATAGGGGCAGGAAAGCTCGCGCACCACCAGGTGGTCGCCTTTGTCATGCAGCTCCGCCTCAAAGCCCTCTTCGGTCAGGAAGTCGAGCAAGCGCCGGATGCGCTCGGGGAGCGGCTGCCCCTGGAGGGCGCCGGCATATTCCTCCGCCATGCTGGCTGAGATCCCCTCGAGCAACTGCCGGATCTTCTCCTCGGGGAGCACGTCCTTCATCTCTTCCAGCAGGCGGTTTGTGAGACGCACGTATCGCTTGGGAAAACGCTCCATCCCCAACTCGGTGAGTGAGTAGACATAATGCGGCCGGCCGACGCCCTGGCGGACCTCTTCCGCGTCGATGAGTTGATCGGCCAGCAAGTTGGAGATGTGATGGCGCACGGAGACGGGGGAAACGCCAGCGGCCTCAGCGAGCTCCTTGATATCGCACTTGCCTTTGGAGCGCAGAGTGCGCAGTATCACATCCCGAGTCTGTGTTGCCATGAGGGCAGTATAGCACGTACGGGCGAAAATTGTCAATATTTAAAATATTTATGATAAATATTGACTGCCCTGGCGGTGCGTGCTATAATGCCGCGTGAGTTCGCCGGCCTCATGGGTGGCGAAGCGTCGATTAATATGGAGGAAGTGAATGGCAGAGACGCTGGAGATCAAGGACCTGCATGCAGGCATCGATGGCAAGGAAATCCTGAAGGGGGTCTACCTGACGGTGCGGCCCGGAGAGATCCATGCCTTGATGGGGCCCAACGGGACCGGAAAATCGACCCTGGCAAATGTGTTGATGGGCCATCCCAACTACGAGGTGATCAGTGGAGAGGCCGTGTTCAAAGGGCAGAACATCCTGGATTTGAGGCCGGATGAACGGGCGCGGATGGGCCTGTTCCTGGCATTCCAGTACCCGGTATCGATCCCCGGCGTGTCGGTGGCCAACTTCCTGCGCACGGCGATCAACGCAAAGCGGCATGCGGCGGATCCGGAGGACAAGGGAATCCCGGTGCCGCAATTCCGCAAGATGTTGAAGGAAAAGATGGACCTGCTGAAAATGCCGCACGAGTTCGCGGGCCGATATCTGAATGACGGCTTCTCTGGAGGGGAGAAGAAGCGGGCGGAGATCCTGCAGCTAGCCAGCCTGGAGCCGGAGATCGCGATTCTGGATGAGACCGATTCGGGCCTGGATATCGACGCGCTGCGCATCGTGGCCTCGGGGGTGAATGCCTTGGCCGGGCCTGATCTGGGGGTGTTGATCATCACCCACTATCAGAGGATATTGAATTACATCAAACCGAATTTCGTGCATGTGATGCTGGATGGCCGCATCGTGGAATCCGGCGGCGCAGAACTGGCAGAGCATCTGGAGGCGAAAGGGTACGACTGGGTGCGTGAGCGAAACGAACCAGACCTAGTATCTGAGGGGTAGGTATATGGCGACCAGGCAGGATGTAGAAGCACTGAAGGGCATCGGACAATACAAGTATGGGTTCTCTGATCCCGACGTCTCGGTTTTCAAGACTCGCAAGGGGTTGGACCGCGGGGTGGTAGAACAGATATCCGCCATGAAGGAAGAGCCGAAATGGATGTTGGACTTCCGCCTGAAGGCGTTGGAGCACTTCATGGCGCGGCCGATACCCACCTGGGGCGGGGATCTGAGCAAACTGAATCTGGATGACATCTACTACTACGTGAGGCCGGCCGATCAAGAGGGCCAGTCGTGGGATGACGTCCCCGACCAGATCAAGCAGACCTTCGAGAGGTTGGGAATCCCGGAGGCGGAGCGCAAATTCCTGGCGGGTGTGGGGGCGCAGTACGAATCCGAGATGGTCTACCACAAGGTGCAGGAGCACCTGGCTGAGCAGGGTGTGATCTTCCTGAGTATCGAGGAGGGGCTGCGAAGGCACCCCGATCTGTTCCGAGAGTACTTCGGCACAGTCATCCCATATACCGACAACAAGTTCGCGGCCTTGAACAGCGCGGTGTGGTCCGGCGGATCGTTCATCTATGTTCCGCCGGGCGTGAAGGTGGATCTGCCGCTGCAGGCCTATTTCCGGCTGAACATTGCCAACATGGGCCAGTTCGAAAGAACCCTCATCATCGTGGACGAGGGCGCTCAGGTCCACTACGTCGAAGGCTGCACGGCGCCGATCTACAGCACGGATTCCTTCCACAGCGGAGTGATCGAAATCGTGGTCAAGCGCGGGGCGCGTTCGCGCTACACGACGATCCAAAACTGGTCAACAAACGTATACAACCTGGTGACGCAGCGCGCCATCGTTCATGAAGAGGCACAGCACGAGTGGGTGGACGCCAATCTGGGAAGCAAGTTGACCATGAAGTATCCATCGATCTACCTGGTAGGGAAGGGCGCGCACGGAGAGATTCTCTCCATGGCGTTCGCCGGTGAGGGCCAGCACCAGGACGCGGGCGGAAAGGCGATCCACGTCGCGCCGTATACAACGAGCAAAGTGACCTCAAAGTCGATCAGCAAGGCGGGCGGCCGGGCCTCCTATCGCGGACTGTTGAAGGTGCATAAGGGCGCGGTGGGTTCGAAATCCAACGTGGTGTGCGACGCGCTGCTGCTGGATCCCAAGTCCCGCTCCGACACATACCCCTATATTGAGATCGACGAGGATGACGTCACAATTGGCCATGAGGCCTCGGTAAGCAAAGTGGGAGAGGAGCAACTCTTCTATTTGATGAGCCGGGGGTTGAGTGAAGAAGAGTCCACGACGATGGTGGTTTCGGGCTTCATTGAACCGCTGGTGAAGGAGCTGCCAATGGAATATGCGGTTGAGATGAACCGCTTGGTGCAGCTGCAGATGGAAGGCTCCATCGGCTAACCCCGAGCCCGTTGTCTGCACTGGGCTTGCGAACTCCCGCGAATGCGATCTGGATCGGATGACTGCCTGATGTGGGCTACTGAGGTGTTGCCAGCCATATCGGAGCGAGGCAAGGCGGCCGATTTGAGAAGAGACGAGCAAAGAGGATGAGCCCGAGATATGAGTAAACGTATTGTCCGTCGCGGCTCGAGCAAGAGCCGGGTTCAACAGGCCGCCGAGGAGTTCCCCTTCTCGGCGGCAGATGTGCATGCCATTTCCAGGAGTCTGCAGGAGCCGGCCTGGATGGAGCGCTACCGCTCCGAAGCCTGGCGAATCTATCAAGAAACGCCCATGCCGACCCTGAAGGATGAGCCGTGGCGGCGCACCGATATCCGCCCGCTGCCCTCTCGGAAGGTCAGCTTGGGGCCGGTGGAGGATATTCCCTTGGATGCGGACATCAAGCAGGCCATGGGCGGCGAGGAGCAGGCAGCTCTCATGCAGGTGCGCCCAGGCAGGGAGACGCAATTCGGCGGCCGGGAGCGGTTCAAGGAACAGGGTGTGATCTTCTGCGATCTGGCCACGGCCATTCAGGAGCACGGGGACCTGCTGGAGCGTCATTTGGGTGCCACCGTCCCTGCGGACAGCGGCAAGTTCGCCGCGTTAGCCGCGGCGATGGCGGACAGCGGGGCCTTCTTGTACGTCCCGCGAGGTGTACGGTTGGAGGACCCGCTGCACGCCGTGGTCTGGGCGCCCGGAAGCGGCCTGGCCTATTTCAGCCACATCCTGGTCGTCATCGAAGCGGACGCGTCGGCGACGATGGCGGTGGAATTCTCATCGCCCACTGAACCGAGCGGGGAATCCGTTCATGCGGGAATCGTGGAAGTGCAGGTGGGCGAAGGCGCAAAGCTGAACTTCGTGGAGCTACAGACCTGGGGCGAGCACGTTTGGAACTTTACGCACGAACGCGCGAGAATAGGGAAGGATGCCGGATTGGATTGGATCTTCGGCAGCGTGGGCAGTCAGCTCACCAAGAGCTTCATGAACATCGACCTCGAAGGTCAGGGTTCGCACACCCGTATGTCCGGATTCTATATGGCCGGCGGGAAGCAGCATCTGGACCACGATACCCAGCAGAATCACCTGGCGGCCGACACGACGAGCGACCTGCTTTTCAAGGGCGCGTTGGTGGATGAAAGCCGCTCCGTCTGGCAGGGGATGATCTATGTTGCCCCAGGTGCGCAGAAGACCGATGGATATCAAGCAAACCGCAACCTGGTGCTGAGCAAGAACGCCCGAGCGGATTCGATCCCGGGGCTGGAGATATTGGCCGACGATGTGCGCTGCTCGCACGGCGCAACAGTGGGGCGGTTGGAAGAAGAGCCGGTCTTCTATTTGATGACCCGCGGCCTGCCGCGCAAGCAGGCGGAGCGATTGATGATTGACGGCTTCTTTGCCCCCATCATGGACCGCATTCCTTTCGAGGACGTGCAGATTCGCCTGATGGGAACGATCGACGAGAAGCTCGGCTAGAGGTCCGGCGGCGATCGATGAATCGCCTGGTCAGCATTCGCAACGGGCGGCATGGCGCGACCGCGCCGGCAGCCACCTGCAGGATGGTTGACGGAGGGAATGGCGCCCCGGACGCAGCCAGAGAGTGGAAAAGACGGATAAGGATAGAGCAACGAGATGAACATAGCGATAAAGCCAACCGACAATATGAAGCAGAAGATCTATGAGGTGGGGGACCAGGTGGAGGTCCTCTGCGACCACGACGACGACGAAGGACACCGGATCCGGGATTGGCTGCCGGGAACCGTGGTCCAGGCGGATGAGAAGATGGTAGCCGTCCAGTTTCTCGAGGATGTATATTTGACGGACGGCTGGATGGTCCCCGATCACATCCTATGGCTGGAGCAGAAGAGCGAAAACGTGCGCAAGATCAGCGCCCGCAAGGCACGCAGAGCCCGCAGGAAGAGGTCCTGAGCTGGAGGTGATTTCATGACCGTGCCCGCGCTCTTCGACACGGCCAAGATCCGGGGTCAATTCCCGGAGTTGGCCCGGGAGGTGCGTCCCGGGCAGCCGCTGATCTATCTGGATTCGGCGGCCACTTCCCAGAAACCCAAAGTGGTGATCGATGCCATCGCAGATTACTATTGTCTGCGGAACGCCAACGTTCACCGCGGGATTTACCAATTGGCGGAGGAGGCCACGGCGGCCTATGAGGGGGCGCGGCGCAAAGTTGCGGATTTCGTGGGAGCGGCTCGGCCGGAGGAGTTGATCTTCACACGCAACACCACGGAAGCGATCAACCTGGTCGCCAATAGTTGGGGACGCGCCAACCTGGGGGCGGGCGACCGGGTGCTGCTGACGGAGATGGAGCACCACTCCAATATCGTCCCCTGGCAGATGCTGGCCGCTGAAATTGGGCTGGAGCTGCTGTTCACCAATGTGACCGAATATGGCCGCATCGATATGGGCGACTACTCTCGCCGTCTTGAGCGGGGGCCCAAGCTTGTGGCCTTCACCCATATTTCGAACGTGCTGGGTACGATCAACCCGATCAAACGCATGATCGACCTGGCGCACCAAGCCGGGGCGACCGTGTTGGTGGACGGCGCGCAGGGCGCGCCGCATGTGCCGGTGAATGTGGCGCAGCTTGGGGTGGATTTCTATGCCTTCTCGGCGCACAAGATGTGCGGCCCGACGGGGATCGGCGGGTTGTACGGACGGATGGCGTTGTTGGAATCGATGCCGCCATTCCTGGGTGGCGGGGAGATGATCCGCCGGGTGCGTCTTACGGGCTTCACGCCAAATGCGCCACCGGAAAAGTTCGAGGCCGGGACGCCGGCGATCGCAGAGGCGGTGGGTTTTGGGGCGGCGATTGACTTCCTGCAGGGTATCGGCATGCCGGCGGTGGCGGCGCACGAGCGCTACCTAGTTGAATACGCGCTGGAGCGGCTGGGGGAGGTGCCGGGGCTCGAGGTGCTCGGCCCCCAGGGCGGGGATCGCAGCGGTGTGACGGCATTCACCATGCCGGGCCTGCATCCACACGACGTGGCGCAGATCCTCGATCGCTTCGGGATCGCGGTGCGTGCGGGGCATCACTGCGCCATGCCGCTCCATGAGAAGTACGATATCCCGGCCAGCACTCGCGCCTCCTATTATCTCTACAACACGCCCGAGGAGATTGACAGCCTGGTGGAAGGGCTGTATCGGGTGAAGGAGGTGTTCGCCTAGGCGGAATGATGGACGACCTCTATCGTGAACAGATAATCGACCGCTACAAGAATCCGCGCATGAAGGGCTCGCTGGACCCGCACGATTACGCCTACGAGGACGACAATCCGCTCTGCGGAGACGAAATCCGGGTGGAACTGCGGGTCAACGATGAGGATATCGTCACCGAGGCGGCATTTTCGGGGCAGGGGTGCGCCATTTCGCAGGCCTCCGCCGACCTGCTGATGGAATCGGTGGTGGGCAAGCGGCTCGAGGAAGTGAAAGCGCTGAGCAAGGAGGATGTGTTGGACTTGCTGGGGATCGAGCTGGGGCCTGTGCGGCTGAAATGTGCCCTGCTCTCGCTTAAGGTGCTGAAGGCGGGTGTATACGGGCTGGAGGGCCTGGAGGACGAGCTGGCGTCGGTATAGGATTGGCAGGTGATGCGTGGAAACAAGGGGGCATCGGGGGCGCTTTCAAGTATGTTCGATTACCATGAACTGAAAGAAAACGAAGTTGAATATGTCGGCGTTGCGACGGTGGACGAGCTGGGGCCGGGAGATCGGCTCTTTATCGAGATCGACGGCACGATGATCGCGCTGTTCAATCTGAATGGCACCTACTACGCGATTCGGGATGTGTGCTCGCACGACGATGGGCCGGTCGCGGAGGGGGATCTGGAGGGCTACGAGATCGTATGCCCCCGCCACGGGGCGCGCTTCGATGTCCGGACGGGGCATGTGCTCAGCTTGCCTGCGGCGGTGGACATCCCGGCATATCCGGTGCGCGTGGCGGGGGGGGAGATTCAGATCGGGGTGCCGCGAGAGGAGTAGCCCTTCGCCACTCTCCGCCAACTCCGCGGCAAGCGACGCGCGCATTCCCCATCCTGCGTGACCCATCGCTGGCTTCGCTCGCGGCCAGCAGCAAGCTGCCGGAATCCGGAACAGGGTCCGCTTTCGATTATGTAGGTCCACCCCGGGTGTCACCGGCGGTGAGGAGAGGCGAGCAATACCACCGGGTAGGCCGCACCATAGATCTCCGCTCTCCGGGCTCCCAAGAAGCATCCCGGCCATACGAACAGGAAATGCAAACGTATGACGAACGAGCCGCATCTCGAGTAGAGCCAAAGGGCAGCGAGGCTCCTATCGAGAGGTGCGGCGTTATCAATCCCACAGCCGGCGCACCTCTCGATATACCTCGCGCCAGGTGATAATTCCTCCCAAACGATACCGAAGCGGCACTTGGCACTCGAGAAGTGCCTGCCCGAATTGCCGGGCAAGTTTCTCTCAGAAAGAAAGGCGCCTGAGCTGTGGAGATACTCGCAATGGCAGATTCGGGAGGGGCCAGCCCTTCTCTCATCCCCAGCGGGCCTCCTGTATGCATCGAAGCTGATGAACCGTGGGGGGATGCGGTATACTGACCACTGTTCATGACGATCACAACGCGAAACTAATGCCCCGATGCAGAGGCGGCTAGCAGCGGCGCTTAGCAGATCCAGTTTGGAGGATAAGCAGATGCCAGAGAAGTGGGTTTACATGTTTGATGAGGTGCAGGCGGCCGAGGAGACTGCAGGTTCATGGGATGGCGTGCGCGGGCTGCTCGGCGGCAAGGGCGCCAACCTCGCCGATATGACCCGCATCGGCCTCCCGGTGCCCCCGGGATTCACGATGACGACGGAGGCCTGCAACGCGTACTTGGAGCAGGGCGAACAGTTCCCGGAGGGGATGTGGGACCAGGCGCTCGAGGCGCTCGAAAAGGTCGAGGCGCAAACGGGTAAGAAGTTCGGGGATCGGGATGACCCGCTGCTGGTTTCCTGCCGATCGGGGGCGAAGTTCTCCATGCCCGGGATGATGGACACCGTGCTGAACATCGGTTTGAACGACGAGACGGCGGAGGGGATGGTGGAGCTGACCCAGGACCCTCGCTTCGTATACGACTCATACCGCCGCCTGGTGCAAATGTTCGGTTCGGTGGTCATGGGGGTGCCGGACGAGGCTTTCGAAAAGGTGATCACAGCATATCGGGATCGGCGCGGGGTGAAGACCGACGCCGAGCTTAGCGCGGAGGACTGGAAGGAGATCACCGACCGGTTTCAGGAAATCATCCAGGAACGCACGGGAAGATCCTTCCCCCAGGATCCCTACGAGCAGCTCCGTATGGCCACGGAGGCGGTATTCGGGTCGTGGAACGGGCGCCGCGCGGTGGATTATCGGGAGGCGGCCGGCATCCCGCATGATCTGGGGACGGCGGTGAATATCGTGACCATGGTGTTCGGAAACATGGGCGATGATTCGGGGACTGGCGTTGCGACCACTCGCAACATTTCAACGGGCGAGGACGAGATCGAGGGCGACTACCTGCTCAACGCGCAGGGGGAGGATGTGGTCGCCGGGATCCGCCAGACCAAGCCGATCGAGAAATTGGAATCTGATCTACCGCAAGCATTTGAGGAGCTGCGGGGGATCGCGGAGAAGCTCGAGGACCACTACCGCGAGGTGCAGGACGTGGAGTTCACCATCGAGCGCAGCAGGCTATGGATGCTGCAGACGCGCGACAGCAAGCGGACCGCCCAGGCGGCGGTCCGCATCGCCGTCGATTTGGCGGAGGAGGGGCTGATCAATCGCCGGGAGGCGGTAAAGCGAGTCAGCCCGGATCAGGTGGATTTCTTCCTGCATCCGCAGTTCGAGCCCGAGGCGCGCAAGGCGGCGCATGAGAGTGGGACGATGATCGCCACCGGTCTCAATGTGTCGCCCGGGGCCGCGGTGGGCCAGGTTGCCTTTGACGCCGATCTTGCCGCCGAATGGGCCAAGGAGAAGGGGCGGGAAGTGATTATGGTGCGGCCGGAGACCAAGCCGGATGACGTCCACGGCATGCTGGCGGCGAAGGGTATTCTGACCAGCCGCGGCGGCAGGACCAGCCATGCGGCGCTGGTCGCACGGCAGTTCGGCAAGCCGGCGGTGGTCGGCGTGTCGGCGCTGGAGATCGATCTGGAGAATCGACGCATGTCGGTGGACGGCCGCACGATCCGGGAGGGCGATTGGATCTCGATCGACGGGACAGCAGGAGAAGTGTACCTTGGGCAGCTCGAAACCATGGTGCCTGACATCAACGATCCATTCCTGATCAAGCTGCTCTCCTGGGCGGACGACATCCGCCGGTTGGGCGTGTGGGCCAATTCGGACTACCCGCGTGATGCGCAGCGGGCCAGGGACTACGGCGCGGAGGGCATCGGGCTGTGCCGAACGGAGCACATGTTCTTCGAAACCGAGAGGTTGCCTTTCGTGCAGCAAATGATCCTGGCGAAGGAGGAGGGGGAACGAGACGGGGCGTTGGAGAAGCTTCTGCCCTTCCAACGGGATGATTTCGAGGGCCTATTCCGGGTGATGGACGGCTTGCCGGTCATTGTGCGCTTGATCGACCCGCCCCTGCACGAGTTCCTGCCAAGCCACGACGAGCTGCTGGTGGAGGTGACGGAGCTGCGGGCAAGCGGGGAGAAACCCAGCCGGCTGGCGGAGCAAGAGAAGATGCTGTCGGCCGTGGAATCCATGCGCGAGGCGAACCCTATGCTCGGGCTGCGGGGTGTCAGGTTGGGCATTCACATGCCCGCGGTCACCAAGATGCAGGTGCGGGCAATCTTCGAGGCGGCCTGCAAGGTGTCCCGTGACGGTGTGGAGGTTCATCCGGAGGTGATGATCCCGCTGACGAGTCATGTGAACGAACTAAAGGTGCAGCAAGCCGCGCTGGAAGAGGTGGCCAAGGCGGTCATGGAAGAACAGGGGATGGAGATCGACTATAAGTTCGGCACCATGATTGAGATCCCCAGGGCAGCGCTCACGGCGAAGGAGATCGCCAAGTATGCGCAGTTCTTCTCCTTCGGCACGAACGACCTGACCCAGACCACCTTCGGCATCAGCCGGGACGACGCGGAAGCCGGGTTTTTGATCGAGTATATCGACCAGGGTATCCTGCCCGGAAATCCTTTCCAATCGATCGACGCCGACGGCGTCGGGCGTCTGATGCAGATCGCCACCAATGAGGGACGGGAAACCCGGCCGGATCTGGAGGTGGGGATCTGCGGCGAGCACGGCGGTGATCCGGATTCCATCGCGCTGTGCCACAAGTACGGCCTCAACTACGTGAGCTGCTCGCCCTTCCGGGTGCCGGTCGCTCGGCTGGCGGCGGCGCACGCGGCGCTGGAGGAGGAATAGGGGCAGACCGGCGCGGTGCGCGATCAGCCTCCAGCTATCAGGGGCCGGCCAGCGGCTCGGCGCCTGATGCAATGCACACTGCGCAAACCACGAGTGACCAACGACTAACGATCCGAGCTGTTTGCACTTAGGTCTTGGCATTCAGCTTTCGGCTCGCCGGTCGTCGTTGGGCAGGGCTTCTTGTCACAAAGTGGAACCTTCCGTTGCGCGCCTGGGTCTGGACCTAGGTAGTGAGGCCCCCAAGGGGGCTGTGCGCGCTCGCTTCGCCGGAAAGGTGCGGATGTAGGGGCAACCCTTGTGGTTGGCCGTGACCCCGAAGTCTCGACTTCCGCGGCAATCCAGTACTGCACGCCGTGCGGTGTGCGCGGTGGGCGATGAGCGACGGATGAGCCATGAGCCCGGAGTGTTGTGCCGATGTCTGGGCGTGGATCGTTTGACCTAACCCCCGGCCCCCTTCCCCATGAGGAAGGGGCAGCCTTTTGATTCACGGGATTGTGCGCTAGTATGATTGGTGGTGCTTTCGGTGGCCGGAGTTGCGGGCTCGATGCGGAGGGCCTCGGTGCGCGCGGATCTGGGGGACGAGCTTCTGCACAGCGGTGAATATGGAGGATATGGATAAGCGGAAGATCGGCTCATTGGCGCGGGGCAGGGTACCCGTCCTGGTTTTCTTCATCCTGTTATTGGCGATCGGCCTAACCGCCTATGACGACTATGGGATCGCCTGGGATGAACCCCTGCGCTACGAAGCGGGCAGCACGGTTTTCGGGTACCTGGCGAGCGGCAAATCCATCCCGGCGCGGGCCACAGACGACCATGGGCTGATCTTCGAACTGCTTCTGGCCGGGATTCAGAAGCTCTCCGGGGTGCAGGATTCGCGTGCCATCTACTTGCAACGGCACCTGGCCTCCCACCTATTCTTCCTATTCGGCGTCTTCGGTTTCTTCTTGCTCGCGGAACGCTACTTGAAAAATGATCAGTTGGCGCTGCTCGGCGCAGGGATGTTGGTCCTCAGCCCGCGCATTTACGCGCATTCTTTCTTCAACAGCAAGGACATCCCCTTCATGGTGGTGATGACCTTTGGGCTGTATAGTTTCGTGCGCGCGTTCGAGGTGCGCAAGCTGCGATGGTTTCTCATCCACGGCATCCTCTGCGGGCTGCTGGCGAGCATCCGCATCCTCGGCATCATGCTGCTGGCGTTCACCCTCTTCTTCATGGCATTGGATTTCCTATCTGACCGTCGGTCCAGGAGATTGCTGATCCTGGCGGTCCCCTATCTGGCGGCCTTCGCGCTCGCTCTATTCGCCACCTGGCCATTCCTCTGGAGCGATCCGCTTCGGCGGTTTATCGTGGCGCTGCGATCGTTGAGCAGCTACCCCTGGCAGGGGAAGGTCCTCTATTTCGGGCGCTTCTATCCGGCGACCGCGCTGCCCTGGCACTACGCGCCGGTGTGGATAGCGATCACCACACCTATCCCTTACACGGCCGCGTTCCTATTGGGGAGCGCCTGGTCCATCAGGGATTTGTTGAGGAATCCAGGGCGGATAGCCACGGATCCCCATCTGAGGAACACCTCTCTCTTGCTGCTGTGCTTTTTCGCGCCTCTGGTGGCCGTGATCGTGCGCCGGTCGGTGCTCTATGATGGCTGGCGGCATCTGTTTTTCATCTACCCGTGCTTCCTGCTGCTTGCGATTGCCGGGTTCGGTAAATTGATAACGGCACTCAGAGGCAGGCGTGTAACCTATCTCGGGCTGTTCGGAGTCGTGCTGGCCCTATCGTTGGCATCCACAGGATTGTTCATGGTGCGGGCGCACCCCTACCAGCATGTGTATTTCAACTTGCTGGTGCCACAAGGGGAGGAATACCTGAGGCGGAACTGGGAGCGGGACTACTGGGGCCTTTCGTATCGCAAAGCGTTGGAGCATATACTTTCCATCGATCCCCGGGATCAAATCAAGGTGGCCGTCAACACACTTGCCGGGGAAGAGAACGCCATGATATTGCGGGTAGGTGAGCGAGCGCGCCTGTCATTTGTTGCGGAGCCGGAAGAGAGCGACTATTTCATTACGGACTACCGCTGGCATCCTGAGGGCTACGATTTGGGGTCCGAGATCTTTTCAATCCAGATACAGGGGAGCCGGATCAATTCGGTCTTCAAGGCGACCGATTGAAGGGCGGCGGATCTGGCCACAGGGGGGCGGCCAGCGAGGTGGACCTCATCCGCCAGGAACCTGCCTCCCAGTGCGGCGTAGAGACCTGCATCGGGGATGCGGGTCATCGTGTACGAGGGTCTTCTTCGCGAACAACAGCGCACGGACGAGAGGGCAGATGAACAGGGATCGAGGGGTTTACTGGTTGCGGGTCGCCGGCACCTTGATCACCGCCGGCTTGTTGATCTATCTGGTGGCCCGCTTGGGCTGGCGTGAAGTTCTCTCCGCTGTGCTGGAGATCGAAACCTGGCGCTTCGGATTAGCGGTCATCCTGATAATGATATCGCGCCTGGCGGTGTCGGGCCGCTGGTACAGCTTGCTGCAAGGGGCGAAAGTGGGAATTCCTTTTTCGCGCAGCGTGCAGATCACCTTTGCCGGGTTGTTCGCGGCCAATTTCCTGCCCACCACGGTGGGCGGAGACGTGGTCCGCATCGCAGGGGCGATTCAATCCGGATGTGATGATGCGCTGAGCGTGGCATCCGTGGTTGTGGATCGCGTGGTTGGGTTGCTGGGGATGGTCATCGCGCTGCCCTCCGGAATCCTGCAGGCAATTCAATATGGCGCCGGGTTGGTCCACCTCGGTGAGGGCGAAGCGGGCGTCGCCTGCCGCTGGGGGTGGATCTCCCTATCCGTCTGGCCGGCGGGCCTGGGGGGAAAGGTACGGAGACAGTTGGTCCGGCTCAAGCAGGCGCTGCTGGTGTGGCGCGGGGAGCCCGCCGCCCTCGGGAGGGCGATGCTGGCGACAGGCGCCCACATGATCTGCCTATTCGCAGCCGTTTCGGTCATATTGGGCGGCATGGAGGATCCGCTGGCCTTCGCCAGGATCGCAGGCTTGTGGAGCCTGACCTACTTCGTCACCTTGCTTCCCTTTTCGATCAACGGGTTGGGAATCCAGGAGCTATCGATGGTCTTCATCTTTTCGGAGTTCGGAGGCATATCGATGCACACCAGCCTGACGCTTTCGCTTCTTATGCGAACCCTATTTGTGCTGGCCAGCCTGCCTGGGGCGCTGTTCCTTCCGACAATCTTGAGCAGACGAAAAGCCCGGCAAGACGCAGCCTGATCCCCGCTGCAAGGTCCCTTTCGTTCTCATCCGAGTGTGGCAAGACGTTTCCGGCGGCTACTGCTTGCATCGACCCCATCAATGGCCCCGACCGCCAACCCCGGGCGAAAGCGGCGGCTATCCCCTCGATCTCGATGAAATCGGGAATGGCCGCCGGCAGACATCGCCCGCATCCGATCACGGAGAGTTGGCCAGTTGTGGGAGAGTTGTGCTCCGGCGTTCCCCAGACTGCCTCGGCGCGGCGGCTCTGCCCAGGAAGGCGGCCGGGCAACGGATCGATGTTCGGATCTTTGAGCTGGTGAGATTCAAGCGAGATTGTCCGATCAAGTCACAAAAGAATGCCATGGAGAGGCGCAAGGAGCTGCGGGGCAGACAGATCGCGCATTGCCCTAAAAGGGATTCTTGTGTATACATGCCGGAGATGGATGGGACCATCCTCGGGGCATGCCGCTGGGGATGGTTGAGGAATGAGTGAGGCAGAGGAGG
Source organism: uncultured Anaerolineaceae bacterium (assembly GCA_964388955.1). Taxonomy (GTDB): domain Bacteria; phylum Chloroflexota; class Anaerolineae; order Anaerolineales; family E44-bin32; genus CAYMCO01. The sequence continues at coordinate 5,548 of CAYMCO010000029.1, read as the reverse complement.
GAACCCATGCCTGAATTCCTGACTTTTGGGGGCTGCGTGTTTGTGGCGCTGCTGTTGGTGGTTGCCGTCTTGGTGTTGCGCTCCGTGCGGCTGCTGTATGAGTACGAGCGCGGGGTCATTTTCACCTTGGGCCGGTATTCGGGGACACGAGATCCCGGCGTGACGCTGATATTCCCCATCGTTCAATCGCTGGTCAAGGTGGACATGCGTTTGAAGACGGCGGAGATCCCAAGGCAGGAGGTGATGACCAAAGATAATATTCCGCTTCTGATCAACGCGGTGGTCTACTTCCGGGTGGTGAGCCCGGAGGATGTGATCATCAAGATCGAAGACCACATATTTGCAGTGCAGCAGTACACGCAAGCGGCGCTGCGGGACGTGATCGGGAACGAGGAGATGGACACTGTGCTCACAGAGCGGGAGGCCATCGCCGATAACATCAAAAAGATCGTGGATGCCGAGACTTCGGGGTGGGGAGTGGATGTGGAGTCGATCAAGATCCAGGAGGTGGAGCTGCCGGCGGAAATGAAGCGCGCCATGGCCAAGCAAGCGGAGGCGGAGCGCGAGCGGCGGGCGGTGATCATCGCCTCGCAAGGGGAGCTCACCGCATCGGAGAAATTGGTGGAAGCCGCGCAGCGCATGGCAAAGTTCCCGGGGGCCCTGCACCTGCGCACACTGCAGACCATCCGGGACATCGCAGCAGACCCCTCCGAGAAGATCGTGCTCTTTGTGCCCTCTGACCTGGCGGGGCCGATGGGTTCGCTGCTGGGAGGCAAGGAGGACAAGTAAGCGGTGATCCTGGATTCGAAGGAGCGCTATCTGCAGATCGCGTTCAACTACGATATCCGCATGGTGCGGAAGATCCTCCCCGCGATCCCGCGGAGCCACCGCATATTCATCGAGGCGGGCACGCCGTATATCAAACGCGAAGGAATGCGTGGGGTAGAGGCCATCGCCAGCCTGTGGCCGGGGATCGTGGTAGCGGATATGAAAGTGGCCGACGGGGCCGAGGGCGAGGTGCGCATGGCAGATCAGGCGGGGGCGGGTGCGATCACGGTGCTCGGGGACGCCCCGACGGAGACACTGGACATCTTCGTATCGACCTGTGAAGAGCGGGGAATGATCTCGATGATTGACATGGTGGGGGTGAACGACCCGTTGAAGGTGGTGATGCGCATGCGCAAGCCGCCGGAGGTGGTCGTTTTGCACCGCGGGCGGGATGAGGAGGGGACGCGCGGCAAGGTGATCGAATACCGGCACGTGAACCGGGTGCGGAGCAAATATGACATATTGATATCGGCCGCCGGGGGCGTTGACTTGAAGGAGGCGCGCAGCGCGATCTTCAACGGGGCGAGTGTGGTGGTGGTGAACCTGGTGCGTCCTGGGGATCCATGGGAGGGCATCCCTACGACAGTGGATGTGGCAGGGATGGCCCAAACCTTCCTCGACACCATCGAGTAGTCGGCGGGTTTTTCGGGGGTACGGTGCGATTGCGATACTGCTTGACCGAGAGAATTGATGCCGGGCGCGAGTGGCCATATGATGGGGGCGGGCTGGGCTGATGAAAGCGACCAGTCACCCCCACAATGACGGGAAGGGCGCGCATCGCTGGGGGGAGATCCACTTTGGTCCGCACGATTGAATTCTTCCTCCGTTGGAGGAGAGGAGGCGGAATCATGCGCCGCGACGGCCTTCGTCGCGCGGGGGGACACGCGGGCGAAGACGGGTGCCAGGAAAGGGGCCGACTATGGCGGAAATGAAAGACGGGTGCGTCAAGCCCGCTCGCGGGCCGATCCTGCCTGCGGCGGAGCCCGAGACGATCAAGGAAGTCGCGACATCGCGGGAGGTGACGATGCAAGCACGGGTGGGACAAGAGGCGATCGATTTTGAAGCCAACGCTTACATCGACGGGATGGGTTTTCGACCGGTGAAGCTATCCGATTACCGGGGAAAGTGGATTGTGCTGTGTTTCTACCCGGGCGACTTCACCTTTGTCTGACCGACCGAGTTGGCGGCGGTCGCCGCCCGGTATGGTGAGCTGCAGAGACTGGGGGTGGAGGTGTTGGCGATGAGCACCGACAGCCGGTTCGTGCACAAGGTATGGCAGGAGGAAGAGCTGACCAAGATGTTGGAAGGGGGTGTGCCGTTCCCTATGCTGTCGGATGGAGGCGGCAAAGTGGGGGCGATCTATGGTGTCTATGACGAGGCGGCGGGTGTCGATATTCGGGGGCGATTCATCATCGACCCGGATTTCGTGATCCGGGCGATGGAGGTGCTTACGCCGGAAGTGGGTCGAAATCCGAATGAGTTGGTCCGCCAAGTGAAAGCCTTCCAGCATGTGCGCGCAACCGGGGAGGTGACGCCCTCTGGCTGGCAGCCGGGAAAGCCCACGCTCACGCCGGGCCCGGGCCTGGTAGGGCGGGTGTGGCAGGAATGGAAGCCGGTGAAACCGTCGGAGAACGGAGGGTCATAGGCAACAGGCGCCGCACCAATTCAATACCGACCATTGCTGACATGAGGGGCCCAGTGCTGCTGGGCCCCTTTATTCTTCCTGCGGGGGGAACAGAGCAACATCACCCAAGGGAGTCCCAGGCCTCAGTGGAAGAGAGCACCGAGGCGATTTCCGAGGTCATATCCCTCACCCTTTCTGTCTCTCGCCTTGTCAAGCGATCCTTCCAATTCTGGGTGACACGCCTGGAGTTCCGAGGCCGGTAGGTTGGTGTTGCGGGGATTCTGGGATCGCGGATTGAGGTGTAATGCTGGATGTATTTGCGAATTCTGGGGGTCATATCCAACCCGAGATAGTCGAAAATTCTTTGGAAGCCTCGAAGGGGCCTCTTCGCGATACTCTCGTGTCTGATAAACAGCCAATCTGGATAGTCCCGCATATACCTTAGAATGACGGAGTTTAAAATATTCCATAGGAGTGCCAGGCGTGCGATGAGGTCGCTGGAATTCCGATGTTCGCACATGTATTCGATACGATCTGCGAACCGCTTCAACCATCCCGACATCAGCCTTTCTTGACGATAGAGGTCCTGGAACTCGAAGTCCCATCCGGCAGACTTCATACTGCCGACAAATCCATACGGATTTCGCAGCATGCAGATTACCTGGAACTGGTAGGTCTCGTGAAGCCATCCAGCCGAGAGGAGCGCAATGGGATCCTTGACCAGGATACGTGGCTGGAACACGGTCTCCAAGATGAGATCCTTAAGGAAGCGTAATGGCGACTTGAAGTCCAGCCCGACTGCCCTGCTTCTGGCAAGCGCATATCTGACAGGGCTCGCCCCAAGGAGGTTGTCAAAGGAGTGCATGATTTCCGCCTGTCTCGGGGAGGATTCAAAGTGGGTCATCCACGTGTGCAACTCCAGACCCGCGATCGGATTCGGCTGTGCCACGTTGAATGGCTCGTGGACGTAGCGCACGCCTCGATGTTGAGCCACAGTCCTACCGACCCAGGTTGTGCCTGACCGCTGAGCGCCGGTGACGAGGATGGGTCGATTCGCGTCCTGCATACCTCAGAATCCCTCAGAGCCTTCCAAGATGGGTCGTCGCGGACTGGCGATATAGGCCGAACCCTCGGCTGTCCGGAGCGCGAGAAGCCAGGCCAAGCCCGGGCCCAGGTGTGGCATCTCGAACATCGAGAGGCAACCGTTGGCGCCGACGGAAGTGCGAAAAGTATGTGGAGAGCCAACCGGCCCTCAAGACGTGGTCTTCGGATTGATCCTGCAAAGGGGATGTTGCTCCTCGCTCTCCAAGCCGTATCATCCGGCAATTCATTCTATCATTCGTGAATCCGACGAGACATCGATCAAAGGTACTTGAATTCCTAGCCGCTTGCTTGAGAGGTGGAGGGCTCGCCGCATCTCCTGGATGGGGGGAGAGGCACTGAATGTGAGCATGTCTCTCGGCGGTGAGAGGGTGCCCATACATCGATCTGTTGGCATATTTCGGGTTCAGCAGATTGGTCTGGGCCCTTGGACGGCCCAGGACGCATGGACATCCGATGCGGATAGGCATGGGGAGAATTGCTCTGTGCGTGATTGGGAGAGAAGGCCTGATGAGCGAAGGTGGGGGCATGGGGACACCACCCGCTCGCCGAAATCATCCCGCCGATCCCGAGTGTACCTGCCTTTCGATGTACCGGGGGGGGACGCGAGCATCAATCGGCATCGAGCGGGCTGCGAACGGCGAAGGGCCCGCGCCGGAGCACGTGGGTGTAGATCATAGTGGTGCGCACGTCCTTATGTCCGAGCAGGTTCTGCACGGTGCGGATGTCGTAGCCGGCTTCGAGCAAGTGGGTGGCGAAGCTGTGGCGGAAGGTATGGGGTGTGACGCGCTTCTGGATGCCGGCCAAGCGCGCGGCTTGGCGGACGGCTTTCTGCAGGGTGCTGCGGCTGAGGTGGTGCCGTCGCTCGACCCCGGAGCGGGGATCGGCTGAGCGTTGAGCGGAGGGAAAAACGTACTGCCAGATCCACTCCCTGCTGGCGTGGGGGTATTTGGTGGCCAGGGCGTGGGGCATGTATACGGAGCCGAGGTTGTCCTCGAGGTCCGCCTGGTGGACATGTTGGACGCGAACCAAGTGCCGTTGCAGGGGTTCGATGAGTGACTCCGCGAGGATGGTAGCGCGATCCCGGGCGCCCTTGGTATCGCGCAGGATGAGTTTGCGCTGGTCGAAATCGAGATCCTTGACGCGCAGGCGTACGCATTCGGAGATACGCAGGCCGCCGCCGTAGAGCAGTTTGGCCATGAGTTGATTGGTCCCGGCCATGCAATTCAGAACCTGACGCACCTCGGCCTTGGAAAGCACGGTGGGCAGGCGTTTGGGGCGTTTGGCGCGCACCGGATCGAGATCACCTTCGAGTGGCTGCCCCAGGACGGTGCGGTAGAGGAAGAGCAGGGCGGAGAGGGCCTGGTTCTGGGTGGAGGCGGCGTAGTTCAGGTCCTTGGCGAGGTGAGTGAGGAACGCTTCGATCTCAGCCTTACCCATATAGCGCGGGTGTCGTTTGCCGTTGAAGAGGATATAGCGGCGCATCCAGTTGAGGTACTGGCGTTCTGTCCGAAGGGAGTAGTGTTTGCGGCGCAGGGCGTCGCGGGCCCGATCGAGCAGCCGGATCCTGGGGGGAGGCGGAGTCGTTTGGGCGATCTCGATGAGTGCCGGGAGCGGATTCCAGGAGCCGCGATGCGGCTTCGGATAGCGGTCGTCGTTGGAGATCATCGTGTTGTCCCCCATGGAATAGATAGCACAAGTGTGCTACATTATCGCACACATGTGCGGAAGAATCCAGCTTCGAGCGGAAACATCCCCCGCGCGGGGGAGAAAACGATGGCGGTCGTGGGAGGAGGAGGGAGGCTTGCGAGGTGGGATGATATCATCTATGCTGATGTAGTCATCGCTCCCCTTTCCGCATAACTTCGCAGCTCAAAGACTATACGGCTTGACGGACGCATATATGCGCGATTTGACGGCGAAGGCGGACCCAATTCCGCATGGCGGAGCCATGGCAGATTTATGAGGAACGGGGTCACCAGACTAACTGGTTAG
>CAYMCO010000028.1:0-71295 GCA_964388955.1 uncultured Anaerolineaceae bacterium | reverse complement strand
GTCGAGCGCCGCCGATGGTCCTACGGATGGCCGTTGAAGTGGACTTCTCCCTTGCCTGCTGTCAATCTGCCAAGCTCCTGGGAGTCTCCACCCGCCACACGAAATTCAAGGATTCTTCACTCACGCTGACGGATTGAAGGCTGACATTCGGGCTGCGGCGGCCGGCGCGCTCCAGCTTCGTCCCCAGGCGCTCATTCCAGACCGAGACCAGCCGCTCATCGACCTGTCTCCCGCCGAATGTCACCTCCGACATCTCGGTCACCAGATGCCCATCCTGGGCCGAGAGGCGGAGCGCGAAGCTGAAAGCATCGCTTCCCCCTCCCAGGGGCCTTACTCTCTTTCCAGAGACCTGGACGTATCCATCTTGCAGCTCAGCGTGGAGCGCGACGATGAGCGGATCATCCAATCCCGCCTCGATTTCCTGCTGCACACTCGCTTCGGGTATCGCGGCTTCCACCCTCAATGACCCGTCGGGGTTGCGGTTTACCTGCATGCTGCAGGCGCTCATCAGGAGCCCCATGACGGTCAGCCCCAAGAGCTTTCCTGTGATGCCTATGATCTTCATCGAAATCTCCTTTCCCGCCTTCTCGGCTTTTACAGCCACGATAACCATCCGAGCCGTCGAAGGGCAGTGTTTGGCGCCATTGATGGGGCTGTCTCCGATCAACTGCGACATGACCGCGGTCACAGGCCGGGATGACCAACGTCATGGGGTCGAAGAACCGCGGTGTGCTACCATAGGAATCATGCAGGAGAGCGCAATCGAGCCGGGGCTGCTGAACGTCTTCCGCGTCTTTGTGGGCCTCCGGCTGCTGCTGATCTTGATCACCATTCCGCTGCAAGCAATTCTTCCACAGCAGCGCGTCCATCTCTACCTCCTGCTGATCCTGCTGGAAACCGGCGTGCTGCTGATCTATCTGTCGTGGACCTGGCTTCAGAAGGCTCTCGGCCGTGTATATCTGCCATTGGCCATCATCTATGCCTCCTGCAGTTCGATCATTGAACAATCCCTCATCACGCTCTTGCGCCAAGCCGACTTGCTCCCGGGCGACGCAGCGACGCGCGGGTTCATCGGGTTGATGGTCCTGCTCCTGGTCCCCCTTATGCTGGTGAGCTGGCAATATGGCCTGCCCCATGTGCTCATCTTCATTATCGGGACGAGCCTGTTCGAGCTGGCGCTGACGGTGCCCCTATCGTTGGTCTCCGGGTTGAAAACGGGGACATTGGTCGGGCTGGTGATCCTTCGCGCGATGCTGTTCGGGCTGATTGGGTCGGTCATAAGTCACCTCGTAACCGAAGCGCGCGCTCAGCGGCTCGCCTTGGCCAGCGCTAACGGCGAGCTGGCCCGGCAAGCGGCCATGATCGAACGCCTGGCTGTCACCCAGGAACGCAACCGATTGGCGCGTGAACTCCACGACACCCTGGCGCATACGCTCAGCGGGCTCGCAGTGCAGTTGGAGGCAGTCCGGTCCACACTGGAGTACGATCCGGGATCTGCCGGGTCGATGGTGGCCAAATCGCTGGAGACCGCACGCCAGGGCCTTAAGGAATCCCGCCGCGCAATCCAGGCGCTGCGCGCCTCGCCGCTCGAGGAACATGGTCTCTCTCGAGCCATCACACGTCTGGCCGAGAGCGCGGCCAAGCGAGGCAATCTGCAACTCGACTTGGATATGCCGGATCATCCCCTGGCGCTGCCGGCGAAGGTCGAGCAAGCGATCTACCGGATCGGCGAGGAGGCGCTGAACAACATCATCCAGCACGCAGATGCCAGCAAGCTCCAAGTGCGGCTGAGGGCGTGCGAGCGTGGATGCATGTTGCAGATCGTTGACGATGGTGTGGGATTCGAGCGGGCCGCCAGCGACGATTCGGATCGCTTCGGTCTGCGGGGGATGCGAGAACGCGCGCAGGAGATCGGCGCACAGCTTTCCATTGACTCACTCCCCGGACGGGGGACGGTCATCCAAGTGGAGTCGGGAGTGTGAGATGATCCGCGTGCTCGTTTGTGACGACCAGGTCATCGTGCGGGAGGGATTGGCCACCATACTGAGCACCGCTGAGGACATAACGGTCATCGGCACCGCGCAGGATGGAGAACAGGCGCTGGAGATGATCGGCCAGGCGATCCCAGATGTTGTGCTCATGGACTTGAAGATGCCCGGCATGGGAGGAATCGCCGCCACCGACCACATCCGCTCTCGCTTCCCGGAGGTCAAGGTCCTCGTGCTCACCACCTATGACGCTGATGAATGGATATTTGACGCCATCCGGAGCGGCGCCTCCGGCTATCTGCTCAAGGACACTCCCCGCGAGGATTTGATCCGGGCGATCAAAGGGACTGCCCGAGGTAAGACGCATATCGATCCCTCGGTCGCAGGTTCGCTTCTTGAGTTCGCGGCGGGCAAATCCCGACCGCCCCAGACGGACCTTTTCGATGGGCTCAGTGAACGTGAACGGGAGGTTCTGAAGGGAATCGCTCGCGGTCTGCCGAACGCGGAAATCGCAAAGGAGCTATTCCTGTCTGAAGGGACTGTCCGCAATTACGTCAGCGAGATTCTGTCGAAGCTGGATGTGAACGATCGCACGCAGGCGGCGGTGCTCGCGCTCAACCACGGGCTGCTGGATGAGGATGCTCCACGCTGGTGAGGGTCGCAGATCCTGATCCCGGCCCCTTGGGGGTATCATCCCATCTCACACGTCAGGTAGTGAATGGCGGCATCCACCAATTCGGCCTCCAGAGCGCGCAGCAGCTCCGGTTGGAAGACACCCGGCAGCCGGTACATCAGCAGCGGCCCATTCACCATCCCGGCGGCCACCATGGCGGCGAGGTAGGGATCTCGCCGGGAGAAGACCCCTCGCTCCATTCCCGTGCGCATCAGCTCAGCAAGGTGTTCCATTTCCTCCCGCAGCCCCTGCCTGGCATGCTCGGGCATGCCCTCGGCTCCGAGATTGGCGGATAGAAAGCGGTAGATGTTGGGATTCCTCCGGGCGAAGGCGATGTAGCTTTGCAGGGCCCCTCGGACCGCAGCTTCAACATCCCCGCTTCGGGCCTGTTCGAGGGAGTCCGCCCGTCTTGCCAGCAGCTGCCCTCGATGCTGCCGGCGCAGCGCGGCCAGCAAATCGGCGCGGTTCTCGAAATACGAATACAGGCTCATGTGGGAGATCCCTGCCCGCTCAGCGATCGCCCTCACGCTCAACGCGCTCGGCCCCTGCTCGTAGAGCAAGGCGAGCGCGGCGTCCAGGATTCGGCTTCGCATTTGCTCGATTTCTTCGCGGGTACGTTTGGGACGCGCCACGCATGGCTCCTGGTCTCGGGTATCGGAGGTGTATATTATACGCCGTATATAAAATTGTGTAGTGGCTGACCGGGTCGGAGTGCATCCGCTGAATCCGCGGTATTGCTTGTTCGAGCCACATATCCGGGAAGGTTTGCCCTCCGGATAGGCCCAATCTGGGATGTGCTTGCCTGCCCCACCCATATCCAAATCCCGGGATGCGGCGGCCGCAGTGCCAGCAACAGCCTCTTTGGGAGGAATCTTGTCCCACACCCACACTCAATCTCTCCGGCCCAAATATGACGAGCGGCTCACCTCCCGAGCCGCTCCCTTCGCGCTTTGCTCTCCAACGAATTTCGCTTGGGTCCCTCAGAATCGCCTGAGGGCGGTCGCGCTGGCTCAGCTCCTTTCGGCGTGCACCTCCCCGAGCGGCCCCATCGTGGAGGCCTCCTCATTGGCCTCTTTCCGGCTCCTGCGAAGCATCTTGCGCAGTTCTGACTTGGCCTGGTCGCGAGTCAGCCCTTCCACCACAGCCCATTCATCGATTAGACTCTGCTTGAAACTCCGGTATGCCTGCTGCTCAGTCGTATTCAATGAGCTTTCCCGACGCTTCCCCGCCAGATCCCGCACCATGCGCACAATCTCTTTCAACGATCCCTCGGATCTCACGGTCTCGATGCGGCTTTTCCGAGTGCGGTAGTTGGACGCCATCTCCTCAGGCGCCATTCCCAGCAGCTTCAACGCTTTCCGAAATCTGGATCGTGAAACCACCGGACGGACTCTGCTCTCCTCGGCGTTACTCACGGGAATCCAGAACGTGCTGTCCCCTGTCTCGACCCGGTAGTATTTGCGCTCTTGTCCGGCCAGTTCCTTCTTCTCAACCTTCACAATCTGTCCGACCCCGTGATAGGGATGATACAGCCAGTCACCCTTCGTGAGTCCGTTCTCCGACTCGCTCGCGCCCATTCTGTTCACTCCATCCTTCCCTGGCAATCCAAGTGCCAATACCTCGTTCCCCACGCGCCTTTGCGAGGCCTGCAGACTTCCGACGCCACACCAGCGCCCGGAAAGCGCCAATACGCGGGCGAACATTGCCCGGTGGGTGCGGCATTGAGTTGGGTTTGAATTGTGGGAATCCAACCTACACACTCATCGACCATTTACATTAAATATCTCACATAGTTCTTTAGAAGCTGTTGCGGTAAGTTCGTCTTCTTGCGAAGACCTTGCGGACTGCGGGGGGCGTGTGCGCGCGGCCGACCTCCGGGGCTCCGACGTGTCATCGCGAGCATCTTCGCAGCGCAGGCGCATTTCTTTCTGAAAGAAAGCTGCCCACCAGTCTTGGCAGGCGGATGTCGAGTGACGAGCGCCGCTTCGACGCAAAGACTGCCATCCTGGCGCCTGCATAAGCAGGAGCGGAGCCCGCCCTGAGCTTGCTGGGGGCGCCCCGCCGCGATCTTGCGATGAGGGTCGAAGTGAGGACCGGGCCGTGGCGGGAAGGCGCCAAGGGGCCGGCGGGCCACAAAATCTCGGATGCACCCCCCTCGGCGGCGTTTTGACCTGTGAGCCAGCCGACGATATAGTTGTGGCGCTATCATCGCGGCTGATCACGCTGGGAGGCGCCTTGGCCGCCCCCAGAGTCCGGCCTCCGCCGGTCAAGGAGGATGCCCGTGATACCAAGCACGATGAAAGAATTCCTCCGCCAGGCCCTGCCGGAAAGCACCTGGCAGAATCGCCTGCGTCGAGAAGGCCCATTGGCGTTCATGGAATTTGGCGCGGTGGATGTTGATCGCCTCCACCGGCTGGGGATCGAACCCGACCGCCTGGGCCCCCATCTCGTGGTCTGCATGTGGGATGCGGAAAGCTCACTCGAAATCGGCGGCTACCTGGTGGTCGACAATCTCGCCATGGGCCGGCCTTCCATGGGAGGCATCCGCATGCTCCCAGGTGTCACACCCAGCGTCATCTACAATCTGGCGCGCGGCATGACGTTGAAGAATGCAGCTGCGGACCTGCCATATGGCGGCGGAAAATCCGGGATTGTCGCCCACAGGGGCCTCCTCTCGGGCGAGCACACCGCTGTGGTCCAGGGATTTGCACGCCTCCTGTATCGCTACCGGAGCATCTATCTCCCTGGCCCGGACGTGGGCACCGACGACGCAGATATGAAGACCATCGCCATCACCAACGGCCTCGATTGCGCGCTTTCGAAGCCGGTGGATATGGGCGGCAACCGGATAGACGAACTGGGAGCGGCAGCCGGCGGGGTGGTGATCGCCATCGACCGCCTGATCAAGAACATGGGGGCGCTTCGCGCACTCTCCCAATTCGCCGATCTTCAGGTCCCTCCGCGGGACGAGCTGACGTTGCTGATTCAGGGTTTCGGCGCAGTGGGGAGCCATGTGGCGCGCATGCTGGTCGGCTCGAGCAAGTCTGGGGGCCCGCGTGTGGTGGGCGTCAGCGATTGCAGCGGATACCTCTACAATCCGGAAGGACTGCCTGTTGAGTTGCTGCTCGAGGTTCGAGACGACCAAGGGGCGGTAACCTACCCCTTCTTCCGCCAATACCTGTGCAATTCCCGGCCTCCGAACGCCGGGACGAAGTATTCGACCGCCCCGGATGATCTGCTGCGCGAATCCGCTTTCTGTCTTGTACCCGCAGCGCCGGTCGCCAATTACCTGGATACGGATGAAAACTCGAGCCCCTCGATGACCGTAGATCGTATGGGCAGGTGGCGCATGATCGTGGAGGGCGCGAACACCTATTCCCCCGATCCAGCCCGCAAGGCTGCCCGGGCGCGCATGGAACGATCCGTGTACTGGCAATCCGGCACGCTGATCGCTACCGACTACCTGGTCAACTCCGGGGGTGTGATCTACGCCGCTCAGGAGCATCTGATCAAGACACCTGAGTCGCTCCGTCTCCCCGATGGCATGCTCGGGGACAAAGAGCAAGTGGAATCCTGGCTGCAGGAGCGGCAATCCGAGTTTCGGGCCCTGGCGGAGAAGCGCCGGCGGGCGGGTGAGCAGGCGCGGGATGAGGTGATCCGGCGCAATATGGACGAACTGTTGGATCTGCTGGCAGGCGACCCAGATCTGCTGCCTTGCGAGGCCGCCGAACATATCAGTGTGCGCCGTATCGCCTCCAGCGAGCGCTTCAGGCAAGTCGCTGACATCATGGAACCTCTGCCCACAAGCCGCGAGGATCGCGCAGTTTGCGACGCTGCCCGCCTGCTCGTGGAGCAGAACAGCGAAATGCTCGCCGTGATCTCGCCAAATGATGAACTCGTCGGGGTGGTGACCGAATGGGACATCACCCGCGCTTCCGCAGATCGGTGCTCCGACGAGGCGCCCCTCTCGGAGATCATGACCCGGCAGGTTATCTCCGCTGCCCCCGACGACAACATCCTCGACGTGGTGCGCAAGCTCGAGCATTACGAGATATCCGCCATGCCCGTCGTCCGTGAGGGGGAGGTGCTGGGTGTGATCAGCAGCGACATCCTTGCGCGGCGAACGCTATATAAGCTTCTGCAGTCTCAAGAGAGTTGAGATCTGCGGCCTCGCTCAGCCTTGAGAACTCAGAGAGGATGCCACACCCGGTTCTGTCAGCTGCATGAGCCGGCGTGCCAGGTAGTCCGGCTCATAGGGCATATCATTCTCTAACCACCATGTGATCGTGCCCAGGTAGGCCGAACCCAGGAAGTTGACCACGATTTCCATCGGCACCAAGCTCTTATCCGCCTCCGCATCCAGGGCCACCATCCACTTTCGCGCCAGCTCCACCAGGTGATCGCGCAGTTGGGATGTACACAGCAGTACACCCCCCTCCCCCAACAGCACCCGGTAGAATTCGGCCCTGGCGGCCACATGTTCCAGCATACGTGTAATGGGCCCGAGTGCCGGATGCTCATCCGGATCTTCACCCGGCGCGGCCGAGAAGATGGTTTCGTCCGCCAGATCATCCAGGGCTGCCTGCAGAGTTCGCTGCAGCAAATCCTGCTTGTCGGCATAGTGCAGGTAGAAGGTCGCCCGGTTCAGCATCGCCCTATCGGTGATGTCCTGAACCGTGGTAGCGTCAAACCCTTTCTCAGCGATCAGGCCGATCAAGGCTTCCCTCAAACGCATGCGCGTCCGCCGCACGCGCGGGTCCAATTTCGCCTCTTTCTTCAACAAAATCATCCTCCCCGTCGCATAAGCGACACTCCGGCACAACTGCAAGGGTATTGTCATTGACAAACGGATGCCGTAAGGTAGAATGCATGATATCAACGCCCTGTCGATAAATCAACAGGCTGTTGAGATCTTTTTTTGTAGCCCGTGAGTCCTTGGGAGAGACCGCCAGCACAGATGTCACCTCTAGACCCCTTGATCCAATTGAGACAAGTCAAGAAGAGCTACCATACCCCCGCCGGCGACGTTCGGGCCCTGAAAGGCGTTGACTTTGTTGGAGGGCGAGGTGAGTTCATCGCCGTTGTCGGCAAATCCGGCGCAGGGAAGACCACCCTGGCCAATATCATTGCAGGCATTGACCGGCCTTCCAGCGGGGAACTGGTTATCGATGGGGCCAAAATCCATGGCATGGAAGCTCGAGCATTGGATCGATGGCGCGGCCTCAACTTGGGGATCGTCTTTCAGTTCTTCCAGCTTATCCCCTCCCTCAGCTTGATCCAGAACGTCTCCATGCCCATGGATTTCTGCAGAACCCATCCGCCCGACCAGGCCGAAGAAAGGGCGCTGCAATTGCTGGAGCAAGTCGGGCTGAGAGCCCACGCGCACAAGCGCCCGGCCGAGATCTCGGGCGGCCAGCAGCAACGGGTGGCCATTGCGCGTGCGCTGGCCAACGACCCGTTGTTGATCGTCGCCGACGAGCCCACCGGAAACCTGGATTCGACCACTTCGGAGGAGATACTGGACCTCTTTGAGGGGCTGGTTGCAGAGGGCAAGACCCTCATCGTTGTGACCCACGACGAGGAGATCGCGGCGCGCGCCTCTCGCGTGGTTGGGATCGCCGACGGGCGAATCGTCCCCAGTGCCTATGGCCGCGCAGAAGCCCCCACCGCCCTTTGAAACGTGGGCCGGCGCGGAAGGTGGCAGCGCACCAACTATGATGCCATCGGGCCTATTGTGGGCGGGGGATGTTCCGCCCGACGGCTGCTGAAGAGGGGTTTTTCGGAAGGATTTGTCGATTGATTGAGGATGGGTTCCCAATGCCGGTTAAGTCATCCGCCCTCGCATTCGAGGAAGGCCTCGGGCATGCGCTCGGCATGCAATCCCCTGCCTCCGGCAGGCCGGAAAGCGCCGTCAGGAGGGCCCCATGCGCCTGAGCCCGCGCTGGAGCAAAGTCCTGCGGGATAGTTGGGACAACAAACTTCGTTCGCTGCTGGTCGTGCTCTCTATCGCCACGGGGATTGCCGTGGTCGGTGCCACAATGAACGCGGCACGGATGATTCGCCGCGATATATTCGACGCCTACCGCTCGGGAAATCCCGCCAGTGTGATCATCTATGTTTCTCCGTTCCAGGATGACCTCGCCCCTGCTGTGGAGGCCATGCGCTCGGTGCAGTACGCAGATGCACGCAGGGTGGTCCCCGCGCTGGCAAACCTCCCGGATGGGGGAGAGGAGGATCTTGACCTCATCACGCTTGCGGACTTCGATGGCGCGCGCGTCAACCAGCTCCCGTTGGAGGCGCGGGTGGGCGAGCCGGGGCCTCGGGAGATCTATTTGGAGCGACAATCGGCCGCTGGCCTGGGCGTCTCCGAGGGCGACACCCTAACCGTGCAGCTTCCGGAGGGTAGGCCGCGGACGCTTACCGTCGCTCGGGTGATCTACGATCGATATTCTCTGCCGTACAGTTTGCTGCATCGCGCCAGCGGCTATGTGTCCATGTCCACAGTCGCCTGGATCGGCGAAGCGACCTACTACAACCAACTCAACCTGCTGGTCTCCGAGAACAGGGGCGACCGGGAGCACGTGCTAGAGGTGGCCGCCGACGCACGTGACCGGGTGATTCAGCCCGCCGGTTTCACTGTGGGAGATATTCAAATCCCAGGTATGGACGCGGATCCGGGCGAGTTCTGGGCACAGAAACAGATGAATGGGGTCTTCCTGGTGCTGCAAGTCATCAGCTTGATGGCCATCTTTCTGAGCGCCGGGCTGATCGTCAACACCATCTCCGCAATGATCGCTCAACAGGTCAAGCAGATCGGAATCATGCGGTCCGTCGGCGCTTCGCGCGGACAGCTCGCCGCCATCTATATGGTGAACGTGTTGGCGTTCAGCCTCTTAGGCTTGGCAATCGCTGTGCCGTTGGGCCTATTGGGGTCGATGGGGCTGACCCACCTTGCGCTGGATTTCTTCAACGGCGACTTCTCTAGGCTGGACATCTCGCCGGGCATATTCCTGCTGCAAAGCGGGCTGGCACTCCTGATGCCGGCTGGCGTCGCACTCTATCCTATTCTATCGGGGACCAGCATCTCGGTATTCGACGCCATCTACCAATCCGGCTCCCAAGCCACGGGCGAACCGGGCTTGATCGAGCGGCTGCTCGATCGCATTCGCAACTTCTACCCGCCGGTTCTGCTGTCACTGCGGAACACCTTTCGCAACAAGAGCCGGCTGGCCTTCACCCTCGTGACGCTAACATTGGCGGGCGCCGTTTTCGTGGCCGTCTTCAGCACTCACGCCTCTTTGATTGAAGTGATCGGCGAGTTTAACCGTTACATGGTATACGACGCTTCGCTGAGCATCCCAGGTGGGCGCAACAAGTACACCGTCGAGCGCGAGGCGCTGCGCGTCGGCGGCGTGGACGTGGCGGAGGGTTGGCTGCGGACGGAAGGGGTGGTCATCCGGCCAGATGGGACGGAGGGTGACCATCTGGAGGTTGTCGGGCTGCCGCGCGATACGCAGACCATCGAGCCCCTGCTGATCGCCGGGCGTTGGCTGAGCGACTCGGACACACTCCAGATCGTCGTCAACCAGGACCTGCTGGTCCATGAGAAGGATATCGCCGTCGGGGAGACCGTTACAATTCGAATCAATGGGATCGAACGGCCCTTCGAAGTGGTGGGGATCGCATCCAAGCACATCTCCTCCTCGCGCGCCTACATCAACTACGAGGAACTGGGCAAATTGACTGGCCAGCACAACCAGGTGAATCTGGTGCGTGTGCGCGCCACCCCCGGCCCCGCAAGCCCGGATCAGCAAGAGAATATCGCAGCCGGGTTGGAGGGGCGATTTAGCGATGCCGGTTTGAGCGAGAGCAGCGGCCAGACTCAGCATGCGACCTTCCAGGGCATGACGGATGCCTTCAACCTGCTGCTGATCGTGCTGCTCATCGTGGCGGGGATGCTTGCGCTGGTCGGCGGGCTTGGTTTGACGGGCACCATGGGTATGAACGTATTGGAACGCACTCGCGAGGTGGGAGTGCTCCGCGCCATTGGCGCCTCGAATAGGTCCGTCTGGCAGGTGGTCATCGTGGAAGGGGTTGTGATCGCGCTGGTGAGCTGGGGGTTGAGCGCCGTGCTGTCGGTGCCGGTGAGCCGGCTGCTGTCAGAGGCCATCGTGTATGTCACCTTCGACACCCGGTTTGACTTCCAATACTCCGTCCCCGGCCTGTTGATCTGGCTGGCGGTGGTCGGCGCCATCGGCTGCTTGGCCAGCCTGGCACCGGCGCGGGATGCCGTGCGCCTGACGGTGCGCGAGGTACTGGACTATGAGTGAATCTGAGCGGGGTCCGAGGCGCGGGGTTATGGCAGAGGATCAGGACAACCGGCAACGCGGGGCAGGGGCAGGCCCGAACGGGGCTCTGATCGACCTGCGGCATGTGGTCAAGACGTATACAACCCCGGCGGGCCGCTTCGAGGCCCTGAAGGGGATCGACCTGCGGGTCGATCAGGGGGAGTTCGTCTCCATCGTGGGAAGATCGGGGAGCGGGAAGACCACCCTGATCAACATGCTCACCGGAATCGACCGCCCGACAGAGGGCGAGATTTATGTGGCGGGCACCCCGGTGCACGGGTTGGATGAGGGCAAGCTTGCGACCTGGCGTGGGGAGAACGTGGGCATCGTATTCCAGTTCTTCCAGCTGCTCCCGACCCTCACGCTGTTGGAGAACGTGCGCCTGCCGATGGACTTCACCAATCATTACCCCTACGCGGAGCGGAGCGACCGGGCAGAGAGACTTCTCAAATTGGTAGGCCTTGGGGGGCAGGCGGCAGAGCTGCCCAGCCGCCTCTCAGGAGGCCAGCAGCAGCGGGCCGCGATTGCGCGAGCCCTGGCGAACGATCCCCCCATCCTCGTGGCCGACGAGCCCACGGGAAATCTGGATTCCGCCACTGCGGAGCGAGTCTCGACGCTCCTAGAAGGGCTGGTCGACGAGGGAAAGACAGTTCTGATGGTCACCCACGACCGCGATCTGGCCAACCGCGCCTCCCGCACCATCGCCCTCGCGGATGGGGAAATCCTCTTGCACTTGGCATCGTAGAGCGACACTTCATCCCTCATCGTCACTGCAAGGAGAGCGAAGCCCGACGTGGCAATCTTTTGCAGAGGGGGATTCCTCTTCGATGGAATGATTACCACGGCCCGGAGCCCGTCCTGAGCTTGCGAAGGGGGCCTCGCAATGACGTTGACGTGGGCGCCCTGCGATGATCTTTGTGGGACCGTATCTTGAAGTACGACAATCATGGAGGTGGAACATAGGAACAAAGAAGCGTGTTGGGGATCCGTGGATGCGAGGATATGAATACGGCGCGCTGCTGCCCCCATTCAGCTTGAACTTGATCGTTCGGGATCAGGACTGCTACGAGTGGGCCGTGGAGGTGCTCATCCCGCCAGCCTGGGGGCCCCACCGGCCTCAGAGGGACTGACGACCCGGGTCATTGCCAATCCGCTGAGCCCAATCGCGCGACGCGCCATCTGTCAGAGATCATCACACTTGCGCAGTTCCTCATGCACATAGCCTTCGATCACTTTCACGGACGCGCCTCTGTTGATCAGGCCTGCGACCCAGAAAGAGGTTCCCGTGGATAAATTCGACCACGGATATGGCCGCCTACAGCTTCGCCTGCTCCCTCGCCGTCCGCTCATCCACTAAGAGCAGCATAGCGAACCCGGCAACCAAGAAGACGATGACCGCGAGAATCGCCACCCGCTGCCCAATCTGCTCCGCCATCAGGGGCGCCTGCCCCCTGGCCTGGAGCCAGAGGGCGGCTTCCGCCGCCAAGATCCCGTAGATCGTCGGCCCGATGAACGAGGATGTTCGACCTGCCACGGCGAAAAAGCCATAGAACTCAGCGCTTTGACCCGCGGGGCTGAACAGACTGATGATGGCGCGGCTGACGGACTGAACCCCCGTCAAAGCGAATCCCGCCAGGGCGCCGATCCAAAGGAACTCCGTCATCCCCCGGGCGAAGAACATCCAGGCCGCAGCACCGATCATCAACAGAAGAGACAGGATCAGGGATCGCTTGGAGCCGATGCGATCCGTCAATATACCGAACAGGTACGCGCCGCCGACACTCGTCACTTGAACCAGAATCATGAACATGATGAGCTGCTGCTGATCCATGCCGAAGAGCACCGCTCCCAAAATGGCCGCGAAATCCAGCGCCATAATGATTCCATCGTTATAGATCAGGAACGCAAACATGAACTTGATGAATTGGCGGTACCTGCGCACCTTGCGGAAAGTGGTGGCCAGGCGCTTGAACCCCACGCTGATGATATTCTCCCCGGCCGGCATCGGCTGGGGGGTTCCTCGCTCGCGCACCCAGAGGAAAATGGGGACGCTCGCCGCGCCGTAATATACGGCCGTGATGGCAAGGGAAAGCCGCACGATGAGCTCCCCGCCGATCAACATGATTAGCGCCAGGATCAAGACCAGGCACAAGATGCCCCCCGCTGAGCCGATCGCCCAGCCAAGACCAGACACGCTCCCGATCTGGTCCTCTGTGGCGATCTCGGGGAGGAGTGAATTGTAAAAAACCTGGGCGCTGCGGTATCCGATTTCCGCCAGCACGAAGAAGAGCATGCCCTTTCCCACATCTCCCGGCCCGACGAAGAACAACAGGGCTGTGAATACGCAGGACAAGGCCGTGTAGAAGAGCAAGAAGCGCTTCTTCAATTTAGAGAAATCGGCGATCGCCCCCAGGATAGGCGAAGATATGGCCACGGTCAGCATGGCAATCCCCAAAGAAATGCCCCAAAGCCTGGACCCTTCCGCCCCGCCGGCGACTTCCTCCTTGAAATATGCCGAGTAGACCGCCAGCAGCACCACCGCCGCATAGGCGGAATTTCCGAAATCGTAGAGATACCAGGCGATCCGTTCCCGTCGGGTGGAGAAAGTGGCCGGCTTTTTCAGGGAAACGGGGGGAGCTGTATCCATCTCAATTACCTCTCTTCAACTGGTGGTATGTCAAATCTGTCCCGGTCGCCCGTAGCGGGACGGCATGCTGACCACGAGCGGCCCTTGGCGAAGAGCCCATCGGTTGATCGAAGGCATGCCGCTGGTTCAGCGCCGGTGAAACGCGAATGCAAAGGCGCCCAGGCAGATGGCTCTGGGAGGCCAAACCGCCCTATCTTTCGGGATCGGAATCCCAGGGGAAGACTTCTGTCCCTCTTGCGGCTTCACGCACCGCAGGATCATCCGCATAATGGCCTCGCAGCGTGTCCGGCAGCAGGTGAGCGATGCGCTCCATGATGCGGTGGCCGATCCGATCTAGCTGCTCACGCCGCTCCCGACCCCGGCCCTCGATGGAGAACGGGCCGAACGCCTCCCCGATGCGAATCAACACTCTGGAACGTTTCCCGGCGCGCAACTTGGGAAATAGATCTACCAGTCCGGTGAAGGCCATCGGAAGAATCGGAGAACCCGTTCTGGCGGCCAAATATGCCGCCCCGGGCCGGGCTGGCCGGAGCACCTGCGCCCAGTTGCCCCCCTCCGGGAACACGCCCAAGGTCCCCCCCTGGACGAGGATGGCTTCCGCCGAGCGCAGCGCGGTCCGAGAGACCGATCCCCGATGAACCGGGAATACACCCCAAAGCCTGGGGAAGAAGCGCACGATGGGCGGGGCGTTGGGCATACGGAAACCCGCCAGGAACTCCAGTGGCCAGGGGGTGGCCCGGATCATGGCCACGGGATCGATGAAGCTGAAATGGTTGGCGACCAAGATCAGCGGACCGCCGGCGGGGAGATTCTCCTGGCCCTGGATTTCCAGATCCGCCATCAGCAGAAAAGCCGCATTTATCAACTGCCTCAGCATACCTCGCAGCAGCCGGCGGCGGGGATAGCTTGGGGCGTGGCTTCGCAATTCCATGCAAGCGAGGAGTCTAGCCCCCCAGCCGAGAATTGGCAACCAGATCAGCCTCTCCGCATGCGATTGATTTGGGAGGCGTGGCATGCCCGTCTGTGCTTCGCCCAGACGTCTTTCAGAAGCCCTTGTCACCAACCTGGATCTGTTGCCGGAGCCTGGCGACGATGGGATCAGGGGGATGAAGGGAGCCCAGAACGCCCCCCGGGGCGGGGCGGCCGCCCCCCCGTTATCGCTGGCGGAGGGCCTCGGTTCAGGGGGGCAAAGGCACCGCAGCGCGTTGGTCGACAGTTGCTTCGATTAGAATGGTGAAGGATTGGAGAACATGAATCAACGCGGCCTATCCGTTCGGCCCTGTTCGCGCCGATCACACGGCTGCCCAAGGCCTTGTGGGCTCGAGGACGATGCGTATGACCCTGAGGGGCTGGGCCGCTGTAGGTCCGCTTAGGAACCTGCGGGCCGAGAACTGCCTCAACATGGAAAAGAGGGAGCAGCTCTATTGGCTGGGTATGACGCCGTTGTCGTGGGATCCGGCCCAAACGGCCTCGCCGCCGGCATCACCCTGGCGCGAGCCGGGCTCCAGACCCTGCTGATCGAAGGGCGGGAGCAGATAGGAGGTGGGACTCGCACCGATGAACTCACCCTGCCCGGCTTCAGGCACGACGTGTGCTCAGCCATCCACCCCTTCGCGCGAGGATCCCCTTTCCTTAGGGGTCTACCTCTAGGCGAGCACGGCCTCGAACTGGTGCATCCACCGCTGCCTCTCGCGCACCCGCTGGATGACGGGCGCGCAGTGGCGCTGTATCGTTCACTGGCCGACACGGCGGCCGGGTTGCGGGAGGATAGCAGCAACTATCAGCGTTTGTTTTCCCCGCTGGTGGCCGGTTGGGAACCGCTGATCTTGGACACGCTCGGACCGCTGCGCATTCCCAGTCACCCTGCGCTCTTCGCCCGCTTCGCGCTATCCGCCCTGCGCTCCGGGGCAGGCCTGGCGAGGTCCAGGTTCGAAAGCCCTGAGGCGCGCGCCCTGTTCGGCGGCCTGACCGCTCACTCTATGCTGCCTCTGGAATCTCCTGGAACGGCGTCCATCGCACTGGTCGAGGCGCTTCTCGCTCACTCGGCGGGCTGGCCCATGGTCCGAGGGGGATCGCAGAACCTGAGCTTCGCGCTCGCCGCGATCTTCACCTCACTGGGCGGCGAGATCCGCACCGGGCATTGGGTGCACGGCTTGGATGATATCCCCCCGGCCAAGGCAGTCCTCTTCGACCTGACTCCAAGGCAAATCCTGGGTATCGCCGGCTTAGAGCTGCCTTGGAGCTATCGGGCGCAGTTGGCCCGGTATCGCTACGGTGTGGGTGTTTTCAAGGTGGATTATGCGCTGGAATCCCCCGCGCCCTGGCTGGCCGAAGCAGCCCGGCGGGCCGGCACCCTTCACCTGGGAGGCACCCTGGAGGAGATTTCGGATTCGGAGCGGAAGGTCTGGCGGGGGGAACATCCGGACCACCCTTTCGTGATCTTTGTGCAGCAGAGCCAGTTCGACGCGACTCGCGCACCGATGGGCAAGCACACTGCCTGGGCATACTGCCACGTGCCCAGCGGTTCCCGGCGGGATATGACCGTACAAATCGAGTCGCAAATTGAGCGCTTTGCTCCCGGTTTCCGCGATCGAATCCTCGCCCGCCATACGATGAACTCCCAGAAGATTGAGGCCTACAATCCGAACTATGTGGGCGGGGATATCAACGGCGGGGTCCAAGACATACGGCAGTTGTTCACACGCCCCGTGCCGCGTTTGAATCCGTACGTTATCCCGGGCACAAGTTGCTTCCTATGCTCCTCTTCAACCCCGCCCGGGGGTGGCGTCCACGGCATGTGTGGCTTTCATGCCGCGCGCACCGCCTTGAAGCGGAAACCCCTCTAAGCCCATCGCATCCCGTTCAAGGATCAAGTGAGCATGCAGCCGGGAAGGAGGTCGGGATTCACCTGCCGGTCGGGCGGCCTTGTATCGGGAAATCTGGCGCACCTGGCATGAGTTTGAAGACTGGCCCTTCGCCCACAGTGCCCAATTCCGATGCCGCCGAACGACTGCGCCTGGAGAACACGCCAAACAAGTGGAGCAGGATCACCTTCGCCGTGCCCCAAGCGATGTTCAACCAGAATGAGATCGGAGCGCGGATCTCGTAAGATTCGCGGAGCCGATATCCATCCTCTTCGATGGTTGTTAGGACAAAATCATAGCGAGAGACGTACCAGAAGCCTGCCAGTTTGAGCCGCAGCATCGGCAAGCCATCGAAATACTCCTCCCCCTTCCGAAAGTATTTCCGCGCCAATTTGACTCTTTCTTTGATCCAAGCGATCATTTCCGGGCCCTGCGGCAGATCAGTTCCGACGATATATCCGTCCAAGCGATCCTCGGGGATGTTAACATAGCCGACGAGGGCATCTTCCTTGGCATCGCGCAACATGTGCGTAATATGTGCAGCAGTGACGGCGAGGTAGCGATTCTCTGTCATCGAGCTGGGCCGGCGATTGCCGATGAAGTAGTGGATTCCGTCAGTGACGGCTTGCGCCAGTTGTGCTGAATAAGCCTCCAGCTCTTCCGCGCGGATCTTCTCGCCCTTGCGATGTGCGTCGAATTCCAGCACAGCCATGAAATGGTTGATATAGGAACGCAGTCCAGAATTCCCCCGGCGCTCGCCTCTCACCAATTCGAGGAGCATGCGCTCCTCGGCTGTCAGATGCGGCGGCAAATCCGCATTTTCCGCTCCCCTGAGCAGCTTGCGCTGTCTCCGCATGAAGGCGACGCGATCCGCCCGATTCTCCAAGCCTACGTCGATGACATCGTCCGCCCAACGAAAATAAGCGTAGGCCCTGAAACACTCTTCCTGCAGATCTCGATCGACCAGCAGACGGATCGTCCAGTAGGTCTGCCTGCTGCCCTTCTTGGTCACTTCTTCCGCCAGCGTTTCACTCATCGATCTCTCCGTTTTCCCCTCCCGCCTCCTTCGCGGGGCCAAAGCGCACCTCTCTATGCCCCGGCGGGCAGGCCACGTCGCCGATCCACCCGCGCGCTGTATCCGCGTCTATCGCGAACAGGCAAGTCATCCAGCACCCGCCGGGTGAGGTTCCGAGCGGAAATCAGAACGCTCGGCAAGCCCGTGCCCGGATGTGTGCTCGCCCCTACAAAGTAGAGGTTGCGGATCCGCGCATGCTTGTAGCCGGGCCGGAGGTAGCCCATCTGAGACAATCGGTGACTCAGCCCGTGGGTCGATCCTCGGACCAAGTTGAAGCGTCGCTGCCAATCAAGGGGAGTCCCAGTTCTCTCCACCCGGATGTGCCCTTCCAGGCCAGACATGCCGGCCGCCTCGAGCTGGGAGATCACGCTCGCGCGCATCCTGTCTCGCTCGCCGGACCAATCCCGCGGCGCGGACGGATTGATGTTTGGGACAGGGATGGCAATCGTGACCGTCTCTCCCCCCTCCGGGGCCATGGCGGGATCCGACCTCGAAGGGATATGCATGTAGAAGTTCGGGCTCCTGGGCATATTCCCGTCGTCAAAGATGGGATCAAAACCCTCCCTGCCGATATGGGGCAGGAACAAGTTATGGGACCCGAACTCCGGATAGCGACGATCCAGGCCCCAATAGAACATGATCGTCGAACAGCCATATTCGGCCCCATCAAGGCGGTCCGTGGCCTGCCCCGGGGGCAACAGATTCCGATAGACATATGGCAGATCGGCATTCGCGACGACGATATCTGCCGGCCAGTGCGCACCCTCACTCGTCAACACCCCGGTCGTGCGATCCCCACTCACCTGGATCCGTTCCACCGGTGTGCGATATTCGAACTGGACTCCCTTCGCCTCCGCTAGACGGACCAGGGCGCGCACGACCTGGTGCATTCCCCCTTGGGGATACCATATCCCCTCGGCCAGCTCCGTGTACTGCAGAAAGGAATACGTCGCGGGAGCCTCAAAGGGATTTAGCCCCATGTACATGTTCTGAAATGCGAATGCGATCTGGAGTCGGGGATCATCAAAGAACTGTTCCACATGCTTGACGTGATTTTGGAGGGCCCGCAAGCGGAGGAAGAGCAGAAGGTTGGACGGATTGAAGAAGCTGAAGAAGGTCCGGAACTCCCGTGACACCAAGCGCTCCATGGACAGATCGTAGTGGCCCTTCGCCTCTCTCAGGTAGCGCAGCAGAGAGTCAAAGCTTCCGGACTCGATGGCCTCCATCTGGCGGTTCATTTCCATGAGGTCAGATGTCAGTTCCAGTTTTGACCCGTCTGGGAAGTGGAGATGATAGGTCGGATCGACCCGATTCAGCTTCAAGTGGTCTTCAATCCGCTCGCCCAGTTCGCCGAATGCCTGCGCGTACACATCCGGCATGAGGTACAGCGTGGCGCCTGTGTCAAAAGTGTGCCCCTTAACCTCAAGTTGGCCACAGCGGCCCCCCGGGTGCGCGTTCTTCTCCAGAACAGTCACCTCGAAACCAGCGCGGGCCAACCTAGCTGCGGTGGCGATCCCGCCAATTCCAGCACCGATGACTACAATCTTCCCTGTCTTCATCCAATCCTTCCCTGTCGGAGACCCCTCGTTCGCCATGTACAGAATAGCCGGCTTGCGATCCAGATTGAATATGCATCGCGATAGTGCTGGGCCTGGCCATCCGGGCAGTCGTGGCGCCCGCCAACCGGCCTTTGCAGGGCTGTGATTTGAGGCCAGGCCAAAGGTGTTCCGAGAAAGTACGAAGGATCCTGCCCGCCGGCGGGCAGCATTGACAGCTACTGCTTCAGGTTGTACGCCATCGAAACAGAGCTGGGCATCCCGCCCGGCGCAACCCGGAGCCGCGTGCTGGAGGCGGTTGACGGACACATCCTGGCTCAGGCGGGGCTGATGGGGAGGTATGGGCGTCGAGGTCAGGCCCCGTATTTCTCCAGCCGGCGCGCATTCGCCATCGCCAGGGGCATCAGGTCGGTTGCGGGAAAGCGGGGTCCCAGGCCCCCTTGCAGACAGGCCGATTCCGAGAACGCCCGGACCCCATCCTGACGGCAGATGGGGGACCACAGCAGTGCTGGCACCGGATGCCAGCTATGGTAGCGAATGCGGGAAGGAGTCGAATGATCTCCGGTCACAACGACCACATCTGGATTCAGATCCATGATGCGCGGGACTTGCGCGTCTACTTCTTCAATCAGCGCCACCTTGCGGTCGAAATCCCCATCTTCCCCCGCACTGTCGGTGCGCTTGACGTGCAGGTAGAAGAAGTCGCCCTCCGGCCAATTCTCCTCGAGAACTCCAACCTCCTCCGGGACTTCCGCGCTGGTTTCAAGGACCGCCATCCCCACCAGTTTGGCTACCCCCCGGTACATCGGATATCCTGCGATCGCGGCCGCACGGAGCTGAAAGACGTCAGTGAATAGAGGCCATCGGGGAGGACTTGAGAAGCCGCGGAGCAGCACCATGTTCGCCGGATGTTGATCGGCCAATAGCTCCCGTGCACGGTCCGCGAAAGCCTGGACCAGTTCGGCGGTGCGATTTGCACTCGGATCCAGCGCTTCCGCGGGCAGGGGCATCTTTCCCACATCCTGAGGATCGGTGTCGGCCACCTCCCCTGCCAGGTCTTCGCCGCGCAGCACCAGCAGGAAGCGGTACTCTTTGACCGTATCGACAAAGATCTTCACGCCCGGAAGCTCAATCCGGCGGAGGATCTCACAGAGTTCTTCGTTCTTCTCTGTGGGAATCCGTCCTGCCCGCCGATCCATCACCCGCCCGGTCTCATCGATGGTACAGAAATTTCCTCGCGCCGCGACATCCCCGGGCTGCAAATCGAAGTCAATCCCCAGCGCAGATAGCACCCCACGGCCCACCTTATAGCGCACGGGGTCGTATCCGAACAGCGCCAGATGCGATGGCCCGCTGCCGGGCGTGATCCCCGGCCCCACCGGTTCGTGCAGACCACAAATCCCCTCGGCGGCCAGTGCGTCCAGGTTCGGCGTGTTGGCGGCCTCCAACTCAGTCCTGCCCTCCACTTGCATGGGCAGCCCACCCAAGCCGTCCATCACCAACAGCAGCAGCTTCGTGTCGTTCTCTTCCACCAGTTCGCCCAGCGCTTCCAGATCCATTGGTCAAACCCTCTCTCGGGAATCAATCCGCCGTTCGAAATCGCCTGTCCGATCCATTGTAAACCGCTTCCGTTGCTCCGTCTCCATTCTCCGCCATTCGTATCCAGCTCGAAGCATTCTCCAAACCAGCGACGCCACGGTCATCTCTTTCACCCACCCCATCATCCGGAAACCGCGTGCCTGGCAATAGCCTATCCCACATGTCTTGCGGACCCTGCGCTCGCGCCGGTATTTCACGCTGGGGTTTTCCACCGGCAGCCCGCAGCCTTCGTCCAGGGGAGTCGGGGGCCGCAGAAACGTTGGCATCTCCACCCCCTCCGAGATGGAGCCCATGAGGCCAATTGGTCGAGCCCCGCCATCCAGGCTTCAACTCCAGCCGCAAATGGCTCCGGCGGTTCCCTGGCGTTCTCCGGGGGAGTTCATGGTACTATGGCGAAGTCGCATCGGCTCTTGGAGGGAGGCCCTTGCCCATCCGGCGAAGTACACCGCTAGACGATGAGTGGGTTGAATCCCACATGTGCAGTGTCGACCTCCGGCTGCACATCCTGAGCCAGGTGCCCTTTTTCTGTGGCCTGCCCCAAGGGGATCTGGCCAAGATCAACGGGCAGTTCATTGAGCGCGGCTATGAACCGCATCAAACGATCTATTACACGGGTGATCCGGCCAGGCGCTTGTATGTCGTGGCGGACGGCCGCGTCAAGCTGATCCATCACACGCTGGAGGGGAAGGACGTCACTCTCGACTTTCTCCAGCCAGGTGAGCTGTTCGGAACGCTGGGACTGGAGACAGAGGATGCCTACCGGGAGACGGCGCAAGCCCAAACCCACGCCTGCGCGTTGAGCATTGGAAGGCAGGAGTTCCGAGGCCTTCTCAATCGATATGCATCCATGGCGCTGAAGGTGATCGATGTGACGGCTGAGCGGCTGCGGGATTCTCAGGAGATGGTCAGCCAGCTCAGCGCTCATTCGGTCGAGCAGAGGGTGGCCTTCATATTGCCGAGGCTCGCCGAGAAGTTGGGCGAAGAGCGGCCCATCGGGCGGCTCATCCAGCTGCCGCTGTCCAGGCGTGATCTGGCGGAAATGGCGGGCACCAGCCCCGAGAGCGTCAGTCGCGTGGTCAGCCAGTTCAGGGATCAGGGGTTGATCGAGGCGGGCCGCCGGTGGGTGGCGATACGAGACGCGGAGGCGCTGCAGGCCGTCAAGGCGGGAACCGGCCCTTCCTAGGCCCTATCTGCTACCCAGGGGATCTTCCACCACTTTCATCATGCGTCAATCTCTTTCCCCTGTGGGCCTGCCGGTCCCCCCGGCACGGGAAGCGGCGCCGTGCACACCTTCGCCGCCGGGCCCACCTCTCCCTGGGCTTCCCTCTTTCGCCGGCCCGGACTCGATGATCTCGACGGTTACGGCCTACCCCGCATGATATCCGCCGGTTCTGCCCCGCGGCATTTTCACCCACCGGCACTGCGCAAGGACCAAACCGCTCGTCCGGGGCCCATGGTCTCCCGTCGCGATTATGTGATCCAGATCATGGAACCGCGCCCGATTCCCCTCTAAGCTGCCTGTAGACTACATCAGATCCCGAAAAGGAGCGTTCGAGATGAAGACCCTACTTCGCAGCCGAGATTTCTCCTGCCCTTCCTGTGTGAGCAAGATAGAAACGGCTCTCACCGATCTGCCCGGCGTGCAGGCGGCCAAAGTGCATTTCAACACGGGCCGCATCGAGGTTCAGCATGACCCCGAGATCGTCACGGAACAGGATCTGATTCGATCCGTGGCTTCGATGGGATACCGCGCCTCGATCTCGGCGTTCTGATCCGATGGCTCGGCGGCGGGGGGGCTGGCCCTTCCGGATGGTCTGCCGAGGTCCGGAACGCCGGCACCGGGCAGGTGAGCCCGCCCGACCCCTTCTTACCCTTGCTCAAGCCTGCCCCGGCCTGCGCCCTGTCCCTAGGTACGGCAGCCGGGCAGAAGGAGAGATTGCAGATGCAGAATTGGAAAGTAATGCTTCAAGATCCCCGTCGACGGCGGCAGATGACCGTGATCGCCAGCGGCGCGCTGGCTCTCGCGGGGCTCGGCATGGGGCGGATGGGACTGCCGCTGGTGTGGCGCGCCGGTTTTCTGACGGTTGCCACGCTGATCGCGGGGGCGGAGATCGGCCTGCGCGCCGTCAGAAGCCTGCACCAACGGCAGGTGAGCATCGAACTGCTCGTCACCATCGCCGCTTCCGGTGCCCTGTTCATTGGGGAATTCTGGGAAGCCGCCGCGGTCACCTTCCTGTTCATATTGGGGGCCTACCTGGAGGCCCGCACGCTCAGCCAAACGCGCCAGGTAATTGAAGGTCTGATCAATCTGGCGCCGACCAAAGCTATCGTGCTCCGGGATGGCCAGCAACGTGAAGTCCGGCCTGATGAGGTCCAACCCGGTGAGACCGTGCTTGTGAAGCCGGGGGCGAAAATCGCCATTGATGGAATTGTCACGCACGGGCGTTCCGCGGTGGATGAAAGCGCCATCACCGGAGAACCGATGCCTGAGGCGAAGGCCCCCGGCTCAGGCGTTTTCGCAGGCACGGTGAACGGCAATGGGCTGATAGAAGTGCAGGCCACCGGCGTTGGTCGGGACACCACCCTGGCGCGCATCATCCGACGAGTTGAGGAGGCGCAAGAGGAAAAAGCCCCCACCCAGCGCTTCGTTGAGCGCTTCTCGCGGTGGTATACGCCCGCCATCATCAGCCTGAGCGCGATCAGCTATTTCTTCAGCAGGGACGCTGAGCTCGCTCTCACCCTATTGGTCATCGGTTGCCCGGGCGCGTTGGTGATTTCCGCGCCCGTTTCGGTGGTGGCGGGCATCGGCCGCGCCGCCAAATCGGGTATCTTGATCAAAGGTGGGGAGTATCTGGAAAATGCCGGTCGGATTTCAGCGGTCGCGTTGGATAAGACGGGCACACTGACCTTGGGCAAGCCCGTTGTGACAGACTTGGTGGCGCTCCAACCCGAACCGGCAATCGCGGGAGGTGCCGGGACGACGGGACCGGCAGCGATGGATCTCGGCATCCCTGACGGATTGAGGTGGACGGGAGCGCAGGCTCGAGTGCTGCGCACCGCCGCGGCTGCTGAAATCGGCTCAGAACACCCGCTGGCATCCGCCATCCTGGCCGCCGCTGGCCGGATAGACGATGGGCCCCACCTGACGTCCTTCGAATCCGTGACAGGGAGGGGGGTGCGCGCCGTATTGGATGGCGAAATCATCCATGTGGGCAATGAGGAGTTCATGCGGCAGGAGGATCTGCTGCGCCCAGCGGCCACGGAGGAGGCCTTCTCCAGGATTCAATCGGAGGGCAAGACCGCCGTATTCGTGGCGGAGAACGGGGTGGTGATAGGGGTGATCGGTATCGCCGATCCCATACGCCGGACAGCTCGATCCGCCATCCGAAATCTGCGAGACATCGGGGTGCAGCGCATCGCAATGCTTACTGGAGATGACGAGATGACCGCCCGGCGGCTCGCCAAGGAAGCGGGTGTTCCCGAGATGCACGCCGAACTGCTGCCCGAAGACAAGCTTGCCTTTGTTCGGAAACTGCGGCAAGAGGGCCATACCGTGGCGATGGTTGGAGACGGGATCAACGACTCACCCGCCCTGGCGGCAGCCGACCTGGGGATCGCCATGGGCGCGGCGGGGACGGATTTGGCCATCGAGACCGCCGATATCGCCCTGATGCAGGACGATCTGATGAGACTGCCGCATGCGATTCGTCTGTCGAAGGCGACCTTGGCCAACATCCGCCAGAACCTGGGGATCGCCTTAACGACGGTCGCCGGATTGCTGCTGGGCGTGTTCCTGGGAAAGGTACACATGGCCGGTGGAATGTTGGTGCATGAAGCTTCCGTTCTGATCGTTATCCTGAATGCTATGCGTCTGCTGCGGAAACGGGAGCCGGAGCCAGACGTTGATAACTTCGTGGCCCTGGCACCGGTCATGTGAATTTGCCACCCAAGCGAAAGGATCGGCTGTATGCCCAAGCTGACGCGCTGGTTCCTGCGATCGTCAATGGCCTTTCTCCTCCTGTCTCTCCTCTTCGGCCTGCTGACTGCCGCCGCACGAACCGGCCCCGTGCTCGCCTCCCTGCCCCCTTTGACCCCGGCCTACTTCCACTCCTTCTTGGTGGGCTGGGTGACGCAGTTGATTTTCGGGGTCGCCTTCTGGATGTTTCCCAAGTACACGCAGGAGAAGCCGCGCGGCAGTGAGCCTCTCGGCTGGGCAACCTTTTGGCTGCTGAACTTGGGTCTGGGACTGCGCCTGGTCGCCGAGCCCGCGGTTGCCCGCATTCCCGATGCCGGCTTGGGTTGGGCCCTGGCGCTTTCCGCCATCATGCAGTGGCTGGCGGGCCTGGCCTTCGTGGCCAACACTCTGCCGCGCGTCAAGGGGCGCTGAAATGCCGGCCGTCAGCATCTGGATGATCCGTTCCTCGCTTGGCTATCTGTCGCTGGGCTTCTCCATCGGCGCGCTGCTGCTATTCCACAAAGGGATACCGATTCTCCCCCCGATATGGGCTTTGCTCCCCTCCCATGTGGAGTTTCTGCTCATGGGTTGGATCGTGCAGTTCGTGATGGGCACGGCCTTCTGGATCCTTCCGCGGTCCGGCCGCGGCCCGCGGCGCGGAAAGGTGGGGCGAGTGTGGTTTGCCTATGGCATGCTCAACACGGGGATCTGGATCACCGCCCTCAGCTCCTTCCCTCCCGCCCCAGAGTGGTTGGCCTTGGCGGGCAGGGCCGGTGAGGTCATCGGGGTGGCGGCTTTCCTTTCCAACGCCTGGCCTCGGGTGAAGCCCAGCGCCGCGGGGGAAAAGACTTGACTCCGAGGTCGCCAAACGGGCTCTGCTGGCGGAAATACGGCTTCCCGATCTGGAGGACCGAGCCAGTCTTTGGTAAACTAAGAAGGTCGAACATATCTGATATTTCTTCGGCTGGTTGGGCCCTCCTTGCTCCCACTTCGAATCAGCAAAATGAGGACCGCTCATTGCCTCGAATTCTCGCGCCCGACTGCCGCTCAATGACGCTGAAAGAGGTCCGAAATGACTGAACTTGCACTCCCTGTCGGCATCGGGCTCGCCTCCCGTGGAGAGGCTAGCGAGATCGTCGAGTGGGCCGATCAGGCCTCACGCACCGGACTGCACTCCATATGGTTTCACGACAGCCTTTTCGAACGCGACGCGGTCACCTACGCCTCGGCCGTCGCCTCCCAGGTCCCCAATATTCGGGTCGCATTGGGGGCATTGAGCTCCTACACTCGTCATCCGGTGCTTACCGCCATGACGATCAGCTCGCTGGACGAAATGGCTCCGGAGCGAATCATATTGGGTATGGGCACCGCGCTGCCCTTCCGCCTGAAGCAGATGGGCATCCCCTACACGCCCGATGAGGGAATTGAAAGCGTGGATCGGGCGATCGATATTCTGCGCACCATGTGGTCCGGGGGGCGCATCCCCTCCGCCACACCCGGACTCCCGCCCATCGAGCCCATGTTCCCCCCCGTCCATCATGTCCCCATCTACATCGCTGCATATCGCACCCCCTTCTTGAAGATGGCGGGGCGAAAGGCCGACGGGTATCTGGCCCGGCCGGCTGAGTCGATCCCCAACCTGAAGCGCCTAATCAGCAAGCTGGCATCGGCGGCCGTCGAGGCCGGCCGGGATCCAAGCGATGTAGACATCGCGGGATATCTCCTCACCTATGTGGACAAATCGCGGCGCGAAGCGCTCAACCGCGCCAAGCGCGAGCCTTTCGTCATCTACATGATGAGCGTGCTCTCCAAATTCGCACTGGATCAAGCGGGATTCGAGATCGAACTGCGCGACCGCATCGCGGCCGCATGGCGCGAGGAGGACTATCATCGTGCCGCCAATATGATCCCGGATGAGATGTTGGATGCATTTATGCTCTGCGGTACGGCCGAGGAGGTCGCCGAAGCCGCAGCGCGCTTCAACCAAGCCGGCATGGATACCCCCATCTTGCAGCCCATCCTGCAGGAGGACGACCAGGTTGAAGGCGTGCTGCGGGCAGCCACCCTATACGGTTCCGTCGGCGCCACGGAGGCCGTCCCGGCTGCCGCCGCATCGGCCCCCACCCCGCTAGGCGAGCTGGCCGAGGAGCGCCGCCTGCGTCCATGGGAGAGCGCCTGGCGGAAGTTCAGCGCCTTTGTGGAAATCGCCAGGCCATTCAGCTTCACGGCATCGACAATGCCCGTCCTTGCAGCCGCAGCGCTGAGCTGGCTAGCCGATATGTTCAACTGGCCGTTGTTTTTGCTCGCCCTATCCGGCGCAGTGCTGCTCCATATGGGCACGAACATCATCAATGAAATCTACGACGTGCGAGTCGGGGTGGATTCCATCACCTCTCCGCGCGCCAGCCACGCGCTGCTCAAGGGTCGTCTTCGAGAGCGCGAAGCCTTCGTCATCGCCCTCAGCGCCTTTGGATTGGCGACCCTCTTCGGCCTGCTGATGATCTTGGAACGAGGCTGGCCGGTGGCCGCCTATGGAGTCCTCGGATTGGTGATGGGTTTCGGGTACACCGCCCCTCCCCTGCAGTACAAGTACAAGGCGTTGGGCATCCCGCTGGTGTTTCTGCTGATGGGTCCGGTGATGGTGAGTGGAAGCTATTATGTGATCACCGGCGGCTTCGATTGGATGCCGCTGGTGGCCTCCCTGCCCATCGGCATGCTGGTGGCAGCGATCCTGCATGGCAATGAATGGCGTGATATCAGCGACGACGCGCGCTACGGAATCGGAACCCTTTCCACCCACATCGGTCGACGCTGGGCGCATTTGGGATATGTTGGCTTGGTGACCGGCGCTTACCTGGTATTGGCCACAGCGGTGATGTTGAACGCGCTTCCGAAATCCAGCTTGTTGGCCTTCTTCTCCCTGCCCCTCATGGTGTCCAACATCCGCTCGTCGGAACTCGGCCACCAAGGGCAGAAGCGCGCCATCGCCAAGATCGACCTGCGGACCGCCCAACTCCACGCCGCATTCGGTGCGCTGCTGGCGGTGGGCCTGGCGCTGGGGACGCATTAGGTGGCCAGGCGCGCTTCGCCCGGGTTGGGCCTCGCCCTGGGCCTGGCATGGGGGCTCTTCGCCTTGACATTCCGCGGGCCCAGACGCCGTTTCTGGGATCGGATGACCGCAACCGGAATCACGTTGGGATCCCTAGCTCTCGATGCCCGACCTGAGCTGCGCCGCACCCGCCTCAACTGGCGTCAGGCGCTCTGGGGAACGGCGGCCGCCGGTGCCCTTTATGTCATCTTTCAGATCGGCGATCGCATGGTGCGCGGTTTGATGGCCCAAGGGGGGGAGCGAATTCGCGACATCTATTCCCTTCGCCGCCTGCGGCCCCGAGGCGAACTCATGGCCAGGCTGGCGCTCATCATCGCACCCGCCGAGGAACTATTCTGGCGCGGCTATGTGCAGGATGCGCTCTCCAAGCGATGGGGACGTCTGTGGGGCTTCATCGCCTCCGCCCTCGCCTATGGCGGAGTTCACCTGGTGAGCGGGAATCTGGCGCTCATCGGGGCGGCTGCCACCGCGGGGGGATTTTGGGGCGGTCTGCGGGCATTGGGGTTTCCCTTGGGCGGGTTGATCGTCAGCCATGTGGTCTGGGACAATCTGATCTTCCTCATCGCCCCCACCTCGCAGACCCATTCCAGCGCACCGCGCTAGATGCGCCCCGATGATGGCCGTGCAATCGCGCGCCGTGCACTCCCGCATCCGCCTGCGGTGAAGCCGCCTGGCCGGAGCCGGGGCAGCAACCGAGGGCCAACTATTTCCCCCGCCCCGCCGCGTCCCGGGCCGGGTGTGCCTGTCTCCGCAGGCTGAAGCTCACAATAGCCTAGCGCACAGTTCGGGGGGGAGGCGAATCCCGAAGCAAGAGTCCAGGACAGCGGAGTACTCGCCAGGGCTTGTGATCCACCGCTGCACGCGGTTGCCCCCTTCTGTGACGGTCAATCGCGAGTCCTTCAAAGTCACCCGCCCCTCGGCGGTGGCGAGGGTGCAAAGCCGCTCCTGGGTCCAGCGTGATTTGGGCGAGGACTGCTGCCATGCGCACATGGGCTCAAACTCAACGAGCTGCCGGGCTCGTGGATGGAAGAGAAAATCCCGCTTCCACTCCCCCGTCTCTTTCCGCTGCCAAAGTAGGTAACCGTCCTCGTGATGGTCAATGCGGAAGGCTCTTCGACCCTGTTCCTGAATCGCCTTGGGGATGAGCGACAATGGCTCCCGAAAGGTATCCCCCCAACCCACATCCACGAGCCAATCGTGCTCCGCGCGCTCGAGCGGGACGCGGGGATTTCCCCCGGTTGCAGGTCCGATGGGCGCCCTGACCCGAAGGGCTAAATGGTCCAGATCCGGTCCGAAGGAACCGTCAGGAAGCGCGTCGCGAGCGGACAGGTATTCCACCTCAAAGCCGAGCCCGATCAGGAGCCATGCGAAGCATGCGTTGAGTTCGTAGCAGAAACCACCCCGACCCGAGTTGACAATCTTGTCAAAGAGGGCCGATTCCTGCAGCAAGATGGGGCGCCCCAGGTGGATATCCAGGTTCTCGAAGGGAACCGCAAGCAGGTGCCGTACTTGGAGGTCGCACAGGGTCTGGCTTGCCGGCGCGATCTCCCCCCGATACCGTATGCGATGAAGGTAAGCTCCAATGTCCATGGCGATCGAAGTCCGGGTGATCCCTGAAGGCCGGGGACATTCTACCTCCGCCCAGCTTCCGCGGCGAAAAATCCCCTCAGGCGGTCCAGGGAAGAGGCCGGACGACGACAGCTCTACATCGGAGCGCGGGTGGCAAACCAGGGGGACGACACCAGCCCTGCCATCAGGCCGAAGATGGCGGATATCTGGCACTTGCCGGGGAGGAGGTGCGCGCAATGTCGCCGTCCCCCCGGCGGCGGGCGCTTTCCGAGGTGTCCCCGAGCTTGGGCGAGGTATGCGATTTGGAGAAGGGGATGCCTTCGCCCACCCAGGAGAGGTATTTTGAGATATGCGAGGTCTTGACGGGACGGTGGAGCTCCGCTGCCCCCAACCGAAGCCCATCTCAAACCGAGGTCAATGCGTTCGGGACGAATGACCGGATGCCTCCGTTGGAACTGGAGGACCTCGGACTATTCAATCGGATCTTCGGATGTGATCAGCTTCAAGCCCTTCTTGGCAAATTCCTGGAGCTGCTCATCCGCCATGGCATCGAAGTCGATCTCCGGATGCGCAACTGCCGAGGTGCAGTCGGTCAGCAGGTGGAGCTTGCCGACCACGTCCGGCTGGCCGCCATGACGGCTCACGATCGAAGTCAAGGTCTCGAGCACACAATGGCTCTTGGCCTGGCCGGCGACATATACCCGATCGTATCCGACGAGGCGGCGCAGAAATTCTTCGTTCAAGGTGCCGCGGGGATCACCGGGCCGCTTCACTTCGGGCTCCAACAAGGAATAGTACTCTGTGTCGGCGATGGTACCCTTGATGATGTACTCCACCCTGGACTCGCGCGCTGCGCTGTGATACACCACCGCCTCGTAGAGAGCGGGGGTGAGGGCGTGCCCGACAGTGCCGATCATGGTGTGATATGGCCAGATCATCAGATCTTTCTTCGCCCCCGAGTGCAGATCGCGCACGTACTCCCTTGACCAATCCGGCTCATAGCGCGGCCGCCACTCACCGCGGTCCACCTGTTCGACGGTGATGGCGGTATATGGCTGCGGCGCGTCCCCCTCTTCGCTCTGCCACCAGGTCGGATAGAAGATCTGAATCGGATGGTGACTGTCCAGGGAGAGCGCGATATCCGTGATCATCGGGGCGTACCGATATATCCACTCGACGATCCGGCGGGCGTCATCAACTGCGCCAGGCACAGAGAGGGCACCGTCCGAATGCACGAAATCGACCTGCTCGTCCACCAAGAGCAGCAGGCGACGCATGGGATCTTGGTTCGACGGCGGAATTCGGGCTGCCAAACCCGCGGAGATGGCCTCCTCAATGCGGGGGCGATACAGCTCCCCAACTCGCTCCGGCCGATAGAAATCAGGATTTGCCATCGCTCACCTCCTTCCCTCATGTGAATTGTAATCGGACTGATGCGTACTTGTGCTGAATCTCCGGTGAGGTGCTCTCGGATCATTCTGCGCGACAATACAGATCTTTCCGCCCCCTCGCTTTCGATCAGAGGGAGGGAGAATCGCCTCCCCGAGTCCCGCCGGAACCCCTCAGACCCATCCGGGGATGGCAGCGGCGGAGCTTCAGACCTGGATTCTCAGGTAAAATGGCATGGGGACATTCGCCATATGGGATCGGGGGCAGAAAGCTCATTCGCGAGGTGCCCATTGGAGGAAGGCGCCCTCTGCGATCAATGGTTTCAGGTCGGCGGCGAGGAATCATGCCGGACCATGTTGAGTCGGAACGGCTGATCGGCGAGACCAATGGGCTGAAGTGTCCATGGACGAATACTGCCTTGGCCCATCTTAGCATGCTGGCGCGTGACAGCTCGCGCCCCGCAAATCGCAACACCGATCCATTTCAGCCAGAGAGGACGGCAGAGACATGAGCAAGCACCCCTCACTTCTCTCCAGGATTGCACTGACCTACTGCTTCATGGCTATCGCCATGCTTGTCGCCGCTTGCGGGGGGGGATCCACTGCCTCACCGAATAGCCAAACCCAGCCCGCCGGAACCCAGCCTCCCGCAGAGACAGTCTTGAGAGCGGGTGTTGAGCCCATCTCGCAGACCGACCCGGCGCTGATTTCTTCGGACAGCGAAATCCTGATCGCGAATCAGGTCTACGACTATCTGGTCGATATCACCCCGGACAATAAGATCGCCCCGCGGCTGGCTACGGATTGGCAGGCGAGCGACGACGGCTTGACCTACACATTCACATTGGCCGAGGGGGTCTCATTCCACGATGGAAGTCCCTTCAGCGCACAGGATGTGGTGTGGACGTTCAATCGGCTGCGCGACCCGAATTCCGGCTATGCTACCGTCGACCTTTACAGGAATATCGACTCGATCGAGGCTACGGGGGACCTCGATGTGACTTTCCATCTCGCCAAGACAAACCCCTATTTTCTCTACGATTTGAGCGACAATCATGCGCTGATCCTGAAATCCGGCACCAAAGACGCTACTCAGTCGTTCAATGGGACCGGCCCCTTCAAAGTCACGGATTTCAGCCTGGAGGACCGAATCAATCTCGTCGCCAACCCAGATTACTTCATGGACGGATATCCGAAGGTGGATCGCCTGGTGATCATATTCTTCAGTGACGAGGCCGCTTCCGCCGACGCTCTTAGAGGCGGACAGCTAGATTTCATCATGGGCTTTTCCACACCGCTATTTGAGAATCTGGATCAGGATCCGAACACAAACGCCGTTCAGGTGACCACGAACGCCTTTGCCGTGATTCGCCTGCGATCCGACCAGCCGCCAGGAAACGATCCACGGGTGATTAAAGCGCTCAAACTGGCGACGGACCGGGAGTCGCTCTTCCAACTTGTTCAAGGTGGGTATGGCTCGGTGGGGAAGGACAGCCCCATCGGCCCCGCCTTCCCGGACTACTACGCCAAAGACCTCACGGTCCCCGCCCGGGATCCGGCCGCCGCCCGTGATCTGCTCCGACAGGCTGGACATCCAGACGGCCTGAAGATGGATCTCTACGTGCCAAATGTGAGCAATCATCCGGACCTGGCAGTCGCGGTCAAGAACCAGTGGGCTGATGCCGGCGTCGATATCAATGTGATCACCGAGCCCGAGAGCGTCTATTATGGCGAGGGGAAATGGCTGGAGGTCAATCTCGGGATCACCGGCTGGGGCCACCGACCGTATCCCCAATTCTATATCGACGTCATGCTGACCTGCGGAGCCAAGTGGAACGAGTCCCGATTCTGCGACAAAGAATTCGATCAACTGGCCCAAACCGCTGGGACATCGCTGGACAAAGCGACCCGGGTGGATGCGTACCACCAGATGCAGCAGATATTGATCGAACGGGGGCCCATCATCGTACCCTACTTCTTCTCGCAATTCGGCGCCACAAGCACCCGGGTGTCAGGCCTCGAATTGAAGCCCTTCCCCGGACGCACGGCGCTTTGGACAGTGAGTGTGCAGTGATAAATACATGATCTCAAGCGGGGAGGCCTCGGAAGGTGTTCGGAAATCCCGCCGAGGGTGGTCGGCCGCTGCGTGGGATTCGATCCGGAGGGTGCTGCACAACACGACCGCCGCTCTGGGCACAAGCATCTCCGTCGTGTTCGTTCTTCTGGCCATCTTTGGACCGATCCTTGTGCCCTACGGTGTCAATCAGCAGATTGCGTCGGAGGCGGGGAAGCCGCCGTCACTGCAACATCTCTTCGGGACAGATCGTCTGGGCCGAGACGTATTCAGCCGCGTGATCCTGGGCGCGCGCGAGATACTGCTGCTCACCGGGTCAGCGACCCTCCTGGCCGTTGTCATGGGAACGGCCATCGGGCTGATCAGCGGGTACCTGGGGGGTGCGGTGGATGAGGTCGTGATGCGGCTGTTCGACAGCTTGCTCTCCGTCCCCGCGCTGCTGCTCGCGCTGCTGCTCCTGGGCGCGCTCGGGCCCTCCAAGCTCGGCGTGCTTCTCGTTATCGGGGTGTTATACACGCCGATTGTGGCCCGGGTGGTGCGCAGCGTCGTCCTGGCGACGAAGGACCTGCACTATGTGGAGGCCGCAAGGGTGCAGGGGGAGCCGGTGGGCCTGATCCTGCTGCGAGACATCCTGCCCGCCACCCTGCCCGCCCTAGCTGTCGAAGCCTCCCTGCGCTTCTCCTATGCCATTTTCCTCGTCGCCTCGTTGGGCTTCCTGGGCGTGGGGGTGCAGCCGCCCAGCCCGAATTGGGGATTGATGGTTGGCGAGTCGCGCACCTATGCCGGCCAAAACCCTTGGGCCCTTTTTTTCCCCGCCGCTGCGATCTCCGTCGTCATAGTGGGTGTGAATCTGATGGCCGACGGCCTGAGGCGCGTAATCAAGACCCCCACCGAGCTGAGGAGGTAGTCCGCGACCACCATGGCCCAGGCATCACCAGTTCTGGAGATCGAAGCGCTCAGCGTCTCCTACCAATCGGCGGGCGGGGAACTGGAGGCGTTGCGCGAAGTCACATTGCGCATCGACTCGGGCCAGGCGTACGGCATCGTCGGAGAGAGTGGCAGCGGCAAGACCACCCTGGCCCTGGCGATCATGGGATACCTGCCGGAAGAGGGGTTCGTAAGAGGGGGAGAAATCCGATTCATGGGCCGGGAGATCGGCGGCACCGGCCACCGAGCCCTGCGCCGTCTCCTTGGCGCGGAACTGGCGTTGGTGCCCCAAGATCCCAACGCCTCACTGAACCCCTCAATGCAGCTGGGGGAGCAGGTGGCGGAGGTCATCCGCACCCACACGGACACCAGTCGTGGCGCTGCCCGCCGGAGGGCTATTCAGTGGTTCGATCGCGTGCGCCTCTCCGACCCTGAGCGCGTCTACCGGAGCTATCCCCACCAGGTGTCCGGAGGGATGAAGCAGCGCGTCCTTCTGGCCATGGCCATGTGCCTCGAACCCGCCTTGCTGGTCCTGGACGAACCCACCACCGGCCTGGACGTGACCACAGAGGCCGCGGTGCTGGACGTCTTCCGCGAGTTGATCGAGGAGCGACAGACTGCGGTCCTATATGTCAGCCACAACCTGGGAGTTGTCTCTGAGATCTGCGATCGGGTCACAGTCCTCTATGCGGGCGAGGTCGCCGAGGACGCCTCCACCGTCGAACTGTATCATGCGCCGCTGCACCCTTACTCCCTAGGTCTTCTGGACAGCGTACCCAGGCTCGGCGCCAACAAACGCAAAGTCAGGTTGCGGCCGATTCAGGGCCGGATCCCCGCGCTCGACGCTCTTCCCGATGGTTGTATCTTCCGCTCTCGCTGCCCGCTGGCGATCGCTGTCTGCGAGGAATATCCACCCCTCTATACGCCTTCCGGCGAGAGGCAAGTCCGATGCCATCGATGGGAGGAAATCGAGAGGGGAGAGGTGGATGGCCGGCAGCCGGAGCCGGGCCCGGTGGAGCCGGAGGCAAGAGCCGCAGCCGGGGAATCCGCCCTCCTAGCGGAGGATCTGCAGGTGCACTTCCCGCAGAGAACCAGCGCGCTTTTGCGTTTGTTCGGCGGATCCCGCGACCCTGTACGCGCCGTCAACGGGGTTACCTTGCGGATTCCCACAGGAGGGACCCTCGGCCTGGTGGGTGAAAGCGGGAGCGGCAAAACGACGGCGGCGAGGGCCATCGTCGGGCTGGAGCCCCGAACCGGGGGGGACCTCAAGCTGCATTCGCGCTCCCTTCCGCCCGCCCTTTCGGAGCGCAAGCCAGAGGTCCTGAGAAAGCTGCAGATCGTGTTCCAGGAGCCGGAGGAGGCGCTGAACCCATACCTCACCGTGGGGGAGACGCTCCGCCGGCCGATGAGACGCCTGCTGGATGTCTCCCGGGAAGAGGCCGGGGCGCGCGTCGCGGAGCTGCTGGAAGCCGTGCACCTCCCGGTTGAGGTCTCAAAGCGCTTGCCGGGGCAGTTGAGCGGCGGGGAGAAGCAGCGCGTGGCACTCGCAAGGGCTTTCGCGAGCCAGCCCGAGGTGCTGCTGGCCGACGAGCCGGTCTCATCCCTCGACGTTTCGGTGCAGGCCTCCGTGCTGAATGTGATTCACGAGCTGCAGGCGAATACCGGCGGCAGTTCCCTTTTCATCTCGCATGATCTCGCGGTGGTCGGGTTCCTCTCCGATGAGGTCGCCGTCATCTATCTCGGTCGGCTGATGGAGGTGGCCTCGGTGGATGAGATCTTCGATCCCCCCTACCATCCCTACACCGAGGCGCTGCTCTCCGCAATCCCTCTGTTGGACCCGGAGGCCGAGCAGCAAGAGATACGCTTGGAGGGCGAACTGCCCAGCCCCGCGGACTATCCGACCGGCTGTCCCTTCCATTCTCGGTGCCCGCGCTTCTTGGGGAACGTCTGCGTTGAGCGGGAACCGCCCTGGCGGTTCACAAAAGGAGGGCGGCGGATATACTGCCACATCCCACTGGAGGAGCTGCGTTCAGCCCAAGAGCAGGCCTTCCGGCTTTCCGATTCGCATGGCCCTCGTAGGCGGCGGGCATGACCGCTTATATCCTGCGCCGCCTCGGATATCTGATGCTGACCGCTCTCTTGACCTCCGTCATCATCTTCTCGATCACCCAACTGCTTCCCGGCGACGTGGCCAGGGTCATTCTCGGTCGTGAGGCGGGCCAGGCAGCGTTGGAAAACCTGCGCCAGGAGCTGGGCCTAAACCAGCCCGTCTACCGGCAGTATTTTGGGTGGCTGGTGCGCTTCGTCCGCGGGGATTGGGGGCGCTCGTTCAGCGCTGGATCGGAGGTGTTTCCCGTCGTCATGTCGCGTTTGCGCAATTCCCTATATTTGGCGGCGTTGACTCTGGCGATCTCCATCCCTTTGGCGGTGTCGTTGGGGGTGCTGGCGGGGGTGGCGAAAGATTCCTTCCTGGACGGGCTGATCAGCATATTCGCGCTGAGCTTCGTCGGGCTGCCGGAGTTTGTCACCGGATTGGTCTTGATCCAAATCTTCGCCTTTGACCTCGGCCTGCTGCCCGCCAGCTCCACCCTGCCGGAACACGCCACTTTCCTGCAGATGCTTCCCAGCATGGTGCTTCCGGCGATCACCGCCACTCTCGTCCTCCTCGCCTATATCATCCGCTTGACACGCGCGCAGGTGATCGAGGAGATGGGCAAGCCCTATGTGCGCACCGCAGTGCTCAAGGGCCTGCGGGAGCCCGCCGTCATTTTCAAGCATGTGCTGCGCAACGCGCTGCTGCCAACGATCACCGTGATCGCCATCAGCTTCGGCTGGCTGATCGGCGGCCTGATCGTAATCGAGAACGTCTTCAACTATCCCGGCTTGGGGCGGCTCCTGGTCTTTGCCGTCAACCGCCGGGACCTGCCCGTCGTGCAGGCGGTGGCCATGATCACGGTCATCGCGTTCGCCTCGGCAAATCTCATCGCGGACGTACTCTACGGCGCTCTCAACCCTCGGATCCGTTTGGGCTGAGTGACCAGCGGCCTGTTCAGTTCCCCAATATGCATGATGGCACAGGCCTTGGGGCGAGCGCGATAGCAGCGCATGAGAAGTGGGCTCCGGCGGAGACCCGGACCGAGGCGTCGTCCGATTCCTGCCTGGAGGCGTGGTGGCGTTGGAGCGCGACGAGGAGGGAGCTTGGCGTCTGATCTGAGGGGTCGTGCCCCTATTGCTGATGACCCAGGACGAGTAGAGGTTGCATTTATCGTCTTCAAGGCGCGGCGCACTTGGACCTTACCGACGAACGAGCCGCCGCTGAGGCCGTGAGAGGCATCGCCGTCTATGGCTTGCGTGGAGTGTGATTGTGCCTTGGTAGTCTGGAAATTGCGGATAGGGGATGGTGGTCGGGTCCACCATGTCCATTGAAACGCACCCTATCTGCACCCAAACTTTACGGGAGACAAAGAGGAGAGGCGGCTCAAGAGTCCGGCTGGATCCATGACCGTCTGCAGGACCGCTCCCACGTTGAGCTGATCAAGCCGATTGTGCTTCCGCCAAAGTTCTGCGCAGCCTCCTGATCGCGGGCGCGGAACCCGGCCCCGCCGACCATGCTGTGGATTAGGTAGTAAGCGATGGAGCCGGGTTCCAGCGCTGGTCGGAGTGTCTGCGGTTTCAACGCTCAGCTTGGACGACCTCGACGCGATCCTTCCAAGGACGACTAATCAGGCGCTGAAGATCGCGCACAGCCACACGAACCCGATAGCCGTGATCGAGCAGGCGCGGGACCCGCCGCCCGCCCACATAGCCGGCCGTGCCGGTCACCAGAAGGAGAGCTGAGTTGCGCATTGGGAATAGATCGTCACCGGCTTCCAGGGGTAGGGCAAGCCAACCAGCGAGACTACGACATCCTGGCCCTTGATAGAATCCGCAACAGAAGCCAAATCATAAACATCGCCATATACCACAAGCAGATTGTCACGTTGTTGCCCAGATTGCTCGGGACGGCGTGTCACTGCTGTAACAAAGTAGTCCTGCGACGACGCTTGCCGCGTCAGAATCTTGCCAGTAGATCAACCTGCGCCAAAGATGACAAGCTGAAAGACCAGTCTTGCCATAGACACAAACCTCCAACGGTCCCGTTCGGTCTCTGGGGCCCAAGGAGATAACGGGCAATCAATATGCAAAGCACGATCACGCCGTATTCTTGGCAAGATTCAATGCAACTCAATTCATCATACGTACCTTCTGACCGGTTGGTCCGGCCCAATCACGTTCACCTGAATGCCACTTCCTCGATTTCAGCATCACTACCAGCCCGAAATGCATCGCGCATGATGATTAGCCCGGCCAGCACGGTCTCTAGCTCCTCTTGTGTGAGGCGGACCAGCACTGCGGCAACATTTGCCTGGACCTTGAGTCGCGCTTCTTCCAACACTTCCTGCCCGTTCGGCGTCAGAGCGATTTGCACCTCACGCCGGTCCTGCTCGGATGGGGTGCGTGTCAGCCAGCCACGTGTCACCAGCACGTCGACAGTGCGCGACATGGTGGGCGAACTGACGCCCTGCGCCTCTGCCAGTTCTCTCAGCTTCCAGGCCCGCTTGGAGCACATCCCCAGCACGCGCATATGCCCCGGAAACAGGTCGTGACCCACGCGTCGCATTGCCGCGCCGACCGTTCGCATGGTGAGTGGGATAGTCTCCAGTACAGCACGGGCGACCTCCTGGGTCTTCGTATCTGCTGCCATTAGCCCTCCTAACTATTAGTGAAGCTAACTATATTGCTCGCTACTTTGCTGTCAATGACTTGAAACCAAATATCTCCATCCCGTTCAAATCCTTTGGAGAGGCCGGGGGAAGAACCAAGAGAGACTATCCCCTCAATCTAAACGGTATGGTTTGGCGATCAGATGGCGAACTCGATCGAAGACAGCATCTGCCGGATGGAGGACTTGGCCCGCTGGAAACGCGCTGCCTGGCCAAGGCTGCGGAGCTGTGGAGGTGCGCGGCTCGATGGATTTCACCCTCTCTTGACTTCTATGTAGACCAGTCGTTATAATCCCGCCGTTCTTGCTCGCCGGCAGGAGGCTATGGCATGACCGAAAAACGGGAGCAGATGATCGGGACCACCTGCAAGCTGTTGGAGGCGCAGGGATACCACGCGACCGGACTGCGGGAGATACTCTCACAGAGCGGAGCGCCGCGAGGCTCCCTTTACTACTACTTCCCGGGTGGAAAATCCGAACTCGCAGCGGAGGCCGTTGAGCGCACCGGAGAGGTCTTCGCCGAGCGCATTGAGCGCCACCTGCCGGTGGAGGCGGACTTGAGCAGCGCGCTGCAAGCGTTCGTGGAGCGCATCGCCGAGGGCGTGGAGCGGTCGAAATTTCGTACGGGCGGCCCGCTGACGACCGTAGCCATGGAAACAGCCACCAGCGATGAGGTGGTCAACCAATCCTGTCAGCAGGCCTATCGACGCATACAGGCGGCCTTCGCAGCACGCTTCCTACGGGCCGACCTGGACGTAGATGCGGGCGAGCTCGCGGTGCTGGTCACCTCGGCGATTGAGGGCGGCATCATTCTCAGTCGTACACATCACAGCGGAGATCCATTACGCAAGGTG
The DNA here is from genome assembly GCA_964388955.1 of uncultured Anaerolineaceae bacterium. GTDB lineage: Bacteria > Chloroflexota > Anaerolineae > Anaerolineales > E44-bin32 > CAYMCO01. The sequence continues at coordinate 31,907 of CAYMCO010000028.1, read as the reverse complement.
GGCCGTTTGCTGGGCGAATTGATCGGTTCCGTCACGCACGGAGGCCCGAGACCCGAGGCCGATTGAAGAGCCCCGGCTGACCGCGAAGTTCTCAGCGGGGAATTCTCGCAGGAGCCAGTAGAGCTCAGCAGCGCCAATGACCGCACGCAAGGTACCCAATGAAGGCATATCTCAGCCAGCGCGCAACCCGAAGCCATCCGTCAAGGTCAGATTCAAGGGTGGCCCCCTTTTCCCGGCTGGCTCATCCGCTTCGGGATCGAGGACCCCGAGAAGGTCGCCTAGACCCTGGAGGGCTCCATCGGGAGTGCCCTGATGGGCTGCTCGAACAGTTCGGATGACGGTGGCAGTTGATCGAGTGAGCAAGACATCCCCAGGTGGGATCCGCCAGCACCTAAGCAGATTTTCGCAGAAAGTAGGGTCGATATTGGAAACCTCTGCGAGCACAGGAAAGGGGCGAGGCTAAAAAGTGGATTTCAAGCGGCTTTTCCCCATCCTGCTAATCCTTTTCACCAACATTCTGGGCGCGGGTGTGATCATCCCTATCCTGCCGCTCTATGCCGAGGGGCAGTTCGCCGGCACGGTGGTGCAGATCACACTCTTGTCCGCACTCTTTTTCGGGGCGCAGTTTCTGGCAGCGCCATGGCTCGGCAGCCTCTCCGATCGCTTCGGCCGACGGCCGGTGCTGCTGGTGAGCCAGTTGGGCACAGTGGTGGCTTTTGTGATCTTCATCTTTGCTGGCCCACTGGGTCAGGCACTGGGGTCCACCGGTCTGTCTTTGCCTCTGACGGGGGGCATGCTGATGCTCTATATCGCCCGTGTTGTAGACGGGATCACGGGCGGCAACATCACGGCAGCGCAGGCCTACGTCAGCGACATCACGACCGATGAGAATCGAGCCCAAGGCCTCGGCTACCTTCAGGGCGCCTTTGGCGTGGGGTTTATTTTCGGGCCGGCCCTCGGCGGATTCATGGCCAGCTTCGGTCCCGTCGTGCCCTTCATCGGGGCGGCCGCTATCACGGCCGGAACCTTCCTCTTGACGTTCTTTACCCTAGAAGAATCCCTTCCGCCGGAAGAGCGTTCCGATGGCACGAACCACAATCGGATCCTTCCCTCACCCCGGATACTCATGGGTGACCGTGTGTTGGTGCTGATTCTAGGCGTGGCCTTCGTCGCGTCTCTGGCCTTCTCCGTGCTCCCGGCTACATTCTCTCTTTATGCCGACCGCGTGCTCTTCCCATCACAGCCCATGGGTCAGGGGGCAGAGGTGTACATCGGCTTGATGTTAACCTTCCATGGACTCGTGACCGTGGTCACCCAAGTTGCATTCTTGCGGCCGCTGGTCGAGCGGCTCCGGGAGCGGCGGGTGCTGCTTCTGGGGGAGGTCGCACTGACCGTGGGATTGTTCGGACTGGGGCTCTTTGGAGGTGCCGTCGTTGCCACCCTCTTCCTGGCACCGTTCGCATTTGGGCAGGGCACCAGCCAGCCCACGCTCCAAGCACTGATCACCCGAATGGGCCAGGGGAAGTCGCGCGGCGAGATGCTTGGCTACTACCAGGCCGCCCGGAGCCTGGCGCTCATCGGGGGCCCGATTTGGGGAGGGTTCATCTTTGAGGCCATCTCACCGCAGGCTGTCTATCAGGTCGGAGGGGTTGTAATGCTGGTGGCGGTGGGCCTGGCGATCCTGCTTCTCCGACAGGAGCTTCCGGCACCGGTTCCAGTAAGGGGAGATCCTCGCGATGCCCCCTCAAGTTAACTGGGCAAAGAAATCCGCTATTGTGCGCAGCGGCGAATCCCTTCTCCGATCGGCGTGTGCGCTGGACAGGAATCCATCCCCGATGGGTGAGGGCGCGCGCGGGCGCCGGTCCCAAGCATGTGGTGGAAGAAATGGCGATGCGCTCTTGGTCGCCTTCTTGGGCGGACTGTTGGGGGCTTGGCGGGACGACGCTGGCTTGGCAATGCCCTCCGCTGGTCACGGAAACACGGAGGATATTGAGGCGGTGACCCATACCAGCAATGCCGCTCGCGGGCTACTAGAAGGCTTCCACGCCTTGCGAGATCTGCTCATTGGATCCCTGCACGGTCACACCGATCTTGAGCCGTGCGACCTGCGGACCGTTTTCGCTGAGGAGGGGGATCTCTGATGGGGGGCGACAGAGGGGCGGCACCCCGCGAAATGGGGGCTGGCTAGAAATGAGCATCCAATCGGATCGGCTGCGGGTTATCATGCGCCGGCGGGCCTCCGGGGTCTCCTTGGTGACCTCAAACGCGGATGGCCAAATCCACGGCATGACGGTCACCTCTTTCGCCTCTCTCTCGCTGGATCCGCCTCTAGTGCTGGTCTCGCTCGAGCGCAAGACCCGCACCCACCAGATGGTCAGCGAGTGCGGCCTTTTCGCCGTCGCTTTGCTGGCTGAAGACCAAGAGGATCTCTCCAACAGGTTTGCCGGTTTGATACCCGACGAGCACGATCGCTTCCGCGGCGTGACCTACTCCTCAACGCCAAATGGGTGCCCCTTCCCCGTGGGCTGCCTCGCATACCTGGACTGCGAAGTCACCGCGACACTTGACGCCGGCACCCACACTGTCTTCATCGGCCTGGTGCAGAGCGGTGAAGTGCTGCGTCAGGCCCCACCCCTTGTCTACTACAATCGCGCGTACCGGCAGCTCGATGAGATGAGAGATCGACCGGCGCAACGATGAACCAAGAGCGGGAGGCACAAGGCGCCTGCAGGCGGCTGGTCTTCCGATTGAGATCGATTCCCCGCTCCGTGCGCCGGCATCAGCGCGGCGTTCGAACGCGCCCCCCAGATCTTGAGGAGGTCAGCTACGCAGAGCTCGCCCGGTCTGAGATGTAATCATAGGAGGGGTTCGTCCATCGCTTGGCAGCCCTCTACCGCTCGTTCCAAGGGCAAGTGGAAGTCCTCGCCGGGGTTGATCTCCCGATTCCAGATCAGGTCGATCGACCACGAAGGCAGCAGTGCCCGGCGCCGGGTCGCGAAGTGAATGGTATGAAAACCGCATGCTAACTGCGTCTCGAACCGATTATTGAGCCTAGGATCGATGATGCGACGGATCTGAGATCCGGTGTTCATCCATAAACCGGGAACATAATTGCACTTCCATTGTCCTCGATTTGCTCCATATTCCTCAGGGAACCCATATCCTCTTCAGAGATGACGAAATCCACATCTGCGTTTTCTATCATATGCGCAGGATTTGCGGTCTTGGGTAATGGAAGAAGGCCAAGCTGCAGGTCATACCGAATGCTCAATTGAGGCACAGAAACGTTGCATTTGTGTGCTATTCATGCTATTTCCTCGTTCTTCAGTGACTCTCCGTGTCCGAGGGGAGAATGTGCCGTCACCAGGATGCCTTCACCTTGCGTATATTGAATAAGCTCTTTGGGTGTATTGCCTATATGCGAAAGAATTCGATTGACCATCGGCTGCACAGAGCCGGACTCGATGATGTTCTCGATGTCTGGCTTTTCGAAGTTGGAACCACCTATGGCGCGAAGTGTTCCTGCTCGATAAGCGTCCTCGAGAGCCCTCCAGGCTTCGCGGTTGCCCTCGAGATATCGCTCTTCTTCTCCGTATTCGCTCCACGGTTGTGGGCTGTTAATGATCATCATATCAACATGATCAAGCCCCATGGTCTCAAGTGAAATGTCAATCGATGAAACTGCCTCTTCGTATGACTTCACTTCTGCAGCGAGTTTTGTGGCTATGAACATGTCTTCTCTGTCCACAGGACTTGCTCTGATGCCGTCTACAACGCCACTTTGATTTCGATATGCTTGCGCTATGTCAACAAGACGATTTCCGATTCTTGCAGCCTCCTTCCCGGCCTGTACGACATCATTATTCCTGATGAACCATGTTCCAAGGCCTAGTTCCGGAATCGCTGCTCCATCTGCAGGAGTATATGTTTCTTCCAGAATCATCATGATTCTCCTCTAGGAGTATTGATTCTCACTGCAGATATTGCTCATCGCTGACCTGTTCCATCCAGCTTACCGCTTTGCCACTCAGCGCCTCCTGAATGGCGGTGTGGGTCATTGCATGGGATGTCTATACACAATAGCTTGGATCGAAGGCTTGACTTTGCGGTATCCTCCAGGGACCTCTCAAGGAACCGGCAGGGCCCATAGGGCCAGGAGGAATGCATTGCAAGACAGCGGAGCCACATCGCGCCAGATCCAGTGGCAGCGACGCCTCAATCGTTGGCTGTATGATTCCCTCGCTCCGCTGTATGACTCAATGGACTGGCTCACCTTCGGCGCCTGGTGGCGACTCGTCCGCCGGGCACTCGAATACGCCCCGACGGGGGGCGATGTTCTCGAGATTGGCTTCGGCCCGGGCAAACTCCATCTCGAGTTGGTCAGACGTGACCCCTGCATCTTCGGGCTGGACCTTGCCCGGAGCATGTGTCGTATAACCCAAAAGCGGCTGCTCCACTCGGGTCGCTCTGCGCGACTCACTCAAGGGGATGCCCTGGCGCTGCCCTTCGCTGGCGCGTCTTTCGATGCCGTCGTATCCACCTTCACCTTCTCGGGACTCCCTGATGGCGAGCGGGCGGCGCGTGAGGTGGCGCGCGTGCTTCGCCCCTCCGGGCGGCTTGTGATGGTCGACATAGGATTGCCAAGCGATGAAAACATTATCGGGACCCTCCTCGCCCGGCTTTGGGAGCGGGTTGGCGACGTCCTGTACGACCAGCCCGCCCTGATGCGCACCGCCGGCCTGGACATTGACGTTTTCGATGAGTTCGGGCCAGGAAATCACATCCGACTGATTATCGCTCACCTCCCTTCTTGACCGGAACGGAGGCCATCGCCTATCGAATCGTCGAAGCCTGCTCATCCTGCTTCCCCCGGGACGTAGCGAACGATCCCTCGAACGACTTGGCCCCCCGGTGGTGAGAATTTCGCGAGAACTCGCTCCCTTGCGAGACGGACGCGCTATCCACGATCTATATCCTTGTTCCCGTGAGCACACTCCGGGGGCGATGTCCCTGACGAGGGCTCGCGTCTGGAATTTGGGCCCATGGTTTGTTCGCCAGGCTCTCAGTATTCTCTTGTGGCTGAGGGCCGACTATGGCCAGGGAGTAGAGCCGATCCACCCTCGTAGCCCATGAGAAGGTCCTTTCAGGACTTCTAGATACGAATGACGGATCGTCTCGCAGATCGGGACAGCGGGGAGGCGTTATAGGTAGGCAGTTCGGCATACGGGGACACTTTGGCCTGGACAGCCGTGGACTGATGAACCTCGCAGCGGAATGCCGGAACTTGTCCGCCCCCGCGCTCGTGGAACACGCCGTTCGGCGTCCGGAGGGGATTCCCGCGATCCCGTGAGCCAATCGTCGATTCGTATGGATGAAAAGGAAGTGGAGAAATGGACCGAAGACCCTTCGTTTTGATCGCCGGAATCGGATGTGTCGCCGTGATTCTGGTGTTTGCACTGGCTGCCGGGGCGACGCTCTTCTTCTCGGGACAACTGGGGCTGACCAGGAATGAACAGCCCCCATCCACTCCCCTGCCCGCCCAGCAAGCCACCATTGAACCCCTTCCCACATTGACGGTCCCGCCGCAGGCGGAGACGCAGCCCCCCACCGCCGAGCCGTCGGGATCACCATTCGGCGACCAGGGGTTCAACGCCCTATACGAGCAGGTGACCGCGGGCGCGGTGAACATCCAAGTGGTCGTCAATCGCGGAGGGCAGACTGGTTTCGGCGCCGGATCGGGATTCATCCTGGATGACCAAGGGCACATTATCACCAACAACCATGTAGTTTCCGGCGCGGATTCCGTCACCGTGCTCTTCTCGGATGGCACCGAGGCCGAGGCCCAGGTGATCGGGACGGACGTGGATAGCGATCTGGCGGTGATCCATGTGGATCAGATGCCCTCTGGCGCCCATCCATTGCCGCTGGGAGACTCCGACCAAGTGAAGATCGGGGAATGGGTAATCGCCATCGGAAATCCTTTTGGGCAGCAGAGCAGCATGACGTTGGGCATTGTGAGCGCCGTGGGACGAACCATCCCCACAGGGGTCACCCCGTTTCGCATCCCGCAGGCCATCCAGACCGACGCGGCGATCAACCCCGGCAATTCTGGAGGCCCCTTGCTTAATCTTCGAGGTGAGGTGATTGGTGTGAACGCCCAGATCGCCAGCGGAACGGCGGCCAACGCAGGCGTCGGCTTCGCCATCCCCTCCAATATCGTCCGGCGGGTCGCCCCCGCCCTGATCGACGAAGGCACATACGAGTGGCCATGGTTGGGCGTCACCGGCCGCACCGTAGACCTGACGGTGGCGGAGGCCAACGATTTGCCGAGCCAGAAAGGCGCCTACATCGATTTCGTTGAGCCCGGAGGCCCGGCGGACCAAGCCGGCCTGCACGGTTCCACCGGGAACGTCCAGGTAAATGGAATTGAGACTCCTGTGGGAGGCGATGTGGTCATCCAGGCGAACGGGACGCCTATCGAGAGCTTCAACGACTTGCTGGTGGAAGTCGCCTTTGGCGAACCGGGCGACCAAATGACGCTCACCATTCTGCGCGACGGGTCCGAACAGCAGGTCTCCGCGCAATTGGAGGCAAGGCCCGCCTCGCTGCAGCAATAGCGGCTGGGTGCGAGAGCCCCTAACGAGGAGATTTCGTGCCCACTGTTCGAGGCGCGGAGGGGAAATCGATTCAGGACAATCGGGGAGAGACATGAACCAGAACGAACGGGCGATGGCGGAAGGGGTCCTTTTCACGGATCTGTACCAACTGACGATGGCGCAACTCTACGTCCGCGTGGGGCTGGCGGAGGTAAAGGCCCAGTTCGATCATTTCTTTCGGACCTATCCAAACTACGGCGACCATCAAGCCGGATACTGCATCAACGCCGGCCTGGAGTGGCTGACGGATTGGATGGCCGGGGCCCACTTCGGAGAGCCGGAAATCACCTTTCTGCGCTCTCAGCGGGGTCAAACGGGCGACCGACTCTTCCAAGATGATTTCCTCAGTTGGCTGCGCAAGGAGGGTCACTTCGGAGGTATTTCCCTGATGGCCATCCCGGAGGGTGCGGTTGTGCACCCCAATGTGCCTCTCACTACCGTGCGGGGGCCGCTTCCGATGGCGCAGATCTTGGAGAGCTCGCTGCTCAATCATCTGAATTACCAGACGCTGATCGCTACCAAAGCAGCGCGAATCGCGGCCAGCGGCAAGGGAAATCTACTGCTGGAATTTGGGATGCGGCGGGCACACGACAAGGCCGCCAACGCAGGCGCTCGCGCTGCGCTTATTGGGGGGGCTGACTTCACCTCCAATACCGGCATCTCCCAGGTGCTCGGCTTTCCACCCAAGGGTACCCATGCGCATAGCATGGTCCAGGTGTTCATGGCGTTGGGAGAGGGAGAATTGGGCGCCTTTCGGGCCTATGCCGACCTCTATCCCGATGACTGTGTGCTGCTTGTCGATACGATCGATACGCTTGAAAGCGGCATTCCCAACGCGATCCGGGTCTTCGAGGATTTGCGGAAGAAGGGGCATCGACCGGTCGGGGTCCGCCTTGACTCGGGGGACCTCGCATATCTCAGCATCCAGGCAGCCAAGATGCTCGACGCGGCCGGGTTTGAGGATGTCAGCATCGTGCTGTCCAATCAATTGGATGAGATGGTCCTATGGCAGATCCTCAGCCAGATCCACGAGGAGGCCCCGCAGTATGATGTTGACCCAGATGCCCTGATCGAACGCCTTGTATATGGCGTGGGAACCCGCCTGATCACCTCGGGGGGTGATGCCTCCCTGGACGGCGTATACAAGCTTACTGCCGTGGAGGAAGGTGAAAAGTGGATCCCGGCGATAAAGATTTCCGAAACCCTTGACAAGATCCCCAACCCTGGCGAGAAGCGTGTGTGGCGTGTGTATGACCGACGCGGAAAGGCTTCCGCCGATCTCATCAGCTTGGCGGATGAGGATCCCCGGGGGGAACATGAGATCCTGCTCCACCATCCGAACGAGCACATAACGCTCCGGCGGATGAAGCGCACCGAGATCTCCGAGATCCGCCCTCTGATGGTCCCGGTTCTGGAGAATGGTGAGTTGGTCTATGCGCACCCGAGTATTGACGCGATGCGCGCCCGCAGGGAGCAGGACCTGGCTGAGCTGGATCCCGGCGTTAAGCGCATCATGAATCCTCACATCTATCACGTCTCGCTCACCGAGAAGCTGTGGGATCTGAAGCAAGAGCTGATCCGGTCGGCCAGGTCCGCATCATGAAGATCCATTTTCCGGGTACTCGCGCGAATATCGTGACTCGTAACCGGCGGCATCGTATGCACAGCTCCATGTTGGTATCCTATTATGGCCTGCGCGTGATGGTGGACTGCGGTGAGGATTGGCTGGGCAAGATATCGGCCCTCGGTCCCGACGCGATCATCATCACACACGCCCACCCCGATCATTCCTGGGGGATCAGGGACGGGACAGGATGCCCCGTATACGCCAGCGCCCAGACATGGAAGGCTCTTGGGGATGCAGCCGTATCGGACCGGCGGGAGATGCCCATTCGGGATCCCATCGACATCTTCGGCATCATATTCGAGGCCTTCCCGGTGGACCATTCCACAATCGCCCCCGCTGTCGGCTACCGGATCACCGCCGGCAGGGTATCGACATTCTACGTGCCCGATGTGGTGTGGATCCACGATCGGCACGCGGCTCTGAGGGGCGTCCGAATCTACATAGGTGATGGAGCGACCATCACTCGCTCCATGGTGCGCAAACCCGGGAGTGAACTGATCGGCCACGTTCCGGCCCGCACCCAGCTAACATGGTGCCAGAAGGAGGGTGTCGCTCGAGCGATATTCACCCATTGCGGGACCGAGATTGTCAAAGGGGACGAACGCACGCAAGGGGCCAAGCTGCGGCGTCTGGGCCATGAGCGAGGCGTGGAGGTCGAGATCGCTCACGACGGGATGGAGAAAGTGCTGCGATAGCCCGTGGATGCCTTTGGGTGATATGTGCGTCTATCCACTTCTGAGGAGCGACAGCATCCGGTGGACGACCAACGCATTTATCTGAGATCAAGATCAGGCCAATCGCTTCTCATCAATGAAGAAGAGCGATTGCACAGGAATAGGAGAACCCCGATGAAAACGAGGACTTCCAAACTCGCCGCTGCGCTGGGGGCCGTGGTCCTGATGGGAAGCGCCTTGCTCAGCGCGTGCGCCCAAAACGGAACGGCCTCGGCACTGAGCGGCGTCAACAACTCGAACCAGGAGACGATCATCGTCACCGGCACCGGCCAGGCCAAAGGCACCCCGGATCTGGCCATCGTCACCCTGGGCGTGGAGGTGCGCAACAGCGACCTAGGGACCGCTCTGGACCAAGTCGACAGCAAGATGTCGGCAGTCTCAAGCGCTCTGGGCGATATGGGCATCGCTCAGAAGGACATGCAGACCAGCACCTTTGATGTGCGTCAGGAGCAACCGAGGAATCCCCAAACCGGGGAGCTCACCGGCGAAATCACATTCGTTGTGACCAACCTTCTCACCGCTCAAATTCACGAGATCGACCAAGTGGGCGAGGTGGTTGGCGCCGCCCTCGATGCCGGCGCAAACGAAGTGACGAACTTGAGTTTCACCTTCCAGGACTCTCAGGCCCTGGAATCGGAGGCCCGCAAACTGGCAGCCCAAAACGCCCAGGACAAAGCGAACGAATTGGCCGATGCGCTGGGAGTGACCGTCGGCCCGCCCATTCAAATCCAGGAGAGCGGCGTGTCGCCGCTGCCCCTGACGGTGCAGGCACAGCCTACCCTCGGAGGCGGCGGGCCGGCCATCAGCCCGGGACAGCTTTCCGTCACCGTCCAAGTGAGCGTGACCTTCCAACTGGAACGCTAGACCTCGGCTCGCCGACCGCATCACGGATGACAAGCTGTCCAGAATTGAGATTCCGGGAACTGGGGGTATTCCCTCAGGGACGGTTTCAGCCCACGGGCGAGCCCCATCGGTAAGCGGATGCCCCCCGCCCAGGAAGGTGCGGGCGGTCAAAATGCAGGACCGGGCGGAGGAGCGCGAGCACATGGTCAAGCGACAATTATCGGCGCGCGGGATTCATGACCCCGCCGCTCTCCGGGCGATGCGAGCGGTTCCCCGTGAGAGATTCGCGCCTCAGGAAATGGAGAGGTAGCTACCCTTTGATGATCCCGGTTGGGACCAGCCTCGCGACTTTTCGCGCGATCCCCGCTCCGCTTACCGTGTCCACCACTTCGTCCACGTCTTTGTAGGCGACCGGCGCCTCTTCGGCGAGGCCGGGCATACTCCCCGCGCGAACCACAATCCCTTTCTCCTCCAGCTCTTCACGCAGGTCCTCACCCCACACTTTCCGCTTGGCCTGCGTTCGAGACATCACCCGGCCGGCGCCATGGCAGGTGCTGCCGAACGTCTGCCCCATGCTTCCCTCCGTGCCCGCCAGAACCCAGCTGCTCGTGCCCATGGATCCGGGAACCAGAACGGGCTGACCGATGGGACGGTATTCCTCCGGCAATCCCTGAAAGCCAGGGCCAAAGGCGCGCGTCGCGCCCTTGCGGTGCACGACGACTTCTATATGATCGCCGTCAACGTGATGCCTTTCAACCTTCGCCATGTTGTGGGCAATATCGTATACCTGTCGCAACTCCCACTCGGGGGCGGCTTTGCCCAACACCTGTTCAAAGCTGCGGCGCACATGGTGAGCGAGGACTTGCCGATTGGCGAAAGCATAGTTCGCTGCTGCGCACATCGCCCGGTAGTAGTCCTGGCCATCTTTGGATGTAAAGGGCACACAGATCAGCTGCCGGTCTGGCAGTTCAATGCCGTACTTCCCCGATTGCCTTTGAAAGGCCTTGACATAATCCGAGCACACCTGGTGACCGAAGCCCCTTGATCCGCAGTGGATCTGAACTGTCAGCATCCCCTCCGCCAGCCCCATGGCTCGGGCGGACTCCAGATCCAAAACGCTCTCGACAATGTCGACCTCAATGAAGTGATTTCCGGATCCCAGTGTGCCGACCTGCTGTATTCCCCGGGTCCATGCCCGCCGGCTGACCGCTTCTGGATCGGCCGCCTTCAAACGGCCGCCCTCTTCCGTCCGCGCCAGATCCTCGGGCAACGCGTACCCGGCGTCCAGCGCCCACTCGGAACCTTCCACCAGCACCCGCCTGAATTCACTGTCGCTGAACTTGATGTCGCTGCCCTCTCCGAGGCCGCTGGGGCAATTCCGATATATGGCGGACATGAGATCGGGCAGGCGGTCTTTCACCCGCTCGAACTCTAGATTGCTGGCGAGCAGGCGCACACCGCAGTTAATGTCGTATCCGACACCACCTGGGGAAATCACGCCCCCCTCCGCGACTGAGGCCACCACACCTCCGATCGGAAAGCCATAGCCCTGGTGGATATCCGGCATCGCCAGGGCATGGGCAACGATCCCGGGCAATGTGGATGTATTGACCAGCTGCTCGATGGAGCGATCATCCTCCCTCAGCACTGCTTCCAGCAGCGGTTCACTGGCATACAGGCGCGCGGGCACACGCATGTCCGGACGATGATCCTTGGGGATCTCCCACACGAATTCGGCGATCCGGTTGAAATCTTGTTTGCGCATCGCCCTCTCCCTCCCTCCTTTGCTCTCGAACGCCTTGGGCTCCAGGAAGAGGAGCAGACTGGTCGCCCGTGGGACCCCACCAAGATAGCCCCCACGGCCTCACCCGCACTCGATCGCCCCTGCACGGGCCGCGGTATGAGGTATGCCCAAAGGCCGTACGCCATAGCGCGCGGCCCCGGCCCCGACTACCATCGAGCCTTCAACCCTCTGGAAAGGGGGTATTCAGGCCGCCGATCTCCGCTCCATCAGCTCCCGGCTGTCCTGCGCCCATTCCCGGAAGACATCTTGCAGAGCATCTATCGAGTGCTCCGCTTCTCGAAGCGAATCAGACATCCGCTTTTCAAGCTTCGATTTTGCGACCTCTCCCCTGGCTCGAATCAAGCTTCGAGTGGTGTGCCCCGAATAAGGCGCAAAGAGAAGGGCCGCTGCTCCTGCCGCCAGTCCACCAAGCAGTGAGCCGAGCACGAAACCTCGGAAAACTGCCTTCGTTTCGTTGTTCATCTCTATCTCCTTCAATTCTACATTGTCACATGGGCGCAGTGCTGAACCCGGAAACCAGTAAACCATCACCCTCAAGCCGACGCGGGATCATTCCCCGTCCATCCCTTGGCGCCCTGCGACTCCGAGACCACCGAGCGTCCCTGGCCGCCCATCTCACCGGCTTCAGGCCTGCGACTCCCACACGGCCTGCCGCGCCCATCAGAATTCGCATCTTCTGTATGTTTTCATACTAGCACCGGATTTTGAAGGGATTGTTGCTCGGAAGCCATCTTTCTTGCCAGGTTCTCTCTGTTGGAGCCGCCTGGATCGAGTCAATGCGGATTCGCGGTGGTCGGCGCGTGGGGTCCGGCATAACGCCCCCTCAGGACGCCCGCGAAGATCCTACTTGCTGGTCATGACCGAGCCAACACCGGCCTCTTGCCACCGGACGCGCCTTTGATCTGCCTGGCAGCCGGCCGGCGATCAGCCATGACTTTCTGATGCGGGATGGCACCCGGGCGGAGAATAGACTGTATCTACGATCCACTGGGAGGATGATAATATTGCTTATGGAGTTCTGGATCGAGTCTGCGGTGCCGAAATCAGCACTCGCGGCCGAAGGAGAAAAGGAGCGGGGCATGGAAGGGCGCATTTACTACAGCCAGGAAGCGGAGGCTTTCGCCAAGGACCGGGAGCTGGCGCACATGATCCTGGCATTTGCGGCAGGCATTGGCTTCGGGGTGCTCCTGATCTGGCTCTTCGCACCGCGCGGATGACCTTTCTTCCCGGCTCGGCTGTCACGACCTCTCCGCCGTGCAGCGATCTGGCTGCGATCTCGATCGATCGAGCCGCCTTGCCGCCGCACCACACCACCCGGCAGTTGTCAGCGTTCCGCCCAGCTTCCTGCTCGGGCATCCATCATCCCCTTTCGCCCCACTTCTCCGAGGGGATCCTCGCCTGATCAATCCACCCCGCCGCCTGCGTACACGCCCACGCGAGTGCTCTCGTTTGACCCCCCTCATCCCTTCCAAGTCCGGCTGCGCACGCTTATCTGGCCCGGTCAGGGCTGCCCTCATCCCCCGCAAGAAGCCCTATCAGCTACATTCGAGCTGGTCCGCACCCCGGTGAGACACTTGCGTGACAATAGGCCCCTCGCGCTGAGAGATTGGTGACCCCGGGCTGAGATCATGAGGTCGCGAAGGAATGCGCGAGATTCGACCTCTTCTTGGGTCGACACCTCAAGGAGGTTCAAATGAACCTATCGAGACGAGGTAGATTCGCCTCTGTCGCAGCCGGAGGCCTATTGGCACTGATGCTGGTGGCGATGCCTAGCTATCCTGCATCCGCTCAAGGCGCGTGCCCAGCTACCTATACGATACAGCGCGGCGATATTTTGGTCGAGATCGCTGGCCGCTGCGACACGAGCATCCAGGCGCTGCTGTTCGCTAATCCATGGCTGGAGGACCCGGATGTCATCTTTCCGGGGCAAGAACTAGCCATCTCCCGGGAGCCGGCTGTCCCGCCAGCCGGGGAATTCACATATATCGCTCAGCCAGGAGATACCGTGGAGAACATCTCACTGCTGTTCGGTGTTCCGGAAGACGCGCTCATCAACCTGAATAGCAGCCTGGAACAGGATCAAAAGGTCCAGGTTGGGCAAGAGCTGCGCATCCCCGCTGTTTCCCCCGTTCCTGTCACCGGGAAGGATCAATATCGCATTGAACCAGGAGACACGCTCTTCAGTCTCGCAAAGCGTTTCGGAACCACAATCCCGGGGATATTAGCGCTCAACCCGGAGATACCGGACCCGAATCTGATCTACTCTGGTGCATTGCTGAACCTGCCGCCCGGGAGGGTTGTTCCCACGAACGGTGCCGTGACCTATTTCGTGAAACCCGGAGATACGTTGTACAAGATCGCGGCCGAGTTCGACACCACAATCGCTTCCATCCTGAAATACAATCCGGACATTAAGAACCCGAGATTGATTTTCCCCGGTCAGCGGCTCGTCTTTCCGGCGGAGGACATCGTCATTCCCACCACGGGCCAGACCTCATATGCAATCACGCGCGGAGTGGCGCTGTCGCGGGTCGCCAGTGCGTTCGACACCACGGTGGAGGCCATACTGCAAGCCAACCCACAAATCCAGGGACGTGATACGCTGTTGCCTGGGATGATCCTCCTGATTCCTTAGATTAATCGGACGGGAAGCGGTAACATAGGGGAATGTCTCCGCTTGAGCATTGCAGCATTATGGGGTAGGATTGGCGCATAAGCTGGATCACCCAGCATATCCCTCCCAAGAAGCAGTCAGGTTCGATATGCCAAGACAAGGATTTCCCATGGGAAGCGAAGGTTCGCAAGGGGCAAAGCACGGAGCGGAGACTTCATTCTTCGAAGAGGAAGGGGTCCAGGTAGAGCAACTGCCCTACGGCAAAGGCGTGCCATTGGGGGTCCGACAGGTTTATGATGCCGAATTGGGCATCGGAGGGGCTTACGGCGCCTGGGGGCAGCCGTTCGACAACGAGAGCCTGCCCGCATGGGTAGAGGCCAACATCGGCGAACCGCTATCCGCGGGGGACAGAATGGAACTGGCGCCGTTGGGATTCCTTAGCCGCCACCATACCCAGGATCTGGACGATGATGAGCACAGGCGCCTCGAGATCGCGGCGGGCGCGCGCTTCCTGCAAGCAGCTGCTGACGCCAACGGATGGCGACCAGAACAGGTGGAGGGCGTGCTGATCGGGAGCAGCGGGCCGGTCGCGGAGGACTATACCGAACAAATCGCTCGCGCCGCGGGGATCCGAGAAGGCGCCTTGAAGGTCAGCGTGCACAAGGCCTGCGACAGTTCGGTAGGGGCTCTGCACCTATTGATGAACCCAGATCTTCCGGCCAACCAACGCGCTGGGATCAACATCGCCGAAGAGCTGCGCGGGAAGAGAGTTCTTGTCGGCGGCATCGAGGGCCTGAGCCGGTTCATCCGCCAATCGCGAGACCGGTTCGCCATGCAGTTGTTTGGCAACGGGGCGGGGGTCATCGGCCTCCGTCCAGGCGAGGCGTTGCGATTCCTGGCAGGTCGGTCCCACGAGGTCTTCGATGAGGCCGGCGTGCTGGAAGTGCGCATGTACTACCCGCACTCGGGCAAGGCCGATGAAAGTGGATCGCTCGTCGAGGTCTCAAGAGCGGGCGACAACCATATCCGGGTTGCGGGACGAATGCATGAGCCGGAGGCGGACGTGCCCGTTCACATGGCGAGCCCGATGGGCATGGTAAAGCTGTTTGTGCGCACGGGCGTGGAGTTTGTGCACGACTTCTATTCCAGCTATATGCAGAATGTGGGGACGCTGAGCGAGGCCGGGAAGGAATTTGCCACCGTCATCGTGCACCATGCGAATCTCAAGATCAATCAGCTCAAGGAAAAACACCTTGGCCGCGAAGGCGTACGACTCTCGCTGCCGTGGGTGATGAGCGAGTTTGGCAACGTGAGCGCCGCCTCGAACATGATCGCCTTCCTGCGCCAGATCCCCGACCTGCGGGCGGGCGACCGGATCCTGATCTACGGGTTCGGTGCGGGCACGTACTACGACGCGCTGGCGGTGGAGCTCCCGAAATAGAGGCTCTTGGGGGCCGAGTCAGCTTCGGTATTCCCTCACCTGTGACATGCCCCGCTTGAGCATCGCCTTGGCGTGCCGTTCCGCCTCGTACAGGATCCGGTCCTCGTCCAGAGTCATCAGCTCCCGATCCCTCATCAACCAGCGGCCATCGACCATCACATCGCTCACATCCGCCCCCTTGGCGGAATGGACCAGGTTTGCCACCAGATCGTGCAGGGGATGAAGATGGGGCGCCCCCAGATCGATCAGGATGAGATCAGCCGGGGCCCCCGGAGCGATCATTCCCATGTCGTCAAATCCCAGCGCCTGCGCGCCGGCGTGGGTGGCCATTCGCAGCGCCATGTCGCCCGCGATCGCAGTGGGATCCTGAGATTGATACTTGTCGATGAGAGCCGCAGTTCGGATGGTGGCGAACATATCCATGTCTGCGTTCGATGCCGGTCCGTCCGTCGCTAATGAAACTCTTACCCCTTTCCCCAAACGCGGCCCCAGGGGCGGGAAAGGCATGGCGAGCTTCATGTAGGTAATCGGTGCATGGGGGACGTGCACCCCCTTTCCCGCCAATATGCCCATATCGCGCTCGTCGACTGCCAGGCAGTGCGCAGCCACGCACCCGCCCGGGACGTCGAACACCCCCAGACGATCCACTTGCTGGACCGGGCGCAGGCCATGGCGCTCGATGGATTGGGCCACCTGCGCCTCTGATTCCGCCAGATGAAGATGGACGCCCAAGCCGAATTCATGCGCCGCTTCCACCACCTGGGAGAGGAACTCAGGGGGGCAGATGTAAGGTGAATGCGGGCCCAGGAAGCAGCGGATGCGGCCATTCGCACCGCCATGGGTGTGCCGAATCCATTCGATGGTTCCCGGAAGATCGCGGCCCATCTCCGCCTCCGCACCGATACCGAACACCGTCCAGGTAAGGCCCGCCTTCAGGCCGCTTTGTTCCACCACCTCCGCCACACGATCCATATAGAAGTACTTGTCGTTGTACGCTACCGTCCCGGAACGGATCATCTCACACGCTGCCAGCGCCGCCCCCCAATAGACGTCGTCAGGGGTCAGCGCGCTTTCGCTCACCCAGATTTTCTCGTTTAGCCATCGATCGAAGGGCAGATCTTCGGCCCACCCGCGCTCGAAAGTCATCGGGCTGTGACAATGGCTGTTCACCAATCCGGGCAGGGCCGCTTTTCCACTCCCAGCCACCGTCTCATCCGCTCGCAGGGAATCCGGAAGATCGCCTACCTGCGCAATCTTCCCGTCTCGAATGAGGATGTCGGCCCCCTCCAGGATGCTCCCTTCTTCGTCGAGGGTCACAACCCACAAATCGCGAATGAGGGTGCTGGTCATCGCTCCGCCTTATCTGGGCCGTCGGAGGGCGGTTCGCTGCGCGCATGCGAGTAGTATGGTGAGGTGCTGTCGTCTCGCGGTCGCATCGCCCGGCCGGATTGAAGGCCCATGGTAGCCGCCTTTCACCAGGCATGCAAATGAGCGCTTCATCTCGGGCTCGCATGCTCGCCGGCCTCGCTCCAGTGGAACCGCCATGAATCAAGGTGCTTTTCGGTAGAGACGTTGCATGCAGCGTCTCTACACAAGGCGTAGGGAAAGATTCCCCCCCGGCAGCCATGCGCGGCTGCGGATGCGGGCCGACAAGTGGGAGAGGGTCTCGATGCTCGCTCACGAGGATACATCCCGCGTGTGAATGCGCCACTTCGATGTGGAAACCTGTCATGGGGTCCAGCAACTTGCGACCGGCTGCGCACGGCATGTGCGGCAATGCGCAATGCGCATGCCGCACGACGGAGTGCGGCGGGCTCTGATTGCACAACGCGCCGCTTTCCGCGCCCGCTTCCTTCCTCTTTCACCGCTGTTGATCTATACTCGCCCGAACGATGCCATCACGCTTGGATGGGGTTCGTGGCCATCGTCGTCTTCGGCAGCATCAATACGGATTTGACTACCTATGTGCCGCACCTCCCTCACCCGGGAGAGACACTGCGCGGCGACTCCTTCATCACCGCCCCCGGGGGCAAGGGTGCCAACCAGGCGGTCGCCGCCGCTCGACTGGGTGGGACGGTCAGCCTGGTCGGCCGGGTGGGAGCGGACGACTTCGGCAGGGACCACTTGCGCGCCATGGGCGGCGAAGGCGTGGACACCAGCGGCGTGCTTGTCGATCAGGATCACTCCACTGGGCTGGCAGTGATCAGCGTTGACAGGCAGGGCGAAAACGCCATCATCGTGATATCCGGCGCGAACATGGCCATCGACGAGCGCGATGTCCACCGCTGCCATCCGCTATTGGAAGGCGCAAGCGTGCTCCTGCTCCAGCTTGAGATCCCGCTTCCCGCTGTCATCGCAGCCTTGCGCGCCGCACGGGAAATGGGCGTGCGGACCATGCTGGATCCCGCTCCGGCGACTCCCCTGCCCAAGGAGATCTTCCCACTGATCGACGTAATCACCCCGAACGAGATCGAGGTCGATCCGCTGGTGGGCTTTCCCGCCACGGACGAGGAGGCTCCTGCGCGCGCCGCCGAAAAGCTGCGCGCACTCGGCGTCGGGAACGCGGTGATCAAGCTGGGCGCTCGCGGGGCTTTTCTGGATGGCGGAAGCATTCAAGGGCTGGTCCCCGCTTTCCCTGTCGAACCCATTGACACGGTTGCCGCCGGTGACGCTTTCAACGGCGCCCTCGCGGTGGCCTTGGACGAGGGGAAGCGACTGGAGGAAGCCGTGCGTTGGGGCACTGCCGCCGGTGCCCTGGCGACGACCCGTCGAGGCGCGCTGCCCTCTTTGCCCCACCGGGAGGCGCTGGAGCGGATATTGAGAGAGGGGGCGGCAGCGTGACCCTCCTGCAGATCGAAGCTGATGTCGTACTCACCATGAATCCCCACCGGGAGATCCACTCCCCGGGACAGGTGGTGATCGAAGGGGATCGCATCGTCGGTGTTGGCGCCCGAGTCAACGGCCCTGTCCCAGAAGGGACACAACGCCTGGATCTCAGCGGGCACCTTGTGATGCCCGGTCTGGTGAACGCGCACACTCACTCCCCCATGGTCCTCTTCAGGGGCTTGGCGGAGGGGCATTCTCTGCTCACTTTCGAGGGTTGGCATAGCGCCATCCGGGCCTGGGAGGTTGTGATGGATGCATCCATGGTGCGGCCCGCGGTGCTTGTTTCGTGCGCAGAGATGCTCCGCACCGGCACCACCACTTTTGCCGACCAATATTTCTTCATGAACGAGATCGTGCCCGCGGTGCGGAGCACCGGGATGCGGGCTGCGCTGGCCTACGGCATCGTGGAGATGGGCGAGAAGGCTGCGCGGCAACGTGAGCTGGCGGCCGCGGCGGAATTCCTGGAGAGCGTGCAGCGGGAGGATCGCATCACCGGCTGGGTCGGCCCCCATGCGCTCTTTGTGGACAACAGCGCCGAGGCGATCCGCAGGGAGCTCGAACTGGCGGATCGATATAGAACCGGGATGCACATCCATCTGGCCACCAGCGGCGAGGAGGATCGCTACTGCCAGGAGCAATTCGGGCGCACTGCGGTTGGACAAATGAAGGGAACCGGAATTCTGGGGCGCCGCGTGCTCGCCGCCCACTGTATCACCGTTCCAGAAGAGGATTTCCATCATCTGGCGGAGGCGCCCTTCAGCGCGGTGATTGCCGCCTCGGCGGCCATGAAGAGCGGAGCTTCCATCGCGCCGCTGGCCGCCATGCGCGCCGCCGGGATCAACACCGCGCTGGGTACGGACAACGTCACCAACAACAACAGCTACGACCTGTTCAGCGAAATGGATACCTTGGGCAAATTGATGTCTCTGCGGGAGAGGGTGCCTGGGGCGATTCCTGCCGATCAGATTGTCGAGATGGCCACGCTCGGCGGAGCCCGCGCACTCGGAATGGAGGATCTGATCGGATCCCTGGAGCCAGGGAAGAAGGCCGACCTGATCAGCCTCGACCTGAGCGGGGTCGGTTGGGCTCCGCTGGAAGGGCAGGACCTCTACACTTCGCTGGTCTACGCTGTGACTGGGATGCAGGTGCGGGATACGATGGTTGACGGCCGTTGGTTGGTGCGTGAGGGGCGCTGGCAGACAATCGATTTCCATGAGGCCCGGTCTGCTCTGGAGGCCGCTCACCTCCGTCTCCGGGAACGGCCCAAACGCTGAGGAGGGATGATGCCCCGAATTGTGATTGACACGGATCCAGGAGTGGACGACGCGCAGGCAATCATCTTGGCACTTTGCCATCCCGAGACCCAGATCGAGGCCATTACGACAGTGGCTGGAAATGTCCCTCTTGACAAGACGACCGGCAATGCGCTCAAGGTGCTGGAACTTTTCGGCCGGGACATACCTGTCTTTGCGGGTTGTCCAGGACCCATCATCCGCAGGCAGGTGGATACCAGCCAGGTACACGGGGCCGACGGGCTTGGAGACGGCGGATATCCGGACGCTCAGCGCTCGGCGGAGAAGGAGCACGCCGTACAGGCGTTGATCCGCCTCTCACGAGAGAATCCGAGCGATCTCACCCTGGTGGCCATTGGGCCGCTCACCAACATCGCCGTGGCGACATTGCTCGATCCGGAGCTACCAGACAGATACCAACGCCTGGTGGTGATGGGTGGAGCGATACGGAGCATGGGGAACACCACCAATCTCTCCGCGGAGTTCAACGTCTATTTCGATCCGGAGGCAGCGGCAGTCGTCTTCAACGCGTGGAACGAGTTCACTCTTGTCTCCTGGGAGACGACTGTGGCGCATCCTCTTTCCCACCAGCAGATCGAGAGCTTGGGCTCCTATGACACGGTTGGGAGCGAATTCTTCCGCCGGACCACAGCCGGGGCGCTGCGCTTCATCCAGCGGAAGCTGGGCCGGCCGGTGCTCTTCACGGCGGACTCCCTGGCAATGGCGGCAGCGGTCGAGCCGGAGATCGTCACGGCCAGCGAACGGCACTTCGTGGAGGTGGAACTTGCCGGGGCCCATACTCGCGGCCAAACGACGGTGGATTGGTTTGACGTCTCTGGGGCGCCAGCGAATGCGGAAATCGTTCTCGAACTGGATCGCGGCCGGCTGTGGGATCTGATGGAAGCGGCGGTGAAGTGAGTTGAGCGGTTTCCCCTCCCCCCAAGGCTTGCTGGCTGAAGCTCGGAGCCGTCAGGATCAGATGCTCGCCTTCCTGGAGGATTTGGTTCGCATACCCTCGGTCAATGGCGAGTTTCCTGAAACCCCCGTGGCGGAACGGATCGCCGCGGAGGCGGAGCATCTCGGTTTTCAAGCCCGCATCCTGGGCCCCGAAGCGGAACGGCAGAACGTTCTCGTAGAGTACGGGGAGGGATCGCGATGCTTCGCCCTTCTCGCTCATACAGACACCGTTCCGGCAGGCCCGGAAGAGACATGGTCCCATCCTCCCTTCGAGGCCTATGTTGAAGCTACCCGCCTGGTTGGCCGGGGGGCCGCAGATAACAAGGCGGGGATCGCCTGCGGCCTGTATGCCATAGCGATCGTGCGCGATGGGGGCTGGTGCGATCCCGCTGAGGGCCGCATGATCTTCGCGGGCTTCGCCGATGAGGAATCCGGTGCCAGCAGCCCGTTGGGGGCAAAATACCTGCTCGCGCAGGGCCTGCTCCCCGCCCAGGCGGCCATCTATACCTACGCGAGCGACACCATATGTCTCGGCCATCGCGGCCTGATCCGGCTGCTCCTGCGGGCCAACGGGCAGCCTGTGCACTCGGGCAGCGCCGAATGGACGGAAGGCGCTGCCGGGGTGAACGCGGTCACCGGCCTGGCGCAGGCGCTGGTTGCGCTCGAAGGGCGCGGCCTCCCCTCTCGACCGCACCCCGATTTCGGGAACTTGGACAATCACATCACGCCTGGCACGATCATCGAGGGGGGCGACGCCGCCGGGATGGTGCCGGGCCGGGCCGAAGCGGTGGTGGATATCCGTTTGATGCCAGATCTCCCAATGGAAGAAGCGCTCGCACTAATCGATCGAACCCTGGAGCTGGTGATGGCTGAGCGACCCGGGTTGGGATTGGGGTATGAAATACAGACCGCGCTGCCGGCGGCGCACATCGCGGCCGATCACCGGTTGGTGGAGCTGGCCAAGCGCTATACGGGCGCCATCCTGGGTGACGAGTGGCGGGCCGCGGCCGCCGGGCCGGCGAACGAGGGCTACCTGCTCATCGAAGCGGGGATTCCCACCCTTTGCGGCTTCGGCCCTCGCGGCGGCAACCCGCATGCGCCGGATGAGTGGGTCAGCATCGAGGATCTCGCCCCCATGACGGCGATCTACTCCGGGATGATGTGCGAGTTCTTAGGCGAATCGGGAGGCAGGAAACATGGCTGATCGGGGAAGGGACCCGTGGGCTCAAGTGCGAACACGCCACGATTTCGCGGCCGATGAGATCATCTCGGCGCTCCAGAAAGAGATCCGGCGTGGGAATGAGGAGAACGCGGCGCTGATCGCCTATGAAATGGTCACCACCAGTCCGGAGCTGGATGCCTACCTCTGGCGGCGACTTGAGGTGATATCAGTGGAGGACATTGGCTTCGGGGATCCGTGGGCGCCTGTTGTTGTCGCCCAGTTGCACCAAATCCGGACTTCCCTGGGACCGGAGGCGAGGGAGCGGATTCTGCTTGCCATCCACGCCGTGCGATTCTTGTGTTCCCGGCAAAAGGACCGTTCGAGTGATGAGATGGTGATGTGGATCAAACGCGCGGTCGAATCGGGGGAACGACTGCCGGAGATCCCCGATTACGCTCTGGATATGCACACCCTCCGGGGCCAGGAGATGGGGCGTGATATCCATCATTTCCTATCCGAAGCAGCCCGGCTGGATCCGGAAATGCCAGACCGGGAAAAGACCTATCGGGAGCGGCTGATTGTGCTCCTTTCGGAACGCGACTAAGATTACCCGGATTCGACCTCGAAATTCACATTGCCGCATTATAGACGTGATCGAAAGCGCCAGCAGTGGTGGGCTGGAGACGAAACCCTGAATCTTGGGAGAAGGAGGTGATCATCCGATCGAGGAGGGATGCTTGCACATCCGCGTTGGCACCATAGAAACGCGCTTCAGCGACGGAAACATTTCATATGGAGGTTTCGGCAAAATGAAGAAGAAGACGCTTTGGACTGCTCTGAGCGGTGTGATTATTGGAGCGGTGCTCCTCACCGCCTGCGGCGGCGCCGCGGCCACCCCCACCCCAGAGCCAATGGCGGAATTCAAGTTCTCCTTGATCACGCCGAATCCGCTGGGCGATCGTTCCTTCATCGATGCATCGGCGAGGGGCGTCCAGCGCGCCAACGATGAGCTGGGACTGAACGGCCAGATCATTGAGGCGACGAGCGTGGCAGAACAGGAGGCCGCTATCCGGGCCGCCCTGGCGGAGGACAACGACATCATCCTGGCACTCGCACCCGACCCGGAGACTCTTCTCTCGATCGCCGAAGAGAACCCCGACCAGAAATTCGGCGTGCCTTCCGACATCTTCGTAGAGAGCCTGCCCGATAATGTCGCCGCCTTCCAGGTGAATGTGCATGAGGGCAGCTATCTGGCCGGCATAGTCGCCGGGATGATGACGGACACCAAGACCGTCGGAGCCGTTGTGGGCGGGGATTCACCCGGCTTGAATCAGTTCTTCTGGGCATACAAGCAGGGCGTGCTCTCCGTTTGCACGGATTGCGAAGTCCTTGTGGGATACCTCGGCTTCGATTTCTCCAACCCAACCCTGGGAAAGGAGACCGCCCTGGCCCAGTACGAGCAAGGCGCTGACATCATCTTCCAGATCGCAGGCCGTTCGGGTGAGGGAGTGCTCTCGGCGGCCGCGGAGACGGGCAACTACGCCATTGGTGTGGACTCCAACCAGGATTGGATCCAGCCGGGCAGCGTGATCACATCCATGCTGAAGAGAGTGGATGTGAGCACGTATCTGCTGGTGAAGAACACCATGGAGGGCACCTTCCAGGGCGGCTTCTCACAGATCAACATGGCAGATGGCGCCACCAGCCTTTCGTGGGACGAAGGCTCCACGGAGTTCGAGGACAACGGACCTGCGGATATGGTCTCCAAACTGCCGGAGGTCAAGGCCGCGGTCGACGAAGCTCGTCAAGGCATCCTGAGCGGGGATATCGAAGTGTGCGATGCGCTCAACAACCCCGATGCGGCGGTTTGTCAAGGTCTGGCCGCCGGCGGCGAGAGCTAGGGCGTCCGCTATCTTGCTTGGTCCGGCGACTCGGGCGCGAACAGCTTGCTGCAGGCGCTCAGGAGCCAACCAAGCTCATAACGCTTGAGGGAACGGACTCTCGCGGCAAGCGAAAGCAATCGCAACGGCCCCGGAGGTTGGCCTCCGGGGCCAAAGCAGGGGACAAATGGGAATCTCGGTGGAAATGCGGGGAATATACAAGTATTTCCCCTCCAGCCAGGTGATCGCCAACAAGCGCGTCGACTTCTCCGTCGAGCAGGGCGAGGTCCATGCGCTCGTCGGGGAGAATGGGGCCGGGAAGACCACCCTGATGAACATCCTGTATGGCCTGCTACAGCCCGACAGCGGGGCCATCCTGGTTGATGGGCGCGAGGTTGAAATCGGGCAGCCTGATGACGCCATTCGCTTGGGGATCGGGATGGTGCACCAGCACTTCAAGCTGGTGCCTTCTTTCACCGTGGCCGAGAACATCATGCTGGGGATGGAGCCGACCCTGGGCGGTGTGCTGCGCAAGGCGGACGAGAACAATCTAGTCGCGGAACTGGCGGACCAGTTCGGCCTCCCCGTGAATCCCACTGTGCGCATCCGAGAACTCCCGGTCGGAATGCAGCAGCGGGTGGAGATTCTCAAAACACTGCAGCGCAAGGCCCAGATCCTCATCCTGGATGAGCCAACCGCGGTTCTCACCCCTCAGGAAGCGCGAGAGTTGTTCGTCGTGGTCCGGGATCTGGCCAAGAGCGGGCGGACGGTGATCTTCATCACCCACAAGCTCTTGGAAGTGATGCACGTCGCCGACCGCGTGAGTGTGATGCGCAAGGGGGAAATGGTGGGCACCAAGGAGATCAAAGACACCAGCATCCGCCAGATGGCGCGCATGATGGTGGGTCGGGAAGTGCTGTTCCGGATAGAAAAGAAACCTCTGGATGCAGGGGAGGTTGTGCTGCAGGTGCAGAACCTTGTCGTCGCGGGAGCCAGCGGAATCCCCGCCATCCAGGACGTCTCTTTCCACGTCAAATCGGGGGAGGTCCTTGGTATCGCCGGAGTCAATGGGAATGGCCAGACCGAACTGGTGGAGGCCATCGCGGGCACGCGCGTCGTTGAGCTGGGCAGCGTCAGCCTGCTTGGACGGGATATCACCAGGCGCTCTGTGGGGGTGCGTCGCAAGAGCGGGATGGCGCACATCCCCGAAGATCGACTCAAGGTGGGCCTGAATCTGAGCACAAATCTCGATGAGAACCTGATCGTCACCCGGTACCGTGATCCGAAATTCAGCCGCCTCGGATTCCTGAATCGTCCAGTGATTGAGGAGTTCACTCGCAAAGTGGTCGGCCGCTTCGATATTGCTGCCGCCCATCAAGGCGCCGGCATCGCCACCTTGTCCGGCGGGAACCTGCAGAAGGTCGTTCTGGGGCGGGAGCTCACTGGAGATCCCAAACTGATCATCGCCAACCAACCGACGCGCGGTCTTGACGTGGGAAGCATTGAGTTTGTGCACCGCACGCTGCTCGAGGCGCGAGACCGGGGCGTCGCCATCCTGCTGATATCGGTTGAACTGGAGGAGATCCTATCCCTGAGCGATCGGATCGCGGTCCTATACCGCGGAGAGATTGCCGGCGAGATGCCCGCTTCGGAAGCCAATGAGGAGGACCTTGGAATCCTCATGGCAGGCGGTTCTTTGGAGGGATCTACAAGAGAATAGGTGGTGGGGGTTGAAAGACCGGCAGGGATCTCCGTCCCCTGCGCGGCGCGAATCAAAGGACAGGGTCGCCAATGGAAGCTGGGCTGCAACGTAAGATTCGGGACAACCTGACCATCCCCGTCCTGGCCGTATTGGCCGGGATGGTGGTCGCATCGGTCTTCATCGTCATGGCGGGTGCCAACCCGGTCTCCGCCTACGCAAAGCTGTTCGAAGCGGCCTTCAGCTGCCCGGCGGCCCAGAGCTGCAGCCTGTTCGTCACCTTGCAGTTGGCCACGCCGCTCATTCTGACCGGTATGTCTGCGGTGGTGGCCTTTCGCTCTGGGATGTTCAGCCTGGGCCAGGAGGGCCAGTTGATGCTGGGCGGAATGATGGCCGCTTGGTTGGGCTACGCCGTACACCTCCCTCCGGTCATTCACCCCCTGGTCGCGATGGCTGCTGCCACGGCCGTCGGAGCCTTCTACGGCTGGATCCCCGGGGTGCTCAAAGTCAAGCTGCATGTAAACGAAATCATCAGCACCATCGTCATGAACAATATCGCGGTGCTTTTCGTCACCTATCTGATCAACTTCCCGCTGCGGGCTGATCAAAGCACCACCGCCCACTCCCCGCCGATCGACGAGACTGCCCGCCTGGCGGTCTTCGCCCCAGGTTCGAAATGGGGCACGGGTTTCATAATTGCCTTGTTGGCCACTGTAGTCATCTACTTCTATCTGACGCGTTCGACTCGCGGCTACGAGCAGCGCATGACAGGAGAAGCGCCCGGTTTCTCGCGGTTTGGCGGCATCCCCGGCGATTGGGCCGCAGTGCGTGGCATGCTGATCAGCGGCGCGCTGGCGGGATTGGCGGGCGCGACGCTGGCGCTGGGCGTACATTACCGCATGCTGGATGGTTTCTCCGGGGGCGTCGGGTTCGACGGTCTGACGGCCGCTATCCTCGGTCAGGTCAACCCCATCGCCACCGCGGTCGTGGCGATCTTCTTCGCCGGCGTGCGTCAGGGTGCCCAGGTGGGCCTCCAATTCGCGTTCAAGATCCCGCGCGAGCTGGGCGGAGGGATCATTGCGCTTATGATCCTGTTCGTGTCGGCGGACAAGATGTTCAAAGGAGGGCTGGACAACCTGGGGGGATGGTGGGGGAAGATCCGGGGGAGGACCTCCGAGAGTCAGGAGAGCGTCTGATGGAACAACTGCTGCAGGTTTTTTCCATCGATCTCGTGCGCAGCGGAGTGCGCTTAGGCACCCCCATCATCCTGGCGGCCCTTGGCGGCGCGATCTGCAATCGCGCTGGCGTGCTGAACCTGGCGCTGGAAGGGAAGATGCTTCTGGGATCTTTCGTCGGCCTGCTCGCGGCGTATTTCCTCCATAATTCCTATCTGGGGGTCCTTGCGGCGGGGTTGGCCGGGGCCCTAATCGGCGCGATCTTCGCCTTCCTGTACCTGCGTTTCGAGGTCAACCTGATCATCTTGGCCATCGCCGTCAACCTGTTCATCCTCGAGATGACGGTGTTCTTCATGCGCACCTTCCTTGGGGACGTGGGCACTTGGTCGGATCCCAGTATCCAGCAACTTCCGGATGTCTCCATTCCGCTGCTGAGCAAGATCCCGGCTCTCGGCCACATCCTCAGCCCATACAATTGGATCGTGTACTCCTCCTGGATCGCGGCCGTGGCTTCCTATTTCATACTATTCCACACCAAGTTCGGCCGCCACATACGGGCCGTGGGAGAAAACCAAGACGCCGCCGAGACCGTCGGCATCAATATCCCGCGCGTCAAGGTATTTGTGCTCATTATCGCTGGATTCCTTTGTGGGATTGGCGGCGCATTCCTTTCCGTCGGCCATCTGACACTCTTCACCCGCAACATGAGCAATGGGAGGGGGTGGATCGCCGTCACCGCCGCGCTGTTCGGGTTCAACCATCCGATCGGAGTTTTCTTCACCGGCCTGTTTTTCGGATTCGCCGATGCCTTTGCCATTCGCCTGCAAACCACGACGGATATACCTCCCAGTCTGGTGCAGTTCATCCCCCATATCCTCACGCTGCTGGCTCTGATCCTGGTGGGTGCGCGCGCCGTGCTTTCTGACTACCTGGCCCGGCGAGCGTTCCGGGCGCGCGCCATGCGTCGGTTGGCGGGGCAAGAGACCGCAGCGGGCGACTGACATGGCGCCTCCCGAGGTGCTGTGCTACGGGGAATTGGGAGTAGACAACCTCATCCGCGTGCCACACCTCCCCGCGCCGGAAACGGCGGCCTTTCCCACAAGTGAAAGCTATCACGTCGGGGGTGCGGCGGCAAACACGGCCCTCTGGCTGGCAAGTTGGGGGGTGCCCGTCAGGCTGGCGGGCAACGCGGTCGGCCGCGACGCCTATGGCGAAATCCTGCTCGAAGCGCTCGAGAGGTACCCATCGCTGGGTATCGGATACTTGGAGATCGAGCCGGATGGACCCACGCCCTTCTGCCGCGTCTTGGTGACCCCGGATGGCGAGCGGTCCTTTCTGATCTTCCGGTATCCACAGAGCATGAAGACGCCCCCCTCCAAGGGGATGATGAGGGGGGTTAAGTACCTGGCACTCGACTTATATGGAGGCGAGGAGCGCTTGCGGGCCGCCGTTTTGGCCAGGGAAATGGGCGTACAGACCGTGATCGGGGATGTGATCTGGCCGGATCATGAAACGCTGCCCTTGACGGATATCGCCACCAACTCCGCCGCTTTCATCCGTGAAACCTTCCCCGGGATCGACGTGCGTGCGCATGCGCGAGCCCTACACGCCGTTAGTGGCGGTGCGGTGATCACAACGGACGGCTCCGCGCCGATCCATGCTATCGAATCCCAGGGCGGGGAATTCTGGCTCGCTCCCCCAAGGACGGATCCGCTGGACACCACCGGCGCCGGGGATGCCTTCCGGGCCGGGGTGATCTACGGCTCGCTGCAAGCGTGGACGCTGGAGCGCTGCGTGGCCTGGGGGGCAGCCGCGGGGGCGCTTTCTGTGCGCGAGGAAGGCGCTGCCAGCCGGCCGGCGGGCCGGCATGAGGTGGCGGCGGTCGCTGGGCCGCTGGCCGCGACGCCGGAGCCGGGGATCGGGTAGTTGGCCAACTGCCATTTGCTCGGACGCTGTAGGGGCGGGGCATGCCGCGCCCCCGGCGTCGCCAGCGGAGACTCTGCTGATTGATCAAGGACAGACCGTCAATGATCCGTCAAATACCATGCGATCAGGTCCAACTGCCGGTGGGGTATCCTTTGACCCCGGATCGGCTGACAACGCCAGCCCGCCGGATGTTCCGGACGCATGGCCAGCCATGGAGTGAAATCTAATGGAATTCCACATCCACTGCGAGCCGGAGGACATCTCCCGCTACGTTCTCTGTCCAGGCGATCACGCCCGGGCCCAGAAGATCGCGTCCCATTTGGACGACGGCCATCTGGTGACGGACAGCCGCGGCTATGCGGTCTATTCGGGGAGCTACCAGGACATCCTCATGACCGCCTGCGGAACTGGGATGGGCGGCCCGACCGTCGCCATCGCGCTGGAGGAGCTTGCCCACATGGGCGCGGACACCTTCATCCGCGTGGGGTCCTGTGGTGTCTTCCAGGAGGGACAGGAGCCCGGGGACGTGATCATCGCCAGCGGCACGGTTCGCGCCGGCGGCACATCAAATGCTTATCTGCCCCTCATGTTCCCGGCGGTTCCGACCTTCGCCGTGGTCCGCCAGCTTGTTAGCGCCGCCGAGGGGCTCGAGATCCCGTACACCGTCGGGGTGGGGATCGCGGGGGACGCCTTCTACGCACCGCGTGACCCTTCGCAACGGGAGCAGTTGACCGCGGCGGGCCTGGTCTCCGTCGAGATGGAAAGTGACACCCTGTTTGTGCTGGGAATGTACCGCGGCTGGCGCACCGGCGCACTGTATGCCTCGGATGGCACACCCGCCGAGGTCAAACCTGCCTGGGGGGAAGAGGCCTTCCGCCGGGGAGAGGGGGATGCGATCCGCATCGGGCTGCAGGCGATGGCGGAAATCGCCCGAGTGGATGGGCAAGGGTCTGGCTGAGCCCCGGGGATCGAGGCCCTCCTATGGATCAGCACCGCCTTCTCCGCCTCCGGCGAGGGGGCCGGCCGCCCGTGCCCATGAAAACAGCCCGCGCACGGATGAAGGCAGCTCGCCCGCCTTGGATGCCACCCATGTGTGCAGGCCGCGTGCGGAGATGAGCAGAATCATCATGGCGATGATCGCGCCGCCCAGCTCACGGGGCACACGCGCCTTGAGCTGCAGCCCGTTGGTGGCCCCCAAGCGCAAACCGGCGAGCAGGAACCCCGCGAGGGCAACCCCTACTGGGTGCGCCTGCCCAAGCAGGGCCACCGCGATCCCATCGAATCCCCCTCCCCCGGAGAACACGGATACAAAGCGGTAGTGCACGCCGAGCACCTCGATCGCCCCCGCCAATCCGGCCAACCCGCCGCTCCAGAACATGGCGCGGGAAATCGCGCGCCGGCTCTTGATGCCACCGGCGAGTGCAAAGTGGAAGGCATCGCCCACCATGCGGGTCTCATATCCCTCAGATCGCCGGTATAGGGTGCTATAAGCCAGCAAAGCCACGCCGATGGCAATCATGAATCCGGCGTTGAATTTGGTCCCCCGGACCAGCGGCGGCAGCCTGAGGTCCAGATAGCGACCCCAAGAAGGGAAGAACCCGATCGCGAAGAAGGAGAGCTGGTTCAGCACCAGAGTGGTGATCACCTCATGGATGCGCAGGTACGCTCTGA
This sequence comes from uncultured Anaerolineaceae bacterium, assembly GCA_964388955.1. GTDB lineage: Bacteria > Chloroflexota > Anaerolineae > Anaerolineales > E44-bin32 > CAYMCO01. The sequence continues at coordinate 1,540 of CAYMCO010000028.1, read as the reverse complement.
GCAGCCCGGGGATCCAACCCCAAAGCCCACCGCAAGAGGCTCCGAACGCCAGCGCGACAACCATGTGGGGCAGATACGGAAGCCCAAACCGGGAGGCGGCCCAGGCCGCGGCGGCCGCGCCGAGCATCATCTGCCCGGCCTGTCCGATGCTGAACAACCCGGCTCGGAAGGCGACCGTGGCGGAGAGCCCAGTGAGGATCAGGGGTGTTGTGAACTGGAGCGTGGTCATCAGGGCGCATTGGCCGGACCCTCGGCAACCGAAACCCGCCTCAAGCAGTCGCTGGTAGCCGACAAGCGGGGACGTATCCGTCAATAAGATGAATAGCCCGCTGATGGCCAGGCTCCCCACGAGCGATAGCGCCGACAACAGCAGGCTGGGGGATCCCCCGCGATTCACCAAGAGGGACTTCGGCGCGGACGTGGACAAGTGCCTTCAATCCCTTTCCGGGTGCAGCGGGCTGCCCTCCATACGCCCGCTCGCCCTTGCGATCCGTACCCAAGGTTGAAGCCGGATGACGGAGAGGCGCCTGTGGATGGCATTCATGTCTGGATCCACCAGAGCCCCGTCCACTCTGGGATCGTGATCCAGCCTTCCTGCCGGACCCTCTCCCCCATTTCGTCGCCGAAGAAGAAGCGGGTGAGCTCCTCTGCTTCATCGAGCGAGCCGAAGCGATAATCAGTCTGAACTTGGACCGGGGTGAAGCCGCGTTCATGCTCGAGGTATTGATAATAGGCTGCCAGCTCCTCGGTCGGCGCCGCCGGCTGCCGCACCCCTGTCCCCAGGGTTTCGAATATCATGGCCTTACCCCCTGGGCGAACCAGACGCAGGAGTTCATCGATGGCGGCCCGGATGCGCTCCTGCCATGCACCCGGATGCCATTCGGTGGCGTGGCCGAAATTCCAACCCGCCAGCGCCAGGTCCACGCAGCGATTCTGCAGCGGCGTTCGGCTGTTATCGGCCACCACCAAGCTGAAGCCCAAGACGCCGGCATCCCGCAGGACTTGTCGGGCCACACACAGCATGTGGTGGGAGCGATCCAGGCAGTAGGTGTGGCGGGATACCGGCGCAAGCAGACGCGCGAACCGCCCGGTCCCGGCGCCCATGTCCGCGATGGACAGATCGCCGTGGGGCAACAATGGTTCTATCGCTCGCCACAGGTTGGCCTGATCATCCTCGCAAGCGACCAGGCGCTCGTACTGCTCTCCATGATCGCGGTAGATTTCCTGGTACCCTGGCATACGGCATATCGCCTATTCCGCCGGGCTTCGAGCCACTATGGCAACCACTACCCCGGCGCCATTATAGCCTGCCCCCTTATCCAAACCAAGCCGTGCGAACGGCGGGCGCCCACAAGGGGTGCCCCTACGCCCTCCGGACAGCGCGCAGTGCTCCACCGGCCACCCAATTCACCCCTCGGAGCCTTTCCCCGCGCCGCTCAAATGAGCGCTGAAGCGCTCACTACAAACGCATTGGAAGGCAACCGTTGTCTGTGTCTTGTCAAGTGGTGGAAATTCTGTGTGCATCCTTGGCTGTCTATAG
>CAYMCO010000027.1:0-73108 GCA_964388955.1 uncultured Anaerolineaceae bacterium | reverse complement strand
CTAGACAGCCAAGGATGTACACAGAATTTACACCACTTGACAAGACGCAAACAATACAAGGGGGCGGGGGAGCGCTGCTCCCCCGCCCCCTAACGGATCTCTTCCCCTCCCCCTGCCTCCGGAGGAGCGGGGAAAACGGCCCCAGGGGAGCCGGGGGAGGGGGCCGAGGGGGTGGGGGCGGATCGAAGCGCAACGCGGAAGGATGGGGAGAAGGCTGGCGCCGGCAGGTGCCCCCCACGGGGGTTCCTTTCAGCGAGATTGGCGAGGGAATAGCATCGCGGTCGGAGGAGGGGGCTCATCGAGCCGGCAGGGTCGAATATCGTCCGCCCCCGGGATCGCACCGCTCAACAAAAACCCGGATGCACCCCCCCGCGGGGGCCGGGGCGCTTCGCGCGATGCGCTGTCCGCAGTGAAGAAGGATTTCTTGATCAGGGCCAAGCGATCGGGATTCGAGGGTCGGGGAACAGCCATCCGGCAGCCATTGGACCGCCCCTTGTGGGCACGCGTGGACGGTGGGCGGCATACTCGCCGCCGACCGTCGACCATCGATCATCGAAACTCGTGGGCGAGCCATTGCCAGGTTCGCGAGCCGGCGTAGGGGCGCACGGCCGTGCGCCCCTGCAGAATAGCAGATATGGGTGTCACGGAGCCCGAGGCGCTCTCAGACTGTGTCCTTCGCAGCATCAACCGGCAGAGTCATCCCTTTCCCTTCCCGCAATCTCCCCACTCCGCCGGCGTCAGGCCTGGGATATTAGGACCTGCGGCTCCCCGGATTGCGAGTGCCTTGCGCGGATCGTGAACGTGGCAGGGCCTCCTGGCCATGGATTGCTGGACGAATATACGGGCGCAGCGTGCTGCGCCCGTATCCTTTTTGAGAAGGATCAGATCGATGGATCGTGGGCGGCGCTTTAGTCCGCCGCGACTTGCTCCATCTCTGGCGCCGGCTCCTCGACCTCTGCCAACTCCGCATCCAAGCGATCATCGTGCAGGGCGGCCTTCTCGCCCGGAAATGCGGTCCCAGCCGGGATCAACTTGCCGATGATCACGTTCTCCTTCAGGCCGCGCAGGTAGTCGACCTTGCCCTCGATGGCCGCCTTGGCCAACACGCGTATCGTGTGCTGGAAGGAGGATGCCGAGAGGAAAGACTCCGTCTCCAGGGAGGCCTTGGTGATGCCCAGAAGGACCTCATTGGCCCTGGCCGGCTGCTTCCCCTGTGAATGCATGCGCTCGTTGAGGCGTTTGATGTAGATCCGGTTGTACAGGTCCCCAGGCAGGAGATCGGTGTTGCCTGGCCGAGTGATCTGCACCTTGGAGAGCATCTTCCGGATGATCACCTCAAAGTGCTTGTCGTTGATATTCTGGCCCTGAGAACGATAGACCTTCTGGACCTCCGCAAGCAGGTACTGGCGGCATGCTTCGCCGCCCAAGATGCGCAGGATGTTGTGCGGATTGAGCGAGCCTTCGGTGAGCTGCTGGCCCGCCTTCACTTTCTCGCCATCTTTGACCATCAGGCGCGCAACAGGGGGAATCTCATACTCGGCTTCATCCACCTGGTCATAGGTGACCACGACCTTGCGGTCCTCCAAGCGCACACGCCCCGCGTGGCTGGCGTGTATTTTTGAGTCGCCGCGCTTGGCGATCAGGTTTCCGGCGTTGATCTCCTGCTCATCTTCCACACGCAGCGCCCAGTTGCCTGGCACCACATATTCATCCTCGATGCGCTGGCTGTTCTTGATCTCCAACTTGCGCGGACCATCGGGCACGTTTGCGGGCTTGATGTGCACCGTGCCCGAGATCTCCGCCACTTCGGCCTCGCCCTTGGGCTTCTTCCTGGCCTCGAAAAGTTCCTCCACTCTGGGCAGACCCGTCGTAATGTCGCCGCCGGCAGCTACGCCGCCGGTGTGGAACGTTCGGAGCGTCAACTGGGTGCCGGGCTCACCGATCGATTGGGCGGCCACGATTCCGACCGCGGCGCCGATGTCGACCATCTTTCCCCGGCCCAGGTCCATGCCATAGCACCGCGCGCACAACCCAAACTGCAGTTCACAGGTGAAAGGAGACCGGACGAAAACCTCTTCGACGCCGGAAAGCTCGATGCGCCTTGATTCCTCCAGGGTGATCATATGCCCGGCCGGGAAGACAACCTCTCCCGTATCCGGATCGACGATCTTTCCCGCGGTCACTCTGCCGAACACCCGCTCCCCGAGAGTTTGACCAGCGGCGTCATCATCGCGCCGCATCCACAGGCCGTTCTCGGTGCCGCAATCGTCGGCATTGATGATCACGTCCTGGGCCACATCAACCAACCGCCGAGTCAGATAGCCGGCATCCGCCGTTCGAAGGGCCGTATCGGTCAAGCCTTTGCGAGCGCCATGGGTGGAGATGAAATACTCCAGCGTTGACAAGCCATCCCGGAAACTGGAGCGGATGGGCAGCGGGATGATGCGCCCCGCAGGGTCCGCCATCAAACCCCGCATTCCAGCCAGTTGGGAGATCGGTCCAAAACCACCCTTGGTGGCCCCCGAAATGGCCATGGTGCTTAGATTACCGGTGGGATCCATGGCTTTCTTCACCGCATCGGCCACATCTGAGGTCGTCTGCTGCCAAAGGTCGATGACGCGCTCGTTCATCTCCTGCTCGGTGAGCAGGCCGCGGCGATAGTCCCTTCGCACGGCCTCCGTCTCTTCTAGGGTGCGGTCGATGATCTCGGCCTTGTCGTCCGGGACCGTGATGTCGGATACAGCGATCGTGGAGCCGGATCGAGTGGCGTACTTGAACCCGATATCCTTGATCTCGTCCACGACCGCCGGTGTACCTTCCTCGCGGAGAAGGTTATACACTTCTCCCACCAACTCCTGAATGGCGGTTTTGCCGAGAACACGATTCACGAATCGCAGCTCCTCGGGGAGGACACGGTTGAACAGGACTCGCCCGACGGTCGTCTCGATCACCCGGCTCTCCGGCTCATCCAGATGCGCGCCATCGCCGTCGTAGTAGGTTTTCATCATGATCTTGATGGGAGCGTGCAGCGCCACCTGGCCCAATTCGTAGGCCATCTCGACTTCGTCCATATCGGAGAAGGTCATCCCGGCGCCGAGTTGATCCTCCTTCGCCGGATCGCGCGTCAGGTAGTAGACGCCCAGCACCATATCCTTGGTCGGTCCTACGATCGGCTCCCCGTCGGCGGGCTTCAGCAGATTGCGGGTCGACAACATGAGTTGGCGCGCTTCGTCGACGGCGTTCTTGGACAGGGGCAAGTGGACGGACATCTGGTCGCCGTCAAAGTCTGCGTTGAAGGCAGCGCAAACCAAGGGGTGCAGTTGGATCGCCTTGCCCTCCACCAGCACAGGCTCGAATGCCTGGATGCCCAGGCGGTGGAGCGTCGGGGCGCGGTTCAACAGAACCGGCCGCTCCTTGATGACCTCCTCAAGCACCGCCCAGACCTCCGGGCGTTCTCGCTCGATGATCCGCCGTGCACCCTTGACGTTGGCGGCGTAGTTGTATTCGACCAGCTTGGAGATCACAAACGGCCTATAGAGCTCCAGGGCCATCGTCTTTGGAAGCCCGCACTGATAGAGCTTCAGGTGTGGGCCAATGACGATGACCGAACGCCCGGAGTAGTCCACACGCTTGCCGAGCAGATTGCGCCGGAAGCGGCCCTTCTTCCCCTTGAGCATGTCGCTCAGGGATTTCAACTCCCGTCGACCACGCCGGGAGAGAGCCTTCCCCCGCTGCGAGTTGTCGATGAGCGAATCCACGGCCTCCTGGAGCATCCGCTTCTCATTGCGCACAATGACGTCGGGCGCGCCCAACTCCACAAGGCGCTTCAGCCGGTTGTTGCGGTTGATCACCCGGCGGTACAGATCGTTCAAATCCGAGGTGGCGAAACGGCCGCCGTCCAGTTGCACCATGGGTCGCAGATCAGGCGGAATCACAGGCAGCACGGTGAGCACCATCCACTCCGGTTTGTTGCGCGACCTTCGAAAGGCTTCCACCACCTTCAAGCGTTTGGTGGCCTTCTTCCGGCGCTGTTTGCTGCGAGTGGTGCGCACCTCCTCCCACAGTTCCTTGGAGAGGGTGTCCAGGTCGATCTGCTGCAGCACATCGTAGAAGGCTTCCGCCCCCATATCGGCCCGAAAGACCTGCCCCCACTTGCTCTTGAGCTCCCGGTACTTCGATTCCCCCAGGAACATCATGACCTGCACGCTCTGAAGCTCATCGCGGTCGCGCGCCAGGCTCTCGCGCAGGTCCGCCTTGTCCTCGTCGACCGCATCCTCGAGCTCATTGAGGGCCAATTCGGCCTCCGCCTGGGCGGCCTCGATACCCATTTCGATCTTCGCCAGTTTCTGATCGCGCTGCTCCACCAGACCGGCTTCCACCTCTTCGAGGTGTGCTTTGACGAGATCCTGGACTCTGGTGATGTGCTCTTTGCTGATGGTCTCCCCCTTCTCAGCGATGACCTGCCCGATCTCCTTGAAAGCGATGGGGGCGCGGATCTTCTTCTCCAGCTTGTCACTGAGGGTGCCCTCCAAGCGCTGCCCCTCTTTGATGACCGGTTCGATCTGCGCGGCGACCTCTTCCTCGTATTCCTCTTCGACGCTCTTCTTCTCCGTCTCAAGTTCCTCCAGGCGTTCGGCGCGCAATGTCTCTACCTCCTCGCGCCGCGCATCGAGCGCCTCCTCTTCCTCCAGTTCCACGCGAGTGATGTCGTCCTCGATGCGCTGCAGAGCCTTCTTGCGCGCCTCCTCATCCACATAGGTCACCGCGTACTGCGCGAAATACAGCACGCGATCCAGGTTGCGCCGTGACACATTGAGCAGCAGACCCAGGTGGGAGGGTACCCGGCGCGTGTACCATACATGCGCCACCGGTGCGGCCAGGGCGATGTGGCCCATGCGTTCTCGCCGCACCGACGAGCGGGTGACTTCCACGCCGCACTTCTCACAAGTGATGCCCTTGAAGCGAATATTCTTGTACTTCCCGCAGTAGCACTGCCAGTCCTTGGTTGGGCCGAAAATGGCCTCGCAGAACAGGCCGTCCTTCTCCGGCCGAAGACGTCGGTAGTTGATCGTCTCGGGCTTGAGCACCTCACCATAGGACCAACTCAGAATCGTCTCGGGCGAGGCAAGGCTGATACGTAGGGCGCGAAAATCCTTTGATTCCACCAACATCCTCCGTGGCAAGGCGCGGTCGGAGGCTCTCGACCTGCGCAGCTAAAGATTTACTGCCGGGAAGTTCACATCAGGCAATTCTATTCAGACTCTTGTATGATTCGTGAAATACACATATGGCCACCACGGCCACATGTGCTTATGGGGCCTGCTTTTGCTCAATTGTTCATCCACCTTAATCCCTTACATTATACGCTTGGGCCCGGATTTGTCAAGGCGACGGCTGAGCTTGTCATTTGAAATTCAAAGCTGGACTCTTTTCATTTCAAAGGCGAACTCTTTTCAATTGGGAAGCGGACACCCATACTGGCTGCCTCAACTTCAACAAGGAGGGAGCCGTGACACAGCTTCACCCTGGCCCGACCTCCAGGGCGGGCAAGCGTTTCTCAGATGAGCAGGTTGGTTTTCTCATGCGATCCTATTCTCAAGGGCTGCTGAGCCGCCAGGAAGTTCAAGATGCCCTCCACATTGGCAAGACACGCTTCTTCGAGCTTTGGAAGCAGTAGCGGGCTGACCCTGATGGCTTCTCAATCGCATACCACCGTCCAGCACCCCGCCGCGTTTCCGAAGACGCCCAGGCCTCCGGAGCTCGCTTGTGCCGCGCCCATCGACCTCCGCCCCAAGAAACATGGGGATTGAAGCCTGTCAGCCCGCCGAGCCTGCCGGGACCGGCAAGAACCGCGCCGGCGCCGCGGTCGCCGCAGGCAGGCACCGCGCCTAACCACCCTCGGGCAGACGCCGGCGGGCCTTGTGATGCGCTGAGGCCACCGCCTGGTCGGACCTGGTTGGCTTCATCCGAGAGGCGAGAACCCGGTACACCGTCAGGAAGAACACAGAGACCGCCGAAACGAAATAGAGCGATGCTGCCCAGGGGGCCGCGCTGTCCGTCCCGCTCATCAACCCATGAGCCAGGGCCAGAAGGAAGGCGCCGTAGCTCAACATGTGAATCGTTCTCCAGCGCATCCCGCCCAAGCGCTTACGAGCATAGAAGGTCAGGGTGACAAGGAGAAGGACGTAGAAACCGATCTGTCCAAGCCCGACCCACAGCGGGCGATAGCTCGCCAGATTGAAGGGCACCAGGACATTCGCCAAGGCCGGCCGGATGAACCCGTCTCCCAGCAAGATCAAACCGTGGAACAGGCTGAAGACGATCGCCAGCAGACTCACGTGTTGGTGCAGATCATAAGCCGCCGGCCCTCCGGGCCAGAGCTGCGCCATGCGATTGGTGATGACAAGGCCAAGACCCATCGAGAGCCAAAGCATCACGTAGGCCACGAAGGCGCTGGCGCGAGAGAGATACCAGAAAGCTTTCGGAGTCTGGCCCGCCAAGGAAACCAGGATGCCGCTGGCCAAGTAGGGCAGGGCGGAAATTGCGAGCATCACACCTGCCACCACCGCGAGGACCATCATCAGAAAACCCTGAAGAGACACCACTTCTCGTTCTTCATGCCGGTCTGGATCGTGCATTCGCTATCCTCTCCAACAATATGATTCCACGCCTTGGCTGTACAGCACCCGGCCATCTTCGAGCGCCAGGAGGCCATAATAGCCGGGGCGCGCGTCGAGCCACGCCAAGCCCTGTCGCGCCCCCAGGATCAGCGCGCACTTTGCCGCCATCTCGGCCTCCACGGCCGTGGGTGCGATGGCCGTCGCCGCGAGAACCTCACTGCGCGCGGGCTCACCGGTGCGCGGGTCGATGATGTGATGCCTCCAGTCGCCACCCTGCCGCCACCGGTGCACATCTCGGCCGGAGGTGGCCACCGCCTCGCTCCGTAGCATCAGCAGTTCGATTGTTTGTTCTGGGTCGCCCGGATCCGTCACCCCTACGGGCCAACTTCCCCGTGGAGCGGATGGAGGCGCCACGGCGATATCGCCGGCCGCATCCACGAGCCCCGGCCCGTAATCGGCCAGCCGGGCCAGCGCACGATCCGCCGCCCAGCCCTTCGCCACCCCGCCCAGGTCCAGGATCGTGCCCGGGCCCAACCGCACGCGCCGGCGGGTCGGATCGACTTCCATATCCAGCCGAGCCAGCCTGGCGCCGTGATTCCTCTCGGATCGGGGGCGGAGGGACGGAGACTTGAGCAGTTCAAAGCTGCGGTCATAGCCGTAACCCGCAAGCGCGCCCTGCAGCGCAGGCGTCACCAACCCATCACTCAGCCGCTCGAGCCGGCGTGCGGCGCAAAGGACGTCCCAGAGCACAGGGCTGGCAGAAAACCATTGTCCGGATGCCTGATTGAGTTGGTTCAGCTCGCTTTCCGGCCGAAAGCGGCTCAGATGCAATTCCCAAGATTCGAACCATTCCGGCACCTTGTTCAGCACGCGGCGCGGTTGTTCGCCTTCCGCCTCCAGCACGGCCAGCATCCCCGATCCCATCGCTCGAAACTCAATGCGCTGCATGCGGCCCCCTTAGCGCGACGACTGTGTGCGTGTGATCGGGACGTGGCGGGAGGATCCCGCTGGCGGCGGGTTCACCGTGCGCAGATTGGCGCTGCCAGCCGATCCGGCACTTCCACCCTGAGAGGGGGTTGATCTGCCACCGGGGATCAAGGTGGGGAGTGGGCCAAAGAGCGGTTGCGAGGTGAACGATCGCGAGGCCTCCGATGGCCTCACGGCCGATGATGGAAGCTGGCTTTCGCCGATCAGTCCCCAGCCCAACAATGTTCCGGCCAGAGCAGCGATCGAAATGAAGGCCCTCACGCCGCCCACACCCGCTCTCCGCCCTCGTCTTCCTCTTTGTCGATTGGTCATATTGTCACCTTCCTTCCCAGGTCAAGGCTGATCGCCTGGTGCGGCTACCTCAATCGTCGAACTCTTCGTGATCGTTCTCTCGCTCGTGTTCTCCGAAGCCGCCGGGATTGCTCGCCTGGACCGAGCCCGCGGCGCTGCTGTACAGCACCAGGCCGGAGTTGGCGTCGATATACACTTGTCCACGGTCGAAAATCATTTCGTATGCCACGCGCCCGCCGAAATTGACCAGTTCGGGATCGCGGAGCAAGGTGCCCCCTCCAAGTGCAGCCCGGCCCAAGTTCATCGCCAACTCGCTCGACACTGGATATCCTTGTGTCTGCGGCTGCGATGATCCAGCCTCCGCCTCGGCCAGGCGTCGGTTCGCTTCCTCGATCAATCGCTGGAAAGCGTCTTCCCGTTCACGCAGCGCGGCCTGAACCGCCGGATCCTCCAGCGCGCTCGCCGCAGGACGGGCTGAGGCCCCTGAACGCAACTGCGCATAAGCCTTCGCGACGCCCCCGGCGAAGACAACGACAAACACTGTGATTGCGACGCTCAGCATTAGCGCCCGCCGGTTTAACATCTCGACCTCTCTCCTATCAGGGATGTTCGCCCCGATCCGGCCCCGAGTACTGGGTGTTGTCAAGGGCCATCCCACACTGAGGGCCCCCTGCCCATACCTTGGGCCAGGGGCCACACCGGGTTCCGCTCAACCAAGGAAAGGTTAGCCGCTGCTCCTTGCAGCGGGATTAGAATAGGATGCTGGCTTTCCAATCATTTTCCAATCTTTCGAGGCTAGCATAGGGGCACGGAAAAATGCGAATCCTAATCATCGAGGATGACCATCGCCTGGCGGGATTGATCCGAGAAGTGCTCACGGACGAGGGATACAGTGTCGACTTGGCTTATGACGGCGCCACCGGCCTGGAGCTCGCCCTGAGAGGGACCTATGAGGTGGCGATCATCGATTGGATGCTGCCCGAGCGGGATGGACCGTCCATCATTCGACGAATTCGCGCCGCGCGCCTGCCGACGGCCTGCTTGCTTCTGACAGCGCGGACCCAAATCGAAGATCGAGTCGCTGGGCTGGACAGCGGTGCAGACGACTATCTCGCCAAACCGTTCGCCTTCGATGAACTCCTGGCGCGGGTCCGCGCGCTGGGGCGGCGCTTCACGATCATGGATGGTGGGGATCCCTGGGAACTCCGCCGGGGCGACCTGGTGATGGATATGCGGGCGCACGTCGCCCGGCGCGGTGAGGTGGCGCTCGACTTGACCAGCACCGAATGGAAGCTGCTGGAGTACCTTCTCCGGCATGCTGATCAGACTCTGACGCGCACGCAAATCCTCGACTATGTGTGGTCGTACCAGTCAGATGTACTACCCACCTCGGTGGACGTGTACATCTCCTATCTGCGCAGGAAACTGAACCATCCCGGCCGCCCAGATCCGATTGAGACCGTGCGCGGCGTCGGGTACCGTCTGGAGACCAGCCGTGTTTAGAGGCCTGCGTCTGCGGATGACCTTCCTATACCTGCTGGTCGCCGCCAGCTTCATCGGCCTGATGATCGCTGGCACCCAGCGGATGGTTGCGAGCTATTTTCAGGAGACGACCGACCTGGCGCTGCGATATCGTATGGCACAGGAGTTCCGACAACTCGGCCTGCCCCTTCCGCCGGAGCTGGACGCAGCAGCCGAGAGCTGGAGCGAACAACGCGGATCAGCCGCCCAACCGACCCCCATCCCACCCCTCCTCTCTGGCCGCGGCGAGCGCGACCGGGAAGAGGAGGCGGACGAGGGCGGCGTGACCACGCCCCTTGCCGGGCACGAATCGGGCGAAGAGGCTTATGATGGAGATCTGGCCGCCATATACACCCTTTCTCTGGATCGGGCCGGCAACCAACAAGCCATTTCACCGGCCGGTGCTTCCAACCTGGCGCCGGACACTTCGGCCGTTTCCAGCGCGCTCGTCAATGGGCACGATCTGCGCACCATTGAGTCGGAGGGCGGAACGCAGGTGAGATTGCTCACCTACTCTGTCGATGATGGAGCGAACCGACCTGCTCTGCTGCAGTTGGGTCGTCCACTGAGCGATCAGCAGCGGGTGCTCAATCAGCTCAAACTGGCAATGGGAATCCTGGGTGGGGGGATCCTGCTCGTGATGAGTGGCGGAGGGTGGTGGCTCGCCGGCCGGTCGATTGCTCCGGCCGAGCAGGCTTGGGCTAGACAGCAGACCTTCATCGCCAACGCCGGGCACGAACTGCGCACCCCCCTCACCTTGCTGCGCGCGAACGCGGAAGTGGCTTTGCGCCAAACGCCGCAGGGGGATCCCCGTCAGACCAAGTTGGAAGATGTCTTGGCCGAATCCGACCATATGGCCAAACTCGTAGATGACCTTCTCCTGCTTTCGCGCCTGGACAGCAGCGCCGTGGCTTTCGAAATCTCGGAGGTTGATGCACGAGAGATGCTGGAGGACCTGCGACGGCAAACGGACGCCTTGGCTGCGAAGCACGCCGTTTCGCTGACACTCGATAGTTGTCCTCACCTGAACCTGAGAGCGGATGCCGTCCGGCTGAGGCAGGTGCTGCTGATTCTGATCGACAACGCGCTTGCCCATACGCCTGCGGGAGGAGAGATTCGCCTTTCGTGCACGGTTCAGGTGGGCAAGGTACGCATCCGGATCAGTGATACGGGGGTCGGAATCAGCCCGGATGACTTGGCCCATGTTTTCGAGCGCTTCTATCAGGTGGATCCAAGCGGCCAATCAGGAAGCGGGCTGGGCCTCTCCATCGCCAAATCACTGGTTTCTGCGATGGGCGGTGCGCTTACCCTGACCAGTGCGCGAGGCGAAGGAACCACCGCCGAGCTGACCCTGCCAGATGGGCAACCGGAAGCCTCCCTTTAGCTCCGTCGATCCGGTTAGTTTGTTCCGTGCAAGCAGCCTCATCATCGTCACACCTTGGTTTCAGCGGCGATGGAGGGCGACCCGCATGGACCGGCCGCCCGGTTTTGGCGGTCGGGTCTCGGGGGGGATCTTGCGCCGCCCGCACCCTCCGGGAGGGATTCCCCCCACCTCGGTGCCCCCACGCTCCAGGTCCATTTCCTTCACCGCCGCCCAGAGGACATTGGGGGGAGGAGCATGTTCAAGGGGGATATCTCAGCGCGCCTGAACCTCTGTTCCCAGGTTGGACTCACTTGATTCGGGCTGCTGGCGCGGCAGCTCCAAAGTGAAGGTGCTCCCCACGCCCAACTGGCTTTCGAGATGAATGCTGCCGTGATGGCGCTCGATAATGGATTTGACGATGGCCAGACCGAGCCCGGTTCCGCCGCGAGCGGCCGCCTCGCCCTCCATCACCTTGTAGAATTTCTCAAACAGGCGTGCCTGATCGGCGGCTGCGATCCCCGGCCCGTCGTCTCGCACCTGGATAAGCTGACGGCCATCTTCCTGGTAGGCTCGTAGCATCACGAAGCCGCTCGACGGGTGGAACTTGATGGCATTGTCCACCAGATTCGAGATCGCCTGCCGCAGAAGCGCCTCGTCAGCCTCCAGGGCTTGATGGTCGTCGGCCAGATCCAACTGCAGCTGGATCCCCTTGTTGTTCGCCTGCGGCCGGTAATCTTCGATCACCTGGGACAGCAAGTCCCGAAGCTCGACACGGTCCACCTCCAGAGCGATGCCGGCCTCAATGCGGCCGAGATCGAGCAAATCGTCGACGAGCCGGGCCATGCGGTCAACACTGGAGAGGATCTTGCCGACCAGCTCCTTCTGCTGGCTGCTCATCGAGCCGACCATGGGCAACATGGCCCCATAACCCCGCATCAAAGTGAGCGGCGTCTTCAAGTCATGGCTCACGGTGGCTACAAACTCTGACTTCAACGCGTCAAGCATCTTGAAATGCGTGATGTCCCACAATACGCACACGCGGCGCGCCTGTCCCCCGCGACCGGCTTCTATGTCTTGCGCCGTGCCGAACAGCACCCTGCCTTCCTCAAGCCGCACCTCGGCGGCGTGCACACCCGTCCCGCTGCCGTGCAAGAGGTCCAGCAGTGCGGGGTGCTCAACCACATCTTCGACGGGCTTGCCCCAAGCCTGGCGTGGTTCCACCCCGAGCACCGTTTCGGCGGCCGGATTGGCCAGCACGACGATGCCGCGCTGGTCGGTCACGATAACGGCCTCCGGAGTGGCCTCCTGGATGGCGGAGAGCAGTGTCCGTTCCTGTTCGGCCATCTGGAACAAGCGAGCATTGGCCAGGGATACCCCAAGCTGGCTGGAGACGATGGACAGCAGGTTGAGCTCATCCGAGTCATAGCTATGCGGATCCCGGTGTCCAATCCACAAGGCCCCGACGTACTCGCCCTCTGTGGAAATCGGCATCCCCATGAGCGCCTCGATGGGTTGTTTCAGTGACTCTACATCCAGGACGGCGCGAGCCCGGCGGGGGTTCTCAAGAACAAACTGACCTTTGTCGCCGCACAGCGCGAGGATCCCCGCATCCAAGTGCGACCAGTCACCGGGATCTTCGCCATCCGAATAGGTCTCGAGTTCGACCACGCCTGCCGGGCCTGCCGGGCGCAAGACCAAGCGCACCAGGTCGGCTTTGGTGATATCCCGAACGCCCGCCAACAGCGGTGGCAACGCCTCGTGCAGCTTGAAGCTCGATGCCAGCGACTGACTGACCTGCAGCACCAGCGCCATCTCGTCGAGGCGATCGCGCAGGCTGTGGCGCATCCGTTCAAAGGAACTGGACAGCCGGCCGATTTCATCCTCACCCGACCCCCGCACCGGGCGCGCCAGGTCTCCCCGCGCGATGGACTCGGCCACTCCCGCCATCTGGCGCAGCGGTCGGGTTAGCCGTCGGCTGATCAAGTACACTGCAACCAGGAGCGCCGCGCCCACAAGCACGATTACCACGAACAAGCGCACCGCGATGGGTACGGCCAGGCTGTTGACTACACGCAACGGAAGGGCCAGCACGATCCCCCAAGGAAAACTGGGGACAGGATAGAAATAAACCAACCATCGGGTGCCGTCCGGGCCAGTTTCCGTGGTTACGCGGCCATCTTGGGCTCGCTCCAAGCCCGGGAACCAGCTTGCCGCACGGTCCCCCGGGGAAAGAATGATCTCCCCGCTGCCGTCAACAATGAAGGCCTGCCCGGGAGAGATGCTGCTCAAACGTCTCACCGCCGGAAACAGGACGGGATTGGTGCCCAGGTCAGCCGTCCCGGCGAGCGCTCCCGTGGGTGCAGGAGAACCTGGGGGCCGGATGGGAGAGATAAAGACCAATCTGGCCGACTCACCCTGCGGGTCATCACCTGAAACAACGATCTCCTGGGGAATGCCGTTCAAGGCAAGCTCGATGGCGTACCTCACCTGGTCAGACGCCTGGTCCACCTCCGTCGTGCCCTTAGGGGCGCGCGCTAGGGCTGTCCCTTTCGGATCATAAACAGAGAGGCCGATGAAGAATGGGGTGAATCGCATCTGCGACTCGAGCCGGGCGTTCAGCTCCGCTGGAGAGCGCTGGTCGAGCGCGATGTCGTCGGCGAACTGGCGGACCAGCGATCGGCCGGTCTGGACGAAATAGGGAATATCCTCGCTGGCCTGAGCCGCCGTCTGCCGCATCTCCCTCTCCACCGATTCCCGCGCCGATGCATAGGCCAGGAGCCAGTCCCCATAGAGCAGAAAACCGCTGGCAAGGACGCCCATCACCACGTAGACGGTGATCAGCCGCGCGGCCAACGATCGCCGATATGGCGGGGCGGTCAAGCGTTTCGGTGCATACCACTGGCCGGGAACCGCTCTTCGCACCACCTCCCCGAGGGTGCCGGCGATCAGGGCCTCAACGCCCGCCGTCAGCAGCGTGGGGCCCAGCAGCGTCAGGGAATAGTCCAGGCCATCATAGAGCATCCCGCTGCTGTAGGCCAAACGATCCAAGCTGCGCAGCAGAGCAAATATGGCCGCCCCCGCAAGGCCGCTGAGAATCGGGTTGCGCAGACCGGTTCCAAACCAGTCGTCATAATCTCGGCGCAGGAGCCAGGCCACGAAATAGGCCTCGAAGCTCACAAAGAGAGGGGTGAGCAAGCTATGTGTGCCCCATCCCGCTCGGATCGCTCCCGCAGCTAAGCCGACCAGGGCCGCTTCCCCAGCACTCAGGATCCCGGCGGCCAACATCCACGGCAGCGCACCGAAGAAGATGAGCAGGGGCATTCCTTGCTGTGGGAGGATCCCTGGTGCGGCCGCGCCCGAAACATCCCAACGCACCCAAAGCAGCCCGGACGCGAGGGGAACCAGAATAGCGATCCCCCCCCAGACGAACCAGGGCCGCTCGGAGGGGCGGCGGACTAGGAAACTACTTTGCTTGAAGGAGGTCCTCAAAATCCAGATGAGGGCGAGAAGCGAGAATGCGGCCAATGCATAGCCGGAGGGCCTCAACGGGAGGCCCAGTTGGAAGCCACCGGCCAGCGCCCACAGGTCAATATTCATGCCTGTCCCAAGATGCTCGCGAAACGCCTGCGGATTATAGCATTTGCGTCTCGCGCCCCACAATTGGCCCTCATGGCCCAAGTTTCTATCACAATTCAGCCTCGAGGTGCAAACGGAACCCTTTCGAGCCAACCCATTGGTGCCACAGGGGCACAGTTGCCCCCCATTTTTCCCGGTTGTATGTGGATTTGCTTTATGCTAGACTGCCCGAGATGGGGAGAAGATCATCCGAGGAGTATTCCCTTGGCCCAGAAGATTCTCATTGTCGACGACGATATTGACACTCTGCGGCTTGTCGGCCTCATGCTCGAACGGCAGGGCTATGAAATTGCGGTGGCCACGCGCGGCGATCAAGCGCTGAAAAAGGCCGCAGTTGTGCGTCCAGATCTGATTCTGCTCGACATCATGATGCCGGAGATGGACGGATATGAGGTGACCAGGAGCCTCCGCTCGCACGCCGACCTGGCGGGCATCCCCATCATCATGTTCACCGCAAAGTCGATGGTGGATGACAAGGTAGCGGGTTTTGAAGCCGGAGCCGATGACTATATCACCAAACCGACGCATCCCGTGGAGTTGACGGCGCATGTGAAGGCGGTGCTCTCACGATCTCATCCGGCCCGAGCGAGCTCGGCGCCGCACGCGAAGATCATCGGCTTTCTGGGAGCCAGGGGCGGCATGGGAACCACTACGTTGGCCCTGAACGTCGGCCTGACCCTGCAAGACAGGGCGCAAGACGTGATTATCGCTGAGCTCACCCCTGGCCGGGGGACGATCGCACTGGAGTTGCACATTCCTTCCCCGACCGGGCTGGCGACGCTGCTTTCCAACCCGGTGAAGGACATTCACCTGCGCTCCGTCGAATCTCAATTGCTGAATCACAGCTCCGGCGTACGTCTGCTGCCCGCTTCGCACATGCCCGGTGAGATCCGGCTGGGTGAGGCGACGCCTCAGATGGAGGCCATCGTCAAGAACCTGACCACACTGTGCACCGTGCTGGTGCTGGATATGGGCGCGGGATTCGGGGACCACATCCGGGCGATCGTGGATCAATGTGATCTGATCGTCTTGGTGGTCGATCCACTGCAGCCTACCATCCAGATGGCGGAATCCACTATGGCGGCCTTTCATTCCAATGGCTTGGATGACGAGAGACTTGGAGTGGCTCTGGTCTCACGAATGCGCACCAGCTTGCAGATTCCGTGGCGGGACGCAATGAACGCGATCGGGGGCGAACTCATGGGAATCATCTCCCCTGCGCCGGAGCACGCGCCTCAAGCCGTCCAAAGCGGCGAGCCCCTGGTGGTCATCCATCCCGATAGCTTGATTGTCGACCAGATCCAGAAGATTACCGACGCGATCGCCAAACATCTCGAAATCGGCCCCTACTGAGCATCAGCCGATGCCGGGCGCACCCGAATCGACGGAGTTGAACCGGGCTGCCAGACTCCTCAACGTCGCACGCAGCGCGATCGCGCTCACCGGAGCCGGGATCTCCACCCCCTCCGGAATCCCTGATTTCCGCTCGCCAGGATCGGGCCTCTGGCGGCACGCAGACCCCTATGAAGTGGCCTCCCTGACCGCTTTCCGCTACAACCCTCTTAAGTTCTTCGAATGGATCCATCCTTTGGCCCGGCTCATGGTCGAGGCCGAGCCGAACCCCGCGCATCGGGCCCTCGCCACGCTGGAGGCTCGCGGGCTCCTGCAAGGGGTGATCACACAGAACATCGACGGCCTTCAACAGCGAGCGGGCTCGAAGAATGTGCTCGAAGTTCACGGCAATTTGCGCACCGCGACATGCATTTCTTGTTATCGACGCCATCCGACAGGGGGCTTCCTGCGGAAATTTCTTGAGACTGGCGACCCGCCTCGCTGCCCGAGCTGCGGCGGTGTACTCAAGCCGGACGCCGTGCTCTTCGGAGAGCAACTGCCTTTCAAGGTCGTGCGTCAGGCCGAGAGATGGGTCGAGGAGGCGGATTTGCTCGTGGTGGCGGGTTCGTCCCTCGAAGTCACGCCTGTCGCGCTGTTGCCCCTGCGCGCCTTGGATGCCGGGGCGGATCTGATCATCGTCAACCAGACTCCAACCTATCTTGACGTGCGCGCCTCGGTCCTGTTCAGGGGTGATGTGGCCGCGGTGTTGCCGGCGCTCGCCGAGCGTGCAGTAGCTCCCATGTCTGAAGCGGACCGCGGCGACGACTAGAGGGGCTTCATCCCCGGCGGCCGAACTGGCGCTCCAAGCTCTGCACGGAGAGATGAATCATCGTCGGACGGCCGTGCGGACAAGTGCGTGGCGCCTCACACGCTTCCAGATCGCGCAGCAATTTGCGCTGTTCGGAGGCCGAGAGGATCTGGCCTGCCTTGATTGCGGACCGCTTGCAGACGCGCGCTGCGATGCGGAGCTCCGCTTCCGCTTCGAGCGGCGCCTCATCCTCCTCGAAATCATCCACCAAGACCCTCATGGCGGCGTGCGGGCTCAGGTTGGACAGCATGGCGGGGAGTGTTCGCAGGCGGTAGGTGTGGCCGCCGAAGTGTTCGACATCAAAGCCCAGATCGCGCATTCCCTCCAGGTGCTGGTCGATGATCGCCGCCTCGCTGGGAGAGAATTCGATCAGTTCCGGTTCCAGCAGGGCCTGGGATTCGAGCCGGCTCTCTTCCCTGGCGCTCATCAAGCCCTCGAAGAGAATGCGTTCGTGGGCGGCGTGCTGGTCAATGAGATAGATTCCATCCGGTCCCTCAGCGACGAGATACGCGGCGCCCACCTGCCCGACCGGCCGCAGCAGGGGCACATCGGCTTGGGGCAGAGCAGGCTGAGGCTCGAATCCACGCTCCGTCCGATTGATTTCCAGGAGATCATGGGCGATCTGCCAATCGGGGCTGATGGTCTGCGCGCCGGCCGCCGGTGTGCGCCCCCGCCACTGAGTCTCCATTTCCACAGGCGGCGGCGCCTGGCCGAGCAACACGGCCCGCACAGAGCGCTGCACCACGGTGAATACCTGGTTCTGGTTCCGAAAACGAATCTCAGACTTTGTGGGATGGACATTGATATCCACTTCACGGCTGGGCAGGCCGATGAAAAGGGCGGCCACGGGATAGCGGCCGACCATCAATAATCCATGATAGGCGCCCAACACAGCCGCTGAAAGGCTGTTGTCCTGCACCCAGCGGCCGTTGACGAAGAATATCAGGTGCTTGCGGCTGGAGCGATGGACGGTGGCCGGACCTACGAAGCCCTCCACCCGGACGGCGGATTCCCCCTGCTCCGGCAGCGCCACCATGGAGCGGGCCATCTCTTCGCCCAACGCGGCCGCCAGCGCCTCCCGGCGATCCCCGCTTCCGCTAGAATACAGAGATTCCCGCCCTTCCTGGATCAACCGGAAGCGCACTCCGGGATAGGCGAGCGCGTAGCGGGACACCAGGTCCGATATGCGCCGCCTCTCCGTCGCGTCAGTCTTCAAGAATTCCCGGCGGGCGGGGACATTGTAGAAGAGATCGCGCACCCGAACGACCGTGCCCCGGGGAGCGCCGATCGGCTCACGACGCGCCTCCCCACCCCCCTCTGACCGCAACCGAGTGCCCGCATCGTCGCTTGGGTGTCGGGTCACCAACTCCAATCGGGAAACCGCACAGATCGCAGAAAGCGCTTCTCCGCGGAAGCCCAAGGTCTGGATGGCCTGCAGATCATCGAGAGAGTTCAACTTCGAAGTGGCATGACGGGCGATGGCGAGTGGGACGTCTCGTGCGGGAATGCCCGCTCCGTCATCCTGGACCTCGATCAGCCGCTTCCCCCCGGCCTCCACGGTGATCTCGATATGTGTGGCACCGGCGTCCAGCGAGTTCTCGATCAATTCCTTCACGACCGAGGAGGGTCGCTCGACGACCTCCCCCGCCGCGATGGCGGAAGAGACCGCTTCGGGCAGAATCCGGATCGGCATTTCCCTTATCCTTCTCCGCAAATCACGCCAGCATTATACCCTTGGGGAATTGCCCCGAGGCCCGGCCCTCGAAGGGTCATTGACGCCCTTCCGAGGCGACTTTATACTGCCTGAACAGGCATCCGACTCTCCACTGGAGAAGGATGCGACCGAGAACGAGGCAGGACGGCCCTAATCGATCCGATGCGCACCTTCCGAACCATTTTCTTCGACCTGGATGACACGCTGTACCCACAAGACAGCGGGCTCTGGCGAGCCATGGGGGAGCGCATCCACGATTACGTCATGCAGAGGCTGGGCGTGACAGCAGGGGAGGCCAAGGCGCTCCGCGCGGGATATCTGCAGGCTTTCGGGACCACGCTGAACGGTTTGATGGCGAATCATCAAATCGATCCACTGGACTATCTGCGCTTCATACACGATCTTCCGATCGAGGAGATCCTCCCCCCCAACCCCCATCTCCGAGAACTGATGGCATCCCTGCCACAGAGGAAGGTGATTTTCACCAACGCATCTCTGGAGCACGCCGAACGGGTGTTGAGACATCTGCAGGTGGGCGATCAGTTTGACCTGGTGATTGATATTGTGTCGCTGGAATACCATAACAAGCCCCGCATCGAGGCGTATCAGCGCGCCCTGGAAATCGCGGCTGAGCCCGATCCCAGGAAATGCCTGATGGTGGATGACCGAACGGTGAACCTGGAGCCAGCCGGAGCGATGGGCATGACAACGGTTCTTGTAGGTCACGCCAGCGCCGATGGCGGCTACCAACCGGACTATCGAGTTTCCGCCATTGACTTACTGGGGGAGGAGGTGCTCGGCTTGCGCCAGACGTGGGGCCCAGAGGGTTCGGATGCTCGATAACGGATTCATCGCCTTCTGCACAATACTTGCCCTGGTTCTACTCTTCAACGTGGGGATGCTCTACGCTTTCCGCAGCGCCGCCCTGCGAGCGCAACTGCAGGGATTGAAGCAGGGTTTTCTCAAGGCGAAGAATTCATGGAAGTCAGAGCAGCAGACTCTGGCTGAATTGCACCAAGCAACGGACCGCATCCGGGATCGAGAGGCCGGTGGGGACTCGTAAGGACAAGCGCTGCTCCTTGATGGAAGCCGTCCGGCTCCTGCCGGAAGAAGGATGCCGGCTGGCCCTTGGGGGCATCACCTTGTATCGGCGCCCGATCGCCTTCGCCCTCGCCATGATCGAGCGGTTCCGCCGCTCCCGATCCCCGCGCCACATAAGGTTGCTCTCTTTTACCGCGGGCCTCGAGAGCGACATCCTGCTGGGCGAAGGCATGGTCGACCAAGTTCGGACCTGCTACTTCGGCCTGGAGGCTTTCGGTCTGGCCCCCCACTTCACCCGCCTGGCCGGGGAGGGGAACATCGAGATCGTGGAAGAGAGTGAGGCGAGTCTGGCATATGGCATACGCGCCTCCCTGGCCGGTGTCGGCTTTATGCCTTCCAGCGCTTGGCAAGGAACAGACTTGCTCCGCATCCGGGAGGATGTGAAATCCATCCGGGATCCGTACTCCGGAGAGATGCTGACCGCATTTCCGGCCATCGATTGCGACGTGGCGGTCATCCACGCGCTGGAAGCCGACCGCGAGGGTAACGCGCACATCGGCAAGCATTGGGGGGTCGACCGCGAGTTGGCCCTCGTTGCGGATTGTGTGATTGTCACGACCGAGCGCGTCGTGGACGAACTGCACCAGGCGGAAATTGTCGCCCCCGTGGTCGAGGCGGTGGTCGAGGCGCCCAAGGGGGCCTGGCCGACCTCTTGCCACCCCTTGTACCCGCTGGACGGCATGGCTGCGCTCGCCTATACGCAATCCGCCGGGTCTGCGCGCTATGGGTTGTTGCTGAAAGAATGGGCGGAGGAACATGGGCTGGATATCCCTCCCTGAACACGGCAAAATCCGTTTATCCTCCTCTAATCCAACTGTGGTAAGGTTTTTGTGTTCCAGCTCCCCGTTCGGAGCAGGAGAAGGTTAATGAGATCTAACATTGTCAAGGCACTGATCGGCGCCTTTGTGGGATTGCTGCTGTCCGCGCTGCTTTTCACTTCGGGCATCGCGGTGGGCGCAGCGCTCCCGAGGATCCGGCAAGTCGTCGAACCCTACATCTTTCCGGGCAGGGCGCCGGCGCCGTCCGTAACTGAGGAATCGCAGGGGGGGACCCCGCAGGAGCTTGAGGCGCTGTTCCAGCCCTTCTGGGAAGCCTGGGATATCGTTCACGAACGCTATGTGGATCAGCCGGTAGATGACTCCGCCCTGATGCAGGGGGCGCTGCGCGGCATGCTGGAAGGTCTGGGTGACCCCCATACCTCGTATATGGACCCGGAGCAGTATACGCAAGAGCAGACCAGGCTTGAGGGCGAATACGAGGGCATCGGCGCCTGGGTCGATCCAGAACAGGAGTATCTGACCATCATCGCGCCGATGCCGGATTCGCCTGCAGAAAAGGCGGGGCTCGAACCGGGTGATGAGATCATCGCAGTGGATGGCGAGGACATGACCGGGGTCCCCGGCGACCTCGTGATCCGCAAGGTCATGGGGCCTGCAGGCAGTATTGTCAGGCTCACCGTGCGGCGTGAAGGTGAGGCAGGACCGCTGGAATTCGAGGTGGAGCGAGCCAGCATCACCATCCCCAGCGTGGAATCAAAGATGCTCGACGGCGACATCGCCTACATACGGTTGTTCAATTTCGGTGACCAGACGGAACAAGATCTGCGCGATCATCTCCAGGACCTGTTGCAGCAGGATCCGAAAGGATTGATCTTGGACATGCGAGGAAATCCCGGCGGTTTCCTGCAGACCTCGGTGGAAGTGGCCTCCGAGTTCATCGGGGACGGCGTTATCCTTTACGAGCGCTTCGGGGATGGGACGGAGCAGACCTATGAAGCCCGTCCGGGCGGGGAGGCAACCGAGATCCCGCTGGTCGTGCTGGTGGATCAGGGCACCGCATCTGCGTCTGAGATCGTAGCTGGCGCAATACAGGATCATGATCGCGGACTGTTGGTGGGTGAGTCGACGTTCGGCAAGGGGTCCGTCCAGCAATGGATCCCCTTGAGCGGCGATCAGGGAGCCGTGCGCGTGACCATCGCGCGCTGGTACACTCCGGATCGACAGACTTTCAGCGACACCGGGCTGCAGCCTGATGTGCGTGTCAGCCTGAGCGATGAGGATATCCAGAGTGACAAAGATCCGCAGCTCAACAAGGCGATCGAGCTTTTGAATGAACAGGTCGGTCAGGGGTAACTGGCAGGCCTGTGCAGGAGGGATGAACATGGGGTTCTGGCTTTCTGGGAGTTACTGGCTCTACATGATCCCCGGCATGCTGCTCGTGATGCTGGCCAATCTGTGGGTCAACTCCACCTACCGAAAATGGGGCCAGGTCGAAAACAGCCAGGGGATGAACGGCGAAGATGCCGCCCGGAGGTTGCTCTCTTACGAGGGGCTCGGCCACGTCTCACTGCAAGGGACTCAGCGCCAATTGGGAGATCATTACGATCCGAGGTCGCAAACCCTGCGCCTCTCCCCCGCCGTGGCTACCCAGCGGTCCGTGGCCTCAATCGCCATCGCCGCCCACGAGATCGGGCACGCCATGCAGCACAACGAGGGGTACCTGCCACTCCGCTTCCGCACGGCCATCGTCCCCCTGGCGAACACGGGGTCGACCCTGGGGTGGATCCTGATTCTCGTCGGGCTATTCCTCGGGATCACACAACTCGCCTGGGTGGGTGTTTTCGCCTTCGGATTGGGGGCGCTGTTCTCGCTGGCGACACTGCCCGTCGAACTCAACGCCTCTCAGCGCGCGCGTGCGCTGCTATCGGGCACCGGTCTGGTCCAAACCCCACGCGACAAGAAGGGCGTCGATGCGATGCTGAACGCGGCTGCCTTCACATATGTAGCTGCCTTGGCTGCCTCCATCCTGCAGCTGCTGTACTACGTTTCGCTGGTGGGTGGATTGGGGGGCCGGCGGCGGAGGTGAGCGATACGCGATAAGCTACGAGCTTCATGCTCGAAGCGCGGAGCTGAATCTGCCGCCACAGGCCTTCGGCGCCCGTGTTGCACGTCGGCCGTCTCTCCCACCGGCGGCCCCATTCCCTCTTCACATGACCAAGCAAGCCGCCATCAGGGGGAAGGGATCCGGGATGTGTGTGCGTTCGTGCACTTGCGAAGCATATGTCCACCTTCCCCCGTCGCTCTTCCGGCGCCGGGACGTTGACCCAATGACGTCCGGAAGCAGACAACGCTGAGAGCGCACGCCATCGCCAGGGGCCATGCCGAGCGGAGACGCTGCATGCAACGTCTGCTGATCACTTTCCCCTGATCCCTGTTCACTGCCCACATCGCATCGCGCCACGCGCACTGCTCCAAGCGAATTCGTCCCCCCATCCACGGCGATCTCTCCACCCCTTCTTTGACACCCCCTCCCCGCAATGCTAGAATTCCGCAGTCGACCAGGACCAATACCATTTCTCCCCGTTGTTCCTACATTTCGGAGGTGCCTATGGCGAAGAATGTATATCGCTTCATCTATCCGCCGACCCTGCTGCGACGTCCCGTTCTCAACCAGCTGATCCGCCAATACGAGATCACCGCCAATATCCTGGAAGCCAACATCACGCTGGAGGAAGGCTGGCTGCAGGTGGAACTGACCGGGGAACCGGAAGAAATCGAACGCGCGCTCGGTTGGCTCCGGGAGCAGGGCATCGAGGTCAAGGAAGTTGGCTGAACCCTCCCGGGCGATTGACAAGGAGCGGGTCGATTCCACTCTGGAGGAGATCCGGGAGAAACTCGAGGCAGGCCATATCCAGGATGCCATCGAGATCTTGACGCGACTCCATCCGGCGGATTTGGCAGACGCTTTTACAGAATTGGACGTGCAGGAGCAGTCGGCTCTGCTTCCCCAACTGGATCTGCAGTCCGCGGCGGATTTGATGGAGG
This sequence comes from uncultured Anaerolineaceae bacterium, assembly GCA_964388955.1. Classification (GTDB taxonomy): domain Bacteria; phylum Chloroflexota; class Anaerolineae; order Anaerolineales; family E44-bin32; genus CAYMCO01. The sequence continues at coordinate 49,851 of CAYMCO010000027.1, read as the reverse complement.
AACTGCAGGACCAGGCCGCGGCCGACTTCGCCGAGAGCCTGCCCACCGATCTGCTGGCGGATCTGCTCGATGAGATGCAGCCCGACGAGGCCGCGGACGTATTGGGAGACATCTCCCGCCAACGCGCGGCGCAGGCGCTCTCGGAGATGGAGGACCTCGCCGAGGTCCTGCCTCTGCTGGGACACGAGGATGAGACCGCCGGCGGGAGGATGACGACCTCATTTGTCTCCCTGCTTCCCGACAGCACTGCCCAGCAGGCCATAGAATTCCTGCGCCACCGTGATCCCGAAGCCGAGACGCCCTACTACCTGTATGTGATCGATCACGACGGGCAACTGACCGGCGTCCTCGGATTGAGGGAACTCGTGATCGCCCCACCGAACGCGACTATCGGCTCGATCATGGACCCGCAGGTCTTTCACGTGGATGCAAGGGCCGATCAGGAAGAGGCGGCCCGCATCATGGCTCGCTATGACCTCGCGGGCCTGCCGGTGGTCGATGAAGCGGGCAAGATGGTGGGCGTAATCACGTACGACGATTTGTTCGACGTGCTGGAGGAGGAGGCTACGGAGGACATATACCGGCTGGCGAACGTGCCATCCGCTGAACTGAGCCTCGACAGCCCTGTGCACGTGGCCATCCGTCAGCGGCTCCCCTGGTTGTTCTTGAACACCTTCACCGCGCTCTTCGCTTCCTGGGTGATCTCCAATTTTGAACCCGTGCTGGCGCAGGTCGCCGTTCTGGCCGTGTTCCAGTCCGTCGTGGCAGCCTTGGGCGGGAATGCGGCCACGCAGAGTCTGGCGATCATGGTGCGCGCCATCGCGTTGGGGACGGTCGAACTGCAAGAGGTGTGGCGAACCCTGCTGAAAGAGGCGCTGACCGGGCTGCTGCAAGGGGTCACCATCGGCGCTTCGGTGGGCCTGGGAGTGTTCCTGTGGAAGGGCAATCCGATGCTCGGGCTCATACTGGGGGTCGCCTTGATCGGCAACATGCTGATCGCAGTAATCATGGGTACGCTCATCCCTCTCGTCCTGAAATGGCTCAACCAGGATCCGGCGCTCGCCTCCTCCGTGCTGGTCACGGCGGTGACGGACAGCTTTGGATTCGCGCTCTTCCTCGGGTTGGCTGCGCTGTTCTTGCCGTACCTGCGCTGATTCGATGACGGCGATGATGATCCTGAACCCCTATGCCGATCGCTGGAGGGCCGGCAGCCGGCGTGCTGCCGCCGAGGAGGCCCTTGCGGCGGCCGGTTTGAAATTCGAGGTCCGGCAAACCGAATCCCCGCTGCATGCCACAGCGATTGCGGAGCAGGCGGCCCGCAAGGGCTATGCACCGATTATCGTCGCGGGAGGGGATGGGACCGTGGGCGAGGTCATCAATGGTCTGCACGCAGCCAAAGTCCCACCGCCGCTGGGCCCACTGGGCATCCTCCCGCTCGGCACGGCGAACGATCTCGTTCACAACCTCCACATGCATCTGGAGCTTGGGGAGGCGGGCCGGGCCATCGCACGCGGGGTCACCCACCGCATTGATCTTGGAAGGGTGAATGAGTGGCTGTTCTGCAACAACTCTGCCGTCGGGCTGGAACCGCTGGTCACCAGCTACAACATTCGTATGGCACACTTCCGCGGCGTCACTCGCTATCTGATCGCCGCCTTGCGCGCCATCTACAGCCGCCCCCAATGGTGGATGCGGCTCAAGTGGCCCGGCGGCGGGTACGACGGGCCGGTCAGTCTGGTTTCGGTTGGCAACTGCCCGGTGACCGGTGGGCTGTTTCGGATGGCCCCGGCGGCGGATCCCTCGGACGGCCTGCTGACCTTCGTGCACGGCTATGCGGCTTCGAGGCCGAAGATGCTGTCCCTCCTGCCGCGCGCGATCAGCGGAAGTTACGTGAACGACCCCGCGGTCCACCAAATCCACACAAGGCGCCTGACCATCCAATCGGCTCCCGGCACACCCATACAAGCGGACGGGGAAATCCGCGCCCACGATTGTAAGAAGGTGACCTACTCGATCCTGCCCGCCGCCCTGGATGTCCTGGTATGAGAGGCAAGGCGTGCAATGCCCCGAGGGGGTCCGTTCCCTGCCAGAGAGTCACTTGAGCATGGCTATGGGCAACCACGACTTCTCGCACCGGGTGGCAGACCCGGAGTGCGGTAAGTGCTAGCCGGACGGTGATGGATGCTTTCGCTGCGGAGCCTGCTGCAGATCTTCCTTCCCTATCTGTACACCAAGTTCGCGGCCACATATGACTTCTTCGCCGGCTTGAGCTCCGGCGGCCAGTGGCGGGAATGGCAGCACACCGCGATCGAACCGCTGGCGGGGCGGGAGCGCGTGCTGGAGCTTGGCCCCGGAACAGGGCACATGCTCCTGGAACTGTCCAAGGGGGGCCGGTTCTACACCGGCGTGGATGCCTCACCCCAGATGACCCGCATCGCAGCCAGACGGCTGCGCCGAGCGGGGGAGCCCCCGCGCTTGGTCCTTGCTCGCTCGCAGGCCCTGCCTTTCGCAGCCGGCAGCTTCGATGCCGTGCTTTCGACCTTTCCGACCCCATACATCCTCGATAAGGAAACCCAATCAGCGGTGCATCAGGTGTTGGCCGGCCGCGGGCGAATTGTCATCGTCCTGGAAGCGCTGATCACCGGGAGCCGACCGTTCGACCGATTCATGGGCTGGCTGCTCCGAGTGACCGGGGCTTCCCTTCAACCATCCGATCGATACCAGGATGTGTGGCAGCAAGCCGGCTTCTCAGCGGAGCTTCAGCGCGTGAAGACATCCCGGGCGATCGTTTTCCGATTGGTGGCCGACAAGCCCACCCCCGACTGAAAAGCCCGAGCTTCGGCCGCTCTTCCAGCGGGAAGGGATGAGCGTCGCTGCTGCTGTCTCACCTGTTTCCTCCCTTTCGCCCCCGGCGCCTCCGGCCTGCCCTCATCATCCGATCCCCTGGGCCGGCGGGCCGCGGACCGCTCGTTCCGATATTCGGAGGCGCGTCGGCGCAGCAAGCACCGCCGGCGATCTCCGGCGGCGGCCATGTCGGCGTATAATCCAGACAATCAAGGAAAGGGTTCACTATGCCGCGATTGCCAGGATCCAGGAGGCGACGCCCGAGGAATCGCGGCCTGCGCGGCGCGGCCCAACCCCCGCTTCGCAGGCTGCGCCGGGCGCACCGGCTGCTGGCCGTCGGTGAGGCCGAGGCCGCAGCCCGCATTTTCGAGAGGCTCGGCAGAGCCGCCCAATCGCGAGGCCTCCTTCAGGCGGCCCCGCTGCTGCTCGAGGCGGGCATGGCGTTCCTGCAAGCCGGCGACCAGGGCCGGGCGCTCGAATTGATCGAGGGCGGGCTGGGCCTAATCGCAGACAAGCCGGGTGGCCCCAGGGCCGCGCCGGCCGTGCGACGAGCGCTGCAGGCGCTCGAGGGGCATGGAATGGGGGGCGAAGCCGACCGGCTGCGGGCGGAGCTGTTGGGCGATCGGTTCCCCATCCCCTCCGCTGGACCCGGCAACCGGCGCAGCCAAGCGAGATCCGGCCTGCCCGCCGCATGCCCGCACTGCGGGGGGCCTGTGCGTCCAGAAGAACTCGAGGACCTGCAGAGCGAACGCACTTACTGCCTGTACTGCGGTTTGTCGTTGGGGGGCGGGGCGTGAACCAGGGGAGGCAGCGTGACCTGCCCGAGCGCATCCGCAAACGGCTGCGAGAGCGCACTCCACGCCTGCAGACCGAGTGGGAAGCGAGGCGTGCGGCTGTCCTGCTGCCGCTCTATTCTCAGAAACTGGCCTGGCATCTCCTCTTCACGCGCAGGACGGAGTCCGTTGAATCCCATCGCGGGCAAGTTTCGTTCCCCGGAGGCCAGATCGAAAACGGCGATCTGAGTGTGCAGAGCGCCGCATTGCGTGAAGCATGGGAGGAGATCGGGTTGAGCCCGGAGGACGTCGAGATTCTGGGACAGCTCGATCCAATGCTGACGGTGACCCAGTTCATGATCACCCCGGTGGTCGGGGTGATCCCATGGCCGTACGAGTTCCGCATCGAGCGACAAGAAGTGGCGCGGCTATTCGGTGTCCCCGTGACGTGGCTGCGCGATCCCGGCAATCTAGCCACTGAGTATCGAAAGCCGATGATACCCGGCCCAGAGATCCCCGTGCACTACTTCAAACCCTATGACGGCGAGACCATCTGGGGGGCCACGGCTCGTATCACCCTCGACTTCTTGAAACTCATATAGGATACGTAGCGCCTCGAAATGAAACACGGCGGAGCCGCCCGGGCGGCTCCGCCGCATCGATTCGCAGAAGACGGAAGCTACTCCTCCTCTTCCTCCTCGCCCCCGGGTTCCCCCTCCTCTTCGCGCTTGCCTTTCTCGATCACTTCGGGCTCTTCGCCCTCCAGGACAAGTTCTACCTCTTCCTCTTCCTCCTCCTCGAGGATTTCCTCCTCCTGGTAGATCACCTTGGCGATCACTTCGTCGGGATCGATCAGGACTTTCACCCCTTTGCCGAGGAACAAGTCCCCCACAGTGATGGTATCCTCGATCTGCGTGAGCCCATCTAGCTCGACTGCCACATGGTCGGGCAGATCGGAGGGCAGCGCCTCCACTTCGATTTCCGTCACGCCACTGTAGAGAATGCCGCCGAGCTCTCTGACGGCCGGCGCCTCGCCCACGAATTCGACGGGAACCTGAGTGGTGATGGCCACATCCATCGCCACCTTCAAGAAGTCGATGTGCAGCAGATCTCTCCGGATCGGGTTGCGCTGAACATCACGCACCAGCACAGTGTGGGTGTCTCCATCAACCTTCAGATCGATCAGCGTGGCCGCGCCGGAGCGAGACAGCACCTTGCCGACCTCCACATCATCCAATTCCAGCAGCACGGGGTCTGTCCCCTTGCCATACATAACCGCGGGCACCCGACCCGCCTGGCGCAACGCGCGCACGCGCTTGCCCACGATCGTCCGTCCACTGGCCTCCAATGTCTGCCGTTCCATTTTCATCTCCTCCCGAGCGCCTCTCACCGTCGCCGGTTACCCTCGCTCCCGCGGGATGATACCGCGCGCGCCCTACCTTTGTCTAGATATCAGCCGGCCAAGGGAGAGCAGAGCACCAATCACCATGCCCGCGGCCACCCCAATCAGGATGGCCCCACGGGTATCCACCATCGCATCCACCCGGCCTCGGATATCGCGCCCCAGCAGCAGAAATGCTGCCGCATTCTCGGCCTCCACCCGGTCCCCAATGACCACACCAGCCCGCGAATCGCCCAGGGATACGCTCCGCCCCAGCACAAGGCCAGCGCCGGCCCCGTCAAGCGAGACGGTATCTCCCCGGACCGCCAAAGCGCCCGAATACTGCATATTGGCGTTCTGGGCCTGGATCGACAAGGCCCCACCCTGGTGCATGGACACTTGGGAGGCGGCGATATTCTGCACGCCGCCCTGGCTGACGGTCACCGTTTCGGCCTCGATGGTCTCCACTGTTCCGCCCTCCAAGGTGACGACTTCGGCGTCCACCTCGGGCTCCGGCCCCTGACTCTTCTCTGCCTCCATGGCCTCGCTCCTTCCCCAGCGCCATCGCCCAGAGTCTCCGGGCCCTGAGCCGCCGACGGGAAGGATTCTAATGGCACAGGGTGGAAGCGTCAATCGGCAGGGAGAACCATAAGCGATGACCGCTGGGCGGTAGGCTGAGAGCGCCATCGATCCACAGGGTGTGCCTGGGCAGGAAGAACGACTATGTGCAAGCCGCTGCTGCCCACCCCCCGTGCCCTCCGCGCTGCGGTCCGCGCGGATCGCCGAGCGCGGCCTGCGTCACGCCCAGAGGAATCGCCGCGCCACGCATCCATGTTATACTCGCAGGTTGCGGTCTGTGCGAATTGTGCGCTGGGCCGACGGCCAGGGCAATCGCTGGTGGATGCTGGAAGATGAGTGAGCGTTCAAGTCCCCAAACCAAGAAGAAGATCCTAATCGCCGGGCTCGGGAATCCGGGGCGCGAATATAAGCGCAATCGTCACAATGTTGGCTTCATGGTCCTCGATCGACTGTCCGCGCTTATCGGTGAGCCCTTTCGCAGGCGCCGGATGGAGTCTCTGGTGACCGAGGGCAGCCTCGAGGGAAGGCCTGTGATGCTGGCTAAGCCCCAGACCTATGTCAACCGTGCCGGCCGGGCAATCGGCCCTTTGGTGCGATATCACCGCCTTCCTCTTTCCCATTTGCTTGTGGTGGTCGATGACCTGGACCTCCCGCAAGGCATTCTCCGGCTGCGGGCCGGCGGGGGCTCCGGCGGCCACAACGGGCTGAAATCGATTGAGGACGACTTGGATTCCCAGGATTTTCCACGCCTGCGAATCGGTATCGGCCGGCCGCCCGGAAGAAAAGAGCCAGCCGACTACGTGCTGGAGGATTTCCACGAAGACGAGCTCGAGTTCATGGAGGCCAGTTTTGACCGGGCCATCGGCTGTATCCGCCTTTTCGTGTCTGCGGGCATCGATGCGGCCATGACCGAATGCAACACCCACATGGATGAATGATGGATCTATCAGCGCTCCTCTCCGAGATCCGGAGGCTTCCCGAATACCAGCGCCTGCTCGGAGAGCTGGATGACAACGCAGGCCGGGACTTCGACCTGCATCTGCCACGCGCCGTTCGGCCGACGTTCGCGGCCGCCATTGCCTCGGGAGAGGGGCGCACCACCCTATACCTGGTCCCGCGCGAGGACCGTGTGCTCACGCTCTCCGAGGAACTCCGCAGCTGGAACCCGGCGCTGCGGGTGCTGGCGTTCCCGCAACCCAATCCGTTGTTCTATGAGCGCGCCCCCTGGGGGCCGCGCACCATCCGGGGCCGCATTGGGACCCTTTCGACCCTGACCCGGGATCTCCAACCCGGCGCTCCGCCAGACCTCAGTCGATCCCCTGCCACCCTTGTCTTGGCATCCGCCCGCGCTGCGATGACGCGCACGATATCGCCGCGACAGATCATCCGTCTGTCCCGATGGCTGAAAACGGGCGGCCTTCAGCGTTTGGATAAGATCCTTGACCTCCTGGTCGCTTCTGGCTATTCCCCGGCATCGGTTGTCAGCGAGCCCGGGCAGTTCAGCCGGAGAGGAGGCATTCTGGACCTTTGGCCCCCCTCCGAGGCTCTGCCGGTGCGAATCGAGTTCTTCGGGGATGAAATGGAATCCCTGCGCCGCTTCGACGCTGCCACCCAGCGATCGGCGGAGGAGATCCCCCATTTGCTCCTGAGCCCGGCTCGGGAGGGGCTGCCGGGCCTCTACCATGAGACATGGGATCGTTGGCTGCCGGAAGCCGAAGACTTCGGTGGAGATCCGCGCGCGCGCTTTGCGGAGTTCTTCCTGCCATGGATGAATCCGGAGCAGTCCAGCCTGATCGACTTCCTTCCGGCTTCGACAATTGTCCTTGTGGACGACCTGGCGGTCTTCGATGAGATGGTGAGTGATTTGGAACAACAGGCGGTCGAGATGCGCGCTGACCAGATTGCCGCGGGCCGGATCCCCGAGGAGTTCCCTTTGCCTTATGTAACGCTGGCAGGGCTGCACGAGGAGCTGCGAGACCACATCATGCTGGATCTGGGCATGACTGCCTCCCCCGTCGCCAGTGAAGGCGCACCCCAATTGGACCGCCGCTTCGCGCCCGGCCCCAGGTTCGGGGGCCAAGTGCAGCCCTTGATGGAGCACATTTCCAAGGCGCGCGCCAAGCATGATCCGGTTGTGCTGGTCAGCCGGCAGGCCTCCCGGCTCACGGAGCTGTGGGCGGAGGGCCAGAGCGCCGAACCTCAGCCCGCATTGCCGGCGGATCTTGGACCGGGCGATGTTGTCTTTGTCCCGGGCGCGCTCAGCGAGGGTTGGACGTTGGAGTTGGCCTCGGGTGGCAGGCTCCATCTGCTGACCGATGGCGAGATATTCGGCTGGTCGCGTCCCAAACCGCGACCCAGGACGAAGATCAAATCCATGGCACCAGAGGCGCAATACGCCGACTTGCGCCCCGGCAGCTTCGTCGTTCATATCGACTACGGGGTGGGGCGCTTCATCGGCTTGGTTGAGCGCGAACTGGATGAGATGCGGCGCGAGTATCTGCTGGTCGAGTATGCCGAGGGGGACCAACTATATGTCCCGATCCATCAGGCGGATCGGATCACCCCCTACGTCGGTGTCGACAGCAGGGCGCCGGCGCTATCCCGGCTGGGATCGCCCTCATGGGAGCGCGCCAAGGCGCAGGCCCGGCGCGCCGTGGATGAGGTCGCTCGCGACCTTCTTGACCTGTATGCACAACGGATGACCGTGCAGGGGTTCGCCTTCCCGTCGGACTCAGAATGGCAGCGCGAATTGGAGGCCTCCTTCCCCTATACGGAGACTGCAGACCAACTCAAGGCGATTGAAGATGTGAAACGGGACATGGAACGCGCCCGGCCCATGGACCGGCTGCTGTGCGGCGATGTGGGATACGGCAAGACCGAGATCGCGCTGCGAGCGGCGTTCAAGGCGGTCATGGGCGGGAAACAAGTGGCGATTCTGGTCCCCACGACTGTGCTCGCCCAGCAGCACTTCCATACCTTCCAGCAGCGCCTAGCCCCCTTCCCGGTGAGTGTTGAAATGCTCTCCCGCTTCCGGACCCGCCAGGAGGCGGAGGCGATCACACAGGGGTTGGCGGAAGGGGCCATAGACATCGTCATTGGTACGCACCGTTTGCTCCAGCCTTCCGTCCGCTTCAAGCGGCTTGGCTTGCTCATCATCGATGAGGAACAGCGGTTCGGCGTTACCCATAAGGAGTTCTTCAAGCAGATGCGCACTCAGGTGGATGTGCTCACCATGACGGCCACCCCCATCCCACGGACGCTGTACATGGCGCTCACCGGCGCCAGGGATATCTCTACCATCAACACGCCCCCGGAGGAGCGTCTGCCTGTGATGACCCACGTCGGGCGGTACAATCCAAGGCTAGTCCGGCAAGCGATTCTGCGAGAGCTCGACCGGGGGGGACAAGTCTTCTTCGTGCATAACCGGGTGCAGACCATAAACGCGGTGCAAAACCGGCTCGAGCGATTGGTGCCGGAGGCGCAGATCACGATCGCCCACGGGCAAATGCCCGAGCGTGAATTGGCACAGGTGATGGATGAATTCGCCGCCGGAGAGATCGATGTACTGGTCAGCACGTCCATTATTGAGTCGGGGCTCGATTTCCCCAACGCCAACACACTCATCGTGGATCGCGCCGACACATTCGGATTGGCGCAGCTCTATCAGCTTCGTGGAAGGGTGGGCCGAGGCGCCGCAAGGGCCTACGCCTACTTCTTCCGCCACAGCCACTTCAAGCCCACGGAGGACGGGCTTCGTCGAATGGAAATCATCGCCGAGCATTCCCAGTTGGGAGCCGGCTATTCCATCGCGATGCGAGACCTGGAGATGCGTGGCGCCGGTGACATCCTGGGGACCCGCCAGCACGGACACATTGGGGCAATCGGATTCCATCTGTACACACGGCTGCTGAGCCGCGCGGTGCACCGGTTGAAAGCAGGGCGCGAGTCTTTGAGCCAAGTGGAAGGGCCTGCGGATGTGCCGGAGATCCTGCCCGTCTCCATCGAGCTCCCCCTGGCAATCGCCATCCCGACGGACTATGTTCCGGACCGCAACCTGCGCCTGCAGCTTTACCGGCGCGTGGCTGAGATACGCGATCTGGGATCCATCGATTCACTTGGGGAGGAACTCACAGATCGCTTCGGGCCGCTCCCGCCCGAGGTGCGCAACATCCTTTACATGCTGCGGGTGAAACTCCTGGCTTCCAAGGCGGGAGTGGAATCGGTGGGCTCCGCCAACGGCCAGATCCGGCTCCAGATTCCGGGTCAGGATCCGGAAGTGCATCTCGATCTCGGTCCGGATGTCCGCCAGAGCAGGCGCGGGCTGTGGCTGCAGCGGGAACCGGGCCGCGATTGGCAGGAGCGCCTTCTCGAAGTGCTTAGGTCGCTTTCAGCCTGACCTCCCCAGAAAGGACTTGCCAGGCTTCCAGCACCTCCCCAGCCACGAAGAGGCTGCCCGCAGCGAGGATCACTTCATCCGGCCCCGCTCGCCTGAGCGCATGCTCCAGGGCCGCCGATACGGGCACCCTGGCTTCGACGTGAAGCGCATAGCGGTGGGCGATTTCTGCCAGCTCCTCCGCGTCTTCGGCCCGAGGGTGCTTGGCCTGGGTGACGATCAGGCGTGATACACGCGGCACGAGCTCGGCCAGCATTCCAGAGATATCCTTGTCAGCCGAAGCGCCAAAGATGAGTGTGACCGGCTGCCCAGGGAAGTAGTCGTCCAGCGCGATACGCAGTTTGAGGGCCGAATCCCGGTTGTGGGCCGAGTCCACCACGAGAAGAGGCGCACGCGACAGAACCTGGAACCGCCCGGGCCAACGCGTGTCCCGAAATCCCCCTCGGATAGCCGACTCACTGATCGGCAGACCGCCGGACTTGAGGGACTGCAGCGCGGCATACGCCACAGCGGAATTCACGACTTGATGGTATCCGAGGAGCGGGATCTCGAGCCTCGTCGGCGCCCATTCCTTCTTGCCTCCCGACTCGACATACGCCTCGATATGCGCCCCCTCTTCGGCGGACCAGATCACCATGCTTTGCTTTCCCAAATCCCGCGCCGCGGGGGAAAACATCCAGTCGCGACCCACCTGAATGAGCGGCGCCCCCATTGCGGCCGCCACCTCCTGCACGACTAATCCCGCCTCATACTGTTGAGGCGCGACCACCACTGGCACACCGGGCTTGATGATCCCCGCCTTCTCCCTGGCGATATCGGAGAGGCTGTCCCCCAGCAGGTGCATGTGATCATAGGAGAGTGAGGTGATCACGGAGACCAGCGGCGTGAGCACATTGGTCGCGTCCAGTCGACCCCCTAACCCCACCTCGACCACCGCGCAATCCACCTCGGCATCCGCAAAGTGCAGGAAACCCATGGCGGTGATGATTTCGTAGGTGGTGATACCGGGAAGCTGGCGCACATGCGGCTTAAGGCGCGCGACGAGGTCAACGACATCCCGCGGCTGGATATTCTCCCCCCCCACCCGGATGCGCTCCGTGAATTGAATGAGATGCGGCGATGTATAGAGCCCCGTGCGGTAGCCATCGTGGCGCAGGGCAGATTCCATTAGCGCGGCTACGGACCCTTTTCCCTTGGTCCCGGCAATATGCGCGCTGGGGAACCGATCCTGGGGATCCCCCAGCGCCCTGAGCAGCTTCCGCACCCGATCAAGGTCAAATGCTTCCTCAGAATAGCGATAGCGCCGCTTGACGCTGTAGTCCACGAAGCTGTAGATATAGTCGAGCGCCGCCTGGAACTCCGACCCCTCGCTCACAAGGGGTTATTGTAGGCCGAGGCGCGCCGACCGGCAAGGGCGCACCGGGCGACCGTGTGTTCCATTTCAGGGGGCAGCCAGGTCCGAAAACTGGCCCGTCACTCGGGCGCCCTCCACTCAGCTCCTGGACTGCCCATCGCGGTGATCCACGCCGCGGAAGATCGACTTCGCTTTTGGAGATTCCTTCCACCCCCCACCCCAATCCCCTCCCCCGGCCTCCGGAAGAGCGGGGGAAACGGCCCAGCATGTTCGGGGAGGGGGCAAGCGGGTGGGGGTTTGTCGGCTCTTCGCTCTGAACTGGAGGGCCTCTGTGAGCAGCGGCGGCATCAGGCGAGGGAGGCGAAAGCATTGCCCCCCAAGTTGGAACACTCCCCCGGGTGGCGGGGTATGGTGCCTGATGCGGGGAAGGAGGGAGGACCCGGTTCATGCCAGCCACACCCTGTCAACAACACAGGCCAGGCCTCCCGATATGCGCCTGGCCAAGCTCGGCGCTACTCGAGATGCGGCTCCTTTGTCATGGCGATAGATTTCCTCATCATAGAAACCGGGATGTCTCCCGGATCCCGAGGGGCAACGCCTGGCCCAAGGGTATCCGAGGGATCGCGGTCTCCAGGGCGGAGAGTTCTCTGTAATGGAAAGATTGCCACGGCGCTACGCGCCTCGCAATGATTTTTCTCCGGGAGGCTGCGCCCCTCACCGTCATTGCGAGGAGGCCGCCAGGCCGACGTGGCAGTCTTCTGGAAATGGAATCCCCTTCGATGGTTCCGGATCTGGCGCCTGCTCCCTGATCCCTGCACTCTGCGCACGCCGCATACCGCACTGCGCTTTGCGGACTTTTCTTGCACATGCCCGGAATTCGCGCTATCATCTGTCCGGCGATTCGTCGCGAAAGGAGGTGACCCAGGAGCAAGAGCGTCAAACAGGGGAAACCATCGGGACACTGATCTTCGCCATGCTCGTAGCTTTCAAATCTAATGAGGAGGAATGAAGTACGATGCGCAAGAAGACGAGTTTATTGTTTGCCGCCATGGGCTTGCTGGTCGCCCTTGCCTTACTCACTGGGGCCTGCGGACAAGCGCAAGCCGAGCTAGGGACTGAGCAGAATCCCATCATCTGGGCGTTCGTCCCCTCCGGCGAGATGGAACAGGTCTCGGCTGGGGCGGAAGAAGTGGCCAACATGGTCTTTGATGAGACGGGACTTGTGATCGACACGTTCGTCGCCACGGAATATGCCGGCGTGATCGAGGCCATGTGCGCGGACCCGCCGCAGGCTCATATGGGCTCCCTGGCCACCTTCGCTTACATCCTGGCGAACCAACGCGGCTGCGCTGAGGCTGAGCTGGTGTCGGTCCGCTTCGGTAGCCCCGTCTACAACGGCCAGATCATCACCCGCACCGACAGTGGCATTGAAACCCTCGCGGACCTGGCAGGGAAGACATTCTGCCGCCCTGATCCGCTCAGCACCAGCGGCTGGATCATCCCCAGCCTCGAGCTGCGCGCCGCCGGCGTGGATCCGGACACCGATTTGGCGGAAGTGGCGGATGCAGGCTCGCATGACGCAGTGGTGGCGTCAGTCTACAATGGCGACTGCGATGCCGGTGCCACCTACGTGGACGCCCGCAGCACAATTGAGGATGAACATCCGGATGTCATGGACGTAGTCAAGGTCATCAGCGTCTCCACCGACATTCCCAACGACGGGGTGCAGTACGTGCCCAGCTTCCCGCGTGAACTGCGCGATAAGATCAACAACGCCTTGCTGGCCATCGCCGAGACGGAGGCAGGTCAGGAGGCGCTGGATCAATCGTATCAGTGGGCTGGACTGCAGAAGATCGATGACAGTTTCTATGATCCATTCCGACAGGTGCTGGAGGCGTCGGGCGTCAACATCGAAGAGCTGCAGTAGCGAGTTCTGAGCTGTTGACGTCGGAGCAGAGCATGGAAGCCAGCGGGGGGCGGTGCACGGCCCGTCCCCCGCTTTTCCATGGGAGGATCGTTGGATGCTCGAAGTGCGGAACCTGACCAAGATCTACGATGACGGCACGGTTGCGCTGAATAACGTGAGCTTCGAGGTGGAAGAGGGGGAGTTTCTCGTCGTGATCGGCTTGAGCGGCTCAGGGAAGTCCACCCTGCTGCGATGCATCAACCGGCTCATCGACCCCACCGAAGGGCAGATCGTCTGGGACGGCGTGGACATGACCGACCTGGAAGGCGATGAGTTGCGGAAGGTGCGCCGGAAGATTGGAATGATCTTCCAGCATTTCAATCTGGTGAAACGCTCGTCTGTGATCACCAATGTGCTGGCGGGACGCCTGGGATTCACCCCCACATGGACCAGCCTCACCGGACGTTTCTCAAGAGGGGATCGCGAGAAGGCCTACACCGCCCTGGAGCGACTGGGCATCACCGACCAAGCCCGCAAGCGCGCTGACGAGCTGAGCGGCGGGCAGCAGCAGCGGGTGGGAATCGCGCGCGCCCTCATGCAGGAGCCCGAACTGATCCTTGCCGACGAGCCCGTCGCCAGTCTGGATCCTGTGCTGGCGCATTCTATCCTTCAGCACCTCGAGGACTTGAACAAGGAGGAAGGCATCACCGTCATCTGCAGCCTGCACTATCTGGATCTGGTTCAGCGCTATGCGACTCGCGTGATCGGGCTTCGTGAGGGGGAAATCGTCTATCGGGGCACTCGAGAAGATATCCGCGCCATGACCGACGAGCAATTCAAAGACATCTACGGCGAGGAGGCAGTGCGCGTAGGTGGGCTGGAGGGCGAGCTGCACGAGGCAGCCTAGGAGAGCCCAGATGAATCGACACAGAAGAAGACCGCAGACCGCACAAAAGCCTCCGCTGGTGCCGCCTGCCATCGCAGCGCTCCTTTCACTGCTCCTGCCCGGGCTGGGGCACATGCTGAGTCGGGAATTTCGACGCGGTTTCACTCTCCTGATCACCTTTGTCAGCATTGTCGGTCTCCTGATCTGGCGCTTCAGCGTATCGGTGCAGCGGACCGAAGGTCTGGCGCAGATACTTCGAAAGGCCCTGCGCCTCGAGCCGACGCTGATCGTCATCAGCATCGGCGTGGTGATCCTCTATATCTGGGTGACGATCGACGCATTCTTCACCGCCCGTGGGCAGAGTCGGAACGCAGCAGCGCTATTCCTATTGGTGGCAATCATCTTCTTTGGCCTGGGATGGCAGATTGGGGAAATCGAGCCTCTGCAGCTGGTCCAGGGCCTCGAGGAAGGTGGAGCGAAGCTGGAAGAGGTGATGTGGCCGTGGACGCGAGCGGTCTCCCGGCACGAAGAACTCATCGAAGCCAGCGCCGACATTCAGGTTCCCTGCACGGACACCCCCCCTCCAGCCAACCGGCCGCAGTCGGATGAACCCTACCTGATCGCCGAACCGACCTGCGGATCGCTTTCCGAGCAGGATGGCACGCCCGGCACCACCCTGTCCCTCCAGGGAGGCAATTTCGCTCCCGATGCCAGTACAAAGCTGCTGTGGGAAGACCCCATTGGGAATGAGTTCCGGCAGCGGCAGGGGGGAGAATTCATCACGCCGGTCACCGACGACGAGGGGGATTTCAGTTTGGACATCGTGATGCCGTACCGGCTCCTGCCTCCCAGCGTGAGCGAGGAAGCCCAGATATGGACCATCCACGCCCAGCAGGTGGCAGGTGTGGGGCCGCCTGAGCCGAGCCGGGAACTACGCCTGGCCGTCGAGCGCATGATTGAGACCATCTTCCTGGGCATGATGGCCACTTTCTTCGGCATCATCTTCGCCATCCCCATCAGTTTCCTGGCGGCCCGCAACTTGATGTCGGCATCGATCTTGACCTTGGGAATCTATTTCATCACCCGCACCGTTCTCAACATCGTGCGCTCTATCGAGCCGTTGATCTGGACGGTCATCGCGGTGGTGGTCGTCGGGCTGGGGCCCTTCCCGGGGATCCTCGCTCTCAGCCTGCATACGATCGCCGCCCTGGGAAAGCTGTATTCCGAATCCATCGAGTCCATCGATCCGGGCCCGATCGAGGCAATCCAGGCAACCGGCGCCAACTGGGTCCAGACTGTCATCTACGCCGTGATCCCCCAGATCGTGCCGCCTTTCGTATCCTTCACCATCTACCGCTGGGATATCAATGTTCGCATGTCCACGGTGATCGGGCTGGTCGGCGGCGGCGGGATCGGGTTCCTGCTCATCCAGTGGATCCGCCTACTGGATTACCGCGCCGCGGGCATCGCGGTCTGGTTCATCGCCATTACGGTGGCGGTGCTGGACTACATCAGCTCGGAGATCAGGCGCCGGTTTGTGTAGACCGCGCAGGGCGCGATGAGGCATTGGCCATAAGCTGTAGGCGCCAAACGATGAACCACAAGACGGTTGGCTTGCTAGCGCGCCCCCACGTTGGAACGTTGTCACGTTTGAACGTGCAATGTGTAACCTGAAATCTGCAGCCTATCCGACCAACGACGAACGGCAAGAAAGATGCGCATCTCGTGTGCCGAGCGCCATCGGCGAGAGGTGTATCGAGAGACGGGCCGGGTCTGCTCCCCGACCATGACCACTCTCGACAGGCTCCTTCCTACCAGGCGGCTTGCCGTTCATCTCCTGAAGCTTCGCTTCAGCGCCAAGCAGAGGATGGCGACTCCACATGTCGACGGACCCGGCGCGAGCTTTGTGGAGTCGCAAGGCTCTGCTTCGTGCGCATGCGAAGCATGTGTCCACCTCCTCCCGTCGTGCTCCCGGCGGACGTGGGAGGCCGGGGGAGGGGGAGAGGTCCTTTGGGGGGAGGGGATTGGGGTGGCGGGTGGAAAGGATCTCCAAAGGCGGAGTCGATCTTCCGCGGCGTGGATCACCGCGATGGGCAGTCCAGGAGCTGAGTGGAGGGCGCCCGAGTGACGGGCCAGTTTGCGGGCATAGCTGCCCCCTGGAATGGAACGCACCATAGAGGAATGTCATCTTGCGGAGTCAGCCTGCGTTGGTATAATGCCGGCCAAACAGAACGCAGCGCCGATGAATGACCCTGTACTCTTGCTGAACGCGAATTTCGAACCCTTGAATGTGTGCCGGACGCGCCGGGCGCTGGCCTTGCTGATTCTGGGCAAGGCGGAGATCATCGAGAACGGGCGCGGCATTGTGCACACCGTGCGCAGAGATTTCCCGAGGCCATCGGTGATCCGTCTCGACTATATGGTTCATCGCCCCCGACCCCGGATTCAGCTCAATAAACGCGAGATCCTGCGCCGGGATGGGTACCGCTGCCAGTATTGCGGCCGACATTCGAGGCGATTGACCATCGACCACATCGTCCCCCGCCACCGAGGTGGCGATCACAGTTGGACGAATCTGGTGACAGCCTGCGCGGAATGTAATGTCCGCAAGGGTGGGCGGACCCTGCGAGAGGCCGGTATGCATCTGCTTCAGCTCCCCCGAGAGCCTCATCAGACCGCGCTTTACCGCTTCGGCACCTATTTGGATGAAAACCGGGGATGGAACCGTTATCTCGCCGGCTGGTAGTTCACGTCACGAGCGCGGTGTCCAAAAGAGCGTAGATCCCCCCCGATACCAGACCATGCCCGCCGGTGAGGATCGGACACGGCGCGGCTGAGACGACCTCTGTGAGTTTTCTCAAGGCTGGATCCGCGACTTGATCCGACCAGCCCAGGTCAGCAGCGAAGCGATCCGCGTCGCTCGGCCAGGCGCCATGATGGGCCATCCACACACGGGTGTCCCACAAGACGCCGTCGCTGATCTCGCAGAGCTCCCGGACGAATCGCCCGGGACCGATCTCCTCAAGCAAGGATGCCACCAATGAGCGCACCCTCCCCTGGGCAACTCTGCGGCTGGCCACCATGCCGCGCTCCTCGACGAGCATGCGCACCCAGATTTGGGCCCGGTCTTCGAGGGCACGCCAGGCGCGGGAAGACCCCCTTCCGATCACCGTCAAGGTCGTACCGGGTTTGCGCATCAGGTGTTGAACGGTCGCGATTCGCCGGAGCGAATCTTCCGGCGCGCTTTCTACAAACCGCCGCAGATTATCGCCGAGGTGCGGATGGCCCTTCATCACAAGGATGTCGGCGGGTGTATCGATGTCCAGTCTGGTCGCGGCCTCCGGGGGCATTGCCTGCACCTCGTAGCCGGCATCGTGCGACAATACCCACCCAAGGGCATTGTCTGTGGGTAGTCTGTCCGCCAGATTCATCATGCCCTTTGTCACCCGCACGATGGCCCAATCAGTGGAGTGATAGTTGTTCACCCAGCATCGCGCACCGCTGGCCGCGCATGCCCTCTCGAAGAGGTCTTGCAGATATTCGACGGGCAACAGCGGCGCGCTGGCTCCTCCGAAGTAAGCAAACCGGCTCCACCCCCGACGCTCCACCTCATCCAAGAGGACACGCCCAAAGTGGAATGGGGGTGGCTGTGGGTCGATGGGCACCGCCCCGGCATTCACGAGCCTGCGGCGATCCCCCGGGTCCGCGGCCAGCACCAGGATCTCACCTGCAGCGGTCACGCGCTGCAGGCGGGTGACCAAATCAAGGGCGGCCTGAAGCCGCCCTTGTGCCACCCATTTTTCCGCCCTACTCTCCCCGGCCGGCGGTTGAAAGACAATCACCGGAGTTCGAAGACTCATCCGGCCACCCTTTGGCCCCGGACCAATGCGTTCTCAGCCGATCTCCGTTTCGATCAAACCCAGCGTGCCATCGCGCCGGCGGTACAGCACATGGGTATTGCTGGTCTCCGCGTCCAAGTAGACGAAGAAATCCTCATGCCCCAGCAAGTCCATTTGCTCTATGGCCTCCCGGATGTCCATCGGGGTGAGCATGAATCTCTTCCGCCGGGCGATGCGGGCATCCGCCTCGTCCGTTTCCTCTTCCAAAGTCCTCTCCGTCAACGTCAGGTCGGAGACAGAACGCCCATCCCCTCTTCTGTTCCAACGTCTCCCCTTATAGCGCCGGATCTGCTTGCTGATCTTTTCCAGCACCGCGTCAATGGATGCGTAGATGTCGCCCGTACGCTCCTCTGCCCGGAGCAGCACTCCTTTGCCCCGAACCGTAATCTGTGCGACCTGCCGATCATTGGCGTCACGAGCAGATTCCACGAAGGATAGATCGACCGTCGCCTCTTCCAATATGTCCAGATATCGATCCAGCTTTTCGACCTTCTTTGTGACCGTCTCCCTCAGCCGGTCCGTCAATTCCATATCGTGCACATTGATGCGAACCCTGACACCCATTGTCACTCCTTCCCTGTATTCGGCTATCCGGCTCGCCCGACCGTCACTCCAAAGACATGGGCTGCGCCGGCTTCGTACAGCGCTTCAGCGCAAGCGGCCAGCGTAGCGCCGGTCGTGTAGAGATCATCCACCAACAGGACATCTTGGCCATCGGCCAATTCCGGATCGGCTTGAAAAGCGCCCAGCACGTTCCGCCAACGCTCCTCCGGGTGCAGACCAACTTGCGTCCTGGTCTCCCTTGCCCTGAAGAGCATATTTGGGATTGAGGCTAGATGCAACAATGCGGCCAGTTCGTGGGAAATCAGCTCCGCCTGGTTGTACCCGCGGGTCCGAAATCGTTCGGGTGCCAAGGGGACCGGTACAACGCTATCTGGCCGCCAAGCGGCCCTCCTCACCAAACCCTGCAGCCAATCCGCCATGCGGTGTGCGAGCTGGCGGTTCGGTTGGTATTTTAACATCAGAATGGCGTGAACAAGGGGCGGTTTGTACCGGGCGAAGGAGCGCACCATGAGCGGTGGTGGCCGGTGCTCGCAGACCGCGCATACATGACCGCGGGATATCGACGCTCCGCACCAGGTGCACAGCCTGCCGGAGAGGCGTTGCAGTGATCGGTCGCACCGGGAACACCAGATATCGCCCCTCGCCTCACAGGATACACACTTGGGCGGGAATAGTAGATCCAAGGCGGCGTCAAGAGCTGCCCTGGGAATGCGAATCAGAGAATGGGTCACCCCTGCCCCCTTCGGGGGTCCGCCCGTCTACCGATTAGCGAGCGATGGATGCCAACTGGGAGCGGAGCAAAGTGAGCGCCGCCGGCCCGAGCAGGATGATGAAGAGAGACGGAAAGATCAACAGCCCGATGGGAAAGACCATCTTGACCGGCGCCCGGCGCGCCTCTTCCTCCGCCATCTGCCGTCGACGCTGGCGCATCTGTTCGGATTGCACCCGCAGCACCTTGGACATGCTCACCCCGAGGTGCTCGGATTGAATGACCGCTGCGACGAAACTCAGCATCTCAGGAACCTGCAGGCGGTTGGCCATGTCACGCAGTGCTTCACGCCGCAGTTTGCCCAGGCCGATTTCCTGCAGCACTCGGCCAAACTCGAGCGCCAGGTCATTGTCCCACTTCTCAGCGACCTTCTTCATAGCCGCATCGAACCCAAGCCCGGCCTCTACGCACACGGTGAGCAGGTCAAGCGCGTCGGGCATCGCCCTGAAGACCGCCTTCTGACGCCCCCTGATCCGGCTGGTCAACCATAGGTCGGGGAACATGAAGCCGAGCAGCAGGAACAGCGTGGAGAGCAGCAGCCCCTGCACCCAGTTGCGCCCGGTCACGGCATAGGTGATGAATATGGATCCGCCAAATCCGACCGCCAGCACGAAGCGGAGCGCCAGGAAGAATGCGGGATCCAGGCGCATGGGGTTCCCGGCGGTCTCCAGCTTGTCGCGCGTCGACTCGAGTGTGGCCTGGGGTGTGAAGCGCATCGCGAAGCGGCCGATGTTGTTGAAGAAAGGCAAGACGACGCGCTCGTAGAACCGCTGCGACAGCTCGATTTCCTCGAGCGTCATCGGCGAATCGGTGACCTTGAGTTCTGCCAGCCGCTCCGCGATCGGGTCCTGAGCCTCGGGCATGCGCAGCCCGACGACCACCAGGATAATGGCGACCACCACGGCGGCCCCCAACAACAGCGCAATCAATGTCAGAGTGGGCATTTGTCTATCCTTACCTCGAGACTCTCGCCCGATATTCCTGAAGCGAGCGAAACTCTCACCCAATGATCTATATGTCGATGTCCACGATCTTCTGAGTGATGAAGAAACCCGCAATCACCATCAACCCAGCGACGACCAGCATCGGAATCCCGCAGGAGCGGGTCTCGGGTGCAAAGAATGACCCCATATAGTCGCGGTTGATCAGATACAGCAATAAGCTGAGGCCCACCGGCATCAGTGAGAGCGCCCACGCGGTGATCTGCCCTTGGGCGGTCAGGGCCTGAATCTCCCCCTTGATGCGCACCCGCTCGCGGATGGTGTGGGAGATGGTGTCCAAGATCTCAGCCAGATTGCCGCCGACTTCCCGCTGCACCTCAATCGCCGTGATGACCATATCCAAGTCATCGCTGTCGATGCGCCTCACCAAGTGCGTGAGCGCATCCTCCATGGGGATGCCCAGTTGGATCTCCTGCACCACGCGACGGAATTCCGTCGCGATGGGATTCGGGAGTTCTTTGCCGACGGCCTCCAAGGCCATCAGCGTGGAATAACCGGCGCGCAGGCCGTTCACCACCAAGTTGAGCATGTCGCCCAATTGGTCATTGAACTCCTTCAGCCGGCGCCTCTGCGCGCGCCGCATATACCAAATGGGGACGTACAGGCCCGCGGCCAGAGAGAGCAACGTGAAGCCCACCGCGCGGCTGAGCAAGGCGCCGAGAGCCCCCACGACGACTGCCGAGAGGATCATCAGGGCGACGAACTCCGCAGGGCGGAATTTCAGATCCGCCCGGGCGAGGCTTTGAGAAAGGCTTTGGTAGAAATCCGTGCCCTCACCCAGGCGATCCAGGAACTCGGTGATTGGCCCCGGCCGCTCGACCAGGGCGCCCTCGTCGTCCCCGCCTGCGGTGACCAGACCGCCGGATTCCGCGTAGCGTCCGAGGCGCTCCTCGACCACCGATCCGCTGCCGAGGGTGGAGACGAGGACGCCCACGACCAGCAGCAGCAGTCCGAGGCCGCCGGCGACCAGAAGCAATGTAGTCGGTTCAAGTGACATGGCTCAGTACCTTATCCGCTCCCCGAGCCCGAAGATGGCGGCGGGCAGGTTGATGCCGCTGGTTTCCAGCTTATAGATGAACTTCGGCCTCAACCCGGTGGGGCGCAAACGGCCGATTACGCGGCCATCCTCAAAACCGGTTTGCTCGAACACGAAGATGTCCTGCATGGTAACGGTGTCACCTTCCATCCCTTGTATCTCTGTAACGTGCGTCACCCGCCGCGTGCCGTCCCGCAGGCGTTCGAGGTGCACCACCAACTCGAGCGCGGAAGCGATCTGCTCGCGGATGGCGCGCACTGGCAGTTCCATGCCGGCCATCAGGGTCATCGTCTCAATACGTGACAATGTATCGCGTGGGCTGTTCGAGTGCGCAGTGGTCATGGATCCGTCGTGACCGGTGTTCATCGCCTGGAGCATGTCCAGGGCAGCGGCATCACGGATCTCGCCCACGATGATGCGGTCGGGCCTCATTCGCAAGGAGTTGATCACAAGCTGCCGAATGGAGACCTCACCACGCCCCTCGATATTCGGCATGCGCTTCTCCAGCGAGACCACATGCTCCTGGCGGAGCTGTAGCTCCGCCGCGTCCTCTATGGTGATGACGCGCTCGTCGCCGGGCACAAACTGTGAGAGCACGTTGAGCAAGGTGGTCTTCCCGGAGCCCGTGCCGCCCGATATTACCATGTTGATCTTGGCGATGACCGACGCTTTCAGGAATTCGATCGCTTCGGCGCTGATGGAGCCGAATTCGATCAGGTCCTCGACGGTGATGGGGTTGGCGCCGAATTTTCGGATGGTCAGCACCGGGCCCACGAGAGAGACCGGCGGGATCACGGCGTTCACGCGTGATCCATCTGTGAGCCGCGCGTCGACGTATGGGCTGGACTCATCGATGCGCCTTCCCAGTGGTGCCACGATGCGGTCGATGATGCGCATCAAATGGTCATCGCTCTCAAAGGCCGCGGGCTCCCGGTGGATGCGGCCGTCTCGCTCGATGTAGATATTGCGATGTCCGTTCACCATAATCTCTGTGATGGTGTTATCGGCGATCAAGGGCTCCAAGGGGCCCAGGCCCATGATCTCGGCCACGATCTGCTCGAGGAGCCGCCGTCGTTCCGGCCGGGAGAGTACGATCTTCTCCTCGGACAGGATATTCTCAAACAACTCTTCGATGGTGCGCCGGACCTCTGCAGTCAGGCTGACATCCATGGACGGATCGAGTTCGGCCAGCAGTTTGTTCTGCACCCGAACCTTGAGGTCTTGATAGGTATCCCTTTGCGCGGCCGTCGACGGCCGGCGTGGTGGCGGCGCCCCCCCCATCCCGTCCTGCGAGCGCTCTGCATTCCCAGGCCCGCTTGGCGGGTTTCGTGACTGTCCTTCTTCTATTCGCTTGAGAAGTGACACGTTAGCGCCTCCTTCGAACCGCCAACTGCTGGATCACAGCCGGTTCTCGAACTATGCCTGCGCTCGCCGACGCGCAATGCGAGATACTTCCACCTGCTCTTCTTCCTCTTCCTCCCGGAACTCCAGCCGCTCCTTCAACACCCCCACCAATTCCACAATCTCCTTGGCCGGGGGGCGGGTGGCGTCCTCCATCAACAGCGGCACGCCCCGGTTGATGGAAGCGCTGATCACTTTCTCATCCGAGGGGATGGTGGCATCGACTTCGCGCTTCAAATTCTCTGAGATCGCCTCCGGGCTGATCCCCGAGCGTCTCTCCACCTTGTTCAGCACAAAAACCACCTGCTCCGCCGGGTAATCGAGGACGGCAAGCAAGTCGAACAGCAACCTGGCGTCCTTGATGGCGGGAATCTCCGGCGTGGCGACGGAAACGAGCAAATCTGCGTTGTCGAGCACGGCCAGCGACACATCATCCATGGTCGAACTCGTGTCGACCACGACGTAATCGAAACGCCGCTTGATGGCGTCTACCACCTGCCGAACCTGATCCGGGCGGACTTCATCCGCCATCTCCGGCCGAGGGGGCGCGGCCAGCACCTCCAGGCCTGATTCATGATGGATGAGCACGTCGCTGATCAGGTGATCGTCCAATTCATTTGCATGCAGCGCCAGGTCCGCGATGTTGGTCTTCACCTGCAAGTTGAGGAAGACGGCGGCGTCCCCGAACTGCAGGCTGGCATCGATCAACGCCGTCGGCGTGGCCTCGGAGTGCAGGCCAATTGCCAGGTTGGTCGCCAGCATGGTGCAGCCCACCCCCCCTTTGGGGCTGAAGAAAGCGATCAGTTTGCCCGCCGCACGGGCCGCCGCCTGATCCTGACTTGGGGCCGCGACCACGACCTCCCTGCGTTTGCGCTGCTCATGAGCGCGCTCTCCCAGCAGCCGGATGGTATTGATGAGCTCATCGCTGGACGGCGGCTTCGCAAGGAACCCCCGCGCCCCTGCCAGCATGGCACGCTGCATGTAGTTAGGTTCGTTTTGGACGGAAAGGATGACGATCTGGGCGAAATCCACGTCCCGCAGGATCGCTTCAGTGGCGCTGATGCCGTCCATGTCCGGCATGTTGATGTCCATAATGACGACATCGGGAAGAAGGTCACGGGCCATTTCGATGGCCTGCCCGCCTGATTGTGCCCCTCCGACCACCTCGATATCGGATTCGAACTGCAACAGACGCTTGATGTTTTCCCGAGTCTCAGCAATGTCGTCAACGATCAGAACGCGGACGCCCTTCCCCGCGCGATCAGCCATTAATACCTCCGAAGCTCTTGGAGGCCATCGAACATTCCCCGTATGGTCTCCACTTGCATTAAACGATTATGGCATCACCGGTGTTACGGAGGGCTTCACCCTGAAGGGCAGCTTCGTCGGAACAGTGATGCTGTAGGTGTCGAGCAGGTACTGCAAGGTGACGCTGGTTGTGTTGATCTCGGTTGTGTCATTCGGCGCCCGCAACGTGAGAGTCAGGTTTATACCCGATTCGGCCGCCCAGTGCAACGACAGCGCCTCCTGCGGCGTGACGATCAGCGTGATGATCTTCGGCTTGGGCGGCGCCGGCGCCGGCGCACCTTCTTGGTTGGTTTCCGCGCCCACGCCTTCCGCGGCCGGCGCCTCCGGAGCTTGTTCCTCGGTCAGCGGGAACTCCCCGACATGCAGCACGGTCGCATTCTCGATCAGCCGCTGTGTGACCAAGCGCGGTTCCTGACCCTCCGAGGGAATCACGTACAGCAGCTGGCCGGTCACGGGCTCGGTCTCAATCCGCCCACGCACTGCGGTATCCAGATTGGCGGATGCAGTCAGTATCCGCTGGCCCTCCTCCGGCGCCCCCGAGGATACCAGCACCGAGGTCAGGTTGGGAAGCACGGTCTGGAAATCTGTATCCTGATCGACCACGGGCATGCTCACGAGCACATCCACCTTATCGCCATCCCGCACCGCATAGGCGACTCCGTTGGTGGCCTCCGGCATCGGGATCGAGATCGCCGTCATGCCATTGGGAATGGCGATGGAAGCCTCGGAGCCGACCCCCAGCAGGGCCCCCGGCTGATCGGTGAACATGTTGAGCGTGATGGGGACACCCCGGGCGATATCCATTCGCGCATACTTGCCTACCACCACGCTGGTGTCGGTCACCATGGTCTCGATCACGTTGTTTGCCGGAAACGGAGAGAGAATGACGGCGTCATCCGTGATCTGTGCACCGCGGGAGATATCCTGGGCGGCGAACACGATCTGCGCCGTGAAGACTTGCTCTGGAGCCGGAGTGCCCTCGAACTGCGCCTGGCCACCTCCGCCACCTCCAAGCGAGCGGATGACGAAGAAACCTCCGATCGCCCCGATCAATAGAATCAGTGCTAGCAGAATTAGTATGCGGCCACGACGCATGTCGCCTCCTCAATCATCTACGCGGGCCCACGGCCCGATCCTGGGTTGTAACGCTGCCATCCTACCTCTGTTGGAAAGGTTGTCAAGTCGAGACCACACGCAGCCCCGACGTGCCCGACCATTCTCCCGCTATAGAGGAAGCCCTATCGATGATAGGGCTCCCTATCCTCGGAATTATGCCGGAATGCTCCTCCCATACGCCTCTTCTGTGAGTCGATCAGATATCGGCGACCACGTTGCTGAACATATTTCCGATTGACGGTCCCATCAGGATGAGCAGGATAATTACAACCATTGCGACGAGCATAATAATCACACCGAACTCCGTCATCCCTTGGCCGCCATCCCTTGCGGCATACAGCATACGACTACCTCCTCCCCCGCGATAATGAAGCACCCGGTGACGATGAAAAAGTATGAATTTGTTCCATTATAGGGGTTCGGCTATGCCCAGGACAATAGGACTACAATCCAATAGCCCTATGCCTTATGTCAAGAAAAATCCCATGGCGAAGGATCCCACTGTTCAGTCGTGGGCAGCGGGGATGATGAAGGAGACCCGGCTGCCGTCGCCGGGTCGGCTGTGAACGGTCAAGCTCCCCCCGACCTGATCGATCCGTTCCTCCAGAGAGGCGAGATTCCGGCTCGCGCTCAGGCCGTCGCCCCCAGTCGTGAATGCTTCCGATTCCACCCGCCGGCCGTTATCTTCAACCGATACCCGGACCTGCTCCTCGTCCATGTCGATCACAGTCTTCACTTGAGTGGCCTGCGCGTTGTCCCGGATGTCAGCAAAGACGCTCTGCAGCGTGCGGAAGATCAAGATCTCCAGATGAGGGGCAAGCCGTCTTTCACTCCCCGTCACCACCAGAGATAGATCCATGCCGGTCTTCTCCTTGAACACATCGGAGTAGCGCCGCAAGGTGGGGATCAAGCCCAGATCGTCGAGCATCATGGGGCGCATCTCGAAAATGAAATCGCGGATCTTTGAGAAGGAGGATTCGGCCGCCGACTTGAGCGTGGTGAGCTCCGCACGCGCTTTCTCAGAGTCAACATCGAATAGCCGTATGGCGATCTCAGTCTGAAGGATGAAGTTCGCCAAAGTCTGCGCAGGGCCATCGTGGATCAGGCGCGACACCTTCCGCCGTTCATCTTCCTGGGCCTCAATGATCCGTTGTACCAGGAGTGCGCCCGAATCGGCGGCTCCGGGTACCTCCTCGGCGGAGATCCCCTCCAGAGCTTGTATGGTGCTTCGCAAGAAATCGGAGTAGCGCTGGATGTTGACCTGATCGCTTTTCAGCTTCTCGAGTTGACCGCGCATGGTGAACAGACGCTGCTGCGTGTCCTGGGCGGTCTCATATAGCGAGCGAATGTCCTCCCGGGGGATGGTCTCGAAATGCCCCTGCATTTGATGCAGACGGGCGGTGATCTGGGTATTCCGATCAGCGAGCTTGTCCACCTCGCCCTGGCTCTGTTCCACCAGGAGGCCGATCTCACTGAGTTGCGCGCGGACGCTCTCCAGCTCTTCCCGAGCGGATTCAAGCAAGGCATCCCTGGGGCTGAGTTCCGTCGCCGCACCGCGATCAGTCATAGAACGGTGGCCTGATTACTTCCGCGTGTCTTGGAGGCGGACCCAGCCGTGCCGCAGCGCATACACCGCCGCCTGGGTCCGGTCTTGCACATCGAGCTTGTGCAGAATAGAGGTCATGTGGTTCTTCACGGTTTGATGGCTGATGCCCAACTTGACCGCGATCTCCTTGTTGCTCAATCCGCGGGTGACGTGCTGAAGGATTTCCATCTCACGTGGAGAGAGCGGGGTGTACGCCTCCACCTCGCCCTCGAGGTGGGGTCGCCGGACGGTCTCCACGCCCCGATCGAGCCATGCCTCAAGCCCCTGCTTGTCGTACACTTGATCGCCAACCACATAAAAGCCGCGCGCAACCTGTCGTATGACATCTACCAGCTTACCTGCTTCGACATCCTTGGAGCAATAGGCCATCGCACCTGCACGGAAGGCATGCAGCACTTGTTCGACGTCGTCATAGGCGGTGAGCAGAACCACCGCGGCAGCCAGCCGCTCGGACAATATCTGGCGCGTGACTTGAATTCCGTTCATGCGCGGCAGGTTGATGTCCAGCAGCACGACCTCCGGCTCCTCCTGCTTCACCATGGCGAGCCCTTCATCACCGCTGAGCGCCTCACCCAGGACCAGCATGTCGTCCTCTGCCTCGACTACGTTGCGCAAGCCTTCACGAAATAATGGATGGTCATCAACGATCACAATGCCGATTTTGTCCATGGCCTTCCCCGCCTTTCGGAACCTGGGGCGAGTATAGCATACACACTAGCGCAAGGACAATGAATCAGGGCCATGCGTAAACGACCATGTTCTCTCCACCGGCCGCAGGGCTTGCCTTGCCCTGCGATCGGAAGACAGCTTCACCGTGTGCGCTTAGCTCTGGGTACCAGCCCGGAAATGTGACCAGGTAGTCCGCGCCCTGTTCATCCAGGTAGCTTCGCAGTGCGGCTTCATCGCGCATGAAAGGAATCACCTCGGGCGAAACCAATCCGGCCAAATCAATCAGCTCGCGATGGGCGAAATAGCCGATGGCCCCGATGTCGTGCGCCGCGACCACGGAATCCGCCGGCGTGTTGTGGGCGATCCATCTGGCAGTCGCCACCATCTCCGTCTGAATGATGGCGACATCCCGCTGGTAGGCGCGCGCGCCCAGCGCGATGAAGCCCAGCGCCACTCCACCCAGCGCCCCGATCCAGGCGCGTGACAGGAGCCTGCGCCACATGGTCACCGATCCAGGGCGGACCCAGTTGGAGAGGCCCTCAAAACCGAGGACGAGCAGAACCGGGATGGTGGGCATGGCGTAGCGGCCGTGCTGGTATGTCACCGGAAGCCGCCAGGCGAACATGGCCAGATAGGCCAGCGCCCACACCAAAGGCGCCAGGCGAGGCCAGTTGCGCCGCCGAGCGCGAACGACCAGAAAGATGACGATCCCGGGCAGCAGCAAGGCCGCAGGGCCGACGAAAGGCGAGGTCATCTGGGAGAGAAGTCTCCCCGCCAGGGGGAGCGCCCGCAGCGAGGCGTATTCTTGCTGCTTCGCATAGAACGTGCTGGGCCACACTTCTTCCGCCTGCGAGAGGTTGAAGAGCAAATAGGGGACGAAGAGCAGGGCGGCGCCCAGCAGCAGCCGGCCAAAGCGCCGAGCCAGGGTCGTCGGGGAGAAAGGCCTTCCCAGAAGAATCATCAGGCCGGCCGGAAGAAGCAGGGTGATCGCATCTGGGCGGATCCAAACTCCGAGCCCGGTCAGAGCCCCCAATCCGATCCACCTTTCCCTTTGCTGATCCAGATACAGGAAGAACAGCACCACTATCAACGCCATAGCGCCCGTCTCCATGCCCGAGACTCCCGCCCAAATCAGGTGCCATTCCATGCCCACTCCTGCTGCCACGAAGGGGGCCCACTTCGTCCTTTCCGGGTTTCGGATCAGGAACCACCGGCCGGCGGACCAGGCGGTGAAAGCGAGCAGGATGATCCCCAGCAGATAGGCCCATATGGTGGGATCGACCCCCAGCAGATAGGCGGCCGAAAGCATCACCGTCCACAATGGGGCGGTCGAGCCTCCGCTGGTCTCGCCGGGGGTGAAGGACCATTCACCATATTCCGCGAGGTTCCGGGCGTAGGTCTGGTGGATCCAGGCGTCGTCCAGAGGGAATCCGATCCCAGATGTTCGAGAGAGCGACAGCACATAGACCAAACAGGCCGCTCCGACCAGAGCCAGCAAGATGGCCAACTGGCGAACCTGGCGGTCAAGCGGCCGCTCATTGGTCTCCAATGTTCGCGCCTCTCGATTCCAGAATATAAATCGGGCTCCCCCCGGAAGGCCCCACGGTCCCGCGCAGCCGGAGCCAATCCAGCGAATCGGGATCGTCGTACAGAGGCCCGAGACCGTCGGGGTGATTCTGATCGAGAATCACGATCCGCGCCCCATATCTCTGCATGACAGCCTCAAGCGCACTCGGGCCCCCATTTGGGATCACAATAGCGGGCGTTCCCGAGGCCAGATAGAATCCCGGTGGGTTATTCACCGCGGCGCTCTCGCCTCCCAACCCCAGCTTCTGAACCACGCTGGCCACGCGTTCATAGGTCTCGGCGCTCGCGCCCCACGCGGCGGACATCTGCACGGGGCGCAGGGCCCGACCCCAGAAAACAGCGATGGTGATGCCCGCCGAAAGCGCAACAGATGCCACCTGAAACACCGTCTTCGCTTGACTGCGATTCCAGCGCCTGGCACGGCTCCCCCAATCCACCGCGATCGATACCCCCTTCGGCGTGAGGGCCCAAAAGAGTGGCATCAGCGCGGCGCTGGAATGGAAGAACCCACCGCGCGCGCCGGCGAAGGGGAATGCCAGGCTCATGAGCCCCAGGAGGAGCACGAGATAGATCCCGGCCAGCTTCAGCAGGTTTCGCCGCCGGAGATGTACCGCGGCGATCAATATCAGAGGAGCCTGGAAGACGAGGCCATTCACCGCCAGCGCAGTGGATAGATTGGCGACCAGCGCATCCCAGCGCTGTGAAAGCAGCTCCCCGATGCCTGCATTCCACCAGCGCGAAAAGGTCAATTGTGACGCAGGATAAGTGAACAGCTCGTCGTATGAAAGCATCCACGGCGCTCTCGAAGTCGCCGGGGAGAAGGGCGCTCCGATGGTCATCCAGTTCCGTAGCAGCCATGGCGCGCTGGCCAGCAAGAAGCCCAAGACCAAGACGGCGCTGGAAATGAAAGGGCGCCGCCGCGACAGGGCGACCGCCGCCAGGCCGACGACAAGGAAGAGGGAGCCATCCGTCCGGGTCAGATTGGCGATCCCAATCATCCCGCCAAGCAGCAGCCACCTCGTTGGGGATGGGGATCGAGCTGCAGCGGCAGCCAACCACAGAATCCCGCCGCCCAGTACAGCATACAGGGAAAACGCATCCGTGGTGACGAAATAGGCCAGGTAGAAGCCCGAGAACCCTGCCAAGAGCCCTGAGAACCACGACATCCGGTCATCGAAGCCCAGCCACTCCGATAGCTTGGCCGCCATGAGCGGGAGGCAGCCTGTCAGCAGGATGAATGGCATCTGGGCGGCCCGGAAGGACAGGCCTCCCAGCCTCATGGGGATCGCCGCCAGAATCGAGGTCACCGGCAGCCAATACAGGTGCGACGGGTGAGGGATGCCGGACGGATCATCGAGATAGTTCCAGATGAACGGCTCCTGGAATCCGCCGCCGGCTGCCAGCGTTCGGGCGGTCGCAAAGTAGTAATCTGCGTCCATATATCCTGGATGCCGCACCCAGATCGCCGCCAATATGGCGATCGCGCAACCGAATGTCAACAGGAGGGGCGACTTGCGCTTGGCCATCATTTCGATCATCGGGTGACCCGGTAGAGTTTCACAGTGGGATTTTGGTACGCAATCTCGACGCCCGGGATATTTCGGGGCTCGAAATCACTGATGGCGCGTTCATAAGGCCCAACAAAGAGCCATTCGCAGCCGGTTTCGAACAGAGTCACCGCGCGGACCTCATCACTCATGCCCGTCGCCGAGTAGAAACTCCCCACAATCCGCTCTTTCCGATCATAGTCAACGGTCTCAATCGGATGGCCCAGATAGGCTCGCAGGCCGGTCCTGGCGGGGATGACCAAGCCGGTGCGCTCAGCGCTGAACACCGAATCCTCCGGCATCGCATTCTCCCCAAGCCAATCCACCGCCCGGATGACATCCCGGGGGTCGAAGAGCGTCGCCGGCCGCAGACTGGCCAGAGTCACCCCTCCGAATACCAGATACAGCGAAGAAAAACCGGAGAAAAGCATCCATATGCCGGCCAGCGCCCAACGGCGTTGATAGACGAATTCCCACAAGGCGACGCCTCCGGCCTTCCCCCGGCGCCGCAGCCAGGCGGCGAATCCGAACCAAAATCCATATGCGGCGAGGATGCCCAGGGGTATCGACAGGCCCATGGCGAAACGGCGTTGGAAGCTTACCGGCGCATACACCAAAGCCGACGCGCACAGCGCCCAGAATGCAAGCATGATTCCGATGGGGTTCTTCCGGCGCCAGCTCACCCATGCTCCCCACAACGCAAAAGGAAGCAGCAGTCCGAAGCCGGCCAGGTAGTAGATCGGCGGCGGGGACTGATGGATGAACTGTGCAGTGAATTCCTCCCAGACAGGATGGGAGCCCAATGCCCAGTAATTGTAGGCCAGCAATGGGGCCTGAGCTGATCCGGCAAGCATGAGGCGGCCCAGGGACGCAAGCGTGGGCTTCTCCGTTTCCCGCCATAAGCCGATCGTCAGACCCAACAACGCCAGGTCCGCGATGACGACCATAGTCGGCTCTATGGCGACGATCAGGAGGCCGCAGGCGCCCACCACGATGGGCGCCCGAAATCCCCCCTCCTTGAGCAACGATTTCCCGGCTATCAGCATGACCAATGTCAGCAGCAGGGCGAGCGAGAAATGGGGGAGGGTCATCATGCCGAAGAAGGCGAAGGCATCGATCAGCCAGAAATCGATGGGCGAGATATCCACCCGGGGAACCCAATGCAGGATCAGTTGGAGCCAACCGATCCCGGATGCAAACACCGCCAAGGTGACCGCCATGGCGCGGAGCTTGACCGTCTCTGTCAACAACGAGGCCAGGGCATAGAGAGCCAGCACGAATCCCATCCCCGCCAGAACCCGGGCAACCTCGTAAGCCAATCCGAAGCTCAACCCCAATCCGGAGGCGACCTTGCCGAGCAGCAGATAGGCCAGCTTGATAAACCGGGCCGGGTGCTCCTCGGTGGTGAACTCGAGTCGATAGCCCCAGCTCCCGCTCGCCCCCAAATGCATGGTAGCGAGGTGGACGGCGTAGTCCTGGCGATCGTATACCGCGCCGGAGAAGCGCACGTCCTCTGTCTGCGCCAGGTTTCCGGCGATGACCGGCAGGCTGGACAGCAGCATGACGATCAGCACCCCGGCGGCCACCCAGCACCATTCGTCCCGGCTAACGCGAGAATTCATATAGCACCAGATCATCCCAGCTCTGCGCCTTCGCCAGCGCGAAGTGCCCCCCGAGCCAGTCGAGAGCCGGGGGGCCAGCCTCCCCGTGCGATCGATATTCTTCCTGCTCCCGCTCAAAAACGATAAAGAACACCCGCCGGGCATCCCCGACCGCGGCCGCGGCGTCTGGGTCCGCGATCAAGCCCAGCACTTGCTGCGTGGCAGGGGCCAGCGTATCCGACCCGGAACCGGAGGGATCGGCCAGAAACTGTTGTGGGAGGTCTGGCGCATAATATACGGCCGGGATGGCGGTCAGCTTGTTGCTGTGCAGGATGACATCCCCCGGCCCGATCGCCCGCGCCAACTCCCGATCCAGCTGCTCGAAGGGCGCATAGGGGAACCCCCGGTAGGTGAAGAGGCCGAGGAGTCCCAGCGCGAACGCCACCGCCATGGCAACCCAGCCCGTCCAACGCATCACCCCGGGCATAAGGTGGGTTCCCAGGGCCCAACTCAGCCATATGAGAAATGTCACTCCCGAAGGAAGCAAGGCGCGCTCGATGTACACCGGAGTCCAGAGGGAGATCAGGTAGAGCAGGGAGATCGGGGCCAGTGCAAGGTACAAGAGCCACCGCCCGGCTCGGCCGGATGCATCGCCGGATCGGCTGGCCCGCAATGTGGCCCAACCACCCAGAACCAGCAGCATCACCCCGCAGAAGAGCAAGATGGGCAACGCCCACTGGGGGACCGGGAGGCCGCCCACGAAAACCAACAGGGTCCGCACCAATTCCACCGGCCCGGGTGTCTGGACCCAATAGGCAGTGTCCACGCGGGCCACCTGCCCCGGCAAACGGATCATCCAAGGCAGATAGATGGCGGCCGCCAGCGCCGTGCTGAGGGCAGTCTTCGCCAGATCTTTCCATCGCCGCCAAAGAACTGGGGTCAGCCCCAGCGCCGCAAGGTATACGGACGCCAGCACATGCGTGTACATGGCCAAGCCCGCCAAGACCCCAAAGATGGGCCATGTCCACCCAGCCCCGCCGTGCAGCGCCTTCCAGTACACCAGGGAAGCGCTCACGAGAATCAATGCGAGCAGGCCGTACATCCGGACTTCTTGTGAGTAGTGCACCTGAAAGGGTGAGAGCGCCAACACAACACCGGCCAGGAGGCCAACCCGCGGCCCGAAGAGTTCCCTTGCCAGTGAATAGCCGGCGGCCACGACCCCCAATCCAATCAGAAGGGAGAGTGCGCGGACCGAGAGCGGCGCCCGGCCGAAAACATCCCCCCAGGCCCACAACAGGGAGTAATACAACAGCGGGTGCACATCCGCGGCCACCCCTGACTGAACCTGGAGCGTCCCGTACACCATCTTGCTCAATCCCTTGGAGGAAAAGAGCACGGCGAAGGCCTCGTCATACCAGAGGGGCCGGCCGGCAAGGCCCGGGAGTCGGGCCAGCAGCGAAACCACAAGGACGGCCGGCATTGCGGGTATCTCCCGCAAGCGGTCATGCCACCGGCCCGAATGGATCGGCCTCACGCCCAACGCGCCTCCCGTTCTGATGCACACATCCCCGAGGGGGTAGGCACTATCTCAACCGATAGAGGGAATAGGAGCCGCCCCATTTTCCCACCTCGACTAGCTCTCGATCCACAAGCTCAGACAACGCCTCCCAATCCGCGGCCGCAAAGGGGTCAAAGGCAGCTTCCTGCACCGCCTCCACTCCGGACCAGTTGATCAGAACATGGCTTATACCGGCCTGCCGCCAGCTTTCGGCGATCGCCTCGGGGCCAAGCCCATGTTGGCGCAGATGCCACCAGCGGTCCAGCAGGGCATCCGGCTCGCAAATCACCCTTTCGGAACAGAAGTAGCTGCGAGGCTCCCAAAGGAATGCAACCCTGCTGGCCCCAGGCAGATCGTTTACTCCGCTCACCGCCAGATAATACCCCCCCAGCCGTTCTTGCAGATAATCGGACGGGTTCTGCGCCCCCAGGACCACGGCAAGCGGAGAGCTGGCCGCGAACGAAAGCAAGCCCCCGATCGCCGTCACCGAGAGCGAAAGCAGCACCAGCGCTCGCAGCACAAAGTCGGCGCGGAATCGGGGGGAGGAGAACCGCCGGAGCCCTTCCAGGCCCAGCGTTGCCATCAGGGAAAGAAAGGGGAATATGACAAACAGCAGACGCGTCTGGACCAGCAGCGCCGAAAACGCAAGCATCGCGCCCCATTGGACGCCCACAACCGCGCACAGGACCAGAATTCTGGTGAACACAATTCGGGCGCGCTCACCGGCCCCTCCGAGATACAGTCCGGAGAGTGGAAGCAACGTCAGCAGTAATGGCCCTATGGTGGCGCCGTATGAGGCGTGACCAGGGAACGCACCGCCCTCCACACCCCAGACCGTGGCCTCCCAAGGCGCAAGCAGGATCTGGGCGAGAGGAAGCCCTGTCCCCGGCCGGCTGTACCAGAACTGGCGATGCGCGTCCCAGTATCTGCCCGCGAAGAAGAAGGGGTAGACCGGATTCCCCGTCAGCGCCCAGTTCTTCATCAGGAATGGGGCCGTCACCAGGGTAAAGGCTGCGCCAAACGCGAACAGATCCTTCCACGATCGACGACACAGGAAGGCGATCAGGCCAAGTCCCACCACCAGGCCGGCGAGTGTATATTTCGCCGAGAACCCCAGGCCTGCCAAGGCGCCCCCCAGGATGATGGGCTCGGACCCCGTGCCGATGCCTTTCATCTGGAGGACGCGGCCATCCGCCATTTCCCCCGGATCCCCCGGCCTGACCCGTCCCCCGGTGAAGAAGCCGTGGAAGAGGCACCAGAATGCTGCCGTGGCCGCGAACATGGTCATCCATTCGACATAAGCCCAACCGGCGATCATGGCCAAGCTGGGTACCGCCAACAGCAGCGCCCCCGAAAGCCAGCCGCGCCCCCGTGCAAAGCTCCCAGCCATGTCGGCGGTGATGGCCAGAGTCAGCAGCATGAACGTGAAATGCAGCAATTGCGCCACCCCCGGTCCGGCAAGCAGCATGCCCCAGGTGAAGAGCATGGATCCCCAGGCCGGGAAACCCAGATAGGGCAGATCCAGATCGTGGGTCAAGCCGTGGGCCTGGATGTATAGTTTTGGACCTGTGAGGTGGTAGACCAATGAATCCCAGGCGGTGGGCGGAGCCAGGGCACGGAGGAAAGCCAAGCCGACGACCAGCGCCACGAACACGGCCAGAAGCTGGTTGAACCTATCGGTTGGCAGGCGCAGCCTTAGACTTCTGAGATCCCGCCGAAGCCCCCCCGATCCGACGAGCAACCCGGCGAACCAGAGGGCCCAGGCTACACCAATGTAGTAGGCACGAATCGCCCCCAGGGCCAGGACCAGCATGCCAAGCACGCCAAGTCCGAAGCCGACGCGCAGGGGCAAACGCGTCTGCAGGGGGAGGCCGGGGATGAGCCGGTCGACAAACCCGCCAAGCCAGTAGGCGCCGACCAGGGTCCCTATCCACGCCACCAAGGCCACGATCAACTTCACCAACGCCCCTGCCTGGGCCGGCTGAACCGGCTTATGCGTGTAATAGAAGGCGAGAAGCACCAGCGCGGCCCAAAGCACCGCCAGTAGACCCAGGGCCGCCTTTGGAATTGTGCTACTCCCTGAACGCTTGGGCGGGGTCTGCCCCATCCTGCTCCTTCCCTCCCCCAGCACGCGCCAGCAGGCGCACCTTCATTCCCTTCCCAGTTTCCCGTACCGACCCAAGCTGCCCCTTCCGACTGCCCCTGCGGGATTCCGCGCTCCAACATCGCGAACCGCCGGCCGATTGGCGCAGGAGCCGAGCGATGGGCGTCAGCCGTCCGTCAGTTTGAAATGCATCACTGTCACGCCCTTGAAATCGGCCCGCTCGACCAACTCGGGGCCCAGTCCCGAGATCCAGGCCTTCGCGTCGGGGGCCGTTTCAGCCAAGCGGTCGAAGGGGGGCGAGCATGCGAAGCAGTGTGCGTCGGCACTGGCATTCCAATACACGATCCAGGCTCCGTCAAAGCCCGCCGTGACCGCCGAAAGTGGTTTCCGGTCCCGGTTCACCTCCAGTGGCTCGATGCGCGCTTCCCCCCGAAAGTAGTAGCGCAGCGGTACGACCATCTGCAGCACGCGCGGCACGATGACTTCATTTTCCCGGGCTTTCTCCAGGTACTCGGCCGCCTCGCGCCACTGCTCCTTCGTCTGGCGATCGATCCAGTTCACCTGGATCAAGCCGAAGACCAAAATCCCAGCCAGCGTGGCCGACGCCAGTCCAAGCCACCGTCCCTCCAGTTCTCCGGCCCCAGCTGCCAACAACAGCAGCCAAGCGCCAAGCGAGATGATGAAAAACCGGTCGATATAGACGGGCCTTTGAAAGGAAACCAAGAAGCTGACCACCATGGGAAGAAGACACCAGAGCAGCGCCAGCGACTTCCGGTCTGGCTCGAGCCATCCGGCCCGTATCCCTAGCCCGACGCCCATGAGCGCCATCGCCAGGAGCGCCCAGTGAACGGGGCCTATTCGAACGGGCACTCCGATGGTGAAGTTCATCAATGTGAGGGGAAGATCTTCGATGCGCGGGCTCGGGATCCAGCCGATGCCGAAGATCTGGGCGTCGCGCCGGGCGATCGCAACCACCCAGAGAAGCGCCGGTGTCGCCGCCACCACTTCCGCCGCGGTCCATGAGCGGAGAAGTCGCCAATGGCGGCGGAGATGGATTGCCTGGTGAGTCAACTGAATGATCGGAAGGAAGAAAGCAAAGTAGTGGGTGAGATAGGCACATGCGTTTGTGAGCACGAAACCCGCCAGATCCCCTCTCGAAGGGCGCTCCAACAACCGGTCATAGAAGAGCATGCTCAGGATGGAGAACATCCCCAACAAAGAGTACATCCGGGCGTCTTGAGCGTACCAGACACCGAATGGCGAGAGTGCAAACAGCGCCGCGGTCAACAGGGCGACGCGCGGGCCGAGCCACCGTTTTCCCAGGATGTAGATCAGTGGGATGGAGGCGGACCCGGCCAGGAGGGACGGGAGGCGGAGCAAGATCTCACTCCGGCCCAGCCGCAGAATGATGTTCTCCACCAAGTAAAAGAGGGGCGGGTGCACCCCATCTGCGATGAGCGCCTGCAGAGCCTCCCCCACCGGCATGCCCGCGACTGCGACCGTGTAGGTCTCATCAAACCATAAGCTCTGCGCCCCCAGGTGGTTGGCACGCAGCAAGAGCGCAAGAAGCGTAAGTCCGATCAGGATCCCTCGATCAAGCGATGAGGTACGGTCGAGGAACCGAGACGCGAGCCCGGTCTCAGACATTGAGTCGCCTGGAAATGGGGGTGGATGCGGTGAGAGATATCTCGGGCGCGCGCAGCTTCCACCAGCGGATCCACCACAGGCCAACGAGCGTCAGAAGGGGAAGCGGCAGGTACATGACCGCGCTTTCTGTGCGCGTCTGTACGGTAGTTAGGAACAGCACCCACGGTCCTACGACAAGGGCCAAGGATGTCAAGGCGGAAGCGACGATCCCACGCCGATCCCAGCGCTGCTCCCAAACGGAGAAGATCAGCAGCCAAGCCGGCAGGAGGACGACGTAGTTCGTTGTGGCCGTGCGGAACGCGACCAAGTTGGTGACAACCAGCGTCATGGCTGCGGTCCATTGGAACCAATTGTCAGACTGATCCCTCGCCAGATACCATTCCCAGAACATATACAGAATCAACGCGCCTGAGAAGATGCGATTCAGCCAATCGGATACGGGCGGCACGAGGCCCGCCAGGATGGAAACCGGGGAGCCTATATCCGTGTACGCCGGATACTCGAGGATCTGGCGCAGCCACTGCAGCGGCCAATCGGGGATGATCAGGAGCGATGCGCCGATCCAGAGGGCCAGGAAAGCGAAGGTCGAGATGATGATCGCCCACCTGCGCCTGCTGTAGGCCCACAGCAGCACATAGGGGATGATGAGGAAGGACATCTGGGGCTTTGCCAGCGAAAGGGCCAGCAAGATGCCCCCCAAGGCGTCGCGTTCTCGCTGGACAGCCAGAAATGCGCCCGCGATCAGGACCGCCTCGATGACTGCGAACTGACCGACAATCACCGCACGCAGGCCGTGATACCAGAGGATCGACAGCAATACGAGCACACTCATCAGCCAGGGTTTGGGACGCCATTTTGCGATTCCGAGGCCGAGCAAGGCCAGCATGGGCAGGCAAACTTCCAACAGAGTCATCCATACCGCCCTGGCCAATGTATATGGCATCAGCCCGAAAGGGATGAAGAAGACAATCGCCGGCAGCGGATAGACGAACTGCGCGACATCCTCCCCTTCCGAAGGATCCGCCGGGCGACCATAGATCATGCGCTGCGCCTCCAAGGTGACGCTGCGGGAATAGGGGCTGGTTCCATCCTCCAGCCAGGCATGCGTTCCGACCCAACGAGGGAGAAAATCGTTCCCTCCAGGCGCTTCGTCCGCAAAACGGTAATTGGCAAAACCGAGTGCGACGAGGGCCACCAGCACGAACAAGACGATCCCAAGCCGCAATCCCATTGAAGGTCTTGGTCTCAACCTACACCTCGATTCTCTGGCGCGAGCTTGCTCCCATCATGAGACGTGCAAACTCGAATCCAGCCACGAGGAGCAGCACGGTTCGGATGAGGATCGGGGCCCACTGAAGATTGAAGAACCCGCGCGAGAGCAGCAGCGGCCACTCGAGCAGGGACACGATTACCAAGTTGATGAGCAACGCGGCGGCGCGGCGTGCGGGCAGTAGGAGCAGGATCAACGGCGCCAGGTACGCAAGCCATTGCGGGCTCCAACCTCTCATCCACAGCAGCACCACGCACCACCCCAATCCGAGCAAGGCGAGGCCGCTGCGCAGGCGTCCAGGCTCCACCCGCCGAAAGGCCCACAGGCCGATCACCGCCGCGAGGAGCGTGGTGACCCATAATGGCACCCTCGCCGGCTCGCCGCGGAGTTCTGAGGCCATGCTGGGGTCGAGATATTCCTCTAGGGGGCCGAAGTTGCCCGTGCGGAGGTTGCCGTCGACCAACGCCCAGATTGTGCCGTGGGAGACCTTCGAGACCTGGCTGCCCAAGGAGGCCGCAGTGTACTGCGGGCTGACCAGCAGGAGGGGAACCGTCACAAGCGCGACCAATGCGACAGCCGCCAGCGTAGCCGAGAATGCTTGCCGGGGCCGCCAATACCGCCAGGCCAGGATCAACGAGAGGATAGGAAAGACTTTCGTCAGGGCGCCCAAGCCGGCGGAGATGCCGGCGAGAACCGGCGCCCCATCGATGATCAACCACAAACTCAAGAGCATGAAGAAGACCGCGATGGGCTCGAAGGTCCAGGCACCGAATGCGGGGAGCGCAAGGAAGGCCGCATAGAGCCAAATAGGGACCCACCGGCGTTCGGGGGGCAGGGCCGCCCGCGCCAATTTGCCGAACACCCACAGACTGCCGATGTCGAACAGCGCGAGGATGATTGAGAGCACATACACGTAGTTGTGGAAGCGCCCGCCTGAAAGATTGAATAGGACCAGATTCAAGAACGGGAACAGCGGCGGGAACTCAACCCAATGACCGACAAAAGGCAAACCTCCACCCAGTTGCTGCGAGAAACGAGCCAGATCGAAGAAATGCTGAAAATCACCGTATCCCACCAAGCCCTCTATGGGTTGGGCCATGATGGTCCCGAAGCGCACCAAGAACAGCGCGAGCAGCGGGTATTTGAGATCGAGGGAGAAGCCTTCCTTGCTGAGGGAGGCCATTTCAGACTGCGACGTCATCTGGGCAGTCCATCCTCTCCTTCGCGGCACAGCGCACATCTTCGAGCCAAGGCTTCACTCCACGCCTCCCGGATCTCCTGTCAGCAGCACCGCCTGCTCATCGGAATAGCGCTCCACCCACCCGGCGCCCAAGAGCGCTTCCCTCAACGGTGCATCCGGTTCGATGAGTGCCACCTGAATCCCCCAATCCCGGAATATGTCCTGCCACCCCGGTTCGGCACGCCAGGCGAGCAGATAGGCATTCAAGATCTCGTCATCGAACAGATCCGTCCGTCCATCGACGAACGTCAGGTATTGGGGATACGCCTCCCAAATCAAGTAGCCCCCCCAATTGTAGGAGTTGAAGAGATCCCCCCGCGGTGCCTCCCGTTTGAGGACCTCTACAGCGGCTACGGGAGCGAACCCGCGTATGGCCTCCCGGTTCACTTCTCCGCTGAGCGGAACGGATATTTTCGCCGCGGCCGCCACCAACAGCAAACCGAAGAGCAGGGCGTTGACGATACGCATGCGCTGCGGATAGGCAGAATCCGGCCGTAAATTCAACCGAAGGTAGGGCTCCAGCGCACCTTGCGTGTGGCGCGCCAGTGAGGGCGCCGTCACCAGCGCAAACAGGGCGATGTTCCTGCCGGCCATCAGGGAAAGGTAGGTGAAACCCACCGCCAGAAACAGCTCCGAGGGGCGCAGCCGCCGCCGGGAATACGCCCACGCGATCATCGTCAGAAGCAGCATCCACAGGAAGGGCTGCACATGCAACTGGTGGAAGTCCGGTGACTGCCACTCCTGGATGAAGTCCTGCAGTGCGCCGATGGAGACTGTCTGGAACGGATAGAGCAGTATGGCGAACCCACGGGGGTTGAAGCCTGCCGCGACTATCGAGGCTCCGAACGCAGCCCACAGATCCCTCACCTGCCCTCGGTTTGCCACCCAGGCTTCGTCGATCCCCCGTTCGTGGCGCAACACGGGCCAAAGCAGCTCAAGGAGCGCCCCCACGCCGTACGCCCCCAGCAGCAGGAAACCGATGGCAAATCCCCCATGCAGGTTCACCCACAGGGCCATGAGCGGCGGCAGCGACCAGATGAGCCCCCGCCGCCCGCGCCGGTGATGCTCCAGCACATAGAGGAAAGCGCCCGCGAGAGCGAAAGAGAGGATATGCGGCCGCGCAGCCCAATACACCCCTGACACCGTCACCGCCAGGAGCAAAATGAAGGCTCGTACGGTGACCGGCGCCTCCATAATGCTCCATGCGAAGGCGAATGCCACCAGCACCATCAGCGCAGTAAAGGCATTCAGGGCCGGAAAGCCTCCCAGCCGATAGACGCCGAACAAGAGGATCTGGGCCAGCCATCCGGGATTCACCCACTCTTGCCCAAGGCGGGTAAGGGAGAAGGGATCCGTGCGCAGAATCGCGCGGTGCTCAACCATCCACTCTCCCGCCCGCAGGTGCCACCAGGTATCCGTATCGATGGAGACCCGCAGCGCCATGGTAAGGACGGCCAAGAAAGTGATGGAGACAATCAGCTTGCGAAAACTCAATCCTTGAACTCCTGGTCTCGGGGCGGCACGCGTTTGGTGCGCATGCCGCTCGAGAGCGCCGGAAGCCGCATCACACATTGTTACCCATATTGCCCGCTTCCGCCAAGGGAAC
This sequence comes from uncultured Anaerolineaceae bacterium, assembly GCA_964388955.1. Taxonomy (GTDB): domain Bacteria; phylum Chloroflexota; class Anaerolineae; order Anaerolineales; family E44-bin32; genus CAYMCO01. Next base: position 8,206 of record CAYMCO010000027.1, on the reverse strand, counting down.
GGCCTAGTACTTGTGTTGCATCGGCGCCCGAATGCCCCCTAAGGACTGCTTTCACACGCCGCAGGGGGTCAGTATAATCGGCGCGTGTCAAAGCCAGGACGTATTGATCCCAGCTTATCCATCGTGGCGATCGCTGTGCTGGCGCGCCTGATCCCCGGGCCCCGCACCATCGATGATGCGTACATCACCTTTCGCTACGCCCGCAACCTGCTTGCGGGCCACGGAATCGTATACAACCCGGGGGAGCGGGTGTTTGGGGCCTCGACACCTGGGTTCCTGCTGCTGCTGGCCGGCCTGGGCTTGTTCATGGGTGGCCCCGCTGCCCCGTTCCCGGAATTGGCATGGCTCCTGGCGGCCCTGTTCGATGGGATCACTTGCTGGACATTGATCAAGATCGGGGAGGAATTGGAGGTGAAGCCCGCCGGCGTGGCGACCGCCCTGGTGTGGTCCATCGCACCATGGTCGGTGAGCTTCGCCGTAGGCGGCATGGAAACCAGCCTGCTCGTCTGCCTGAGCTGCGTGACGATCCTGTTATTCATCCAGAAGCGCCACTCGACCGCTGCCATCGCCGGTGGGCTGGCATGGCTCACCCGGCCCGATGCACTGATCCTGCTCGCGCCGCTCGCGCTCGATCGATTCCGTCGGGCGCTGCCGTCCGGCCGCCTCAACCGGACGAAGGAGCCGTTGCGAGTTCGGGAGGTGGTGCTCTTCGCCGGTCCGCTGGCGCTCTGGTCCGCATTCGCCTTGTGGGCCTTCGGATCCCCGCTGCCGCACTCGGTCTCCGCCAAGGTGGTGGCATACAATCTGGCTCCGCTCTCCGGACTGGTGCGGCTTCTCCAGCACTATTCCACCCCCTTTCTGGGTCACGAGTCCTTCGGGCCGGGGTGGATCAAAGTGGGGATCGTGCTCTACCCGGCGCTCTTCATCTTGGGAAGTGCGGGCCTGATCCGGCGGCGAAGCGACTCGTGGGCCTTCCTGGCCTACCCGTGGCTGTATTTCGCCGCCTTCGCGGCCTTCAACCCGCTCATCTTCCGCTGGTATCTGACTCCCCCGTTGCCGATGCTCATGTTCGGCATCTTTCTGGGGCTGCTGCGATTGGCCCGAGATTTCAAGGCGGAGCGATTCTTTCCGCTGGTCGTGGCGCCCGCATTTGTGCTCACCCTTTTCGGGTGGACACTTCACCCGGATCACGGGCCTGACCACCCCGCTCCGGAGATGGCCTATATCCAGTTGGAATTGCTATACCGGCAAGCCGCCGAACGCCTGCAGGGGGAGATCCGCCCCTCCCAGGTGCTCGCTGCGGGGGACATCGGGACGCTCGGTTACTATACCGGGGCGCGCATGCTGGATACTGTCGGGTTGGTCTCACCCCAAACGGCGTCCTACTATCCGCTTCCCGAATCAATGTATGTGATCAACTACGCGGTACCCCCAAGGCTGATTCTCGACGAGCAGCCCGACTTTCTGGTCATCTTGGAGGTATATGGACGAGAAGGCCTTTTGAAGGATCCCGAGTTCCAGCGAGACTACGAGTTGATCGACCTGATCCCCACCGATATGTATGGATCAGAAGAGGGCATGTTGATCTTCCGGAGAGCGGGCGAGCATCGAGTGGCAGGCCCCAAGCGAGAAGCGGATAGCCAGACGCTATCGCCGGGCTTGTAGATTCCAGATGCGTGAGATCATACACAATGCGTATTGTGTATGGCGCGATGCTGTCTGCGGTGCGCTGCGCGTGCGATGAAACAAAGGCGACAAAACGACCATCGACGAACGACGAACGGCCAAGGACCAACGCTCTGCAGTGACCCCTCCCATGCCGTCAGCCATGCCGACAACCCACGGTGACAAATCCCCTTTGCTGAACCAGGACAAATCCGCCACATGAGGAATCGAGCGACGATGCGGGAGCGGCGGCTCCCACGCCGCCGCCTTCTGCGACGTTTCGGGGGTCCGCCAATTCATTGGCGCCTGCGAAGCAGGTTCATTTCAAACGTCGGGTGTCAGTCGATTTCTCTTGGGGCATGATGAGGCCACCAGGCGGGACCCTCATCTCCCCGGCTGGCGCCGGCCCGCCAATGAATCAGCGGACTCCGCAATTCGCGGTGCGCGGTGCGGTATGCGCCACACGCAATGCTTGTCGCGCATTGCGGATCGCCCGACAATCCTCGCGCCAATGGGGGCCGCGGTTTCCCGGCATGGGCGATTCCTGTGCCGTATTCCGACACAAGCATCCCGCGCTGCTGCGTGACGATGTTCTGTGCCGCAAATCCGTCTACCCGAAAAGTTGATCATTCCAAAGGCAAAGATCCCGATTCACCAAGTCATCGAATCGGGCTTCATAAAGGTCTCAATGGCTATGCGCAATCAGATTAAGAAGGGCTCTCGAGAGAGGACCTTCGCCTCGCACGATGCCGGCCGAGCGCCAACCTTGATTTGCCCTTCATAGGGGGCGAGGAATGCTGTGGAAAGCACAGCCCGCCGGCTGAGGGTTTCCCGCCTCACTCAACCAGATAACCGAGAAGCCGCTCCCGGTTCGCCGGATGGCGCAAGCGGTTCAACGCCTGGGCCTCAATCTGGCGCACCCGCTCCCGGGTGACCCCCATCTTGTTGCCCACCTCCTCAAGCGTATAGCTGCGCCCATCCATCAGCCCGTAGCGCAGCTCCAGGATGCGCACCTCTCGCGGGGGCAGCGAGGACAAGGCCTGCTGCAGGTCCTCGTGCAGCAAGTGCTGGGTTGCACGCTCGTCGGGGGCCGGCGCCTCCACATCCTCCACAAAGTCGGCGAGGACCGAATCCTCCTCGCTGTCGGTGGGGGTTTCCAAGGAAAGCGGCCGTCGGGCGACCTGAATCATGTTCTCGATCTTCTTCGGAGCAACATCCAGCGCCTCCGCCAGCTCCTCCGTTGTCGGCTCGCGGCCGAATCGCTGGGTGAGCCGGTGGGAGGTGCGCAGCAGCTTGTTGATCTGGTCCCCCATATGGACCGGCACCCGGATGGTGCGCCCCTGGTCCGCGATCGCGCGGGTCACAGCCTGGCGGATCCACCATGTGGCGTAGGTCGAGAACTTGTGACCGCGTTGATACTCGAACTTCTTCGTGGCGCGGATGAGCCCGATGTTGCCCTCCTGAATCAGATCAAGGAAAGGGACGCCCCTCCCGATGTACTTCTTGGCCACGCTGATCACCAATCGTGAGTTCGCGGTGATCAAGTGTTCGCGCGCCGCCCATCCGTCCTCGATCAACATGCGCAATTCGGCTCGCCGCCGGTTCGACGCTGCCCCTTTGGCCAGTTCGCGGCGCGCCTCCCGGCCACGCTCGATGCGCTTCGCCAGCCGCACCTCCTCCTGGGCCGTCAAGAGGGGGATGCCGCCCACATCGCGCAGGTACATGCCCACGTTGTCCCCGACGTCCACCACCGCGAAGTCCTCGTCCTCCTGGTCCTCCAGGTCGCCCTTGCGAGGCCCCCCTTCGACGACGTCCTCGTCCAGATACGGCACATCAGCCGCCAGCAGGGCGGCGAACACCTCCTCCAATTGGTCGAGTTCCCGCTCCGCCTCGGGGAAAATCGCGAGGATATCATCGATGGTGATGTATCCCTGCTCCCGGCCATGCTCCGTCAGGGCGTCCATCTTCTCAGCCTGGTCTATGTCATCGATGACCTCATTCGGCAGGCGCAGTTCATGGTCCCCGTCCCGCTCCCCGATGGGGTCGTGTCCATGGTTTTGCCGGTTGTTGCCTCTTTCCATCACCATATCTCACTCAGCATACAGCGAAATCCTCGTGAAATCAATGCCCACGGTTTGCAGGGGAGCGTTCCATTCCATTTCAAGGGGCAGACGCATTTGAAGATGAAAGCCGCACCGGCCCTTCGTCGTCCTACCATCTCCGCACGGCCCGATGGGGCAGCCTCGCGGCCGCGGCGACGCTTTCCCTGCCGCCGTCGGGTTTTGGCCCCCCACCCCGAACCACTCCCCCCGCACATGGCTTTGACTTCTCAATCATCGGTGTCGGCGCGGGGGGAGGGGGAGCAAAACGTGTGGGGGTATGTGCATGCCTGGGCCTCGAACTGCAGGGCACCTGGTTCAAGCGCACCCAGGAGGGTCTCGCCTCCCAAACACACCCGTTTGCAGTGGAAAACAGGGCAATCCGGGCGGCCGGGTAGCTGGGTGGCACCTTTGCGTTGGAATCCCTGCGGGCCGGCTCGGGCGACCTCACCGGCCACGCAATCATCGGGGATGCCGCCGCTTCCGGGTAGAAGTCAGGTAGCGGTCCCGGCGCGCCTGCCGAGCGATTGGGAGAACCCAGCCCACAAATCACGCCTGGCGGGTCCCACCCGCCTGCCCCATGGAGGGGAGAACCGCTCTATCCCGGGGTGGCGCTCCCGACCGTCACCCGCCCCGGCTCCCCCAGATTCCCTTCCACCTCGATCTCCCTTCCGCATACCGTGCGAATCACATCCCGGTTCGTCAACAGGTGCCCTGTGATCTCGGACACGGTGTACTGGGAAGGCCCGGAAGCCAGGGCCAGGGGCAGCAACAGCTGATCTCCCAAATGGGGATCCACCGCCCCCGAGCGAGCAAGATAGCGGGAGAAGCGCTCCACCGCTTCCTCCGCCACTCGCTCGGATGGCTTGCCGCGCTCACCCAGCGCCGAGAACCCCGCGCGCACTTGCTCAAACTCGGCTGTCAGGAAGATCCCCGCGCCCGGCCCCGCGCCGCGCACGCGGCTTGGTTGAATATGCGCCTCAATCCCCAGGCGGGAGAGCAAGCTACGTGCTCGGTCGGACATTCGCTGTGGGATGTGGGAGGGCAAATTGCAGGCCACCGCCCTGCCCCACACTCGCTTAAGATCGCCCCGTCTGAGAATCTGCAAGCCCTCAAAGGCCGGGCCGAATCTGGAACTCCCGCCATCCCAACGCTCCTGGCCGGCGAGCTGAGCGTGGCCAAGTCCAAGCGCTGACCATGTATCAGTTGCCCCCATCACACGAGCGCGGATCTCACCGCCTCCCCGCGGGTAGAAGCCCCAGGCTTCGAGCTCGCATTCGGTTTGCACACCGATGTGGGAGAGTGCGTGCAGGAATACATTCTCTAGATAGTCGTACGGCGGGCTCCATGCCACATGGGTGCCGCCCCTGATGTGCACCTCGCTGGGTCCTGGCGCGAGGGAAAGGGGAGGCAGCAGCGCCTGAAGAATCAGCGTCACCGATCCCGCGCTCGCACCCGCCACCGCGGCGCCCACATCGAAACTGTACTCGCCGGCTGGCGGAATCCTGCGCGGCCGAAACAGGATCTCCGTCGAGCCCAAAGCATCCCCCTCCACCAGCGCCGCGCTGATCTCCGCCAGCGCCCGCACCGCTGTGAGATGCTGGGGGGCAAGTCCAGGCTTAGGGCGATTCGCCCGAACGTTGTGGACGCGAATTGGCCGGAGTGTCAGCGCGGAGAGCGAAAGCGCGCTGCGGAGCACCTGGCCGCCGCCCTCCCCCATGGAGCCGTCGATCTCAAGCATAGTTCCTTCCTCGAGAATCTCCGATGCAAGAGTATCATAACGTGAGGCAAGGGTCTCAGGCTGCCGGCAATCAGCCGTCAGCCAGCAGCTATCCACTACTAACCAGGCCGAAGACCAACCGAGCCCCAGATGATTGCTCACGAGCCGATCTCTGACCGCTGACCGATGAATGCCGCCTGCGCCTTGCGCAGGTTGAAGCGCGGCCTTGATGTTGACACCCCTTGTTCCCCCCATTACAATCGTTCGGCTCCGTTTGTGTAAGAATAAACAAATAGGGAGGTGTGACCCTCGATGTATGCCATGGCCGGCCTATCCACCTTCGAAATCATCTCGATCTGGGGCGTATTTGGGGTGGCGCTGCTGGGGCTGCTGTATGCGGTCTTCCTGCGGGGCCAGACGCTGCGGGAGGACAAGGGCACACCCAAAATGCAAGAGGTGTGGGACGCGATCCGCGAGGGAGCCGACGCCTACCTGATGCGGCAGCTGCGCTCGATTCTGCCGTTGATCGGAGTTCTCACCCTGGCGCTCTTTCTGTCCGTCTATATCGTGCCCCCCACCCCTGAAGCGCTGGAGCGCTTCCAAGGATTCAGCGCGGATCAGGTCCGCCTGATTGTGGGGTTGGGTCGCGCAGTCGCGTTCGTGATGGGGGCCGGCTTCAGCCTCACCGTTGGCCAGATCGGAATGCGCATGGCCGTTCAGGGGAACGTGCGGGTGGCCTCCGCTGCCCGGCGCTCCTTCGGGGATGCCCTGCGCATCGCCTACCGGGCGGGCACGATTACAGGCATGCTCACTGATGGCCTGGGGCTGGCGGGCGGCACCCTCATCTTCATTGTGTTCGGTATCGCCGCTCCGGACGCGCTGCTTGGCTTCGGCTTCGGCGGCACGCTGTTGGCGTTGTTCATGCGCGTCGGGGGCGGGATCTACACCAAGGCGGCGGATGTGGGAGCCGACCTGGTGGGAAAAGTGGAGGCTGGCATCCCGGAGGACGACCCGCGCAACCCCGCCGTGGTCGCCGACCTCGTGGGCGATAACGTGGGCGACTGCGCCGGCATGGCGGCCGACATCTTCGAATCATATGAGGTCACCATTGTCTCCGGCCTGATCCTCGCCCTGGCGCTGTGGCATATCACGGGCCGGGTCGAGTGGATCATTTATCCCTTGCTGGTCCGGGGCATCGGCGTGCTCTCCTCCATCATTGGGACTTATGCTGTACGAGGCGGCCCCGGAGTGGCCGGGAATGCCATGCGCGCGATATTCCGAGGCTTCCTGTCCTCGGCCGCCATCTCGGTCGTGCTCTTTGGCCTGGTGGCCTTCTTCTATATGCGCGGCATGACCGGGGGCTGGTGGCGCCCCTTCTTGGCGACGGCGGTGGGCGTCGGGTTGGCGATCGCCATCGACCGCCTGACCGAGTATTTCACCGGGACGCACGGATCCCCGGTCCAGGAGATCAAAGAAGCCACAAACACCGGCCCCGCCACCACCATCCTCTCCGGGGTCGCGGTGGGCTATGAATCCAGTGTGTGGGCCATACTGGTGATTTCGGTCACCATTTTCCTGTCGATTCTGATATTTGGGACCATCCCTGAGGTGGAGGGGCCCGGCCAAGTCACCTTCATATTGTATGGGGTGGCGATGACCGGCATCGGAATGCTGACGCTGACCGGCAACAACGTGGCCATGGACTCTTTCGGGCCGATCGCTGACAACGCAGCAGGGATCGGGGAGATGAGCTGGAACCCAGAAACCGACTCGGAGGCCACGAAGGCGCAAGGAATCATGGCGGATTTGGACGCGGTGGGCAATACCACCAAGGCCATCACCAAAGGCGTAGCCATCGGTTCGGCGGTGATCGCGGCGGTGGCGCTCTTCGGATCCTTCCTCGTAGATGTCAGCCGCTCCCAGGCCATGGCGGGGATCCCACTGGCCGAGCAGATCCAATCCACCGGCATCCGCGTCGACGTCCCCAGGGTCTTCGTGGGGATGCTGATCGGCGGCGCCATCCCCTGGCTGTTCTCCTCCTTCGCCATCAACGCGGTCAGCCGAGCATCGGCGCTCATCATCAAGGAGGCGCGACGACAATTCAAGCTGGGTGTGTTGGCCGGAAAGACGGAGCCGGACTACGCATCGGCGGTATCCATTTCCACCTCGGCAGCCCAAAAGGAGTTGGTCCCGCTGGCGCTGTTGGGAGTGATCTCCCCCATCGTAGTGGGAATGGTGTTGAAGGCCGAGGCGCTGGGCGGTTTCCTGGCGGGGATCATCCTTTCCGGGCAGCTCTTGGCGGTGTTCATGAACAACGCCGGTGGTGCGTGGGACAACGCCAAGAAACTGATCGAAGATGAGGCCTCGGACCCTGCGAGAAACACCGGCAAGGGCTCTGAGCGGCACAAGGCAGGCGTGGTGGGCGACACGGTGGGTGACCCCATGAAGGACACCGCCGGCCCGGCGCTGAACCCTATGATCAAGGTGGTCAATTTGGTCTCGGTGATCATCGCGCCGATCGTCGTGCAGTACACCGTTCTCGGGATCGGCGGCTGGCTGGTGGTCCTCGTCCTGCTCGCCGTGCTGTCGTGGGCCATCCGCCAGAGCAAGCGCCAGGCGCCGGCTGTGCTCCAATCGAGCGTGGACCCGAAGGCTGCTGTGGAGATGGAAGTCGCCGAATAATCCGAGGGCCGCCAGGGGGCCGCCATTCGACCTTGAGATG
>CAYMCO010000026.1:0-73389 GCA_964388955.1 uncultured Anaerolineaceae bacterium | reverse complement strand
TTGCCAATCTCGCTGAAGGGAACGCTCCTGGGGACACCTGCCGGCGCCAGCCTTCTCCCCATCCTTCCGCGTTGCGCTTCGATCTGCCCCCACCCCCTTGGCCCCCTCCCCCGGCTCCCCTGGGGCCGTTTTCCCCGGTCCTCCGGACGCTGGGGGAGGGGGTGAGGTCAGTCAGGGGGGAGGGGATTGGGGTGGGGGGCGAAATCCCGCCCAGCTCGTGGGGCCGCGAATCGGATGCAGATTCCTCCGTTCAAGTAGACTGCTACCAGGCCGCACGGATGCATACTCAACTTCCTCTCTCCGCCCCAGGGCACAGCCTCCGAGACACGGGGCCAACGCCCCTGCAACAAATGACCGCATGCATCCCCCTTGAAAGCCGCTTGACTCCCCCACAAATATCGCGTATACTGCGCCGACAACCTCATAGAGCAATAGCTGCGAAGAGGAATAGTACCGACCGAAGCGTCGGCGCAGAGAGCGAGCCAGAAGGTGGTGGGATGCTCGCCCGAACGGCGGCCGGGAATGGCCCTCAGAGCTGCAGGGCGAACGGACAACCCAGTAGCCCGCGCCGGAGATGCCACCGTTATCCAGGCAAAGGGTATCGTGCTTCGGCGCCGTACCCGAGAATGAGTGAGGCTGGCTCACCACATCCCGTCGCTTCATGGACGGGTTTTTTTTGTCCTGGGCCTCGCCTAATGAGGGTGGCACCACGGGCGTTCTGGCGCTCGTCCCAGATCTGGGACGAGCGCTTGTCTCTTAACTCCCGGAGGCAGACCGGCTGGAAACGTGGGAATAGCGCTGGCGAGCAAGAGGGAAAAGAACTGGATGAGCCCGGTCCCGGAGCCAGATGAACCGAAGATTGGCCATGGCCCTGGAGGCTGGGCCCGAGCAATTCCCAGGAGGTGCAAGATGTCTGACCAAATCCGTTTCATTCTCTCGCAAGACGAGATACCGGAGGCCTGGTACAACATCAACCCGGATATGCCGGTCGATCCGGGTCCCGTGCTTCACCCGGTCACCAAGGAACCGGTCACGCCCGATTTTCTCACCGCCCTCTTCCCGGCCCGTTTCGTCGGCGAGGCTGTCAGCATGGAGCGCTATATCTCGATCCCGGGCCCAGTGATGGATGTATACCGACTCTGGCGGCCGACCCCGTTGATCCGCGCTCGCAGGCTCGAGAAAGCCCTCGATACCCCTGCACACATCTACTTCAAGTACGAGGGGACCTCCCCCGTCGGCTCCCACAAGCCGAACACCGCCGTTGCCCAAGCGTTCTACGCCAAGGAGGAGGGAGTGCATGGATTCACCACCGAGACCGGCGCGGGACAGTGGGGATCGGCCTTGGCGATGGCCTGCAACTTCTTCGATCTGGACTGCAAAGTCTTTATGGTGCGCGTCTCGTACCAGCAGAAGCCTTATCGCAGGGTGATCATGGAGACCTACGGGGCGGATGTCACGCCCAGCCCGTCCGATCGCACGGAGTACGGCCGCAGGCTTCTGGCGGAGGATCCCGAGCACCCGGGATCTCTGGGGATCGCGATTTCCGAGGCCGTCGAGGCGGCCGTCACCTCCGAAGGCCGCTTCAAGTACTCCTTGGGCTCGGTGCTAGGGCCGGTGCTCACCCACCAGACCGTCATCGGGGAGGAGGCGCTGAAGCAGTTAGAACAGGCCGGAGAGTATCCGGACGTGCTTATCGGCTGCGTCGGAGGCGGCAGCAATTTCTCGGGCTTCGCCTTCCCCTTCCTGCACAAGAATCTCACCGAAGGGAGATCAACCCGCCTGCTCGCGGTTGAGCCGACGGCCTGCCCTTCCCTCACCAAGGGGTCATACGCCTTCGACTACGGTGACACCGCAAAGATGGCTCCCATCGTGAAAATGCACACCTTGGGTCACGGCTTTGTCCCGGCCGGGATCCACGCCGGAGGGCTGCGCTACCACGGCATGGCGCCCCACCTCAGCGCCCTGTATGCCGGCGGCTACATCGAGGCCGTCGCCCTGGGACAACTGGAGACATTCTCGGGGGCCATCCAATTCGCCAGAGCGGAGGGCATCATCCCGGCCCCGGAGTCGGCACATGCCGTTCGCGCCGCCATCGATGAGGCGTTGAAGTGCAAGCAGGAGGGTGTGAGCCGGGTGATCGCGTTCAACCTATCCGGCCACGGCCACTTCGACTTGGCGGCCTATGATTCCTACATGAAACATGAGCTGGAGAACTTCGAGTATTCCCAGCAGGCAGTGGACGACGCCAAGCAGGAGCTGCCCGAGGTCAACCTGGCCTGACCGCAGCCCAACCGCCCAATCCAGCCCCTCCCGGGCATGCGCATGCCTGGGAGGGGCTGCGGGACCGGCGGGTGGGAAGCTCCCCCTCGCTTTCCCCTGAGAATCTCCGGCCAAAGGGCGACACCGTAGGCCGGGAAAGTGCATACCCAGACTGGCCGTAAATCATGTAGCATTATTCCCATGAGATGGGTCTCGATTCTGATCGTTGCGTGGTGCGGCATCGCACTTCTGGGCGCCTGCGGGAACCCCGCGGCCCCTCCCACCGCGGCGGCATATCCCACGGCTTCGCCGGCCGCAAGCCCATTGCCCACTGCACCTCCCTCCCCTACCGCCACCGCGCAGGAGGATGTCACCTTTCCGGAGGTGTCCCTGGTTCAGGACCCACGGGGAGGGTGGTTCGTGATAGGCCTGCTCAAGAACCAGGCCAGCTTTGCCATCGGAGATGTGTCCCTGGTCCTGATCACGGATGGGCCCGTTGCTGGCTCGACGATCCAGGCCGGCGGGCTGGCGAGCCGGAGCGCCATCGCCGCCGGGGCCCAAAGCCCCTTTCTATTCAAGTTGGGCTCGGCTGCAAGGCCGGATGGTGTTGAGGTGCAAGCCCAATCTTGGACGCGACTTGACTCCCAGCCTCCATCGCTGATGGTCGATAGCGTCCGATCTTGGACCACGGGCGACGGTCGGGATATGATGGGATTGATTGCGAACCCCGGGGATCTTCCTGTGTCTCTGGTGGGACTGTCTCTGGTTAGCCGTGGATCCCAGGGCGAGATCAACGGATTCGGAGAGATGCAAGCCGGCCCGGTTGTCTTGGCGCCAGGTGTGAGGATTCCGTTTCTTGCGGATATCCATCCAGGGGATGACGCTCAAACATACTTGTTCTTCCCGGATACCCGGGCTTCCGATTTGACGCAAAGTGAATCCGATCTCAAATTCACATGGGGGCCGACGTTGCGACAAGATCCGCAGCGCAACCTCTTCTTGATCGGTGAGGTGGAAAACGAGGGCACGGCCGGGGCGTGGTTCTCCGCGCTTTTCGGCGTCGAACTCGAGGGGGAATGGTTGTCTGCGGTGCATATTGAACATCCGCTCCCACTGCGCAGGGGAGAGCGGCGAGCTTTCATCTCGGAGGATCTTCCTGGCCTTCGCGCCAACTTGGCCAGGAGGGATGCAGACCTTTCCGGCGTCCGGGTCGAAGCCTGGATCGATCCACCTTCTCTGCATCGACCCGCCCTTGCGATGTCCCCGTTGGCTGTGGAAATCGACACCTACGAGAAGATCGGCAGTGCAGTCTACTTGCGCGGCAGCCTGACCAACCGTGGCGAAGCCGAGCTGTTCCGCCCCACCGTCGATGCCACTATCTGGGACACAAACGGGGAGCTCATTTCTACGGGCTGGACCACCCCCCAGGCATCGCTTGCGCCCGGCGGATCGGCGGAGTTCCTCTTGCGCCTGCCCCTGAGCGCAGGGGTGGACCCTACTTCCTTCGAGCCCTACGTTTGGGCCGCGGGTCTCCCGGCACCGCCCGTACCGGACCCGGATTGACTCCCCGCCAATTCCCTGCGCTCCGCCGGGCTTGAGTCCATCGACTCTTCGCAGGGGCTGCTCACGAGACGCCGAGAATTTGAACGGTGGGGCCGAGTCGGCAAACCATCCAACCGGGTGGATTCCGGTCGAGTTGCTCTTCGAGTTTCAAGACAAAGGAGGCCGAAATGGCAGAAGAATCATCGACCCGGACACTCTTGCGGACAGCCCCTACGACCCACGGCAAAGAAATCGGCGATTGGACATCGACCGTTGGGCGCGGAGACGACCCTATCCCCGCCCCTTATGTAAGAATTGCGACCGATGCGGGTATAATGCGCCTTGAATATAGGGCGGAAAGGATCAGAAGAAGATCATGGATGCTCAAGAACAGCTTGATTTGTATCATGAGATGGTCCTGATCCGGCATATGGAGGAGCGGGCTGCGGAACTGTATCAGGAGGGCGAGATCGGCGGCTTCCTGCACCTGTACATCGGGCAGGAAGCTGTCGCGACCGGCCTGGTTGCCGCGCGGGGGCCCGAAGATCGGGTCATCACCGCGTATCGGGACCACGGTGTCGCCATCGCCTGCGGCATCCCCGCGGAACAAGTTATGGCCGAACTTTTGGGCAAGTTGGATGGATGTTCCAAGGGGCTTGGCGGGTCTATGCACATGGCGGATGTGAATCGGAACTTTTGGGGCGGCCATGCCATCGTGGGATCGCATTTGCCGTTGGCCGCGGGCATGGCGCTGGCAGACAAACTGAACGCTTCCGAAGCGGTCACTCTTTGCATGTTTGGGGAGGGCGCTACCAATATCGGCTACTTCCACGAGGCCTTGAACCTCTCAATGATTTGGGAGCTGCCGGTGCTATGGCTGTGCGAGAACAACCGCTACGGAATGGGCACGGCTGTGGAACGCGCCTCGGCCGTTTCTGAGATCCGCCAGAAGGCCGAGGGGTACCAGATGCCGAACGGGCGAGTCGACGGCATGGACGTCATGAAGGTCTATGAAGCGGCCAAAGATGCGATCGAGAAGGTCAGGGCAGGCGGGCCTTTTCTCCTGGAAGCGGTCACCTACCGCTTTCGGGGGCACTCGATGGGGGATCCGCAGAGATACCGCACCGGTGAAGAGGTCAAGAAGTGGGAGAAGGACGATCCGATTGGTATCTTTCGTAGATACCTGATCGAAAACGACGTGGCGGAGGAATCAGAGCTCGACGCCGTCGATGAGCAGGCGGCCCAGGAGACGCAAGACGCCGAGCAGTTCGCCAAGGGCAGCCCCGAGCCGGATGCGGAGCTGCTCTTCGACCTGGTTTACACGAAGTCGGGGGATTGAGCGATGCCAACCATGACCATGAGAGAGGCCATATCTCAGGCGCTCTGGGAGGAGATGGAGCGCGATCCCAAGGTGATCATCATGGGCGAGGAAGTCGGGGTGTGGGGTGGAAGCTACGCGGTCACAAAGGGCTTCTACGACCACTTCGGTGAGGAACGTGTCCGGGATACCCCGATCGCCGAGGGTGTGATTGTCGGCTCCGCCAACGGGGCCGCGATGGCCGGCCTTCGCCCGGTCGCCGAATTGATGACCATCAACTTTGCCTTCCTGGCCCTGGACCAGATAGCGAACGTAACATCCAAGGCCCATACGATGTTCGGTGGGCAAATCCGCGTGCCGATCGTCATCCGGACCGTGAGCGGTGGCGGTCGACAGTTGGGGGCAACCCACTCCCAGACGCCGGACGTGATCTTCGCCCACTTCCCGGGTCTCAAGGTCGTCGCCCCCGGAACGCCCTATGACGCCAAGGGCTTGCTCAAGTCTGCCATCCGCAGTGATGATCCCGTGATGTTCATCGAAAGCGCCACACTTTATCAGAGCCGCGGCGAAGTGCCGGATGAGCCATATTTGGAGCCCATTGGCGTCTCCAAGGTACAGCGCCCAGGCGACGATGTCACCTTGATCACCTACTCGAAGATGCTCCCTATCTCTCTGCAGGCGGCGGAGAAGCTATCGAAGGAAGGCGTAGAAGTCGAGGTAATCGACTTGCGCACACTGCGGCCGCTGGATATGGGCCCGATCGTCGAATCCTTCAAGCGCACATATCGGGCGGTGATCGTCGAGGAAGGGTGGAGATCCTACGGCGTTGGCGCCGAAGTGGCGGCGCGGCTGTATGAGCAGGCATTTGACTACGTCGACGCCCCCATAGGCAGGGTGGCGCAGGAGGAAGTGCCGCTCCCCTACAACCAGTCCCTAGAGCAGCAGATGCTGCCACAGGAAGAGGACGTGATCGCCGCCGTGAAAGGAGTGCTCTAATGGCGGAAGTGATCATCATGCCCAAACTTGGTTTCGACATGGCCGAGGGGGTGCTCATCCGTTGGCTGAAGGAAGAGGGCGACACCGTTGAAAAAGGGGAGGTGCTGGCGGAAATCGAGACCGACAAGGCGACTGTCGAGGTGGAAGCGCGCGCCGGCGGCGTAGTCCGAAAGCTGTTGGTGGAAGAATCGACCTCCGTCCCTGTGGGGGATCCCATCGCGGTGGTGGGCGATGCGAAGGAGGAGATTGACCTGGATGCCCTGATCGGGGAGAGGGCGGCGGAGAAGGAGCCGGCGGCGGAGGCAGCAGTCGAACCTGGTCCTTCCACGGAGGAGAAACAGGCGCCGCCGCGGGAGGCCGCCAAGCCCGAGGAGGATGGCCGGATCAAGGCCTCCCCCCTCGCCCGGCGGCTGGCGGAGGATCACGGGATCGACCTAGCACGGGTGGAGGGCTCTGGGCCGGGCGGCCGCATCGTCAAGAAGGACGTCGAAAGCGAAATGGCCGGCCAAGAGGGGGCGGCCCCTCGGGCGCGGCCGACCCAGATTCCCGCCGGGGAGGTCGTACGGGAGCCCCTGAGCAAGTTGCGAGCGGCCGTCGGTCGGCGCATGACGCAATCCAAGCAGCAAGTGCCCCACTTCTACTTGACCGCTGAGATGGACGCCGGCCCGATGATGGCGCTGCGCACCCAGATCAATGAGACCTTGCCCGAGGGGGAAAAGCTCTCGGTGAATGATTTCATCATCAAAGCCTGCGCCCTTGCCTTGCGCGAATTCCCCAACCTGAACGCCACGCTCGATGGCGATAAGATCCTCCGGATCGGGGAGATCAACATCGGAGTAGCCGTGGCAGTGGAGGGTGGCCTGCTCACCGTGGTCGTGCCAAACGCCGACACGCTGCGGCTGCACGAGATCTCAAAGATGGCGCGAGAGATGAGCGACCGGGCGCGGCAGGGGCGGGTGCGGCCCTCCGATGTCGAGGGCTCGACATTCACTGTGTCCAACCTGGGGATGTATGCCATCGACAATTTCATCGCCATCATCAACCCACCGGAGGCCGGCATCCTCGCTGTCGGCGCGGTTCGCGACCAGCCGGTTGTGCAAGGGGAGACCATCAAGGTGGGCAAGCGGGTCGAATTCACCATTTCGGCTGACCACCGGGTGACGGATGGGGCGGAGGCTGCGGAATTCATGCAGGTCTTTCGCCGGTACATCGAACAACCCGTGCGCCTGCTTTCCTACTGAAGCCAGCGCCCATTTGCAGAGCAACGACCGCGCCAAAGGGAGCGCGACCATCCTTCGCGGGGCAGATGTTCGGGCCCGCGGAGATGGAGGCGGGGCCGATGGCCATCCCATTGGGTTTGGACCTGCCTCCTTAGGTAAAACGCAGGCGAGGACGCAGCTTCGTTTTCCCATTTGAGCCGTCTGAATAGAATAGAGGCATCCTTTTCGATCATCGCTCAGCGAAAGGTGTTCCCATGGCAGCGAAGAACCGGGTCCTGATCGTCGATGATGAGGTCGACACCGGTGAGTTGATTGCGCACACTTTGAAGACTGCCGGCTTCGAGGTCATCAGTGTGGACAGCGGTGCTAAAGCGCTGCGCATGATGCGCGACCTCCACTTCGATCTCGTGCTGCTGGATATCATGATGCCCGACCTGGACGGATTCGAGGTCATGCGCAGGATCAACGCCATGAAAGGCGACACGCCCCCGGTGGTTTTCTTCACCGCCAAGGGAAGGGATGCGGACCGGCAGGTCGGCGCAGATCTGGGGGCGGTGGCATATATGGTCAAGCCGGCCACCCGCGGCGATCTGCTGGACACCATTCGGCAGGCGTTAGGGGAGGGCGGATAGCCGGTGAACTCGATCGAATACGATCTGGATCTGGCGGAGGTGATGCTGGGGGAGATTGACGCCTATTTGAATTCCAAGGTGCTCTTCTGGCCGCTGGGGCGGCGCCATCCACCGGGAGGGAGCGTCTACCCGATGCTCTCCACGGGGGGGCTGCTGCTTGTCCTGGACGAACTCAAAGCCCATCAGGGTGGGATGGATGCCGATCAACGCCGGTGCATGCGCGGGCTGCTCGAGCGCTTTGAATCCACGAGACAAGCGCGGCAGGTGGCGATGGAGACCAAGAGCGCGGCGGAAGCCGACTCCCGTCTCAATTTGTGGAGGGCCTATATACAGGACCTCGAAGCGTCGGAGACCGGCGAATGGGGATACCGGAACGAGGTCCGGCAGCGTGTGATGCTGGCGCGCCTGTTGGACCTGCCGGGTGAGGGTGCTGAACCGGCGAGAATCCAGGGAGCCCTTTCAGATCTGGATCGCCGCCTCCGGTCCCGCTTCTCGGAGGGGGGATTTATCTGGGACGAGCGGCTGCGAGCCGTCTATCCCAGGGAGCGTTTCTGGTACCTGTACGGCGGGCCGCGCATTCGGGGTTGAGGCACTCCGCGGGCACGACCTCGGCGTGCCCAAGTATGAGCGTTTCAGGAGCCGAGCGGTGCCCGGACAGAAGAATCCAGCGAGGTTCAAATCCCAGCAAGAGGTGACAAACAGAGCCGGTATCCACCCCTCAGCGCTCCGGTATCCTTCCGCGCGCTGGGGGGTGAGGGGGCAATCCCCGACCAACCACCCCCATAGGAGCCTACTTGGCGTAGTCCACGGCGCGCGTCTCGCGGATTACGGTCACCTTGATCTGCCCAGGGTACTGCATGGACTCCTCGACCTTCTTGGCGACATCGCGCGCCAGACGGGTGGCCTGCAGATCATCGATATCCTCCGGCCTGACGATGATGCGGATCTCCCGCCCAGCCTGCAGGGCGTAGCTCTCGGATACTCCTTTGAAGGAGTTGGCCATATCCTCCAGCGCCCGCACACGCTTCAGGTATTCCTCCAGGCCCTCCCGACGCGCACCCGGTCGAGCCCCGCTGATGGCGTCAGCGGCTTCCACAATCACCGCCTCCACCGTCTCGCGTTCCACTTCATGATGATGCGCCTCAATGGCGTTCACCACGGGCTCGGGGACGCCGTACCGCCGACAAAAATCGGCGCCGATTCGGGCGTGGGTCCCCTCCACTTCATGATCCATGGCCTTGCCGATATCGTGCAGCAGGCCCCCTGCACGGGCCACATCCACGTCCGCGTGCAGCTCTGCGGCGATGATGCCAGCCAATTGGGCGGTCTCCACCGCGTGCGCCAGTTGGTTTTGGCCATAGGAGGTGCGGAACTGAAGACGGCCGAGCTTCTTCGTGACTTCGGGATGAAGACCATGCACCCCGGCGTCGTATGCCGCCTCCTCGCCCGCTTCTGCCATGAGTTCCTCAACCTCTTGCTTCACCCGATCCACGACCTTCTCGATGTGAGCCGGATGGATACGCCCATCCAACACCAGGCGCTCCATCGCCCGCCGGGCGATTTCCCTGCGCACTGAATCAAAGCAGGAAATGGTGACGGCCTCAGGCGTATCGTCGACAATGACATCCACCCCTGCGGCTTGTTCAAAGGCGCGTATGTTGCGGCCATTCCGTCCGATAATACGCCCCTTCATGTCGTCGGAGGGCAAAGGGACCACGGAGACGGTGATCTCGGAGACATGTTCCGAGGCCACTCGCTGTATGGCATCGGCGATCAGCTCGCGTGCCCTGCGCTCCCCCTTGATCTTCGCCTCCTCCTCGATCTGCCGGATGATGCGTACAACATCCGCCTGGGTCTCCTGTTCCACCACCTCGAGCAACTGCTCCTTGGCCTCCTCGCGCGTCATCGCCGAGATGCGTTCGAGTTCCGTTGTTACCCGCTGTTCCTCTTCCTTCAGTTCATTGGCCCGGCGATCCAAGGAGCTCTGGCGCTTATTCAGCGTCAATTCGCGCTTCTCAATATCCTCCATTCGCTGGTCCAGATGTTCCCTTCGCCGCTGCAGGCGATCATCCTCGTTGCTGAGTTCGGCCCTGCGCCGCGAGGCCTCCCCTTCGGCTTTGTCCCGGATCTTCAGCGCGTCATCCCGTGCCCGGAGTTCGATCTCCTTGGCCTGGGCCTTCGCCCCTTCGATGATCCCCTCAGCCTGGGCATTTCCACGACGGATTTCACGTTCAATCAACATCTGTCGGACGAAATAGCCCACAGCAATTCCCGCGAGCAGAGCGATGAGGATGGGTGGCAACAATCGTAGAAGATTCATACATCACCCTTTCTTTCACCTTCCCCAGTCTCTCTGACGATTTCCCCCCAGGTTTCTCGCACCACGTCCTGAACCGTGGCAAACGGAAACCCGCGCCGCTTCAGATACCCCCCCATGCGGCGACGAAAATCCTCTTCTGACAAATCCCTCCATCTGGCGACCCGTTTCTGCGCGGCGGATCGGGCGGCTGCACTCCCGTCAAAGTCGCGAAGCGCTTCACGGATGACGGCGTCAGCGACACCTTTCCGCCTCAACTCCGCCCGCAGCGCCAGCGCGCTGCGCGGTCGAAAGGTGTTGCGATTCTCGATCCACGCACGCGCGAATTCCCTATCGTCCACCAGCCCGTGGTCCTTCAGGCGATCGATGGCCGTCTCCTGGGCCGCTGTAGAAATCTCCCGGCGGTCAAAATATCGGCGCAGTTCTCCTTCGCTGCGCTGGCGACGGCTGATGAGCCGCAATGCGCGCAGGTAGGCCTGTTCCCCCTCGTCTTGCGCCTGGAGTTCGGCGACCTCGCGTGCCTCAAGCTGTTGGCCAACCTGCAGGGAAGCCGCCAGCGATCCAGCCAGACCGAATGCAAACTGCCCGTCCAGATACACGTTGACACGCCTTCTGTCTTTCTTCTGCCATTTCAAGGCTGTGACCACTCCAGCCATATGGTAACCTTTCGTCGAAAACACAATGGCCGTGCGCTTGGGAACCGCGTCACGGCCAAAGGTGTTCAGCCCGGTTGCACGATCTCAAGTTGTCGACTCTGCGGCATTCACTGCAGGAGCCTGGTTGTGCCCTGCAGGGGAGTTCAGACTATGCGAGTGTTTATCAGAGATATCTTCCCACAGAATTCATCTTGCCTACGCCGATAAGACTCGCGTGTCGCGGAGTCAATATTGCACATAAGAGATCATTTTCTTTGGCGTGGCTGCGCTCGTTCCCACCACAGTGCCTAAGCGCAGCGATTTCATTCAGCTTGGATTGTACCGATTTCCCTCTTACTCTTCCGTCTCCAGTTGGCGGGTCGGAAGTCCGACCGCTTCCCTGATCTGTCTCTCGATTTCCAGCGCAAGTTCCT
Organism: uncultured Anaerolineaceae bacterium; assembly: GCA_964388955.1. Lineage (GTDB taxonomy): Bacteria > Chloroflexota > Anaerolineae > Anaerolineales > E44-bin32 > CAYMCO01. Next base: position 62,036 of record CAYMCO010000026.1, on the reverse strand, counting down.
TGTTTTCTTTCAGATAATCCTTCGCGTTCTCTCTTCCCTGCCCGAGGCGCTCCTCGACATAGGAGTAGTACGAGCCCCGCTTGGTAATGATCTCGGTCTCCACGCCGATATCGAGCAGGCCGCCTGCCTTGGAGATCCCTTCATTATACATGATGTCGAACTCGGCCACTTTGAAGGGCGGGGCCACCTTGTTCTTCACGACGCGCACGCGCGCCCGGTTGCCGAGGATCTCTTGCCCGACCTTGATGCTCTCTATTCTCCGCATATCCAGACGCACCGAGGAGTAGAACTTCAAGGCCATCCCCCCCGAGGTGGTTTCGGGATTGCCGAAGTATACGCCAATGCGCTGGCGGATCTGGTTGGTGAACACTACCGCCGTGTTGGTCTGCTTGATGGCGCCGCTCAGCTTCCGAAGGGCCTGGCTCATCAGGCGGGCCTGCATGCCCATGGTGGCATCGCCCATATCGCCCTCGATCTCCGCCCGCGGCACCAGCGCCGCCACGCTGTCGATCACGATCACGCTTACCGCGCCGCTGCGCACCAGCGTCTCCGCGATTTCGAGCGCCTGCTCGCCGGTGTCGGGTTGGGAGATCAGTAGATCCTCCACATCTACGCCGCAGCGTTTCGCATACGCCGGATCAAGGGCATGCTCCATATCGACAAAGGCCGCAACCCCGCCCAGCTTCTGCGCCTCGGCCACGATATGCTGGGCCAAGGTTGTCTTCCCCGACGCTTCTGGGCCGTAGATCTCGGTCACCCGCCCACGTGGGATTCCCCCCACACCCAGGGCGATGTCCAGCGCCAATGAGCCCGTGGGAATCGCCTCCACCTGCAGATGGGTGGCCTCCCCCAGGCGCATCACGGCGCCATCTCCATATTGCTTCCTGATCTGATCCATGGCCGCGTTGAGGGCCTTCTCACGCTCAGAAACCATCACCATTTCCAGTGGCACAGATGTCGATCCCAGAATTGTTAAGATTAGCTCGTGTCAGTGTACCGCCGTTTGCAGGTGGGCGCAAGGAAGGGGGCAGGGGGAGCAGCGGAGTGCGGGGGCAGGAGAGCAAGGGGGAAGGGGAGAGAAAGGTTGTAGGTTGGACGTTTGCACGTTCAAACATGATGACGTTCAAACACTGCGACGCGTGAGCGCCTACCGCACTGCGCATCCCTTTTAAGTGCAGTGCCGCCCGGCGATCCCGCACGCTCGCCTGGCGGCCCTCGATGAAGAAGGCACCCCGCTATGCCGTGTGAAGCATGGTTTTGAACCTGCATTCGCAGGTGGTGTCCTCAAGATGGGCTCCGCCTTGGCTCAAGCCTATCGCGTCCCCCATCAAAGATAGGACTCCGTTTCATCAAGTGTTGGCCCAAAACCCGATGCTACATCACGGGCACAGCAGGGTTCGATTCATGTATACCACGTTCGGGCGCGCTTGACAATGCCACGTCGCGCCGGGGTGCGGTCCAGCTTGGGGGGCAAACCCCTCGCCTCCCTCGCCTGACGCAGGCGCGGCTCACGCGAGCGTCAAGCCCCCATCCCCAACGGCATGTGGATGCGGCCCAGCCTCCCGCAACCTGAGACATGCGCTCATTCGGCTCCAACACCTACAAGCACGGCTCGGACCACCCGCCGCCACCGGTATTCACCCAATGACTCGTCGTAGCCCTCGCAGGTGATCAGCGTGATCCAATCATATTCCTCATGCTGCATGATAACGGAGCCGTCTGTCTCCCCAACGAGCTGATTCTCGCGAACACGATACTCATACTTGAAGCCGCCCGCGTGCAGAAACACTGGGTCGCCATAACGCATGCCGCGCAATCCGACGAACGGCCCTGGAGTGCCATCCTGGAGATAGACGTGGGCTGTAAGAGTGGTGTTCCCTACGAGAGTCGGAAAAGCGGTTCCCTCCAGATATCCCACCTCGGCCCCAAGCCAGCGGATATCCCAACCATCCTCTCCCAACGGGATGAACACTATGCGGTGGAAGACCTCCTGCCCGGGAATCTCGATCCAATATCCCGGCAAGGAGCGATAGACGGCCGACCCCGGTCGCTCAGGGAGTTCCGTCAGCCGGTTGGGGGCAAAACCCGTCTTCGGAATGGGTGCCAGCAGCGTCACGCGCGAAACAGCGGTGTTGCTGTTCGCCGTCCCGTCGTTGACCACGAACTCGATGGTCCGAATGGTGAGATCCGGATCCGCGGCGGTATTCCGATAGCGAACCGTACGCAGCGCCTGAGCATAGTTGCTGATGCTGTCGGAGCCGGTCAGTGACAACACGCCGCTGCCGCTATCGTAGTCCGAGCTGATCGAAGTGCCAGCGGTGGAGACAGATAGGGCTTCGTCGCCACCATCCGGGTGGTTGACCAGGGTGACCGTGGCGGACTGCAGGGAGGTATCGTCGCTATCTTCGATCTCCAGATCGCTGTCTTCCGCCCTCACATCTCCGGGAGCCTGCAGTGTGGCAGCATAGCCCGTCCCAGAGACCGGGCCGCTGTCATCGGCGTCGAGATCGATCGTGGGTGCATAATTCGGCCCGGCGTCTTGAACATGGTAGAAAGTGATGATTTCGATGGCCTCCTGCAAGCCCGTGTCGGCGTTGAACAGACTGGCCTGGATGGTGTAGGTTCCTGTGCCACTGCTCAGGCTGTAACTCGGTGAATTAGTGCGGGTGACAGTCTCTCCGGCGCCCACCGAGAACGTGTCAATGACGGTACCGATATTGTTGTCGGAGGGGTCCAGCAAGGCGATCTCCAGACGGTAGTTGCCACCGGTTATCCCCTCCACGATGGTCGTCACGTCCACATTCACCGTGCTCCCCACCACCGTGTAGTCATCGATCCTGAGCTGGGTGATGTCCCCCGACTCCCCTTGCCCGCCGTCGACGAGCAATTGGCCCCAGTCGATTTCAACGCACCACCCCGAAGTCGTGACCTGAACACGGATCGTGTTCGGCCCGGACTCGACCCACTCGATCGGTATGCTGAAAACCGTCGTGTTCCATGTGTTGTTGTTGCCGGACAGATTGCCGACCGAGTTTCCATTGAACCAAACCTGGTCGATCTCGCCCGATTCCTCATCCACATCATAAGCATTCAGGGTCAGGAATGCGCTGGCGGTGGGCAAGTCACCAGTGACATCAATATCAAACTCGATGTACTCCGGGTAGCAGTAATACACATCCAGGTTCCCCGGTGAAGTATCCGTGAAATATGTCTGGCCCCCTGCCGACAGCGCAGTATTCGGGATGCCGAGCAAGAAGAGGATCAGTGGGAGGGAGAGATAGCGCAGGTGTTTCATCTTCGGTTTCCTCCAAGTGCTGTCACGATTTCCCCATGGGCACCTTGAGGATGACGCCAGGCCCGCCTTCGTCCGATCACTACCGGCGTCGAGGCTTCGGCCCGCGTCCGGCCCTTCTCCGGAGGGAACCCCGCGGCGCTGTGAGATACATCAGCAGGCCAAGATAGGGGCCGGAGCCGCATTCCTCACTGTGCTCGAATCGCTCTATTGTAGTGAGTTATGTTCATCCGGGCAAATCGGTTGAAGGATCGCTAGTCCGGGATCACGTCCAGATGCAGCTCACGAAGCTGCTCGGCCTCCGCGGCCGAGGGCGCATCCGCCATCAAGTCACGGGCCGCCTGATTCTTGGGGAAGGCGATCACCTCACGGATGTTGGGCTCCCCGGTGAAGATCATCATCAGACGATCAATCCCCGGCGCGATGCCCCCGTGCGGCGGGGTCCCGTACTCGAAAGCCCGCAGCATATGTCCGAAGCGGTCCTGCGCCACCGCCGGGTCAAGGCCGATCAATTCGAACACCTTCTCCTGCAGCTCCCGATCATGGATACGGATGCTGCCTCCTCCGACCTCGACTCCGTTCACGACCATATCGTATTGGGCGCCGCGGACCCCACCCGGATCGCTCTCCAGCAAGGGGATGTCCTCCGGCAGCGGTGAGGTGAACTGGTGGTGGCTGGGATCCCAGCGCGCTTCCTCAGCGTTCCACTCCATTAGAGGAAAGTCGATCACCCAGCAGAAGGCGAGCACCCCCGGATCACGCAAACCCAAGCGAGTTCCGAGATGCTCCCGCAACCGTCCCAAGGCCTCGTATACGATGTCGGCGCGATCAGCGACCAGCAGCAACAGGTCCCCGGCTTCACCGCCCATGCGATCCGTCAATTCAGTGAGCACCCCGGCCTTGAGGAAGCGGGCGAAGGAGGAGCGCGTCTCGCCTTCTTCCCCGATGGCCAGGTATGCCAGGCCCTTGGCGCCGAACTCCTGGACGAGGTCCGTGAGCTCCTCCAGCTCCTTCCGGCTGTAGCCGCCGCAGCCCTTGGCGTTCAACCCGAAGACAACACCTTCAGCCGCGACGGCATCTTCGAACACCTTGAACCCGGAGCCCTGAGCGAGCTCCGACACATCCACCAACTCCATTCCGAAGCGCAGGTCGGGGTTGTCCTTTCCAAAGCGGCGCATCGCCTCCTGGTACGACAGGCGCGGCCATGGCTTCTCCATCAGCCTGAGATTGGGGAGCAGGTCCTCGACAAGCTGGGTGAACAGCCGCTCGCTGATCTCCATCACGTCCGCGCGTTCGACGAAGGACATCTCAAGGTCAAGCTGAGTAAACTCCGGCTGCCGGTCACCCCGCTGATCCTCATCCCGGAAGCAGCGAGCGATCTGGAAGTAGCGCTCCACCCCTGCCACCATCAATAGCTGCTTCAACTGCTGCGGCGACTGGGGCAGCGCATAGAATTCACCCGGATATAGGCGGGAGGGTACAAGATAGTCTCGCGCCCCCTCTGGGGTGGTCTTGAACAATATGGGAGTCTCCACCTCGAGAAAACCCCGCGCATCCAGAAAATCCCGGATGTATTTCACCACCCTATGCCGCAGCGCCAGGTTGTGCTGCATCCGCTCCCGCCGCAGATCAAGGTAACGATACTGCAGACGGAGAGTCTCATCTACCTCTGTCTCCTCGTTTATGGCGAAGGGGGGTGTGCGCGCCGGGTTCAGCACATTCAGCGCGCTCATCATCACTTCCACCTCACCGGTCGCCAGGGAAGGGTTTTCGGACCCTGCGGGCCTCGCGCGGACTTCTCCCTCGATGCGGACCACCCATTCGACCCGCAGGTCGGCGGCCGCGCTGTGGGCTTGGGGCGAGTTCTCCGGGTTGGCCACCGCCTGCACGATACCGGATCGATCGCGCAGGTCGAGAAATGTCACCCCGCCGTGGTCCCTGCGGCGATGCACCCACCCCGAAAGCACCACATGCTCCCCAACATGATCGATCCGCAATTCTCCGCAGCCTATCGTGCGATACTTCATGCCTCCTCCTCCAAAAAAACGGCCCGCCCGATCTCGTACGCTGGGCGGCGTCCCTGGCTCATCGCCGGCGCTCATGCGGCCCGCGGGCCTCGTATCGGCCCGAGCTGCCGATGCCGACCCCTATTGCGCCCTGCTTCGCGGAACGCTGCTCCGCCGAGCCCGGCAGTCCCACCTATTCTGCACGCTGGCCAGCGGGGCGGCATCAAGGGCGCGATGTTTCAGGACATAATGATAAGGGAAATCCCGGCCGCTGAGAAGGTGAGACTGCGCAACAACTGGTCGACCCGGGGGGTCAGGCCCTCGCGGGGCTCGGATCGCTTGAGACGGACTCCTACGACGCTGGTTTATCTCACGTTGGGCATCGCGCCGGGGATGGCAAAGGTCCTTCATCACGGCTGCAGCGATATCAAGGTTTTGGATCCGAATATCGGCGCGGTCACGATCACCATCATGACGATCATGAAAACCACCACGGGTTCCTGCGGCCGGGGGGCCGGCACCCTGGCCCCCTTGAGCGATCGATATCCTTCCTGGTTCAAAATGGTATGAAGGTGTATCAGATCCCGCGCTGTTGGCGACGGTAGTCCTGTGGTGTGTCCACATCCCGCAGGATGCCAGGGTCCTGGACTTCCACATAGGTCAAACGCGACTCGTTCTCCCGGAGATACCGCCGCAGCGTGTCCCCGGGCTGGAGCCCCAAGATGCCTGCGAACTCCGTCCGGCCCAGCAGGATGGGGTGGCCGCGCTGGAATTCATAGCTCGGGACGACAATCGTCGGCTCACCCTCCCGCCAGCATTCGATCAGGGCGCGGATGGTGTCCGCCTGCACATCGGGTATATCCGCCGGGGAGACGACCGCAGCAGCAGCGTCCGTCCTGTCCACCTCCCGCAGCCCAACTTGGAGGGAGGACAGCATATCCTCCCCCTCGAAGCGGGGGTTGAAGACCGTCCGGGCGGCGAGCGGCTCCACGGCGGCCTGCACCTCGTCCCGGCTGGCGCCGGTGACGACGAAGATCTCGTCCACCCCCGCCTCTTGATACCGTTGAACCACATGGGCGATGAGCGCCGGCTCTTCCCCCCAAGGCAGCAGCAGCTTGGGCGTCCCCATTCGCGTGGACCGCCCCGCGGCGAGCAGCACTGCGGCGATCACCGCAAACCCTCCAATTTGGCTAGATCGTCCGGTGTGTCCACATCGAAGAGGACCTCCGAGCCTCCCTCCACAGCTCGGCACGCGAAGCGACCAAATAGCTGTCGCCCCCCCGCGTCGCCCCGCAGTGCGCTGAGGGCATCAAACGTCACCCGATCGAATAGCGCGGGATTGACCAACTTACCGTCGGCTCGGGTGGCGACGATGGGAGCCAGGCTGTTGGCGTGGGCCTCGATCAACGCGCCTACCAACGGCGCGCCCACAAGGGGCATATCGGCGAGCAGAAACAGGATCCCCTCCACCTCGGGCGCCAGCTCGGCGAGCCCTACCCGTAGGGAGCTGCTCAAGCCTCTCTCCCAATCCGGATTCTCGACGAAGCGCACCGCCTCCCCGGCCAGGCCCTCTTTCACCGCCCCTGCACTGGCGCCCAGCACCACGCACACCGGGTCGCAGCCGCCTCGCTTCGCCGCCTGCACCGTATGCCACACCAACGGCTTTCCCTGCCAGCGCACCAATTGCTTGGGCCGCCCCAAGCGGGAAGATTCTCCCGCCGCCAGCACCACGCCCCCCACCCGGCCCTGCAACCGCTTCAGAGGGTCTTGGTCTGCCAGGGCGGCGACCGCCACAGCCCGCACCCTTCTCTCTTGCAGCACCTGTGTGGCGATGTGGCGCGCCTGTCCTTCCAGCGCGGCTGTGTCCGCCTGGTTTAGCAGGATGCGCACTTCCGCCGTCGATGGGATTCCTTTCAGCGCACCGCGAGTGGATGTCAGCAACCGGACGAAGGTTTCAGGTTCGATGATCTGCCCCGGTTCCAGCCGGGCCAACTCCCGCACGCGCTGGGGTCGGTGGACCGTTTCCTCGCTCAAGGGCCTGCCGAGTGCGCCCAGGCCCGCCACGGGCACAACCAAATCGCTCTCTGCGGGAATCTGCGGCTCATGGGGTGCCGGCGCCTTCAGCCAACGGCCGCGCGCGCCATCCGCTTCGACGAGAACGGCTGCGCCGGCGGATTTCGCCATGCCCACCATCTCCATGAGCAGCTCCCTGTTGGGGGAAATCCATTTGGGTTCATCTATTGAGGCGCCGCCCGTCACCAACAAGCGGCCCCCGGAGGTCAGCACGTTCGAAATACCCCGCAGATCTTCCGGACGGCGCAGGATTAGATGCCGGTCAGCAAGTTCGGTTTGTGAATTTGCCAGCTTGGTCGTGGTGGTGATCAAGACCGGTGCGACCGCTTTCAGCTCCTGCCCCAAACGCGCGATGGCGGCCGACTTTCCCCCCGCCCCGACAAAAGAGAGGACCTTTCCGGGTCCGGCGCGAAGGCCCAGGGCAAGATCCACGTCAGGATCCCAGCGCGCGGCGAATCATCGCTCGGGAGAGCAGCGCCTCTAACACCCCGCCGCCAACGGCCAAAGACTTGTCGGAGATTTGGTAGCAGTATTCGATCAGGCCGCGGGGATCCAGATCACCGACTTTCGCACCCATCCGGACTTCCGAGCCATCGTGTATCAGACCTCTGAGCGCACCGGAAAAGGGGGCTCGCAACGGCATGCCCTCCACCTCGGCGATCAACTGCCCCTCTTCGATCAGTGTTCCCAATTCTACATACGATCGCAGCACACCGTTGGCGGGCGCCCGCAGCACTCGTTCCACATCGTAGCCGGCCACCGGCTCGGGCACACCCGTGTCTGGCTGGGCGCTTCCCTGCCAGAATACGCGGCCCATGTGATGTCCCCGGTTGGTCTCCACCACGGCGTGACAATCCAACCCGGCGGTGAACCCTGGGCCCAACCCGATCACCAGTGGGGCGTAGCCGCTTTGGTCCTCCACCGGGGCTTTGAGCATCCGGCCGTCGATGAGCGCCTCAGGCCGCAGACCCGCGCGGCATTCCGCTTCCGGATCCACCAGCACTGGCACCTCGCCGGCTGCCAGAATCTCCCTCACCTTGGAGACATCCTCCGCCAACTGGCTGCGGACACCTTCGATCTCCTTCCGGCGCGCATATACAGCTTCAGCGAAGGCCACCAGCCTGCGCACAGCCTGCGGGCGCCGTATTTCCAGCACGACGACCCCGAACCCGCTGCGGTGGAGTCGCACTGCCACGCCTGAGGCCAGGTCCCCTCCACCCCTGATCAGGACCAGGGGACTCCCCGTGGGATTCACACTCCGGCGTCCCGCAAACGCGCCAGAACCCGATCCGGAACCAGCGGGAACTCGTCAAACCACACCCCGACGGCGTCCTGCACCGCGGAGACGACAGCCGGAGTGAGCGGCAAGAAGGGCATCTCAGCCATTCCCCGCGCGCCGTATGGACCGAGGGGATCCGGGTATTCGAGGATCACCGCCCGCACCCGCCCGGGCACATCCAACACAGTGGGGATCAGATATGTCGACAGTTGATCGGTCTGCACCGATCCCTCCGACTGCTGAAAGTTCTCCAACAGCGCATAGCCCGCGGCCTGCACGACGCCGCCTTCCACCTGCCCCTGCACGAGTTGTGGATTTATGGCGCGGCCGACATCGTTAGCGGAGACGACATCCACCAGTTCCACCTCACCCGTCTCTACATCCACATCCACGACGGCTGCCTGCGCCACATACCCGTAGGCGAAATTGGGCTCAGATTTGCCCGTTTGTGGATCGAACATCGTCGTCTCGGGCGGGCGATAGCGATAAGTCGCCGTGGCCGGCCGTTCTTCGCGTTGCCACTTGTCCAGCGCAGCCTTGGCCGCCCCGCGGATTGAATTCCCAGACATGAAGGTCATGCGGGATGCCGATGCGGATCCCGAATCGTCCGTGTAGGCGGTGTCCGATACCACCAGCTGCACCTTGTCTACGGATACGCCCACGGCTTCGGCGGCCATCTGGGCCATCACTGTGTGTGCCCCTTGCCCGACATCCGCACCTGCGTGATGGAGGACCACCCGCTCAATCTCAGCGCCGCCATGCAGCTCGATGGTGGCAAATGCCTGCTCGGGCGCTCCGAAGGAGAAGCCCACATTCTTGAACGCAGCGGCGAAGCCGATGCCCCGCTGCAAGCCCCTGCGCTTTGGCTGGCCCAAGCTGTCCCTCGGCGGCCGCTGCCATCCGTCCATCGTCTGCTGCCAACCGGCCTCCTCGGCCGCCCTCTCGATCACCTGACGGATTGACACCCCTTTTGGCAGCGGGGTCCCCACGGAAAGCAGGGCCCCTTCCGTGAGCGCGTTCCGAACCCGGATCTCCACCGGGTCCATTCCCAGCGCCTCCGCCAGCTTGGATATTTGCCCCTCGGCAGCAAACGCCCCCTGCGGACCGCCGAAGCCCCGGAACGCACCACCGGGGATGTGATTGGTATATACCGAGTAGGCGTCCACCTTGACATTCGGAATCTCATACGGGCCGGTGCACATCAGGGTGCTGTTTCCGAGCACCTTAGTCGAGGTATAGGCGTAGGCGCCACCATCCTGAATTACCTCGGTCTCGGCCGCAATCACCTTTCCGCTCGCGTCTGCGCCCCATTTGGCGCGCAGGATACAGGGATGGCGTTTGTGATGGCCGATGATGGATTCGCGGCGAGACCAGATGGTCTTGACCGGCCGGCGGATGCCCCTCTGGTCCAAACGCCAAGCGGCCAGCGCGAGCACGATCTGCAGCGACATATCCTCCCGACCGCCGAAAGCCCCTCCGATGGCCGGATAGACAACCCGGATCTTCTCTTCGGGCAAACCCAGGGCGTGTGCGATCTGATCTCGATCCTCGTGGGTCCACTGCCCGGCGATCTCGACGGTCACCCGATCCTGTTCGTCAATATAAGCGATTCCCGCCTCTGGTTGAAGGAAGGCGTGTTCCTGGGCCGGGGTCCGATACTCTGCCTCCACGATCGCCACCGCCCTTTGGAAGGCACGCTCCACATCGCCTTTGCGGATGCGGTAGTGACAGAAGATGTTGCTCCCCCGGTCCGGATGCAGCAGAGGGGAATCCTCCCCTATTGCAGCTGCCGGATCCGTCACCACGGGGAGCGGATCGTAGTCCACATCGATCTTCTCCGCCGCTCGTGCGGCATCCGCCTCCGTCTCCGCCACCACCAACGCCACCTGGTCGCCCACGAAACGCACCCGATTCGCATAGGGCTTCCCGGATCCCGGGCCGCACAGCACAGGCTGATCCCGCATGATCAGCCCGTACTCATTGGCGGGCACGTCGGCGGCGGTGAACACCGCCACAACGCCAGGCTCCGCCTCCGCCTGGGAGATGTCAATGCCCCGGACGATGGCATGCGGACGCTCGGCAAACAGCACCTTCATGAATAGCTGATCGGGACGGTCAATATCCCCCGGGTAGGCTGTCTTTCCCGTGACCTTCCCCAAGGCATCGACGCGTTTCACCGATTGGCCGATAACGCTCATATGCTCTCTCCAAGAAAGGCCGACATTCGCGTTCCACGCGGGTGGGTCCAGCGTCTAGGACGCTTGCGCCGCCAGCCTCCTGATTTCCATCTCAAATATGTGCTGCAGTATGGCGATGCTGGTAGCATAGGTCGCGTCCATGCCGAAATAAGAGAGCGTTGCTGCACCTAGGCTCAATCCTTCGCTCAACGGTTTATCGGATGCATAGTGCAGAATGCCGAGGTCAAAGGGGATCTCATAAAGATTGACTATCTCATTGTTCGGATGGCGTTTGGGCCGGTACATCTCATACACCGCCGACAGGTAAGGCCCGGCCTCCATTTCGATATCCGTGTAACCCTCGCGATAGAAGACATCCATGTAGCTTGGAGTCTGTAGGAATGTGCCCGGCACACTGACCGCTTTCTGATTGTCCAACACGGTGCCGTAGATCAGATAGCCCCCTATATCCGAGGCAGAGAAGCAATTATCGAAAAGGTACGTGTTCTGGGAATGCTCATCGTGCACGACAGAGGGGACCATCACATCCCCGACCACCCCGTTCAGAGTGGCTGCCTTGCCGAGCAGGTACACGCCGACCACTTTGCCCACTTGGGCGGCGACATGCGACAGCACATGATAGGCAAGCATTCCCAGCGGATAGTCGATATTCAAGACCAGCGCATCGCTTCCCATCAGCAATCCCAGGTCTTCCCGCCGTAAGCGTGGGTCGATACAGTCGGGCTCAACCCGCGAGAGTTCGATGACCTGGGCCTCCAAATCAAAACCATGCACAGCCGACACGCGGTGCAGCCCGCAGTCCCTTTCCGCTTCCGAATATTCCTCCCGCATGGCCTCACCCTCCGGGGAGGACGTGATCTTCTTCAATACGTGGTAGAGGAAGTTTTCCCGGCTGGAAGGGACCTCCCGGCTTTCTATGACCCGCCATTCCTCCAGCAGATCGCTGTGCTCCGGGCGCTCAATATAACCCAATAGTTCTGCCTGCCTGCGGAGGGCGAAGCCCGTGATCAGGTTCGCCAGGCTGTGAGTATTGCTGGACACGAAGTACACGGGGCTGTGGGAAAGGGCAGGATTCGGCCCTTCAACTTGAGTCCACCAGTGCTGGGTGGCCCTCTGGTAGTCGACAAAGGAGCCTGAGAGCAGGCGGATGCGCATACGCTTCTCTCGCCGGGCCATCTTCCGCATTCGATCCCAGAATTCCCCACCCCAGAGTTCCTGAAGGCGGACCATATCCTCGACATCGACTCCGATTCCATGCGCCAGGACCGCCAAACCTTCTTCGACACCGCCTGTGCCCTCCAGGAAGCGCCTGGCCTGCTCCCCATGCAGCAGGCGATGAAGCTTGTTCCATTCGATCTGATATGCGGTCAAGGCGGGCACCATATCATCGATATCCGAGCGGCTGGCGATATAGCAGGCCAAGGTGCCCTGGTCGTCGGTGAAACACCGCCGCCGCCGAGCCCGCGCCACCGCCGGGCGCCAGGTCTCGATATCACCGATCCCCTCCTGAATAAACACTTCCCGGCTTTGACCCAGCACCACCCGATCGACATCCGCCACGCAAGGCGGGAGGCGCAGGGTGCTGTAGATAAGAGCCGGAAAGTCTGGATCGGGGCTGCGCGCGTTGGCATGCAGCGCCGACCCCATACCGGAGTGGACTTCCTCCAGGCTCTGGATCTTCACATCATCCGTGCTTCTCAGGAGGGAGTAATAGGTGCGAATATATAATTCAACCGCATCCGATCCGGTGCGTGGAACTGTACGGTCCATGGCCGCTGATTAGCGCCGACGCGTCTTTCGTCGGTATAGCTGGGGGGAGTCCTGCTCCCCGGGCTGGATCGGGAAAAGCAGAGCATAGAAGACACTGAGGACGCCATACGAGAAGATCATAAACAGTACCGCCACCACAATCTGGACCGCCGCGCCCGACGGCAAGAAAGGCACGAAAGGGGGATTGAGGACCTCTGGTGGCAGGAAGATCCAATGGTTCTCGGCGTTCGCACCCAAGAACCACCCTGAAAACAGGTAGCCGGCCATCCCCAAGACGATGATCAGAAGACAGCCGATACCACGCCACACTGGGTGGATGGTTTTCTGTTTGGCGATAGTCTCATATTCCTGACGGTCTTGCCAACGCATCCCCATGGGATTCCCTCCGGAGCCTCCCCCCAGTCTGATCTACCGGGAAAGCCCTTTCTGCTAGTTCTCCTTGCTTAAGCTGTGCTGCGAAGCTGCCAAATCACCACCGTCACCCCCCCTGCTCGCGGGGGACATACTCGCGGCCTTCTCAATGGCGGTCAAGATCTTATAGTAACCCGTGCAGCGGCACAGATTGCCTGTCACCGCGTGAGCGGCCTGTTCGCGCGTGGGCTCCGGCTTCTCCTCCAGGAGTTTCGCACCCGACATCAGGAATCCCGGAGTGCAGTAACCGCACTGCACAGCCCCTTCATCGATGAACGCCTGCTGTATTGGATGCAGGGCGCCGTTCTCCGCCAATCCTTCGATGGTCGTGATCTCCGCCCCGTGCGCCCGAGGCGCGGGCACCAGGCATGCCATGACGGCTGCGCCATCCAGGAAGACTGTGCACGCGCCGCATTCGCCTTCGGCGCAGCCTTCCTTTGTCCCCGTCAGCCCGATGTCCTCCCGCAGGAAGCGCAGAAGGGTCTTATTCTGGCCCGTGCTGACGGAATAGCGGCGGCCATTGACCACCGTCTCGATGGGTATGCCCGCCTCGTGCCTCGCTGCGCTGGCCAAGGGCCGATCCACGTGGTGCTCGCCCGGGCCCCAAAGCATGACGGGATCTGACGGATATCCCTCTCGCTCTCTGCCCTCCCGAATCGCCCGCATAATTCGCTCGGTGATGACTGAGGCCATCGCCTTGCGGTAGCGCCCCGTGGACCGCAGGTCATCGATCGGCCGAGCGGCCTCCGATGCAAGTTCTCCAGCGCGCTCAATGTTCTCCTCCGAGAGGGTCTTGCCGGCCAGAAATGCCTCCGCCTGGCGGGCGTGGATGATCGTGGGCGCCACTGCCCCGAGCGTCACGGCCGCGCGCTGGACTACATCTCCCTGCAGGTCAAGCAGCACGGCTGCGTTGACCAGGGATATTGCCTGCGCCCGCCGCAGGCCGAGCTTGTAGAACCCGCTGCGAGCGCTCCGGGGCGGCAGAGGAAAGGAGATTTCCCGCAGCAACTCGTCATCGCGCATCACCGTCCTGCGCACACCGGTGAAGAACTCCTCCAGCGGCACGACCCGCTCTCCTGAAGTGGAGACCAGCTCCACTTGCGCCCCGAGCGCCATGAGTGGGGTGATGGAATCGTTGGCAGGGGAGGCGGTGATCAGGTTCCCGGCAATGGTGCCGCGGTTCCGAATCTGCGGCGCCCCAACCTCCCAACATGCCCTGCTCAACGCGAATGCAGATCGCTGAAGCAGCTTCGAGCCCGCGCAGTGGTTGTGGGTGACCAGGGGTCCCATGCACACCCAACCGTCCTTGACCTCGATCCGATCGAGCTCGGGGATGCGAGTGATGTCGATCAGCATGTCGACATCCGCCCGCACCTTCCTTTCCAGCTCCAAGATCAGATCGGTCCCCCCGGCAACGATCCTGGCTCGCCCGCCGTGCTCTGCCAGCAGAGACAGGGCCTGGTCTATCGATTTCGCGCTGTGGTATGTCTCCCACATTCCGATGTTATTCTCCCTTGTTCCGCCGCCTGGCGATCACATCATGCGACATGGGGCCCCCCGTGCCGCCTCGGCGCAGCATGATAATCTCCGCCATGATGCTCACCGCGATTTCTTCCGGCGTCTCTGCATTCAATTCCAGCCCGATGGGTGAGGTCACGCGCCGGATCGCCTCCTCCGCCACCCCCATCTCCAGGAGCTGTTTGGCGCAGGTCTCCCACCGGCGGCGAGATCCGATCACCCCGACATACGGCGCAGGTGTCTCCAAGAGCTCCGGGAGCCCCGCCAGATCCACCTGCAGCCCCCTTGTGGTCAGCACGATGTAAGTCTGCGCGTTGACCCTGACGCTCGCCGGCAGGGCGCCGACATCACACTCAATCACCTCGTCGGCATCCGGCACCGCCTCCGGCGTGGCATAGCCCGGCCGGTCATCCGCGACAATCACGTGGTATCCAAGCCAATGCGCCAGATCGGCCACGGCCAATCCCACGTGCCCGGCGCCGATGACCAGTATGCTGGCCTTTGGCACAAGCGGCTC
This sequence comes from uncultured Anaerolineaceae bacterium, assembly GCA_964388955.1. Classification (GTDB taxonomy): domain Bacteria; phylum Chloroflexota; class Anaerolineae; order Anaerolineales; family E44-bin32; genus CAYMCO01. Next base: position 46,972 of record CAYMCO010000026.1, on the reverse strand, counting down.
CACAAAGACCTCGATCTCCCCGCCGCAGACCCCAGGATCGCCCCGGGACGGATCCTGGAAGTCGTACTTAAGAATCTGACCTTGGCCCTCCTGCATGACTCCTTGGGCAGCCTCGATCACCCGGCTCTCCATTTCGCCGCCCCCTATAGTACCTTCGATCTGACCATCCGGAAAGATCAACATCTTGCTGCCCTCATGCCGCGGCACTGACCCTTGGGAGCGGATGACGGTCGCCACGGCAGCGGATCCCCCCTCCCGAATCACCTGGGCGATGCGCTCATACAGATGCATTCGAACCTCCGCTCAGCTTTCCCAACGCACGCAGCACACGCTCGGGCGTCACCGGTGCTGCGTCGATCTCCGCGCCGCAAGCGTCAAAGACCGCGTTGGCGACCGCGGGGCCGACGCCATCCATGGGGATCTCGGCGACCGCTTTGACCCCGAAGGGGTGCGACGGTTCGATGGTCTCGACGAATATCGTCTCCAGTTTCGGCATCTCATGGGCAGCGAAGATGTGATATTGCGAGAAGTCGTGCTCGCGGGGCCGGCCCTGCCCGTCATAGCAGAGCTCCTCGCTTACTGCGTACCCCAGGGCCTGTGTCATGCCGCCTTCAATCTGACCGGAGGCTGTCAATGGGTTGACGATCACCCCCCCGTCCACCGCCATCACCAACCCCTCCACAGTGACCTGGCCGGTCTCCACATCCACCAGCACTTGGGCAAATTGCGCCGCGAAGGGCGGCGGGGACGCAGTGGACATGTAGGATCCGACGGCCATGATCTGCCGCTGATCCTGGTGGTGAAGCGCGTCCTCGGCAACCTCTGCCAAAGTGACCGAGCGGCCATCCGGCGACCAAGCCCGGCCACCCCGCAGCCGCACTTCGCTGGCCCGCACCTCATCCCCCTTGGATGCGAGCATCATCGCCGCCCGTTCCCGGATCTGCTCTGCGACTTTCCGTGCTGCCTTGACCACCGCCGCGCCGGAGATGTAGGTTGTGCTGGAAGCGTAGGCGCCCTTGTCGAAGGGCGTGAAATCGGTGTCCGAGGAATACACCAGGATATCCTCAACCGGCGCGCCGAGCACCTCCGCTGCCTGCTGTGCGAGCACAGTGTCCGAGCCCGTGCCCAGATCCGTGGCTCCCACCAGCAGATTGAAGGACCCGTCATCGTTGATCTTTATGCTCGCCCCCCCCATATCCAAGTAAGGGATTGCTGTGCCCTGCATCACCAGTGCCACGCCGATTCCGCGCCGCAGATGCGGCTGACCCGGCACCTCGTGCCAGGTCGGAATCCCGAATTTCCCCGCCCATCCGATGGCGCGCGCTGCCTCATGGGCGCAGTCCTCCAAGCCGCAGGTGTTGATCATCTCCGGCCGCGGCTCCCGGCCTTCCGACCAGGCCGTGCTGAAAGGATGGATCTCCCCTGCTCGCACGGCGTTCTTCAAGCGAAAAGCGATCGGATCCATACCCAGTTTGCGCGCCACCTTCTCCATATGGCGCTCGACGCCCCAGAATCCTTGCGGCACGCCGTACCCGCGATAAGCGCCCGAGGGCATGGTGTTGGTGTATACCACGTCGGCGTAGAAACGAATGTTGGGCGCCTCCCGATACTTGCCGTCTCCCACGTAGAGCGCCATCGCCTTATGCCCGGTGTTGCCGGTCACCGTCAGACCGTGGCAACCGTATGCGCCGGTGTCGCTGAGAGCGTACATCTCATTCGCCGTGATGGTGCCGTCCCGCCTCACTCCGGTGCGCATGCGGATGAACATGGGATGGCGGGCGCGCGCAGCCGTGAATTCCTCCTCACGCGTGTACTCGTAACGCACCGGCCGGCCTGTGGCGATCGTGAGGTGCGCGGCCACATCCTCAATCAGGACTTCCTGTTTTCCGCCAAAGCCACCCCCAATGCGCGGCTTGATGACCCGGATACGCTTGACCGGCAGGCCAAGGACGGGCGCCAACTGCCGCCGGACGTGGAAAGGCACCTGGGTGCTGGTGCGGATCACCAGACGGTCATCCTCATCCCAATAGGTGATCACGGCATGCGGCTCAATGGAGGCCTGATGGACCTTGGGCGAATGATATTCCCCCTCGACGATCAAGTCCGCTTTCGCGAATCCTTGATCCACATCGCCGATATCGATGCGGATCTCCGCCGCCAGGTTCCGGCTCGGATCGGATTCGTCGAAGGTCACGTACTCGGGCTCATCGTGGATGCGAACGGCTTCCGGGGAAAGGGCCGCCTTCGGATCGAGGATCGCGGGCAGCACCTCATAATCCACATCGATCAGCTCCAGCGCCCGCCGGGCAGTCTCCTCATCCTCCGCGGCCACAAATGCCACGCGGTCCCCGACAAAGCGCACTTTATGATCCAGCGAGAAGGTATCCAGCGGGCCCGGAATCGGATCGGACTGCCCGGCTGTGGAGTAGACGATCCGGGGGATGTCCTCCCAGGTCAGCACCGCCGCCACGCCGGGAAGCGCACGCGCCCTCGTGGCGTCGATTGAGCGGATGCTCGCGTGCGCGTGTGGGCTGTGCAGCACCTTCGCAACCAGCATGCCGCGCATCTCGATATCCATGGTGAAGGCAGGTCTGCCTTGGGCGAGCTTGCGCGCGTCGACTTTGGGGACAGGCTTGCCCACCACGGCCCGCTCCTCGCGGATTTCACTCGTTCTAATGCGGGGCATAACACGCCGCTCCGTCAAGGTGCCGGAGGGAGGGGCGGCATTCTCCAGCGGTAGGTCATCGCCTTCGACAGGGCGGAACACGTCCGGCGCCGGGATGGGCTCATCGATGGGCCGCACGGCCTCCCCGCGCATCCCCGCCGCGGCGCGTAGAATAGCCTCCACCGGCTTGACATACCCCGTGCAGCGGCACAGCACCCCCGACAGGGCTTCCCTTGCCTGGGCCTCGCTGGGGTTGGGCTCTCGGCCCAGCAGCGACTTCGCCGCCAGAACCATTGCGGGCGTGCAGTAGCCGCATTGGATTGCGCCGGTGTCGATGAAGGCCTGCTGAATCGGATCCAGGCCCGCAGATTTGCGCCATCCGGGAGCCGGCGGTTCCCCCACAGCCTCGATAGTTACGATCCTCCGCCCGTCGGCCTGGGCCGCCAGCATCACACAGGTGTTCACAGGCTGACCATCGAGCAGCACCGTGCATGCGCCGCACTCTCCGGTCTCGCAGCCGTGCTTTGTGCCAAACAAGCCCAGATGGTCGCGCAATGCTTCCAGCAGCGTGGTCCTTGCCGGCACCTCAATTGCCAATTCCCGGCCGTTGAGCGTGAGAGCGACCTTCATGCGCGCACCACTTTCAACAGCAAGCGCTCGAGGAGCCTCTCGGCCACCTGGCCCCGATATTCCCCGCTTGCCCATTTGTCCCGGGCATGTGCGTATCCCTCCCCGCCGGCTTCCGCCAGAGATCGCAGTGCACGATCTTCGACTCCCCTCCATGGAAGCCAACCCACCAGGACAGGTCGGTCGCCCCACCCACCCAAGGCGGCGCGGACCTGTGCCTCGCCTGCTACCTCGACCCTGGCGACGGCGGCACATACAATTGGCGCATCGGCCGGTGAGCGAGCCACGCCCTCATAGGCCATGGCGTGGGCTGTGGGAATGCTGACTTCAGTGATCAACGCCCTGCCCGACTCCATGCGCCGCACAGAGAGGTACTCATCCAGCGACACCGTGCGATCCCCGGGCTGCAGAGTGACTTCGGCCCCCGTCGCCAGCAGGGAGGTCAGCAATGGGGATCGGGCATTGGCCGAGGCGATGGTGCCGCCCAAGGTAGCGACATTCCGCAAGTTCCACCCGGCCTCCAGACGGCAACATGTCCGCAGCGCTTCCGCCATCGGAGCCTCGGTCTCCAGCATCGCCTGCAGGGTGCACATGGCTCCGAAAGAGACCCCGCGCGGCGCCTTTTCGATCCGGTCCAATCCCAGATCCTGCAGATCAACAACCGCCGCCACATCCTCCAGATGGGGATTCATGCGCGTGCCCCCCGCCAGCGGAGTCGCCTCCCCCAGCAGGTCGATAGCCTCATCCAGACTATCCGGGCGGTGATACTCAAGACTGCCCATCGGCTCTCCCGTGCCTCTCAATCCGGATATACCTTCCAGCCCAATTCGCGCGCTTGCTCTGGGGAGAATTCCACCGGAAGACGGGCGAGCAAGGCCTCCGCCTCCGCCGCCACCGAACCGTCCGGCAGTCGAAGCTCGGCGCGGCTCTCAGCCACGCGTCCCCGCCGCCGCACCACCCTGCCGATGATAGTCAAGGGCTCGCCAATTGGCACATTCTTGCGATAGCGGACCGTCAGCCTGCCTGTCTGCCAGAATTCAAGCTCCTCGCCGATCATCAGTGCGCGCCCCACGACTTCATCCAGCATGGTAGCCACGATACCGCCGTGCACGACGCCCGGATAACCCTGATACCGTTTGGGGATCGTAACCTGCACCCGCACCTCATCCGGCCCGGTCTCATAGAATGAGAGGCGCAGGCCGTACTCATTCTTCAGACCGCATGCGAAACAGTCGTTCGAATTGGGCTGCTTCTCGCCTTCACGGACCGGCTCGCTGATGCTGCTCTGTGATGTCATACTGTTGGTCCACGCCTTTGCTCGGCCGCAATGCCGGCCGGAGGTTCCCCGTTCAACTTAGTGGGCTGAAGGTATCCACCAAGGTGTGCACATCGCCACCTACGGGATAGAGAATGGGGCAGGTCGCGCCGCGATCGATGTACTCCTGCACCTTGGCGCGCGCTTCCTCAGGTGTGCCTGAAGCCGTGATGCGGGTCACCAACTCATCGGGCACCAGGCCCTTGGCCCGCCGGATCTCCTCGTGAGTCGCGGGCCACCCCAGGATTGACCGTATTCGTTCCACCACCTCCGGCGAGACTTCGCTCGCCTTGGCAATGTGCGGCTGCTGGGCGATGTACTGCACAAGCAGCTCGCGGCTGGTCTCCAAGGCCATTTCGCGGTCCTCATCGACGGAACAGACCACCAACTGCGGCCGATCGATATCCGCCGGATCTCGACCCGCTCGCCGGGCGCCCTGCGCCAATTGCTCCATGGCGCGGTCATTGTATTCGGGCGGCACGCAGTAGTTCAGCAGCACGCCGTCCGCGATTTCCCCGGCCAGAGCCAGCATATTGGGGCCGGTGGCCCCGATGTAGATGGGAACCTCACGCGGCTCACGGCGGCCGTGCACCACATCCAGTTCGATTCCCTCGACATGATGGAATTCCCCGTGGAATGTGACGCGTTCCATGTTCAGCAAGCGACGCAGCACCTCCACGGTCTCCCGCATCGCGGTCAGCGGCTTGCTGCGCTCGATGCCCACATTCGCCGCCAGGGGATCCCACCAAGCACCAATCCCACATAGTATCCGGCCGGGCGCCAGATCATCGAGCGTGAGGAAGGTCGCCGCCAGCAGTCCAATGTTCCGGGTCCAGTTATTGATGACCCCGGAGCCCACCTTAATGCGGTCCGTCACCGCGGCGTAGGCCGCCATGGGAACAATCGCATCACGCACCAGACGCGATTCGGCCTGCCAGACGGCCTCAAAACCCTTCGCTTCTGCGTAACGCGCGTAATCCAGCCCGTCCCGCAGATCGTGGGCATCCTGCAAATACAGCGCAACTCGTTCCATCTTCCCGCTCACTTTTCGCCCCGGGCCAACGGCAGACCTTCCACGCCCCTATCCCCCAGCATGGCCAGATCTTCGGGTTCATCCAGGTCCAGACCGAACCCGGGCATTTCGCAGATTTCCACCCGGGCGCCCGCCCTGCGCGCCTGTCCAACATGCCTCTCGAAACTATGCGGCCCAAAATCGTATTCCAGGATATCAGGCGGCGAGCAAAGCAAACCGTTGGTCCCTTGGCCCTTGCGATCCGGGGCAATGACGACCACCGGGGGCGACGCCGCCTTGGAGATAAATGCCTCCAGATCCTCCGGTTCGAGCAGCGGCAGGTCAGCCGGCAGGACCAGCAGCGACGAAACGCCATAGCCTTTTGCCACCAGCGTGGCCCGGACCAGCGCCTTATTCAACTCCGGGGCACCGTGCTCGGTCACGGTGTTCGCCCCATGATCACGGGCCACCGCAAGCGCGCGCGAATCCCGGCTGACAACCATCGTGCGCTCGATTCCTTTCACCTTGGAAAGCACATCCAGGGTGTGAATCAGCATGTTCTGGCTGAGTTTTGCGCGCTGGTCCACGTTCAATACTTCCCTCAATCGTGACTTGGCCCTTCTCAAGGGCTTTACCGGTACAACCGCCCAAATCGTCACTCGTTGCCCTCCAGTATCCGGGTTCCGAATGCGAGCACATCCTCCGCCAGTCTCAGACGATCGTGCTCTGAATCCATTATCGTATCCGCTACGCGGACCTTCAATCCTTGCTCCTTAATTCTACCCTCCGCCTCTCGATCTATCGTGTCAATCACGAAACCGGTCAGCAACCTCCGAAAATGCGCAGCCACGGAGACCGCTGTCGGCGGTATACCCATCTCCTGGTACATCTTGGCGGCGGGCCCTTTGACCGCCTGACCGCCTATCAGAGGCGATACTCCGATCACGATCTTGCCCTCGAGCGCCTGAGAGATTCCCGGCACCGCCAGGATGGGATCCAGGCTGACCCAAGGGTTGGAGGGGCACAGCACTATCAGGGCCGCCTCCGCCAGTGCGGAAAGGATCCCCGGCGAGGGCTCGGCGGTCTCAACCCCTTCGAATTGAAACCCCCGCACCGCTGGGTCGCATGCCCGGGCGACAAAATAGCGCTGGAAAGACATGCTCCCTTCATCGGTGAGCACCAGGGTGCCCACCGGGTCATCCGACATGGGGTACACAGCCACATCCAAACCCAGCCGGCGGCCCAAAACGGCGCTGGCTTCGCTCAAACGCATGCCGGAATCCAGCAGCTGCTTTCGGCGATGGTGCATGGCCAGGTCCTTGTCGCCGAGCCTGAACCAGGATGGCCCACCCAAGCGCTCGAACTCTTGCAGGAATTCCCAAGTCTCCTCCGCCCTTCCCCAGCCTGTCTTGGGATTGGCCACGCCGGCCAGCGTATAGATCACCGTGTCCAGATCCGGGCAGATCCAAAGCCCGAGATGCTCGAAGTCATCACCCGTGTTGACGATGATGGCCAAATCTTTGTGCGGCAGGGCGCGAGACAGGCCGTGACAGAGCTTTGCTCCCCCAACCCCACCCGACAGAGCCACAACCTTCAGCGCCACAGGGTGACCTCCTCGACGTCTCGCCGGGATCGCACCCTGGATGAGCCCGCTGGATAGCCGATGGCCAGCACCCCCTGCGGCTTCCAGGCCGAATCCAGATCCAGGTAGCGGATGCTCTCCGCTGCTGCGAACAGCGGGGCACAAATCCAACACGCACCCAGACCTTCGGCATGAGCCGCCAGAAGCATGTAGCCGCCAGCCATAGCCACACTCTGGGTGGCCATCAGGCACTCCTTCTCCTGACGCGCCGGGTCGGGGTAGCGATCCATATCCACCAACGTCATGCAAAGCAGTATGGCGGAGGGTGCTTCGAGCAAGCGTGACTCCCGCCTCGAGACATGGTCCTCGATTCGGTCGCGAGAAAGCCCATCCGCCAGCAGATCCTCGCGGTAGCGCATCCCCATTGCCTCCACCCATCGGCGGCGTCTCTCCCCCTCGGTGACCACAACAAATCGCCAGGGCTGTCGGTTGTGCGCCGAGGGCGCGCGCGTGCCGGCCCAAAGAATCCTGCGCAGGACCTCCTCTGGAATCGGGCGATCCGCAAAACGCCGGACAGAGTGACGGGTGCGCAGGCCTTCGTAGAGCGCCTCAGCCTGGAATTCGTTCACTGTGTGCTGGTGGATGTGGGCCGGACCAGGAATGACACCCGCGTCTCGCCTTCATACCAGGGGTATTCCTCTTTCCCCAGATATTTGTTCGCCAGCCGGTCGATATCCTGCTTTCCCGTCTCCTCTCGCACCGCAACCACCTCCCCGCGAATCTGCAGATAGCGATAGGGATCGTCGGGATCCATGATGGAAAGCGATATCCGCGGGCGCCGCTCCATGTTCGCGACTTTGACCCGCCCGCGCGCCGAATTGATCATGATCAAATCCCCCTCCACATCGAACCAGATCGGCGTCGCCTGCGGGGAGCCGTCCGCCATCGTTGTGGCCAAGATAGCGAAAGCGCGACGATCCCAATCCAGCAAATCAAGGTAGTCCTCCGGGACGTTGGGGGCCATGTACAGTATTCCTTTCTATGATCATCCGTGCCGACATCATTCTAACCTCTGAAGAGATCCTGGTCCCGTGGCCGGAGCAGTTCGGAGAGATCGCCGTGCCGCAGCGAGTAGGGAATGCCGCGCACATGGACAACGGGGCGACCTTCGTCGATCTGCCCCATCAGGGCGGAGGCTGCGGCCGCCACCTCATCCGCCAGCCCCACCTCTGTGACCTGCATGACGTTTCCAAATAGATCCGTTTCCCCGCGGAGATCCATCAGTGCCGGAAATTCCGCCACACCGATCGCGACGCCCACCGTGCCCATCCGCCAGGCGCGACCATGTGAGTCGATGATCAGGCATCCCACTCGCTGGCCGCTCGCGGCGCGCAATTGCTCGGCGAGTCGCGCCGCGGAGGCATCGGGGTTCTCCGGGAGGAGCACCACCCAGCCCTCCGTCTCCCCTCCCTCGCCGCGGACATTGGAATGGTCTATCCCTGCATTGGCACAGACAAATCCCAGCTTGTGCTCCACGATGATCAGACCTGGCCTGGTGCGCAGGACCGAGTGGCTTTCAGATAGCACCAGCTCCACCAGCCGCGGATCCTTCATCGTCTTCGCCGCCAGGGTTTCGGCCTGTCGGGACGGAGTCACCTGGGAGAGATGCATCACGCGCCCCTCCGCCTTGGAGACGACTTTTGACGCCACGACAATCACATCGCCGCTTCGCAAGTCCATCTCGGATCGCCCCAGTCCGTCCAATATGATCCGCCCCAAGTCATCCCCGCTTCCAATCAAGGGGATGTCCGGCAGCGCGGTCAAGATCATGGGTTCCATCGGCCTCATGCCTCAATGCCGACGATCCGGATCGAACCCTCGTCTGAGCGATAGCGTTTGTTCATGGCGATCAAGATCGCCGTCAGCCCTTCCGCCACGATGGCGTTGTCCAGTGCACCTGCGTAGAAGGCTCGCAGGCCGATTCGCTCCGCGATTTCTACGGTCTCATCGGCCGCCTGGGTATCGTCCGCACACACCAAGACATCCAAGTCCAAGGGGATCTCCGGATCCGCTTCCATGCGGTGGGCCGGGACTGTCTGAAAGGCGCCCACGACGCGCACGCGAGGGCCGAGAATCCCCTGGGCGATCCGGGGTGCGCTTGGCGGAGGCGGAGGTTTGGGATCCCGAAAATCCACGCGAGCGGTGGCATCAATCAGCAATTTGCCTTGCAGAGCGTCCCTGAGACTTCGGAGCGCGGGTTCATGCGCGGCGGCGTTGACGGTAAGTACACACAAATGTGCCATCCGCGCCGCATCGGCATTCTCAAATCCCCGCACTTCTTCGGCTCCCAGCCGGTCATTGACCTCAGCCGCGATGCGCTGCGCCTTGTCCGCCTGGCGTGACCCGATCAGCACACGATATCCAGCGGTGGCCAGGCGTGCCGCCAGGCCAGGGCCCAGATTGCCTGTGCCACCCAGTATGCCGATCGTCAGGGGAGTTTCATCATCCATTTTGCCTCCTGGGGCCGAAGAAATCGCATCTAGTCCTGCGGCGCGAGTTCCTTGTAGCGGTTCCACGTCCGAGATGCAGCTTCCCGCGCCCGGGCGCTGATCCGCTCCTCATCCAGCGTCACCAACTCTCTGTCCCACATGAGCACCTCGCCGGCGACAATCGTACTGGTGACCATGGACTCGTGAAATCCAAATAGGACGTGCCAGGGGAGATTCTCCCGAGTGAGAGGAGTGGTCGGACGGTAATCGACGAGGATCAGATCTGCGCACGCACCGGGATGCAGAGAGCCGATCGGATCCCCTGGGAAGAATGCGCTGGCGAGTTTGGCGTTGTTGCGGACGGCCATCTCGATCACGACATCGCCCGGCATCCGCCGCGGGTCCCGCCACCACAGCTTGTGGGCCAGGTAGGCGGTCTTCCATTCTTCCCACATGGCATTGAGGAAGCCGTCATTGCCGAGGCACACCCGAACCCCTGCGTTCATCATGGATTCCACCGGCGGCAAGCCGACGCCGTTGTTCATGTTGGACCGTGGCTGGTGAGTGACCCAGGTGTGGTTTTCCGCCAGCAGCTCGATTTCGTGCGCGTCAACATGCACGCAATGCACAGCGATGGTATTCTCCCCCAGGATGCCATGACGGTCCAGGCGCTCGACAACCCGGAGTCCTGACTTTTCAAGGCTGTCGTATTGATCGGCTTCATGCTCCGCTACGTGAATGTGGAAACCGGTCCCCGCTGGAGCGGCCGCTCGGCAAGCATCCAGGGTCTCATCGCTCAAGGTGAGACTGGCGTGCAGGCCGAAAGTCCCCGCCACACGCCCCCCCGCGACTCCGCCCTCCCGGCAGCGCTTGATGAAGCGCACGTTCTCGGCGATGCCCGCCTTTGCCCGCCCCTCGCCACCACGGTCTGTGACCTCATAACAGAGGCAGGCCCGTAATCCCGCCTGCTCCACTGCTTCGGCGATGATGTCCAACGATCCCGGGATGGTGCTCGGGGAAGCGTGGTGGTCGATCAGCGTCGTGGTGCCATGCCTGATGGCGTCGATCAGGCACACCAGCGCCGAGTATCGAATCCCCTCCTCATCCAGCGACTTATCCAGTGGCCACCAGAGCTTCCGCAGGATGTTTGGAAAGTAATCTGGGGCGCGGCCGGGGATGGCCATGCCGCGCGCGAATGCGCCGTAGAAATGAGTGTGAGCGCAGATATTGCCCGGCATAACGTATTGCCCACCGGCGTCGAAACGTTCAAGTTCGGGATAGGTGGCCAGCAGGTCGGCGGATCGACCCAGTTCCCGGATCACCCCCCCTTCAATGGCAACGGCATAATCATCAAAGACCTGTGTGGGCTCCCCCCACCGAACCGCCCGAGCGTTGTAGATCAGCATCTCCCCCGCCTTCCTAGTCGAAAACCACCGGCAGCTCAGGATTCTCCAGGACCGCGAGAGCATCCGATATGTGACGCGGCGTCGTCCTCGATCCCGAATAGTTGCCGGGCAGGGAATCCAGATCGAAGAAGCGCACTTCAAGGGTCTCCAAGCTGGGTTTGGGCTGGCCGCCCACTCGCCGGCACAGGAACGTAAGCTTATACGCGTGGAAGAGATCGATGGGATCCAGATCCCGGTTCGCCTCATATACGCCGATCAGGCGCTCGGCATGCACCCGCAAGCCCGATTCCTCCCGCACCTCTCTTTCCACAGCCTCGCGCGGCGTCTCTCCCACATCTGCCCAGCCCCCCGGCATGGTCCAATTATTGTCAATTCTCTCACGAACCAGCAGCAAGCCCCCCGCCTCGAACACCGCGCCGCGCACGTCGACCTTTGGCGTGACATACCCCGGCTGCGCTCGAAAGGCGCGCAGGACCTCGGGCAACGGCATGTCCCCATATTCTGAAGTGATCTCGGCTGCGATTTCCAACAGACGTTGGGCCCGCTGGCGTTCAAACTCATTCCGCGCGTAGTGCAGGCCGGTCTGGGCCAGCGCTTGTATCTCCCGCGCCCATTCCAGCCAACGGGGCGGCCCCTCAGACATGTGTTGGCTCCCCTTTCACCGCCACTGCTCCATGCTTTTTTCGTCCGAGGTCCTTGAGATCGCGGGCACTTTTCGACGAACGAGGATGCTCGACGCCGCCGCATGCAAGCGCTGCGCACGACCGGGCGATCTGTGAGGATGCTTCATTCTAGCACAGCGGCCCGCGCCCGCTCAAGCGGAGAATAGTCCCGATTACGCCGCGGAATGTACCCAAAGGGCGACGCCGGGTGGCGAAGATTTGCGAAAGGCCGCCGGCAAGGACCTCCGCATGTGCACTGGGCCGACGCGGAACAGAAGTTGGCCTTCTGGATTGAAGCGGACGGGGCTGGGGCACAAGACCGTCAATTTCCCTATCCATCGAATTTGGTGCACAATTCCCTCACCTATCCGAGGAGGAATTGTGATCGAAAAGCTACCACGACGCACCAAAGTCATCTACGGTGCGGGGGACACCGGGTTCAGCCTGACATCCACCATCATCGGCGCGTATTTCGCCATCTTTCTGACAGACGTCGTCGGCATCTCCCCGGGCGCCGCGGCGATCGCCATTTTCGCCGGCCGGAGTTGGGACTACATCAACGATCCGCTGGTCGGTTATATCTCCGACCGCACGCGCACCCGCTGGGGACGTCGGCGGCCCTACCTGCTTTTCGGCGCCCTGCCCTATGCGCTGTCGTTCATCCTGCTATGGTGGCGGCCGCCCCTGCAGGGGACGCTCGCCGTGGCCGCCTACTACGGCCTCGTTTACATGCTTTACGACACGGCGGCCACCTTCGTGTACATGCCATACTTCGCGCTCACCCCGGAGTTGACCGGCGACTATGACGAGCGCACCGCGCTGACCAGCTATCGCATGTTTTTCTCCATCTTCGCCGGGCTGATCGCTTTCACCCTGCCTGTCGCAATTGTGGGATCCTTCACGCCCGAAAACGCCTCCAAGGTGCTCCTCATGGGGGCCATTTTTGCTTTCGCGAGCGCCCTCCCCCTATGGCTGACTTTCCTGGGCACACGGGAACGGCCGGAGTTCATGCACCTTGAGCAGCCCGAGCTATTGGCGTCGCTCAAGGCAGCCTTCAAGAACCGCCCCTTTCTCTTTGGAATGGGGATATTCTTGCTCACATGGGTGTCGGTTGACATCCTGAACGCGACCCTGCTCTTTTTCATCAAGTATGTCGTCGAGCGGGAGCCGCAGAGCGAGATTATCATGGGGGCCATTTTCGTGACGGCCATTCTGACATTGCCCTTCTGGGAGCGAATCTCGCGTCGCTTTGGCAAACAGAGGGCCTATATAGGGGGAATCGCCTTCTGGGCGGCGGTCCAAGTAGTCATCATCACGTTGAATCCCGCCAGCCCCTTCGCCCTGCTGCTCTTCCTCTGCATCATGGCGGGAATCGGGGTGGGTGCCGCCCACGTATTGCCATGGTCCATTATCCCTGACGCGGTCGAGTGGGATGAACTGCAGACGGGCAAACGCCACGAGGGCATGTTCTACAGCCTGATCACCTTGATCAAGAAAGCGGCCACCTCCCTGGCGATCCCACTGGTGCTGCTCATCCTGCAGTTCACAGGCTATGTACCCGCCTCCACCACCCAACCTCCGGCGGCTGTGATGGGAATCCGCATCGCGGTGGGACCCATACCGGCGGTCCTCTTGTGCATCGGAATCTTGTTCGCCGCCCTCTATCCGCTAGATAGGCGGCAGCATACGGCCCTGCGCGCCGAGCTGGAGGCCCGGCGGGCTAGGAGCCAGGAGGCCCCGGCGTCATGAACATTGAGGTGCGGACGATTTCCAGCCGCCGGGGGCGGAAGACTCTCCTCGCTTTCCCCAGAAAGATCTACGCACGTGACCCGCTGTGGGTTCCGCCGCTTCTCCCGGATCTGCGGAAGCGCATCGACCCTGAGCGCGGTGCATTCTTCCAGCGGGGCGGTGAGGCCGAGTTCTTCATCGCCTGGAACGGGACGAAGCCCCTGGGCACCATCTGCGCCGCGATGGATCCGGCGGCCAACGAGCGTCGGGGGACGCGCGAGTGCATGTTTGGCTTCTTCGAGTGCATCGACGACTACCGCGTCGCCGAGTCCCTCTTCCGCCGCGCTGGCGAATGGGGGGCTGCCCGGGGGTTGTCCACCCTGTGGGGCCCCTTTCATCTGGATTACGAGGACAGTTATGGGATCCTGATCGAAGGCCGTGATCGCCCCCCCGCACTGCTCTGCGGGCACACGCCTGACTACTACCAGGAGCTGGTTGAGAGAAACGGTTTCGTCCCCGCGCGGGGTGACAATATCGCTTTCGAGGTGCCGGTGGCGGATGAGTCACCCCGTCGCGTGCGATTGCGGCGGATCGCAGCGCGCCTGAGGGAGCGTGGAAAATTCACCATCCGGGGGGCAAGGCTGGACCGCTTCCAGGAGGAGGTAGACAACGTATACGGCCTGATCAATCGCTCGCTGGCGCACCTCCCGGATCACATCGGGTGGGAGCGCTCGGCGCTGGAATCCACCTTCCGCTCCTTCATGCCCTTCGCCGATCCTGAGTTGGTTCTGTTCGCAGAGGCAGAAGGCGAGCCGGTGGGCTGGTTCCCGGGCCTCCCCAACGTCAACGAATGGCTGATCCATGCGCACGGCTTGCGGCGTCCCTGGGACTACCTCAGACTGTGGTTGGCCTCCCGGCGCCAGCCGGAGTGCCTGGCGGTGAAGAGCGTTCTGGTGCTCCCGGAATATTGGGACACCGGAGTGGCGCTGCTGCTGTTCGATGAGTTGGAACGGCGGGCGCGAGCCAAAGGATACCGCTGGGCGGATCTTTCCCTCACCTCGGTGGACAACCCCCGCACACCACTTCTGGCGGAGCGCATGGGGGCACGAATCTACAAGCGGTATCGAGTGTATCGGAAGGAGATTGGGGAATCGGAATCAGGGGTTGGGGAACAGTGATTGGGGAACAGGAAAAAACCAGTTCCAGGTGGCAGGTTGATACGGGCCCTCAGCTGTCAGCGATCAGCGGTCGGCTCAAGCTAGATGCTCGATGCACACCGCTTGCTGCATAGAACCCGACAAGCAGCATGACCGATTGCGGATACTCGCTGACGAGCCGAAGGCTGAAAGCTGAAAGCTCGATGCGCGAAGCAGGCCTTGAGCGGATGTCTGGGCGGACGGACTGGACTGCCATGGCGACCAACCTTCAACCTGTAACCTGCAACCTAGAGAATCGCGCTTCCGGGTTCGCGCGGCAGGAAACGGCCCATCCCGGGGCGTCCCAGCCAGCGGTCGCCATCCACGATGAGTCGGCCGCGCAGAAACACCTTCTCCGGGAAGCCCCGCAGCTTCCGGCCCTCCCATAGGTTGTAGTCCGTGCGGTGGCGGGCGTACTTTATCCCGTAGGTCAGCTCCCGATCCGGGTCCCATACCACGAGATCCGCATCTGCTCCGACCTCCAGGCTCCCCTTGCGTGGGTACAGTCCGAAGATCTTGGCCGGGTTTGTCGATGTCAATTCCACAAAGTGATTGGGGGTGATGCGACCGGCCCCCACGCCGAAGGTCCATAGGATCGGCATCCGGTCGCCCACCGCTGGCAGCCCGTTGGGGATCTTCGTGAAATCATTTGCCCCTAGCTCCTTGCCTGGGATGGCCACGTGCCGGCCTTCGTATTCGATGGGTGTCGTTCCGTCGTAGAAGAACGCGCAGTGGTCGGTGGCCACCACCTGCAGGGACCTGTCCTCCAACCCCGTCCACAGGGCCTGGTTATCCTCCGCCGCCCGCATGGGTGGACTGCAGACCCACTTGGCCCCGTCCGGGCGGCGCAAGTCGTCGATGGTGAAGAAGAGATACTGCGGGCAAGTCTCCCCCATCACCGGCAGCCCCTTCCCACGGCCATATCGAAGCTGATCCAGACCACCGGCGGTGTTCACATGCACGAGATAGAGGGGCGAACCGGCTTGCGCGGCCAGCGAGATGCCCCGCAGGATGCTCTCCACCGCGCCCCAGGCGGGGCGGGTGAGGGCGTGCCACACCGGCGCGGTGTGCCCCGCCGCCAGCGCCTCGCCCACCAGCAATTCGATCACATCCCCATTTTCCGCGTGCAGCATAGGCAGCATACCGAGCGCCGCGCACTGCCGCATGACCTGGAAGATCTCGGCGTCCCCCAAGCGCAGCCGATTGTTATAGGCGGTGAACATCTTCACTGTCGGGATCCCCGCCGCAAGAAGATCCCCGAACTCGCCTTTGACCTGCCCGTCCCAGCGGGTGATATTCATGTGGAAGCCAAAATCAACGGCCGCTTTTGGGTCGGCTTTCGCTCGCCAGGCGGTTACGGAATCCATCAGCCCTCCCGCCTCCAGCGGGACGAAGTCCATCACCGTAGTCGTCCCGCCGAAGGCGGCCGCCTTGTGTCCGGTGTAGTGGTCATCAGAGCTTACCGTGTTGAACATGCGCAGGTCGAAATGGGTGTGCGGATCGATCCCGCCCGGCAGCACGAACTTGCCCGTGACATCGAAGCGCTCCGCTCCTGGTCCTTGGATTTCCCGCTCCACGGCGGCGATACGCCCTCCTTCAATGAGCAGGTCCTTCCGAACCGTGCCCTCTGCGCTGACCAGTTCACCGCCCTGCAACAGGATCCTCTCCATACCTTTCACTCCATGTCGTCTCCAAGACGCATTCTCCACGATCATTATATTCTCCGCCAGGGGATCTCCCGACCCTGACAGGTGCAAATTGCGGCCAATGCTTTGCATGTTACACGTTGCTTACGGCCATCGGCGTTCGACCGTGAGCAATCAGCCATCTTTCTGTACTGCATCGCTGCTTCACTCCAGTCGTCAGTTCCTCCGGAATGACACACCGGATGCGGGCGGCTGCTATGTGTGTTTCGCCTCCTGCCCCGCCGGCGCAAACGGTTTGGCGAAGGGGGTTGGGGGTCGGGGACCACTCCGGTTCTGCTGAGAGGGACGAACGGTCCTCCTGACAGCATTTGAGAGATCCCGTGGGACGAACTGACCCTGCAATACTGGGGCCCACCGCCCACGACTCTCACCAACCTTCAACCTTCCAACCCGCAACCTGCAGCCGATCATCTCCGCATCCAAATCCCTCCCCCTGCTCACCGCTCAACATGCCCTGTTCACTACTCACAGCCCCCTGGGATATAATTCTGCTGCTTCGGGCGCTATATCGACCAAACCGGACAAGCCGACAGTTGCGGAAGGTTGCCCCATGCCCACCCTTCTGGTCAAGAACGCTGACACCTTGCTGACCATGAACCCCCGCCAAGAAACCATATCGGATGGCGGGCTCCTTGTTCGCGACAATGTGATCGAGCAGGTTGGACCCAGCAAGGATCTGCCCCGGGAGGCGGATGAGGTGATCGACGCCGGCGGGATGATCGTGATGCCCGGGATGATCAACACGCATCACCACATGTACCAGACACTGACGCGGGCCCTGCCCGGGGCGCAGAATGCCGAGTTGTTCGACTGGCTGAGGCGCCTCTATCCGGTGTGGGGCGAGATGCATGACGAAGCCGTATACGTCTCCGCCAAGATTGCCCTGGTGGAGATGCTCAAGTCCGGCTGCACGACATCTACGGATCATCTCTATATCTTCCCCAATGACTGCACCCTGGATGCGGAGATTCGCGCCGCCGCGGAGCTCGGTGTGCGATTTCATCCAACACGGGGATCCATGAGCCTGGGCCAATCCCAGGGCGGGCTTCCCCCGGATCATGTGGTGGAGGCGGAGGATCGCATTCTGCAAGATTCCCAGCGGGTGATCGACCGCTATCACGATCCGGCACCGTACTCCATGCTGCGCATCGGACTGGCTCCCTGCTCGCCCTTTACGGTCACTCCCGACTTGATGAAGGAGATCGCGGATCTGGCCAGGTCATATCAAGGTGTGTACCTGCACACCCATGTGGCCGAGACCCGCGACGAGGAGCGGTTTTGCATGGAGACCTTCGGCGAGCGCCCGGCCGAGTTCATGCAGCGCCTGGGCTGGACCGGCCCGGATGTATGGTGGGCACACGCGATCTGGCTCCGAGAGGACGAGATTCAGATGCTGGCGGATACGGACACCGGCGTCGCCCACTGCCCCAGCTCGAATATGCGCCTGGGCTCCGGCGTGGCCAAGATCAAGGAGATGCGGGAGCATGGGGTACGGGTGGGCATCGCTCTGGACGGCTCCGCTTCCAATGACGGCTGCAATCTGCTGGCCGAGACCCGGAACGCCCTGCTCCTGCAGCGGGTGAGCAAGGGCGCGGCGGCTTTCTCGGTCATGGACGCGCTCGAGCTCGCCACGACCGGCTCTGCTTCGGTCATCGGCCGCGACGATATTGGCCAACTGGCACCCGGCAAGGCGGCGGACTTCATCGGCATGCGCCAGGACCGGGTGGAGTTCGCCGGAGGCGCGATCCACGATCCCGTCGCCTCACTCCTGCTCTGTACCCCCTATGGGGTGGACCTGTCGGTCATCAACGGCAAGCCCATCATTGATCATGGGGAGTTGCTCGGGCACGACCTCGACCGTCTCATAGCGCGCCACAACGAGCTGGCGGCGGAGATGGCCGCCAAACACCCCCTGCCCTGAGGGTCCGGGGGCGCTAAGAGATCATTGGTTGTCTCCCCACCACGCGCACCCGTCAGGGCATGACCGGATACGGGAGGGTTCCCATCTAAGGGGTTGGATATCAGCCACGATGAATGTCCTGTCAACGGGCGGAGCCCTTTTGCAAGGCAGATCGGACTTCCCCCCAGAAAGGAACGCATGGCCCAGGGAATCATCGTTGGAATTCGGGAAATTCGGCGTGTTAACTGATCTATTCCATCGGTTGTGTGGGCTTTCACGCTTTGCTACACTCAATGGCAAAATGATCAGCGGGAGTGGCGATGAAGATAGGGCAATGGATCGCATATATTTCTGCCGCTATTTTGATATTCTTCGGCGTGCTGTTCATCTGGGGCGCCTTCAGCCCGCAGGGCACGCCGGGCTGGATCCTGGTGGGGGTTATCGGGATCGGCGCGGGGCTGCTTCTCATCTGGCTGGGCGCGCGCCGAGCCCGTGCCGATAAGCAGGCCGTCGAGGTGGTCCAGAAGATCGAGCTCTCCGGGGACGTCAGCCTGGAGGAATTCAAGTGCCGGAACTGTGGCGGTGCGCTGAGTTCTGAGAATGTGACCATGGTGGCGGGGGCGCCGGTCGTGAACTGCCCCTACTGTGGCGCGAGTTACCAACTCGAGGAAGCGCCCAAATGGTAGCCTGCGCGGAGGGCCCTTTGGGGGGCGGTCTTTGACGTCGATCCGATTTCCAAACTACGATTGAGAGATCGTCCAGCGCCGGGGCAGCCTGGGAATCTGGACCATCGCCTACATGTGCAGTTTGCGAGGAGCATAGGATGAGACTCTTTAGGCGCATAATCCTGGCCGCGTCGGTTCTGGTGTTGATCCTGGCGCCGGTTTCCGCCATGGCCGAGGATTACTCCTTCTCCTTGGATCGTGAGGTCGTGGACGTTTACTGGGAATCCGATGGCACTGCGCGCATCGAGTACCAGATGGCCCTTACCAATGATCCCTCCGCTCCAGCGATGGAGTACATCGACATCGGCATGCCCATGGACAGCTCCTACAGCCTGTCCAACGTCACCGCGTCGGTGAACGGCGCGCCCATCACGGATATCGAGGACTCGCCGGTGGTCAGCCCAGGTATCGCCTTGGGCTTGGGTCCGAATGCCATCCCCCCTGGTGGCAAGGGGACGGTTCTCATGGCGATCACCGGCGTGGGGAACGTGCTGTTCCAATCGGACGTATCCGGTTACGCCAGCGTGGGCTTCTCGCCAAGCTGGTTCGAGAAGCAATTCGTCCACGGCACCACCGACATGACCGTCAATTTCCACCTGCCGCCCGGCGTGAAGCCCGATGAGCCGCGCTGGCACGCATCGCCCCGAGGTTGGCCGGAGAGCCCAGACACCTCCCTCGATTCCCAGGGGAGGGTGTTGTATTCGTGGCACAATCCCTCCGCCAACGGCTACACGGCTTACGTCTTCGGCGCCTCTTTCCCGATTCAGTACGTGCCGACCGGCGCCGTGCAGCAACCCTCGACCTGGCAGCGCCTGGGGATCTCGAGCGACGCCGTATTCACTTTCTGCTGCGTCGTCGGCGTGCTGCTGATCATCGGCTTGATCGTCGCCGCCGCCACATACGGCAGCCGGAGGCGGAAGTTGGACTATCTGCCGCCCAAGATTTCCATTGAGGGCCATGGCATCAAGCGCGGACTTACCGCGGTGGAGGCCGCCATCCTGCTCGAGCGCCCGCTGGACCGGGTGCTGACCATGATCCTTTTCGGGCTGGTCAAGAAAGGAGCGGCCCGGGTGACCTCCGAGGATCCCCTGCAGGTGGACGCCATCGAGCCTGCTCCAGAGGATTTGCGCCCGTACGAGAAGGAGTTCCTGGCCGCGGTGACGGCCAAGGACAAACGCAAGCGAGAAAAGGCGCTCCAGAAGGTCTCCGTCAATCTGGTCAAAGCCGTCCAGAAGAAGATGAAAGGCTTCGGCCTGGCTGACACGAAAAAATTCTACCGGTCCATCGTGGATAAGGCCTGGGCCCAGGTCGAATCCGCGGAGACGCCCGAGGTGCGTTCCGAGCGCTACATGGAAGACCTGGAGTGGACCATGCTGGATCGCGATTTCGACGATCGCACTCGGCGCGTATTCCGCACAGGCCCTGTGTACATCCCCGTCTGGTGGGGCGCCTACAGGCCGTCATACAGCCCACCGGCGGCGCCATCGGGGGGCAAGGTGGCCGCGCCCACCGCAACAACAGGCCCGGGCCCGGCCGGCCGGGTTTCCCTGCCCTCCCTCCCCGGCGGCCAGTTTGCGGCCTCGGTGGTCACCAGCGTGCAGAACACGGCGGGCAACCTGGTCTCGAGTCTGACCAGTTTCACCGGCGGAGTGACCAGGACGACGAACCCGCCTCCCCCTCCGTCGAAGACCGGAGGTGGCTTCCGGGCGGGTGGCGGCGGAGGGTGCGCATGCGCTTGCGCGTGCGCCTGTGCCGGCTGCGCCTGCGCCTGCGCCGGAGGTGGCCGGTGATTCTCCGCCGCGATCGCCGGCTCCCGTCGAACGGCACCGCACCGCCAGGGCTGCATGCCTATGCGCACCAGGTTGATGGAGGCCGGACCCTGCTGCATCTGCGAGTCGAGCCCAGCGGCCACGGCCTGCTGCTGGTCAACGCCAACCGGGCGCTGCACTTGAATCCCACGGCCACACTCATGGCCTGGCTGATCCTCGAAGAGATCCCCACTTCCACCAGCCTGCGCCACTTGCGCAGGGCGTACCGTGTATCCAAGGCGCAGGCCAGCGCGGACCTTGCCGCCATGCGCGGTCAGCTGTCCGAGCTCAGCCGCCCGGATGGCGCATGTCCGGTGCATGACCTGGAGTTGGCGGTCGACTCCCCCTTCAGCCACATCCCCCAGGCGCCGTACCGCATGGATCTGGCCCTCACTTACCGCTGCAATTGCGATTGCGCCCACTGCTACAACGCCCGCGCCAGAAGCCATCCGGAACTGGCGACAGATCAGTGGTGCCATATTCTGGATCGCTTGTGGGAGATCGGCGTTCCCCATATCTGCTTCACAGGCGGCGAGGCCACATTGAGGGCGGATTTGCCCGAGTTGATCTCGCACGCGCAAGACTTGGGCCAGATTACTGGGCTGCTCTCCAACGGGCGTCGCCTTTCCGACCCGGACTATGTGCAAGCCCTGTGCGAAGCCGGATTGGACCACGTCCAGATTACATTGGAATCCCACAATCCGGATATCCATGACGCGATGGTGCGCGCGCGGGGCGCCTGGAGGCAGACGGTGCGTGGAATCCGGAATGCCCTGGACCGCGGCTTGTTCGTGATGACCAACACCACTTTGCTCGAGCCAAACGTAGGCGCCCTCGAAGGCACGCTGGATTTCTTGGCCAACCTCGGTGTTCCGACGGTGGGCCTTAACGCCCTGATCTACGCCGGCTCCGGAAAGGAGGTCGGGACCGGGCTGCAGGAATCCGCTCTCGGCCCCCTGCTCGAAACCGCCCGTGAGAAGACCAGCGAGGCTGGCCAGCGGCTGATCTGGTATACGCCGACCCAATATTGCCATTTCGACCCCGTACAGATGGAACTGGGAGTCAAGGCCTGCACGGCGGCGCTCTACAACATGTGCATCGAGCCCGATGGGGTGGTCATCCCGTGCCAGTCGTATTATCAGGGCATGGGGAGCATATTGGAGGATGATTGGGATTCGATCTGGAACCACGATCTCGCCCGCTGGCTGCGAGAGCGCCGATACGTGCCCGAAAAATGCGGGGTCTGCCCTGTTCTGGCGGAGTGCGGCGGCGGCTGTCCGCTCTCCCTGAGCGAGCAAACCCCTGCGGGTTTTTCCATCATGAGGGCATGACCCCGAACCGCCCGATGTGAGGGAGGCCACGATGACATCTTTCCTAGACCGCTGGTTCCTGCGGCCCAAACCCGTGGAGGCGTTGGAGCCCGGAATATACCAGCGCATTGTTCAGGCCGAGCCGGCCCCCTACCGCCTGCACCTGCGGGTGGACCCAGACGGCACCGGCGTGCTCATCGTCAACGCGGCGACGGTGCTGCACTTGAACGAGACTGCGACGCTTCACGCCTACCACATCATCCGCAACTCATCGCCGGATCAGGCGGCGGAGGATATCTGGCGCCGCTACCGGGTGAGCCGTGCGACAGCGCGGGAGGATTTCGAGCAGCTCGCGGCGCGCGTGGAGACGCTGGCTACAAACCCGGATGTCGATCCGGTTTTCTACCTGGGGGCGGAGCGAACAGCCCCCCAGGACGCCTCCATTTCGGCGCCCTATCGCCTGGACCTGGCGCTAACCTACGAAACGGACCCCGACGGCTCCCTCGATCCCCGCGCCCGGGCGCGCGTCGATCGAGAATTAACCACCGATGAATGGAAGCGGGTCATGGACGCGGCCTGGGATGCCGGAATCCCCCACGTGACCTTCACAGGCGGGGAACCGACGCGGCGGGAGGACCTCGTCGACTTGGTTGCCTATGCCCAGGAACTGGGCCTGGTCGCGGGTGTCCTCAGCGACGGTCGCCGTCTGTCGGACGCCGATCTCGTCCGGCGGCTCTCCCAAGCCGGGCTGGACCACTTCCTGATCACCTTGGTCCCGGACTCCGAAGAAAGCCTCGCCGGCCTGAACAACGCCCTGGAATCCGATGTGTTCACCGCCGTACATCTCACGCTCACGCCCGGGCTGCGGCCACACTTGGATGATTGGCTGGTTCGCCTGTCCCAAATGGGCGTCCCCGCAGTTTCCTTCTCAGCGATCGACAAAAGCGACGAAATGGTCGAGGCGCTGGGCGGGGCGCGGGAAGGCGCAGCCGCCTATGGGCTGGACCTGGTGTGGGACCTCCCCGCGCCCTTCTCCAAGATCAACCCCATCGCGTTGGAGGTGGAGGGGGAGGGAGTGACGGCCCCCGGGGCGCATCTCTACATAGAACCGGACGGCGATGTGCTCCCCGGTCAGGGAGTCGACCGGATCCTGGGCAACATGCTGCGTGAGGATTGGGCAACCATCTGGGCGCGCGTGACCAACCCATCCGATACCGGCTGAGACTTAGCCCGGTCTCCCTCCCCTTCCCATGACGGACTATCAGCACCTCCACCGGCGCTATCAAGAGCAGGCGCGATGGACCTCCCGGATTCGTCAGCGCCTGTATGCCCGGGCGGGCCTGACCGGGCACGGCGCCGTCCTCGAAGTCGGCTGCGGCACGGGCGCCGTGTGCCGCGAGCTGCCTGCTCTGACCGAAGGGGTAATCCTCGGGCTGGATATCGATGCGGCGGCGCTTGAATTGGCTTCACGGGACAGCCCTTCAATCGAGTTCTTGGTCGCGGATGGCTTCCACATCCCGCTTGCGGACCGATCGATGGACGCGGCTCTCTGCCATTTCCTGCTGCTGTGGGTGCGAGATCCGCTCTCCATCCTGGTCGAGATGGCGCGGGTGACGCGCTCCGGCGGCTCCGTGATGGCCATGGCTGAGCCGGATTACGGCGGAAGGGTCGACCACCCGGCCGTCCTTCAAGAAATGGGTATCTTGCAACGTCAAGCGCTCCGGCGGAGGGGCGCCGATCCGCTCATCGGCCGCAGGCTGCGGGCCCTCTTTCATGAGAGCGGGCTGGAAAGAATCTACGTGGGCGTGTTGGGCGGCGAATGGGGCGGTCGCGAGGAGAAGGATGAATTCCGGTCCGAGTGGCATACCTGGCGGGAGGATGTGCGCGACGAGATGTCGGAGCCGCAGATCGACGCCTATCGCGAACGGGCGGAGCGCGCATGGCTTTCCGGAGGGCACATTTTGTTCGTTCCCACGTTCTACGCTTTCGGTCGCGTGCCGTGAAGGGATAAGCGCCGAGCGCAGGCTGTACGCCATGGCCCATTGCTCCTCCGCTTGAACGTCGTGGCCGATCGCGCAGTCGGAGTCCGCTAATTCATTAGCGGGCCGGCACGGAAGCCGTAAGCAATAAGCGGTAAGCTGTACGCTATGCGCCATCGCTCCTCCGCTTGAATGTCGTGGCCGATCGCGCGGCCGGAGTCCGCTAATTCATTAGCGGGCCTGCGCCAGCGGGCGAGGAAAATGTGCCTCGACAACGCCCCCCATACGGACATCACGGTGCCCTGGCTCTCCGGATTCTCGCGCGCCCGATGTGTCAACGCTTCATTCCCTCGACCTCCCGCTGCACCGCTCGATCGTTACACGCACCGCTCCCCAGGCGGAAGGGAAAACCCCCTCATTTTCGCCACCTGCAGGCCGGCTGGTTCCTTCAGAGAGGCCACCTCCAATCCCTGATCTCAGCCCGGTCGACACCTTCCTGCTGCGCATAGTTGGTGTTCTCGATAATCTGGTCCCTCATCTGCTCCTTGAAATGTGCCCCGGCGACTTCCAGCTTGGGGACTCGATCGACAACGTCGATCGCCAAGTTGAAGCGATCGATCTGGTTGCGCATCGCCAGGTCCAAGGGCGTGTTGATATCCCCGTGTTCTTTGTAGCCGCGCACATGCAGGTTGTGGTGATTCCTCCGCCGGTATGCCAGCCGGTGGATCAACCATGGATAACCATGGAAGTTGAAGATAACCGGCTTATCCTTGGTGAACAGGCTGTCGAAATCCCGATCCGACAAACCATGGCCGTGCTCGCTTTGAGGCTCCAATTTGAACAGGTCGACCACATTGATGAAGCGGAGCTTGAGGTCGGGGAAGTTTTCCCGCAACAAGGCGGCTGCCGCCAGCGCTTCGTGGGTAGGAATGTCACCGGCGCATGCGAGTACCACATCCGGCTCATGCCCCTGATCGGTGCTCGCCCAATCCCAAATACCGATTCCCTTTGTGCAGTGTTCGATCGCCTCACCCATCGTGAGATACTGCAGGTGCAGTTGCTTGTCCGCGACGATCACGTTGACATACCCCTCGCTGCGTAGGCAGTGGTCGGCCACCGATAGCAGGCAGTTGGCATCCGGGGGCAGATAGATGCGGGTCACCCCGGCGCTCTTGTTGACTACGATATCCAGGAAGCCGGGATCTTGATGGCTGAATCCGTTGTAATCCTGCCGCCAGACGAGAGACGTGATCAGCAAGTTGAGCGAGGAAATGGGCGCTCGCCAAGGGATTTCCTGGCACCGCTCCAGCCATTTGGCGTGCTGATTGAACATGGAGTCAATCACATGGATGAAGGCTTCATAGGAGGCAAAGAGGCCATGCCTTCCAGTCAGCAGATACCCCTCCAGCCAGCCCTCGAGGGTATGTTCGCTGAGCATCTCCATCACTCGTCCATCGCGCGCCAGCTCACCCCCGTCTGTATCCTCAGGCTTGGTCGCCTCCAACCAGACCTTCTGCGTGACTTCGTAGACGGCATCCAGGCGGTTCGAAGCGGTCTCATCCGGCCCGAACAGCCGAAAGCTGGACATGTTCTCACGCATCACGTCGCGCAGGAGGCCGCCGAGCACGCGCGTGTTCTCGGCGGTGGCCACTCCAGGCTTGGAGACCTTCACCGCGTAATCTCTGAAATCGGGCATCCGCAGCGGTTTCCGCACTACCCCTCCATTGGCCACCGGATTGGCGCTCATCCGATGCGACCCGGTCGGAGCCAACTCCCCTAGCTGCGGGATCAGCCGCCCGTTCGCGTCGAAGAGCTCCTCCGGCTTATAGCTCCGCATCCATGTCTCCAAGAGCTTCAAATGATCCGGATTATTGCCAACTTCGAAAGGAATCTGGTGCGCCCGCCAGAAACCCTCCACTTTGTGGCCATCCACCTCCGCCGGGCAAGTCCATCCCTTCGGAGTCCGCAGAACGATCATCGGCCAGCGGGGATATTGGCTGACCCCCTTGGCGCGCGCTTCATGTTGGATTCCCCGGATCTCGGCAATCACTCTCTCCATGGTCCCCGCCATCAGTTGATGCATCGCTGGTGGGTTCGAGCCCTCCACAAAATAGGGCCGGTACCCATAGCCGATGAAGAGGCTCTCCAGCTCTTCATGGCTGATCCTTGCCAACACGGTGGGGTTGGCGATCTTGTAGCCGTTCAGGTGCAGTATGGGCAGGACCGCGCCGTCGCGGGCCGGATTGAGGAACTTGCTGGAGTGCCACGAGGTGGCTAATGGGCCGGTTTCAGATTCGCCATCTCCGACGACCACCGCAGCGATCAGGTCCGGATTATCGAAGGCGGCCCCAAAGGCGTGGGATATGCTGTAGCCCAGTTCCCCGCCCTCGTGGATCGAGCCGGGGACCTGCGGGGTGCAGTGGCTGCCCAGCCCGCCGGGGAAGGAAAACTCCTTGAAGAACTTCCGCATCCCCTCCTCATCCTGACTCTTCTCCGGGTAGATCTCAGAATAGGTGCCCTCGAGATACCCGTTCGCCAGCATAGATGGCGAGCCATGCCCCGGGCCGGAAACGAAGATCATGTTCAGGTTTTCTTTCTTGATCATGCGGTTCAAATGGACCCAGACGAAAGACTGGCCCGGGTCGGATCCCCAATGCCCCAGGAGGCGCTTCTTGATGTGGTCAAACTGCAGGGGCTCCTTCAACAGCGGGTTATCTCTCAAGTAGATCATGCCCACACAAAGGTAGAGCGTCGCCCGCCAGTACGCATCGATCTTGCGAAGTTCCTCGGCACCGAGTGGGCCCTCTGCCACGTTGGGCGGGGTGACTACAGCCTCAGCCATGATGGCCTCCAATCCCTTGCACTATGGCTTCTATTCCATTTTCTGCTTAAGCGCATACGTATGTCTGGCGATCATCCGGTCTTCATCCGTGGGCATCACGCGGACGGTGACCTGCGATCCTCCCCTGGAGATGACCGGGGCGTTCATCTTGTTGCGGGCGTCCTCCAACTCGACTCCCAAGAACGACATGTTCTGGCAGATCCGCCGGCGGACCTCGGGTGAGTTCTCTCCGATGCCCGCGGTGAAGATCAAGCTGTCCAGTCCACCCAGAGCCGCCGCCAGGGCGCCCAAGTGCTTGCTGGCCTGATAGCAGAAGAGATCGACCGCCTCCCGCGCATGTGCTCCCTCTTCCTCTTTGGCAAGCAGATCTTTCATGTCAGAGCTGATGCCGGACACGCCGAGCAACCCAGCATCTCGGTTGACCAGCTCATTGAGCCTGGTGGCGCGAAGTCCCTTCTCCTCCAAAAGATAGATCAGGACACCCGGGTCCAGGTCTCCGGAACGCGTGCTCATCACCAGGCCGCCGGCAGGCGTGAAACCCATTGTAGTGTCAACGCTCTTTCCGTTTCGGACAGCCGCCATGCTGGCCCCATTGCCCAAGTGCGCGATGACCAGCCGCCCATTGGCAGCGGCTTCCCCAGCCACTCTTCGCAACTCTTGCACGATATATTCATAGGACAGGCCGTGGAAGCCGTACCGTATCAGCCCTTCATGCTGATAACGCCTTGGAAGGGCGTATATCTGGGCCAGTTTCGGCATGTCCCGATGGAAGGCTGTGTCGAAGCACGCCACTTGAGTCAGGTCGGGATATGCGCGGGCTGTGGCCTGAATCCCCTTGATTTCGTGAGGAAGGTGATCTGGGGCAAGGGGCACCAAGCCATTGAGTTCGGTCAGCAGCTCAGACGTAATAAGATGCGGCTGGCTGTAGCGGGGACCCCCGTGAACCACTCGATGACCAACGGCGTCCAGTATCCTGTCAGGGTCGTGTTCTTCGAGCCAAGCGAACAACTTCCCGAAGGCCGTCGCGTGGTCTGGGAGATCACCCCGTTCATCCAACAAGGGCTTGGCGTCGGAGTCCCTGATGCGAAAGCCGCCCCCCCGGAGGCCAATTCGGTCAAGGCTCCCCGACAGCACCAGTCGTTCCGTCTCGCCCATCTCGTATAGAGCAAGCTTCACGCTTGAGGAGCCGCTGTTGATCGTCAACACTCGCATGCATGCCTTCCAAAGAGACCGATTCTTGGCACCTGGACCGATGCCTCTGAGAGCCTGAGGGCGGGGGGAATTGCCGATTCGGTCCCCAGACATTCTCATCTTACATCGCCGACTTCGCGACGCCGATTAAGCTCAGTTTAAGCCCCCATACCTGGAGCAGAGGATCCTCGGGATCTTGGCGCCATGGCTGCAAGAGCCTCAGGAAGTCGGTGTGGCTAACTCGTGGGTTGAGGTCTCCTATTCGCCGTTCTTGGGATGTGGCGGGGCGACGCGTGTCCTATGGGATGACGATATTTCGGCCAGGAAGCCCTCGCCAGGGAAGGCCCAATCTAGGAGGAGCTCATCTCTGGCCGCAAACGCAGACCATGTTATACCTGGCAAGCTGAACAGAGATAGCAAGCGCCCCCAAGATACTGTATCTTCTCAACCGCGCCCCCGCATCGAGGGCAGGCTCGTCCCACCGCATTCTTGTCCATGATGCGGACATAACCGCCCGGGTCGCCAAATAGATCAAGCTCATCGTATCGTCCGCCGGCTTCGATCGCCAGTTTGACGGAGGTCAGGATGGCCTCGTAGAGCCCCCGCTGGCTATCACTGTCGAGATCTTCAAGCGGATGCCGGGGGTGGAGTCGGGCCCGGAAGAGAATATCCTGGGCGATGGCATTCCCCAGCCCCGGGATGAGTTGATCCTGAGTCAGAAGCGCTTTCGCGCTGCGCTTCTTCTCTTGGCCTGCCTCGTCGATCAGGCCAGAGAAGTACTCAAATGTGAAACCCGGCTCAGTGGGCGTGGTTCTCATCCCTTTCACATACTGCCGCTCCCTTTCCTCCCCTCGAACATGAAGTTCCATAGCCCCCCACATCGCTGTCTTCGCTGTGAAATGCGATTGATCCTCGAAAGCGAGCCGGAGATGGTATTTTTCGGGAAGCACTGCGCCGGGCGGATGATACAGGGCTCTGCCGCCGAATTCTCCCAACAGCAGCAGATACCCCGGGTCGAGTGGAATGAAGAGCCATTTCCCCTTTGCCCACGAAACCCCGACGGCCTTGCCGTTCGTCAGTTCTTCAAATTCCTCATGCGTGCGGTTGTACCAAAGGAATTTGTGCGGGCTGTTTCCCAATCGGCCGCGCAGAATCCGCTTCCCCGCGAGCGTCTCATTGATCTGCCTTGCCAAAGTGACGAGTTCCGGTAGCTCAAACATTTCACCGCCCTCCCATGGGATACGCCTGGAATGCTCGGGAAGCGCGCATAGTGTTACACCGGCTGGGTTGGCCCGGTTTCTCCATTTCAAAGTGAGCCTGCCCGGGGATCTTCGCTTGCAGAGGCCAGCGGCCGTGGATGCGCCGCTTCTTCAGCAAGACCTCACATGCTGGCGCCATGCGCTCGTCCCACGAGATGCCGCCGTCCTCCCCCTTATAACCAGCCGCGATCATGGCGACGCTCTGCCGGATGAAGTCGCAATCGGGCGAGACTTGCAGGCTCTTGAGATCGAGCACCGTATAATGCGTGCTGGTCCACTTGGGCTGGTAGAATTCTTTCCCCCAATGTCCTTCGGCCCTCCTCTTGGAAAGAAGCCGCGCCCCCCAGCCCTCCTCGGATATCCTCGACTGCAGGTCGGGCCGCTCCTCGCCGAGGAGATCGCGCCGAGCCTGATACCGAATCGAGATATCCCCCGCCAGCAGCCAGCCGATGATCTCATCATTCATACCGGGCACCTGCCGCGATTACACCAACCAAGGAGATCTTTCATGGTCCGTTGTGATGCATCGCTTCACCGGTCGCTTGCCCCCCGCGGGCGTCGCGTCTTTGAAACCGGTGCGCTCGAAAAGCTCCGACATATCATCCCAGTTCGCGGCGGAGAGCGGCCTGAACTCGAGCGAATCCGGAGCCATCATCGCCGCCGCGCTGCACCACCGCCGCTGCCGCCGAAGATGATTGAGACCCCGAGCATGAAGCCGAAGTTGTACCAGCCGCCGTTGTTGTGCACCTCGTAGATGCCCACCTTGTCAGAAAAGAGGGACACCAGGAAGGCGAATGGCGAGATAATGCCCTGCCACAGGCCCTGCCAGAATCCAGCGATCTGACCTTCTTGGTCCGGCGTCCTCGCCATTTCGTTCGGGCTGGCCGCGCACCCGCTCAGCACAAGTGCAGCCAGAATCAGGCCGCAAAGAACTACTCCCGTCTTCATTTCCGCACCTTCCTTTCACGATCTGTGATCGATCCGCCTCTCCTCCGAGAGTGGTGAAGCCATTCGCAGGTCGCGACGATTACTTCGCGATCGCGCGTCAGCGCCCCTGGCTCAGCGATCGCCTGGCGCCGCTGGACATTCAGACGGCTGCGAATCACGCCCGCCCACCCGCGTCATCGGGCTCATTGAAATAGTGCTTGAACATTCGGCACGCCGTCAGTCCCACCCAGCGTCGACTCACCCGCGCTTTGCGGCCGCTGCCGTATCCGGTGGGCCACAAACCATCCGCTTCCTGGTTCTGGCGGAACCAGGCGAGGCCGCGTTCAATGTCCCCGTCTTGCGCACCAAATCCCAGCCAATAGAGGGTATCCAGCGCGGTGATCAGGGTCGTCCACCAGAATGGGAATTGGAATTTGAGCCAGTAGGATTTGGCGCGTCGGTCATTGTATTTGTCCGCCTTCAACAATCGATTCTTCAACGCCTCCCCCGCAGCTAGCGCCTCAGGCCGGCGGCGGTAGTCCGGATGCGCCGCCACGGCGCGCAGCGCCATGCCCGTCGCCAAGTGGGCGTGGGGAAGCGACCGGTCCGGCCCAAGCGGCTCCCCCAGCCAGAAGGCAGCATCACGCTCCTTTGAAGCCACCGCCTGGGCGGGAACAATCCAACCGCCGTCCTCTTGTCGCATCCCAAGCAGCCAGTCCAATCCCCGCAGCACCCGGGGGTCTTCACCATAGCCGGCCTTGATCAGGAGTTCCAGAAGGGCCCCGTGATAATAGGGCATGAATTGGTTGCCGAGGATGCCGCGGATATCCCCCTCCTCACTTTGACATCCGAAGACGTACTCCGCGGCTGCCCTCAGCGCGGGGTGTTCCCGCCTGAGGGCGTACATCTCCACCAGTACACGAAGGCTGCGGAAGGTCTCCAGCAATTCGTAGTTCTGGCCTGTATGCGCATTGACCCGCTTCCCGGGGTATTTCCATGATCCCTCCGGCAGTTGGCGGCGGATCAACCGCAGGGCTTCCGGCAATCCCCAAAGCGTATCAACCGGCGGAAGGGGTTTCTCCAGAAGATCCCTTCCTACGAAATAGGCGAGCGCCTCATCCCCGGATTCGAGCAGGACAGGCAGCGGGCTGATCCCCAACTCATCGATCCAATGCTGGCCCACCGGCCATCCTTTTCCCAGATCACTCGCCGGGCGCAAAGCCCCGCGCCCCGCGCTCGCGGATCATTCGCCAGAGCATGTCGTGCTCGGCGGAAGGCGGAACGCGCAGGTCCTTCAGTTCGTTGGCCTGCAACAGCCGCCGACCCGTTGTGTAGAGAAAGGTGAAGCGGCGCCATTTGCCGGCCGGTATGGGGCGCGGCAAGGTCAGCAGTGCCCCCAACTGGATTTTGTAGTACGGCTCCTGGGCGCGCTTGTGGTTCGGCTCGTCCTGCAGCAGTTCGCCGCGTGTGGTCAGTTCAAATCCTCGCACCGGCGCCGCGTAGCGCACAGACCAACGCTCGTCTCCGAAGGCCGCGGTCTGGTAGAACGCGAGCCAATCCACTCGCACTGTCTTGGGCGCGGTTCCGAGAGGGATGCGATACCAGCCCAACAGCCGGGCGATTTCCAGATCGCGAGGACGATTGATGATGGCCACCAGGACCAAGTCTTCCGGATAGATCTCGGCCATGGCTCTCCCCCTTATTTGGGTTTGGGGCTATGATACAACAGTTGGGGTCGGGGAAGAAACGTCTCGCTTCTCTCCAGGCTTGCGGAACGACGAATGACGACGCCAGGGGCTCAGCTTTCAGCGGTCAGCATTCAGCTTCCGTTGTTAAGTGTGGAGTCATGTAGGCCATTTACAGGGAATATCAGCAGTCAGCCGTTGTTGGGCGATAGGAACTTATTCAGCCCCGAGAGCTTCCAGTTGATTGCCGATGGCTGAGGGCTGAATGCCGATAGCTGACAGCCGCAGGAAGGGCCTTGTGGCCCCGTATTCTAGAATTCCAATCCCACCTGCGCGTTGAACTCGCGGATCAAGTCATCGATTTCGGACACCTGCGTCTGTACGGCGGTCCAGTAGTCTGGTTCCTCCCACTGGGCCACAATTTCATCGTGGGTCTTGCCCTGCTGTTCCACCCAGGTGAAGTACTTCAGATTGTGCACCCGGCGGCGATCGGTGTAACGCAGCTCCAGCAGATGATCTGTGGTCGCGCCGAGCAGGTAGCGGGCATGGTCGGCGGCGGCATCCAGTTCGGAGTACCGGCCGTGCTTATCGTGCATCTCCGCCAGACGGCTTCGGTACAGATCCATCGAATCCGTGAGCACCGTGAGAACAATATCGGTCGGCCCCAGTTCATAGTATTTCGCGAATTTCACCGCTGAGACCAGGTTCGAGATTCCGGAGAAGCCGAAGAGGTCCAGTTTCTCGATGAAGTCTTGCGGCCCTCCCTGCTTGGCAAGATACTTTCTCCCCTCCGGCTCATTGAACAGACGCGCCAGGTTGACGACCGCATTGTCGTCGATGGCCATCACCATGTCCGTGTTCTTCACGTTATGGATCCAGGGCACGTGCTTATCGCCGATGCCCTCGATTCGGTGAGCGCCGAAGCCATTCTCCAGCAGAGTCGGGCATTGCCAGGCCTCGGCGGCCGCGATCTTGCTCCGCGGGAAGACCTGCTTCAGGTAATCCCCGCAGGCGATAGTGCCCGCAGAACCGGTGGCGAGGACCACCCCGCGGTATTCACCGGCCCCGCCCATCTCGGAGCGCAGCACTTCCTCCATGGCGTGGCCTGTCACCTCGTAATGCCACAGATAATTGCCGAACTCGTCGAACTGGTTGAACACGACGACATTGTCCCGCGTCTCCCTCAGCTCCCATGTCTTGTCGAAGATCTCTTTAACGTTCGACTCGCTTCCGGGAGTGGCGATGACCTCGCTGGCCACCGTCTTGAGCCAATCGAAGCGCTCCCGGCTCATGCCCTCCGGCAGTATAGCGATCGATTCGCAGGCCAGCAGAGTGGCGTCATACGCGCCCCCCCGGCAGTAGTTTCCGGTCGAAGGCCATACCGCCTTGTCACACGTGGGGTCGAACTGCCCGGTCACCAACCTCGGCACCAGGCAGCCGAAAGTCGCACCGACCTTGTGCGCGCCGGTTGGGAACCACTTGCCCACCAGGGCGATGATGCGCGCCTTCACCCCCGTCAGGCTGGCGGGCACCTCCAGGTAATTGACGCCATCGAAACCCCCTCCCGTGTCGACCGGCGCATTCTTCCAGGTGATTCGGAATAGGTTCAGCGGATTCGAATCCCAAAGGCCGATGCTTCCCAGCTTCTCCTTGATCCCAGCGGGGATCCGCGTCGGATCTTTCATCTCGGTGAAAGTGGGAATGACAATGCCGCGCTCCCGAACCCTGTCGATCGCCCGCTGTCGTCGTTCCTTATCGATGGTCAGATCGATCATTGAAATACCCCTCTTCCTCCCACTAGTGCTTCGCCAACCTTCTTGCTCGCCGGTCCTCGGCAGCGCGCAGCATACCTGCCCCTACGAACGCCGGAGAAGAACAGATCTTTTGATCGCAGGCAGCCCGCTATGGCGCGCTCCTCTGGAAAACCACGCGCCCGCCCAGGATGGTCATGTCCGCCCGCACCGCCTTGAGCTGCTCCGCTGGGATCCCCAGCGGGTCCCGATCCAAGACGACCATATCCGCCAGCTTCCCGGGGATCAAGCTGCCCTTGATATCCTCCTCCCAGCCTGCGTAGGCGCCGTCGAGGGTATATGCCCGGAGCGCCTGCAGCGCCGTGATTTGCTCTTCGGGCGCCAACTCCCGGCCGCCCCCGCTGCGCCGCGTCACCAACCCACATATTCCCAACCAGGGATTCGGAGAGCAAACCGGGCAATCGCTGTGGCCCGGAGCGGGGATGCCTGCTTCGATCAGGCTGCGGTGAGGCCACATCCAGCGCATTTCCTTCGCCCCCCGGTTGGCGATGTAGGCATCGCCCAGGTCATACAGGAATCCGCTAGCCGAAGCGTCGACCACCCCCAGCGCTCTCAAGCGGGAACGAATGCTGGGCGTGACAAGGCAACAGTGCTCGATCCGGTGACGATGGTCCTCTCGGGGAGCCTCCCGCAAGGCGGCCTCGATGGCATCCAGCGCTCTGTCGATGCCCCGGTCCCCAATGCCGTCCAACCCCACCCGCAGACCCGCCGAATGCGCTCTCTTGACCAACTCAGTGATGTGCTCCTGATCATAGAGCAGCATGCCCCTGTTCTCAGGTTCGCCTACATAGGCCTCGTAATAGGCGGCCGTCCTTCCGCTGGTGCTAGTGTCCAGTATCCACTCCACCGCCGTGATCCTCAGCCATTCGTCCCCAAAGGGGGTCTGGATTCCCGCCGCAATCAACCCCTCCAGCAGACCGGGGCCATCCCCGGCAAGCTGCACGCAGAACCGCAGCTCCAGGTCGCCCCTGCGCCGCAGATTCTGCAACGCCCTGAGGGCCAGCCCACCCAACATGGAGGCGTGCACGGTCGTCAATCCCAAAGAGAGGAATTCCGGCACGATGATCTGGAAGCCTCGCTCGTAGTCGACCAGACCGGGTGGGGGGATTCTCGCTGCCACGAGATCCTTGGCTGTCTCGCGCAGCAACCCGGTCGGATCCCCGCCTGGGGCGCGATCAATCACGCCGTGGGGCGGATCCGGTGTGTCACGCCCAATCCCCGCCGCCCGCAGGGCAAAGCTGTTGGCGACGCCGATATGCTCGTCCCGGCGCTCGATGTACAGTGGATTCGCCGGCACGGCGCGGTCGAGCTCCTCCAGCGTAGGGTAGCGGCCAAGCTTGTGGTCATCGAGGCCGTAGCCCCTAATCCATTCCCCTTCTGGCGTCTTCGCAGCGCTTCCCCGCAGACGGTCCAGCAGCGCTTCGACGCTTTCCACGTCCGGGCCGCACTCCACACCGCCCACCAACTGCAGTGCGTATATGTCGGGATGCATGTGGCTGTCGATCAGTCCAGGTACAACCGCCCGGCCGCTCAAACCGATGATCTCGGTATGGCGATCCAACAGGGCGCGGATCTCCGCTACCCCGCCCACCGCCTGAATGCGATCCCCCTTGATGGCCACCGCCTCAGCCTGTTCTTCGCCGGGATGCATCGTATAGATCCGGCCATCTAGCAGCGCCAGATCTGGAGCGGTCCTGCATTCTGGCCGCGGCATCTGCCGCCCGTTGCCTCCCATGTTTCACTCCAAGGTCCGTCGCCCCATCCAGCGGCCCGGGGGACAGGATTTCACGGCCCGAATGCTGAAACGGCTGCCGACAGAAGCCGCGTATTTGGCGCAAACCGCATGGCCCAATGCTCTCCGGCCCGCCGGCCAGGTCCCATCATGATGGCTCCGCAGAGACGTTGCATGAAACGTCTCTACACCCCCCTCTCTCGCCGCCCCCTCAGGATGGGCAATCAACATGAAGCCGAAACCCGGGATAGTTGCGCTCATCAGGGGAAGATCGGCGTACAACGCATCGCTCCTCCCCGGACGCAAACAGACTCTCTAGAGCGCGTATCTATTCCTCGAAGTCCTCCGGGCCCTCTCTCACAATATACAGCGGCCGGCCCTTCACCTCGTCGTACAGGCGCCCCACATACTCCCCCAAGATCCCCAAGGATATGAGCTGGACGCCCCCCAGGAACAACACCGCGATCAGCGTGGTCGCCTGGCCGCGGAAGGCCTGGCTTCCTGCCAGGCGCAGAATGATCACAACGGGGATGGCGACCGCGCTGATCCCTGCGCAGGCGAAACCGAGGTACGTGGCGATCTGCAGCGGGAAGTACGAAAAACTGGTGACAGCGTTGAGCGCCAACCGCAGCATCTTGTTGAAGGGATACTTCGTCTCCCCCGCCAGACGCGCGGCCCGCCGGTAAGGCACGCTGGTCTGTCGAAAACCAATCCAGGCCGCCATGCCCCGCGGAAATCGATGGCGCTCCCGCATGCAATTGATCACATTTACCGCTTTGCGGTCCAAGAGGCGGAAATCCCCAGCGTCCAACGGGATGTCCACGTCGGTAATGCGGTTAATCACACGGTAGAACAAGGCTGCGGTGACCTTCTTGAAGAAGGATTCTCCCTCCCGGTAGCTGCGGACTGCGTGCACCACTTCGAACCCCTGCCGCCATTCCCGCACCAGCTCCGGGATGACCTCTGGCGGATCTTGCAGGTCCGCGTCCATGATCACCACCGCCTGTCCGCGGGCGTAGTCCAGTCCGGCGGTGATGGCAATCTGGTGCCCGAAATTGCGGGCGAATATCACGGGGCGCAGGTGTTTGTCCTCCTTCGCCAGTTCTCGGATGACACCCGTCGATCCGTCTTGACTGCCGTCATCCACCAGCACCAGCTCCCACGTCTCTCCCAATGATTCCATCACTTCCGAGACACGGCGGTGCAGTTCGGGCAGGATCTCCACCTCATTGAACACCGGGGCCACAATCGAGATGGTTACGCCGCGTTCTTCTTCCGTCACTTTTTCCTCGTCCTCCTAGCCCGTCCGCGCCGCCGCTTGCAGAGACGCCAAATCAGGCTGGATCACCCGGGCCACCCCGGCCGCATTCATCGCCGACGGGATATCTTTCAGGCCGTTCCCCGTATTGAGCACCAGGATGTGCTCCCGGGCATCCACTTTTCCGGTCCGGATCGCCTTCAACGCACCGGCATAGGCCGCCGCGCCTGCCGGTTCGGCGAATACGGCCGCTTCGCGCCCCAACTCGCGCATCGCTGATAGGATTTCCAGGTCGGTGACTGCGAGATAGGCGCCGCCGGTCTCACGGACAGCGCGCAGGGCGCGGAAGCCATCCCGCGGCAGGTCCACAGAAATGCTGTCAGCCATAGTATGAGCGTGCACCGCCTCGATTTCATCACTCCCCGCTTCGAAGGCGCGATAGACAGCGGCGGAGCCCTCCGCCTGCACGCCGAACAGGCGCGGCATGCGCTCGATCCAGCCGAGGGACTGGAGATCCTTGAAGCCCTTATGTAGCCCGGAGATGATGTTCCCGTCGCCGACGGACACAAAGACAGCCGCCGGGGCGTCCCAGGATGGGAACTCGCTTCTCGCCGGGCCGATGGCTTTCGTGAATTGTTCGCAGATCTCGAAGGCGGCGGTCTTCTTCCCCTCGGCTGTGAAGGGATTGTAGCCGGTGTTGCGGCAGTACCAACCGAAGGCTTCCGCTGCTTCCAGCGATAGATCAAAGGCCTGGTCGTATGTGCCTTCCACCAAATAGACTTCGGCGCCAAACATCAGCAGCTGGGCGACCTTGGCTTGGGGGGCACTCTTGGGGGCAAGTATCACCGCCGGCATCGCAACCGCGGCAGCCATCCCCGCCAGGGCAGCGCCGGCATTCCCGGTGGAGGCGGTCACCACAACATCGGCGTTGATCTCCTCCGCCCGGACCACGACCACCGCGCTGGCCCGGTCCTTAAAGGAGGCGGTGGGATTCCGGCCGTCGTCCTTGAGCCAGAGATTCGGCGCGCCGGCTTTTTCCGCCAGCCGGGAGGGACGGTAAAGGGGAGTCCATCCAACTGAGTGGAGCGGCGACCCCGGATGTCCCGGGGATGCCACAGGCAGCAAGGGCAGATAGCGCCAAATCGACTCCCGCCGCGAGCGGGCGATCAATTCCGGGGAGGCCTCTTCGGCAATTGCGGAATAGTCCAATACGACGTCCAGATTTCCGCCATCGCGGCGGCATACATAGCTCACCTCCCCCGGGCCATATTCCGCCCCACACCGGGAACATCGATAGCCGAGCATTGTATCCATGGGGACGCCTCACTCCCTCTCGAAGGATGTGCCCAGCGATGCCGGCGGACGGACTCGCAGGATGCGCAGCGTGCGGCCCACGATGCGCCGCGCGTCTTCCGGCAACCCCGCGATGGTCCGATTCACCCACTCGGTGTCGCCGACCCCCACCAGCAGCAGCGCCAGGATCATAAGCGGGAAGGGAGCCACTTGCAGCACCTGAGAGGGGATCCCGGATAGGCTCGGCTGGAGCACCAAGCCCAGCCACTGGAGAAGCGCGAACAGATATGCGCCGAAGGCGCCGCGCACCGGGTTCCAGGCGCCGAAGATCACAATGGCCAGCGCCACCCAGCCGATGCCGTCCAGCCCGGAGATTGTACCCTTCCAGCCGGCCTTCACACTCAAGGAGTACGTCGGGCCCGCCAGACCCACCAAAGCCCCACCGAGGGCCGTATAAACGTACCTCAGCCGGTTGACGTTTGCCCCACGCACATACGCAGCCCCTGGCCGCTCTCCCGCGCTGCGCAGAATCAAGCCAGGTTGCGTCCGGTAGATCCACCACCAGGCAGCCGCGATCAGAATGATGCTCAGATAGGTGAGCGGGTCCTGCCGGAACAACAACTTCCCCAGAATGGGAAGGTCTTTCAACACCGGGATTTGCAGGTTGCTGACCCGGGGGCCCTGCAGCCCCATATACGGGTTTCCCATGAAGTAGGAGAGGTCGCGGGCCAGAAGGGTAAGCACATATCCCACCGCCACCTGAGATTGCTTGAGGGTGATGCTGGTGAACGATAACACCAGC
Organism: uncultured Anaerolineaceae bacterium; assembly: GCA_964388955.1. Taxonomy (GTDB): domain Bacteria; phylum Chloroflexota; class Anaerolineae; order Anaerolineales; family E44-bin32; genus CAYMCO01. The sequence goes on along the minus strand of CAYMCO010000026.1, from coordinate 8,062 downwards.
GCCACTGCCGCCCCTGCAAGCATGCCAACCAGGAATCCCAGTACGAGGCTATCTGTGTTCACAGCCACGGCGAAGGAGGCCATGGCCGAAAGGAGAATGGTGCCATTCACCGACAGGTTGATGACCCCTGAGCGCTCGGTGATCGTCTCACCGATGGTGGCGAAAACTACGGGCCCGGCGGTGGCGATCACTCCCGCCAGACCGACCAGAATGGTGTCCAGGCTCATTGGGCCTCCACCTCCGCCTGTCCCCCCAGCAGCCGCTGCCGGACACCCGTTGCCATCAGCGCGAATAGCACCAACAGACCCTGGATGACCCCGGAAAGGCTTGAGTCCAGCTTCAGCACGATCGGCAGTTGAATTCCGCCGATGTTGATGAAGGCGAAGAAAAGGGAGACCGGGACGGCCCACACCGGCTGGTAGTTGACCAGCATGGCCACCAGCAGGCCGAGCCAGCCATAATTGCTGGAGATCGCCGGTATCAGGCGGTGGTAGACCGCGGTGACCTGCACCGCTCCAGCCAACCCGGCCAGGGCCCCGCAAATCAGGAAGGCGGACATCATATGCGCGGAGGTGGGAATGCCCAGCAGAAAGGCGGCACGTGGGTTATGGCCGACGGCCTTGAGCCGCAAGCCGAAATAGGTCCCGCGCAGCAGCAGATAGACCACCCCGAAGCCCAGCAAACCGATGAGCAGCGCCCATGGGCTGAGCCGCGATCCGGCGAACATGGGAAGCCACAGCCCATTGGGAAAGGGTTCGGTGCCGCTCATCGAGCCGATGCCGGGCCGCTTCCACGGTCCGAAAATCAGCCACAGGGTCAGAGCCACGGCCACAAAATCGAGCCCCAGCCCGCCGAAGATTTCATTCACCCCGCCGTAAGTCTTGAGCACCCCGGCCAGTCCTGCCCACAGCGCGCCGCCCAGGGCGCCCAGCAAGATGGCCAACGCCAGGCTCAGCCACGGCGGCGTAGCGCTGCCCTGCAATGCGCGCAGCGCCGCCGTCGTGAAAATCGCGCCCAGCACGATCTGGCCCTCGATCCCGATATTCCACAGGCCGGCGGTGAAAGTCACCAGTAAGCCGGCTGTGACCAGCAGTAGAGGCACCCAGGCGACCAACACGTTGGAGAACGCGCGCGCCGAGCCTGCGCCGCCGACGACGATCAACCGAAACGCCTCCAACGGCGGCGCTTTGGCCACAGAAACCACAACGGCCGTGAAACCCAGAGTGAGCAACACGGCACCCACCAATATGCCGACATCGATCCAGCGCGATCGTTTCATTCGTTATCCCCGCCCAACATCAATCGTGCCCCAATTCGCGTCTCCACAGCCGCCGATCGGAAGGCTGCTCTCAGGTTCGCAACCCATCAGAAGGAGAGTCCAATCACCTCAAGGCCGAACGGCCACTAGCTCGAGGCCGCGAAGCCCTTCCCGCCAATCAACTCTCCCAGCAGCTCCAGCGAAGCCTCGGAGGCGTTCAGAGGATCGGAGACCTGTCCCCCAAAGAAGACCAGGATACGATCGCTGTAACCCATGATTTCTTCGAGGTCCGACGATATGAAGAATATGGCCGCGCCCCGGCTGCAGCGGTCTTTCAGCCGGCTCCAAACCCACAATGCGGATCCCACATCGAGGCCGCGAGTGGGATGCTCCATCAAGACCACCCGCAGGTTCGGCCGCAGCAAGGCCAGCAGCGCGCGCTGCTGGTTGCCCCCGGAGAGGGCCTCAACGGCGGTGCCTGGACGCCCTTTGATATTGAATTCGGCGATGCCCCGTTCGGCCTCCGCACGTCCCCGACCGGGATCCATGAAAGCACCCTCATGCTGCCCGATCAGCAGAAAATGCTCGCTCACCGTCAGGCCGGGGATCAGGCCTTCCTCCAAGCGAGCGGCAGGCATATAGGCCACCCCTTTGCGCAGGAAGGCGCGGTACGACCTGCCGGTCATATCCTCCCCGTCCACGAGCACCCGTCCGCTCACGGGACGAATCAGGCCAGCGCAGGCGCGCAATAGGCTTTCTTGCCCGCTGCCTTCCATTCCGGCCATTCCGATCACCTCGCCGGCCCGGACCTGGAGGTTGACGCCGGTGACCTGCAGGCGGTGTTCCTCCAGCGCCAGATCTTTCAGCTCCAGCATAACGCGACCCTTCTCCATGATCGCGTGCTCCGGACGAGGCAGCTCCTCCCCAAACATCATTTTGACAAGCCCCGTGGTCTCATAGGGGGGGCCAACGGTGCCGACCAGTTTTCCTCGGCGCAGCACAGCTACTTGGGTGCAAAGGTCCTCCACCTCCTCCAGTTTGTGGGAGACGAAAATCACCGTCTTGCCCTCTTCGGCGAGCCTACGCAAGACGGCGAAGAGCTTCGACTTCTGCTGGGCGCTGATCCCCGTCGTGGGCTCGTCCAGAATGAGTGCGTCCGCCCCCAACCACAGCAAGCGTAGAATCTCGATCTGCTGACGCTCTCCGACGGTCAGCGCGTCCACATAGGCCTCCGGATCCACCCCAAAGTCAAATTCCGCAGCGATCTCCTCGAGGCTCTTGCGAGCACGCCCCATATCGGGCACCAACCCGGTCGGATAGCCGGCCACGAAGTTCTCCAGAACGGTCATAGCGGGGATATCCAGGGGGTCTTGATGAAGCATGCCGATCCCCTGCCGGATGGCGTCCGAGGGGGAAGTGATCTGCACCTGCCGGCCATTCAGGGTGATCGTGCCGCGATCCTGCTGTATGAACCCGGACAGGATCTTCATCAATGTGCTCTTCCCCGCGCCGTTCTCACCCAGGATCCCCTGGATCGTGCCGGAGGGGATGGTGAGGGTGATCCCATCGTTTGCCCGCACCGGTCCGAAGTACTTGTGGATTTGGTTCAGCTCGATCTTCATCTAGGATTCATTGAAGGGGGAAGGCGTTTATGCCTTCCCCCTTTGTGTTCGCGGATGCGGCTGTCTACTCCGCCACGCTCTGCCCCGTCATCCCTTCCAGGAGCTGGGGCAGGTACCAGATCTGTTGGTCGGTGGCCACCTCGCCATCCTCCAGGTATGTGGTCCCGTCCTGGAGGTTGAGCGGTCCGACCCACAGGTTCAACCCGCCCGCCAGTTCAGCGATGAAAGCATCCACCTGATCCGCAGCATCTGCACTCAAGGCGGTGCCCTTTTCAAAGCCGACGCAGCTGGTGTCCGGGTTGTTGATGTCCTCCCAATCCGGCCCGCACCAGATGAACTGCGGCGTGAAGGTTCCTTCCTGGATACCGCGGATCAGGTCCCGATACTGCGGGCCCCAGTTGAAGTACGGCACGCCCAGGCACACATCCGGCGCCTCCCCGCACGCGCCCTTGAAGTCATAGGGGACCGCCCAGACGGCTTCGCCCTCGCCTGCGAACTTGTCGGCCTCCACCAGAGCCTCTGTTGTGTCGATGCCCGAGATCACAACATCGAACCCGCGGTTGAAAAAGTCGTCCGAGACCTGGGTTGGATCCGCGGTCACGCCCGGGATGTTGAACCAGAATCCGATCCACTTGACTTCGAACTCCAGCGATGCTGGATCCAGGCCGCGGTAATTCTCCCAGCAATAGCTGGCACCCAGGTAGGCGGAGGATGCCAGCCGCCGGGTCTCATCGTTGATCAAAGGGCCAAGGTAGCCGATCTTGCCGGTCTGACTGGTCAGAGCCGCCGCGCAGCCGGCCATCTGTTTCCCGTAGATCATCTTCCCCATGACGTTGACCATGTTCGAATAGCCCTTGTAATCGCGGCCCTCCTGCCACATCTGGTCGCCGGAAGCCATGATCACCGGCACGTCCGGGTGCGCCTCAGCGAATTGGTTGGAAGCATCCTTCATGTCATCCGAGTTGAAGATGATCGTGTCCGCCCCCTGGGCCAACAACTCCTCCGCCAAGCCATCCGGGGTTGTCCCTGGGCGGTCGGCCGGGTTGACTTTGTCGATGTAGGTCATGGTCGTGCCGGGGACCTGCTCTTCGACGTACAGGCCGGCATCGTAATGCGCCTGGCTCCAGCCGTGATCATTGTAGGGCCCGACAAGCAGCAGTCCGAATGTCAGCTCCGGCATCGGAGATTCCGTCGGCTCCGCCATGGGCGCCTCGGTGGGTTCCGCCACGGGCGCCTCCGTCGGTTCCGCCACGGGCGCCTCGGTGGGCCCCGGCGGCGCCTCCGTAGGCGCCGGCGTCGCGCCTGCACACGCGGCCAGAACAAGCGCTGTGGCCGCCATCAGCGTTAGCACCTTCCATATCAATTTCCGATTGTGCATTCTCTCATCCTCCTCTTGCAGAGTGAGTTCCCCTTGTGGCAAAGCATATGATATTCTCTGGCGAAAGGCAACTCACAAGCCAAGAAGACCGATCTTCCTCCGAATCCGGCGCTGTCGGATCGGCCCGGGCGCCGTTCGATCGGCACCCGCACCTCTTCCTGCTCGCGTTGGAGGCCGAGATGTGCGGGGGGCCGGCCATCGGCGACTCGCGGCCGGCCCCCCGCATAAGGCTCAAAGCTCATTACGCAAAGTCAGTTCGCCATGGTCAGCGCCATGACTGCCTTCTGCGCGTGCAGCCGATTCTCCGCTTCGTCATAGACCACACTGTTGGGACCGTCGATCACCTCGTCGGTCACTTCGATGTTTCGATCCGCAGGCAGTGGGTGCATAAAGATGGCATCCTCTTTCGCCAAGGACATCTTTCGGGCGTCCGTGATCCAGGATTTGTATTGCTCCTGGATTTTTTTCCCCCGCTCCGGATCCGTCGTCGTGAGCAGCGGCCCCCAAGACTTGGCATACACCACATCGGCACCCTCGAAAGCTGCCTCCATATCATCCATCACCTCGAATCCGGTCCGATATTTATGCGCCAACCCGCGCGCTTGATCCACAATCTCTGGCTGCAGCCCGAATTCCGGCGGATGGGCGAGCACCAAATCGAGGCCAAAACGCGGCATCTGGAGAATCAAAGACTGCGGCACGGATATCGGTTTGAGGTAGGAGGCTGCATAGGCCCAAGAGACCACCATTCGCTTGCCGCGCAGATCCCGCCCCTTCTTCTCGATGATGGTCATCAAGTCAGCCAGGATCTGATGCGGGTGATACAGATCGCACTGCATATTCAGGACTGGTACCCGGGACGCCTCCGCCACGAAATTCAGGTATCGATTTCCCACCCCCCAATCCACATGTCGAATGGCGATGCCGTCGAAATAGCGGCCGAAGATCTCGCCCAACTCCTTCTCCGTGTCCCCATGGGAAATCTGTGTCGTGCGGGACTCGATGAAAGCCGCGTGGCCGCCGAGCTGCGCCATCCCGGCCTCAAAAGAGCCGCGGGTGCGGGTGCTGCTGAAAAAAAACAACATGGCCAAGGCCTTGTCCCGCAGATACGCATGCGGCTCTCCCAGGGCGCGCTTGCGCTTGAGATCAAAGGCCACATCGAGCACGGTTTCCACTTCCTCTTTGCTGAAATCGAGGTCAGAGATCAGGTCCCTTCGACGCAAATCCGTTTGCATGACTTTTCCCCTTTCTCAGCCCCAAAAGACGCGGGCAGGAACAGGGCATGTCCCTTCCTAACCCCTGATCCCCAGGAGCTGCTCTATTCCATGGCTCCCAAGATGAGCGCCAACAGCGCCATGCGCATGACCACCCCGTTGAAGGCCTCCGCCCAGTAACGGGCGTGGCGAGTGGCGTCGACCTCCTCCAGAAGCTCATCCATACGCGGCAGCGAGTGCAGGATAATGGAATCCGCCTTTGCCCGGCGCATCAGCTCTCGTGTGACCTGATAATTGGCCGGGGTGCTGCCGACGGCGCCTTCTCGCGTGTCAAGCGATTTGGTGTAATCCGGCTGCACCACCGGCTCCATGTAGATCACATCCACATCGCCGATTACCTCGCTGATGTGGCCCACCTCCTCGAACTGCACGTTCAAGGCCTCAATCTCCGCCTTGAATTCATCCGTCATGGACATCTCAGGCGGCGAGATATAGTAGCCTGCGATGTCAAACTGCGACATGGCGTAGCTCATAGAGTGCATGGTGCGCATCCGCATATCTCCAACCAGCGCGAACTTCAACCCATCCAGGGTGCCCTTCTCTTTGAGGATGGTATACAGATCCGTGAGCACCTGGGTCGGGTGTTCCCCCCAGCCATCGCCAGCGTTGATCACCGGCACGCTTGCCCACCGGGCAGCCTCCGCCGGCGCCCCCTGCTGAAAGTGACGCATCACGATCACGTCGCCGTAATACTCCAGCATGTGCACGGTGTCCTTGATCGATTCCTGGTAGAAGTCGCCGGCACGGGTCATTTTTGCATCGGCAAACCCGGTCACCTGGCCGCCCAGCCGAATCATTGCCGCCTCATGCGCCAGGCGCGTGCGCGTGCTCGGCTGATAGAAGGCAGTCACCAGCGTCTTGTGCTTGAGCAGGTCCGTGTTGCGGCGATCTCTGGCGATGGGCGCCAGACGATCGCAGATCTCAAACACGCGGAAGAATTCCTCCCGCTCGAATCCTTTAAGTGAAAGGATGTCCCTCCCTGAGAAACTCCGCATCTTACACACTCCTATCCACTGTGAGAACTTTCGACATTCCCCACCGCAGACGAGGCCGCCCGACCTTCTCTGCGGGAGCTGACCTATTCAGCGACGCCTGGAATATGAGGCCTCCACCCGGCGGTTGATGTGAAAGCGAAACACGCCAGGCAGAAAATAGCTTTCAGACCGATCCACAACCCGCCCTTGCTTGTTGAAGAGCTTTGCCCTAAATCGGAGCAGGACATCTGCGCGCTGGATTTGGAGCGCCCGGCCGATCTCCGGCGGCGCAGCGACCGCAGTGATCTCGGCTCTTGAATGGCTCAGTTCGGGCTCCCGCCGGCGCAGGAGCAGGTCGAGCACCGATCCTGTGAACCCTTCCCCTAGTTCCTGCAATGGGACTATCCCGCTTGGCAGCGCGTCCACCAGGAAGGCCACCGGCCTACCCTTTGCATGGATGAGCCGAGAGACGCGAATCACCTCCCCCTCGGCTCCGATGTCGAAGTCGGCGATCTCCTCGTCGTTCGGTGGCGCAGACTCAACCTTGAGCTCCCCCATCTCGACCCGCAGACCGATCCTGCTCGCCATGCTCTCAATGCTTTCGAGGACCTCCAGCCCGCTCTCTATGATTTTTGGCGGTTCGGCAACATATGTGCCCACCCCCTGGCGCCGGATGATCAAGCCCTGCTGCTCAAAGGGTCGCATAGCCTCCCGGAGCGTAGCGCGTGACACCCCCATGTCGCGGGCCAATTTGGGTTCCGAGGGTAGAAAACTGCCCGGCTCCATGTCCGCCAGCATCGCCTCCAGGCGTTCCGCAATTCGAATATACAGGGGCGGTTCGGGAGGCCTCTTTCTGCTTCGAGCCATATCTACAATGCAATCTCCTTGATTCCGACCGAAGCCGATCCGGCCTACGCTTCGACCAACGGGATGGATCGGAACTAAACTACATCCACCAGTTCGCGGCTGATCTGGCTCCATCGCTCCCCGCTCATGGCTGTTGCTCCCGCTCGCACTGGCTCGCCGGGGGCCCCGGAAGATCCTCGCCGACCGCAGCGCTGCTGCCGGAGCGCTGCCGCTTGCGCATCAGAGACCAGCTTTCCATTCACCCAGGAGCCGCTGGAGCGGCATCTCCGATCCTCCGAAAGATCACCCCCATGGGCCCGCTCCTGGCAAGTGCCCATCCCTCCGCATCCCCGGCGGCGCCCCTCTTTCCCTTTCCAAGTCTAGCACCAGCCCCGATGCGCGTCAATTGTCAGACAATAAGGGGCGCTTCGCACAGTGGGCAGTGACGAGTGAGCGGTGAGCGGTATTTGCCGGCTAATAGCCGGCTATCACGCCGGCGCTACGAGTGAGGCCTAGAGTGCGCGAGTGCGCGGATAGATGTGTAATTGCACGGGCCGAAAAGATGGCGCGGGGGTGGGGACAACAATTGACAATAACGCGGCTGCTGGGTGGGCTGGGTTCCATCCGCGGCACACGACGGGCTGCGGGGGGGGGGGGGGGGCGCCCCCCCCCCCCCCCCGGGGGGGGCGGGGGGGAAGAGGGGGGGGGGC
>CAYMCO010000025.1:0-75209 GCA_964388955.1 uncultured Anaerolineaceae bacterium | reverse complement strand
GCCGTGTCTCCCAGGTGTCCAAGTCCACGTAGCGCATGCCCATGCCCTGCATGAAGTAGACCGCATCGCCGCCCACCATGAGGTCTTTCGCCCTGTCCCGGGCCCGCAGAGTGAAATGGGTTGGCACGTCCCGGATGCATTCTTCTACGAGCCAGGGGGGAATGCGGGCGCGCTGGGCCTCAAAGTCCACCTTGCAGCCATTTTCGGCCAGCAGCTTGAGCGCCGGCTCGTGCTCGATGCGCATCCCGGTGTTCTCGATGATATATAATGCGCCGCGATGAATAGCGTGCGCCTCCTCCGGGCTCATCATATTCAGCGGCGGGAACTTGCGCCGAAATCCGTCGATCATGTCCGTTTCTCCATGTGTCTTTGGGTGAGCCGGGCCACTCGCCTTGAGCCGGACCACCAGGCGTTCAGATTGCCCGCCTCCATGTTTCCGGAGTGTGTCGCTGGCTCGACTGGCGGAGGGTCAGATGATTTGTCCGTCTCCCTGCGCGGCAACAGCAGGCTCGGATCCTGCGATCCCGGGCAGATCGTATTGCACTCGATCATAGGCTGAGCGCCGGCAATCCGTCAACCATCCTTCGCATTGATCCTGTACGCGCGCCGCTTGCTTCGCTCCTACGGGCGCTGACGCAAGCCCGGTCGATTGACCAAGGACAAGACCGCTAGCTGGATTCCATGCGATCCAGCGTTTGTTCGAACTCGGGGTTGAGTGCGCCGCCGGAGCTCTTGCGCAGCCGGCGTGCCATCTCCCGATCCACCCAAGAGAGATCTCGAGCGCGGTCATCCCCGGATTTTACGATGGACACACTGCTGTAGCGACGGCGACAAATCGCCCCCTCACAGTCAGGACATCCGACCGGTCCTTCCTCCATCATCCCGCGCCGGACCTCGAAATGCTTGCCGCAGCTTTCACAGAAGTATTCGTATATCGGCATCGCTGATTCAATCCGGGATCGGGCGGGGCGTGGCGGCGGCATGACTCACCTGCCTCTGCAATCCGGGGCCAGAGGCGCAGGGCCATGCCGTGAAACGGCTAAGATGCGCGCCCATCGCCGGTCCCATCGACAGCCTTGATCCCCCGCGGCTCGCACCGTAAAGGGCAGGCGGCCGCCTGCCCTTTACGGTTGACTTCGGCTCCCTCTCAGACCAACCCCTGCGCCTCGACGAAATCGCCCAGGATTTCATCCAGGTTGGGGCTCCCGATTTCCTGCAGATCGTAGAAAACACGCGTGTGCGGTTTCTTGATGTCGATGATGCGACCCAGATCGATGGGCGTCCCGATGACCACCGAATCCGCATCCGCGGCGTTGATGGTGGCCTCCAGGTCGTGTAGCTGTACCTCCCCGTACCCCATGGCGGGCAGCAGCACCCCAATGTCCGGGTAGATTTCGAAAGTCTCCCGGAGGCGGCCGACGGCGAATGGCCTTGGGTCGACAAACTCGGCCGCGCCGAATTTCTCCGACGCCACGATCCCGGCTCCGATCTTCATGCCGCCGTGAGTGAGCGTGGGTCCATCCTCCACAACCAGCACCCGCTTGCCGCGCACGATGCTCGGATCCTCCATGCGCAGGGTGGAAGCCGCCTCCACGATTATGGCCTCGGGCGCCACCTTGCGGATATTGTTGCGTACAGTCAGGATCCCCTCGAAATCCGCGCTGTCCACTTTGTTGATGATCGCCACGTCGGCGATGCGAAGGGTGGTCTCCCCGGGGTAGTACTTCAGCTCGTCCCCGGCGCGGTGCGGATCCGTCACCGTGATGTGGAGATCGGACACGTAGAAGGGGGGTTCGTTGTTGCCGCCATCCCAGACGATCACGTCACAGCCATCCGGGTCATTTTCCGCGGCCTTCAAGATATCGCCGTAGTCCACCCCGGCGTAGATCACGTTGCCGCGCACGATGTGTGGCTCGTATTCCTCCATCTCTTCGACGGTGCAGTCGTACTTCTCAAGATCCGAGAGTTCGGCATATCGCTGCACACGCTGAGCCACCAAATCGCCATAGGGCATGGGGTGCCGGATGGCGACCACCTTGAGGCCGCGCGCCATCAGAATCTCGATCACCCGGCGCGATGTCTGGCTCTTTCCGCATCCTGTGCGCACGGCGCCCACGGACACAAGGGGCTTGCTGCTCTTGATCTGAGTATCGTTCAAGCCGAGCAGCACATAGCTTGCCCCGGCCGCCTGGCATATGGATCCGATGCTCATCACATGCTGGTAGGAGACGTCGCTGTACGCGAAACAGCATTCGTCCGCGTTCAATTCCTTGATCAATTCCGGCAGCCGTTCCTCGCCGTAGATGGGCACGCCCTTTGGGTAGAGATCGCCTGCCAATTCGGGGGGGTACAGGCGCCCCTCAATGTCCGGGATCTGCGCTGCGGTGAAGCACACCACATTGTACGCCTCATTGTCCCGGTAGTACGTGTTGAAGTTGTGGAAATCCCGACCTGCAGCCCCGATGATGATTACGTTCCGCTTTGCCATGTTTTCCTCCGTTCTTTGAAAGATAGTGAAGGGTCAGCTTCCCAGCGTCGCGACCATGACCGCCTTTATGGTGTGGATCCGGTTCTCCGCTTCGTCCCATACAATTGATGCGGATGACTCAAACACCTCCTCCGTCACTTCCATAGCATCCAGCCCGAATTTCTCGAAGATATCTGCCCCGATCTTGGTGTCCACATTGTGGAAGGCGGGCAGGCAGTGCATGAACTTCACGTTGGAGTTGCCCGTCTTTTCCACCGCAGCGGCGTTCACCTGATAGGGCTGCAGCAGCTCGATGCGCTGCTTCCAGACATCCGCGGGCTCGCCCATGGAGACCCAGACGTCGGTATAGATGAAGTCACAACCTTCCAGGCCGAGATCCAGATCGTCGGTGACGGTGATCTGAGCGCCGGTCGCGCGGGCGATTTCCCTCGCCTTTCCCACCAACTCAGAGTCGGGCTGCACGCTCTCGGGCGCGATCGAGCGGAAGTCCATTCCCATCTTGGCGGCGCCGACCAGCAGCGAGTTGCCCATGTTGTTGCGCGCGTCCCCGAGAAAGGCGAAAGTCACATGTCGCAGTGGCTTGTCGCTATGCTCCATCATGGTCTGGAAATCTGCCAGCACCTGGGTCGGGTGGAACTCATTGGTCAACCCGTTCCACACCGGGACGTTGGCGTAGGCGGCCAGCGCCTCAACGCGCGCTTGCTCGAAGCCGCGGTATTCGATGCCGTCATACATGTGGCCCAGCACACGCGCCGTGTCCTCGATGGTCTCCTTCGTGCCCAACTGGGAGCCGGTGGGGCCCAGGTAGGTGACGTGCGCGCCCTGGTCATAGGCCGCGACTTCAAATGCGGCCCGGGTGCGGGTGGAGGCCTTTTCAAAGATCAGCGCGATGTTCTTGCCGTGCAGAGTGGGCCTTTCCACCCCCGTGTATTTGGCTTTCTTCAGATCGACCGCCAAATCGAGCAGGAAACTGATCTCCTCGGGTGTGAAGTCCAGTAGTTTGAGGAAGTGCCGGTTGTGCAAATTGAAGGCCATCTCTGTGCTCCTTCTGCATGCTTTGTCAACTCTATTTCGGCCCGTAGCCTGCGCGGGCGAGGCACGATGTGCACTTGCGACCGCCGGTGAGGAACCCGGCGATGGATCGTGGACGGGCTACTACTGCGTCCATGATCCTCCGCTCAGTTCCTTGTAGGGGCGAAGCCTGTTGCACCCATACAATCGCTGGCGTTGAACTTGTCGGTTGATCGCAGATAATCCACTAGAACCCCTCCACTTGGTGGGGGAAGTAATCCTCCAGGCGCCCCTCTCGATACACGTCGGCGGTGGCGCAGTGAAGACCGCCGCCGAACGCTGCCACGTCCCATAATGGGACGGGGATGACCTCAAGGCCGAGCTCGTCGAATTGATCCATCTGCTCCTTTTCTTGTTCCTCAACGAACACGGTGTTTTCATCCAGCATGAGGATGTTCATCGACAGCCATACGCTGCAGAACGACAGCGGCGCCTTCTCCTCGTGGGCGGGCGGGGCGCACTCCACAATCTCCCAATCGTTCTTCTTGAACAACTCAAAGAGCTGCTCCTGCATGGGCACCCTCACCCGGTTGCTGAGGGCAAGACCGGGGCGCAGCGGGACGAAGGTGGCGTCAATATGCATCGGATGGGGTTCTTTGAAAGTCACCTCATGGATACGATGCTGAGGAAAGTGCCGGCGCAGCCAATCAATCCCGGCCGAGTTGGTCACGCTGGAGTGCTGCACAAAGAGATCCTTTCCCCAGCGGCCGATGTCGGCCGCGTCGAAGAGCGGCTCCTTCTCCGTCAGGTTCCAGGTCTTGTCATACAGATGCTCCAACTGCTCCGCTTCGCTCAGCTCCTCGAAGACGGCGTCGAAATTGACATCATGATAGCTTTCATCCGTCAATCTGGGTTTTGGGGCCGCCTCCCAGCGGAAGTTCGGATCCTCCTTGAAGTATCTCTCCAGGAGAGGGCGGTAGCAGATGTATTCGAACCAGCGGCTCCGCTGGGACATCGTGGCTTCCAATATCTCATTGCCCACTGTGAGAAGCAGATCGCGCGGGGGCATTACCCCGAACATCGATTCCTGCACCCAGTCCGGGGTCCGCACCGTTTGGCTGAAGTCGATGACCTCAGGTCGATCGACCCGCACACCACGGTCCTCCAACATGCGGGCGAGATTATCCAGTTGCTCGTTCGCCTTCTGCTCCATCTCCTTGGGGAGCGGGCCATAGGTGCCGCGGGGAAATCCGTATTTCGGCCAGTTGCGGGAACACGCCGGTTCGGGCGCCTGTACCATGGTGCCGTCTGCGCGCCCGACGATCACGTGCTTGAGTGGATCCCACTCGTTCCATGCGTTGACGACCGTCTTCCCATTCACTTCACTCATCATGGCCTCCGCGATTTCGGCGAGTCTTCTTCCACTCGTTGTATCTAAAATGAATTTGTGTTCTTGCGAGTTGAGGATGGTTGGCATCCGTCGCGAGCAGGCCTGCCAGGCAGGCCCCGCCATTATTATCACCCTCCTGCGCCAGCGATCAAGTGCCAGCCAGTATCAGCTCACTGTCCAGACGGACACACATGGGCGTGTCCCGGGCGTTGGCCATGGGAGGTGGCGCAAGGCCCCATGCCGAGGGGCTGAGACGCCACACATCTCCCACCGGGAGCGACCCGATTCTCGAAGGCGGGGCCGCCGGCGTGTGGTGGCCCGTTGAAGAGCAACGCCGTTGGTATTCCCCCGAAATCGTCCGGCCCCGCCCGCGCCACGCGGCGCGGCGAATGAGGGCTGTGCTTGCGGTGTCACGCCGGCAGGATCATGCCTGCTCGTCCTCGGAGTTGCGCACCACGAGCAGAGATGTCGGGACGCTGGCCAGCACTTGGGGCACGATATCGCCCAACAGCAGCCGGTCCATGGCGTGGCCGACCGGGGCGGTTCCCATCACGATGATGTCGTACTTCTCGATCTCCGAAGCACGGATGATTTCCTCCACGACCGTACCGTGCCGGAGTTGTATCTCGGCGTCCACCCCCAATTGATCCGCCAGAAAGGCGACTCTCCGAAGATGCTGAGCGAGGGGCGTGTCTCTCGCCAATACCTCCTTCAAATCCTGGTCGATACGTGCCAGACCCGTATACATCGCGGGCGGGTGCGAGGTCACATGCAGGATGGTGGCGCGCGCGTCCATGACCATGGCGGCCTGCAATCCCATATCAATCATGCGCACAGAGCCGGCGTGTCCTGCCGTGCATAGGAGCAGGGTATCCAGCAGGCCGTCCGGCGACTTGATGTAGAGGACGTTCGTCGATGCGCGCATGGTCAACCGCCTGACCAGCGGAGAGGGCTTCTGCTCGGGGGGTCGCTTGGTGGTCCCCAACACCAGCAGTTGGTACAGACCGCTCGCCAATTCGCTTTGAACCACCGCTTCGAATCTCCCAGCTACGACCCGGGTCTCCGGCATTTGGAGTCTGAATGCACCCAGCGCGCCGGCGATGATCTTCTCGCCGCGTGAGATCTCCCTTCCTTCTTCGACGACGTGAAGCAAGATAGGGCGCAGGTGGTAGGCCATAGTGACCTGCTTTGCGAATTCGAGGGCGTTGTGATCCCGTGGACCATCTCCAAGACAGATGAGGGCTCTTTGCGCCGAGCGCGGTGACTTGTTTGACATTTCTCCCTATCCTAATGGAAGACCCTTATCACAACAAGCACGGCTGCGACAAAGGGTAAGACTGAAAACAGAAGTCGGATCAACGGTCCGGAGATGTAGCGCGTGGCGGATGCGCCGAGCTGAGCGCCGACAGCCGCTCCCGTTTGCATAACCAGAGCGATCAATATATCCACGTTCCCTTTCAGCCCATGTGTGAGCGTCCCGAAACCGGCGGAAATCACGATCTCGAAGAGATCCGTTCCCACCGCGACGTGGGTCGGAACTCCAAGGACGTACACCAGCAGAGGCATGCGCAGGAAGCCGCCGCCGACCCCGAGCATGCCGGCCAGAATGCCGGTCAGCACTCCGACAAGCAGGACCACCCAAACGGAGATCTCCTCGATACCGGACGTGGGCAACCGGACGAGCGGTGGGATGCGCATCAGCCGTGAACGGAAGCGCAGGCTCTTCATCCCCAACACCTCCCGGGCGCTCAGCTGCGACGTGCGCTGCATGCGCAGGGCGCGCAGGCTCTCCCAGGCGGTGAAAGCGCCAATCCCCACCAGCAGGAGGAAGTACACAGTCGCAACGACCTGATCGATGTTGCCTGCATCCTTCAGACGCTCGATGATCTGGGCGCCGATTTCGATTCCGGGCACGGTGCCGATGACCATGAAGGCACCCAAGCGCAGATCGACGTTGCCCAACGCTCGATGGCGCCGGGCAGCGACGATCGATTTGCCGGTCATGTGCGCGAGATCGGTCCCCACCACATAATTGATCGGCACACCTGCCCAGAACATCAACGGCCCGGCGATGAAACCTCCACCCACACCGAACAGGCCCCCGAGAACACCGACCACAAATCCGATTCCGGACAGGAGGAAGGGGTTGATCGTCAGTCCCGAGATGGGAAAATGCATGGCCCTACAACCTCACGCCAAATCGTCTCAGGAGCCACGTGGTCAGGATCTCGAGCAAGACGCTTTGCGCGACGATGGCACCCAGACCAACTACGGCGTAGATCACAGTGTTGGTCCTGGCGAGCTCGAAGAGCGGGTCATTGAAGAACCGGAGCACGACCAGGAGATACACGACGAGCAGGGGGGCATACACGATCATTTCCAGCCCAATGCTGCGCAAGAATGGGATGAAGGATGGATCTCCGCGATCGGCCGGCTCAGGCGGGGGCAACTGCTGGTTCGTCAAAGGTATCCCTCCAATTGTCCGATGAGTTCCTCGGGCGAAGATGTCGGCAGATCGCAGGCGAAGGACCGGCATAGGTAGGCGGCAGGCTTCCCATCAATTCGATCTCGGCCGGACAAGAGGGCCGGGTGGCCCATCGCCCGCGGCGCAGCCCCGGCAATGACGAGATTAGGAAGGTAGCGGGATCTCACCGCGTCATACAGCGCACGGAATCCCTCCGAGCCGGGCTCGCCGATGATGGCCAGCTGCAGCTTGGGCGATGTGAGGAGCTGCAAGGACGCCAGCCAGCCGGCAAAGGCCGTCGGATGCCGCGGCGCGTTGGATGCCATGGCGAGCGCCGCTTCCTCCGCAGGGCGCCCGTAACGCGCATCTCCGCTGAAGGCCTCCATCTTGAAAAGCAGCCAGACCGTGAGTGTGTTCGCGCTGGGCGCGGGGGAGTCCTGCAGCGATTTCGGCCGCGAGATCAGGGCCTCGTGGTCATCGGGCGTGTCGAAGAAGCCACCCTCCGGATCTGAGAAGCGGGAGATGATCTCCTCCGCCTGTTCTTTCGCGGCCTGGTACCAGCGAGAGTCAAAGTCTAGCTGGTAGAGCGCGAGCAGTCCCAGGCCCAAGGCGGCGCGATCCTCCAGGAAGGCGGTGAAGCGGGCGCGCCCTTGGCGCCAGGAGCGTTTCAGGGAACCCGATCCGATGAGATTCTCCAGCAGGAAGCTCGCCAGTTGCTGGGCGACCGCCTTATAATCATCGCGACCCAGGGCGCGGGCGGCTTCGCTCAGTGAGACCAGAGCCAATCCGTTCCAGGCTGTCAACACTTTGTCGTCCATCGCGGGCGGGATGCGTCGGGCGCGCCGCGCGGCGAGGAGCTCTTTCGCTTCTTCCAGGATTCGATTCACCCGTGACGATGAAATCCCGAACTCCCTAGCGAGCGTCTCGTCATCCACGGCCCTGTGAAGAATATTCGCCCCCTCGAAATCCCCATGCTCGGTCACCCCATACGCGGCGATGAAGGTGTCCGCGATCTCCCCTTCTGGCAACGCAGAACGGATTTCGGCCTCCGTCCACACGTAGTACTTCCCCTCCACACCCTCTGAATCAGCGTCGATGGAGGAAACCAGACCGCCCTCGGAGTCTCGCATATGGTGGATCAAGAAATCAAGACACTCCTCGGCCACATTCCGGAAAGACTCTTCTCCGCTGATCTGCCAGGCGTGCAGGTACACGTTGGACAGCAGCGCGCTGTCATAGAGCATCTTCTCGAAGTGGGGGACCAGCCACTTGTCGTCGACCGAGTAGCGATGGAAGCCGCCGGCCAGGTGGTCATAGATACCGCCTGAAGCCATAGTCCTGAGCGCGTGGGTCGCCATCTCGAGTGCAAGTCCATCGCCAGCCACCTGTGAGCGCAGGAGCAGGAAATCGATCGTCGTGGATTGTGGGAACTTGGGCCCGCCACCCCAGCCTCCGTGGCGCCAATCGTAGCTGTGCAGAACCTGTTCCATCGCCTGATCCAGGATCTCAGCCACGCTTTGCACCTCGGTTGGTCCCGGCAGCTTCGGCGGCGAGATCTGCTCGGTGATCCGATGCGCAGATCGCAGCACCCGCTCTCGATCCTCCCGCCACATCCGGGAAATGTGGATGAGCACTTCGCGAAAGGATGGCATCTGGTGGCGGCGCTGGGGGGGAAAATAGGTGCCTCCATAGAAGGGCCTGCCCTCTGGCGTCAGGAAGACCGACATCGGCCAGCCGCCGCTGCCGGTGAGCGATACCACCGCCTCCATATAGATCGCATCGATATCTGGACGCTCCTCGCGATCCACCTTGATATTGATGAAATGGTCGTTCATCAATTCCGCGGTATCCGGATCCTCGAAGGATTCGTGGGCCATGACATGACACCAGTGGCAGGCGGCATACCCGACGCTCAGGAATATGGGTTTGCCCTCCCGTTTGGCGGCTGCAAAGGCGTCTTCGCCCCATGGGTACCAGTCCACGGGGTTCTCGGCGTGCTGCAACAGGTAGGGGGAGGTTTCCTTCGCCAGGCGGTTCGCCATCAACCGCATGCACCTTGGGGAGCGCGGGGCCCAGATGATAGAATGGGGCGCATGTCAGCCTTGCGCGCCCTTTCTCGATGGATTCCAGCCCTGCTCCTGATGAGCGTCATCTTCTACCTCTCATCATTGCCTTCGAGCGATATTCCGGATTTTGGATGGATCGATGTGCTGGTCAAGAAGAGTGGCCATGCAGCGGGCTTCGGTGCGCTCGCGCTGGCCTTCGCCCACGGCTTGACGGGCAGGCGTTCGCGAAAGCGCGGGCTCATGCTGGCCTGGGCCCTGACCGTCGCCTACGCGCTGACCGATGAATTCCACCAGTCCTTCGTGCTCACCCGAAACGCCAGCGCCGTTGATGTGCTCATCGACGGCGTTGGAGCGGCTCTCGCCCTGCTGCTGGCGCTTCGATTCTACTCGAATTCAAGTTCGAGCTCGCCCTCCTGATCCCCCTCCCACCGCTCGCCAGCCCTGATCTCGATTTCGCCGAAGAGCTCAGACTGCTCGGCGAAGATCCGGCGCAGCCGCACCAATTCCAGCATGGCGAGGAAGGACACGACCACTTCAACGCGAGATTCCACTCCGGAAATCAACTGCCGGAACGTCGCCTTGCCGGCGGACTGGATTGTCCGAAGGATCATCCCGATCTTCTCGCGGATATTGACCCTGGGCGGGATGACAACCCTTCCAACCGATGGTTCCTTGGATGAGGCGGCCAGCGCATCCATGAAGGCCGATCGGAGATCGGCGAGCGTGATCCCTCCCAGATCCAGCTTGGGCTCCATATACTTCACGGGCGCAATTCTGAAGAACGAACGTATTCCGCTCTGCTCGCGATGCGACAGCACGTCGGCAATGCGCTTATAGCGCCTGTATTCGACCAACTGGCGCGCAAGCGCGTCCCCGGGATCCTCCTCGCCCGGTTCTCTCTCCACCGGCCGGGGGAGCAGCGCTTCGGATTTTATCTGCAGCAGGCGTGCAGCGATGACCAGGAAGCTCGCGAGATCATCAAGACGGCGTTCCTGCAGGGCGCGTATGTGGTCAAGGTATTGGTCCGTGACCTGCGCCAGCGCGATCTTGGTGATGTCGAGTTCGGCGCGTTCGATCAACTCGAGCAGCAGATCTAGTGGACCTTCAAAGACCGGGAGGTGCACTCGATAGTGCGATGAATCCCGCATATCCTCTACCCTGAGACGAGGGCCGCTGCCACAGCCACAAGGATCATAATCGTCATGGTTATTCCTGCAGCGATCCAGAGAAGGCGCTTCTGACTTTGGCGCTCGGCCGCCTCGGCCTCGCGGTAGGCTTCTTCTCGTTTTCGGTCGATTTCCTCCAGCTGGCCCATCCTGCGTCCGGAGGCGCGAACGTCAGCCACCCTGAGATGCTCAGCAACCTCGCGGGTGCGCTCCATGCGCCGCCGAACGGCAAGCGGATCCAAGCGGTCAAGCACGCGGCTGAATGTGCTCAGCGGCTCGCCACACTCGCCGCAGACCTCCATCGAACCTTCCACCGTGGCACCGCATGCAGGACAGATCACTGCCACTCGCCTCCAATGCATACCGCAGCAGGAGCATTCAAGTACCGCTCGCCCTTGGGGGCCTCCAGCACCGCACCACATCCCGGGCATAGCTCGCCCGCCATAAACTTCTCCAACCAGAGGGGTCCCAGAGGATTATACCCCAGCCCGCATCTATGCCCAGTCGAGGGAAGGCCGGACTGCCCTGGGGCCGCACAGGATCGCACCGTCGAGCCGGGGGGACGATTCTCCACGCGGCAGGTTCGCCGCAGGATTGCGCCCCGCTCGGCGACCGCGTGAGGGCTCGCGTTCGCCGGCCAAGTGGAGCCGCGCAGCGCTGCTGACCGCTTGCCAGAAGCACATGGGTTCACCCTGCGCCGGCCTCATCGGAAAAGACACTCCTTGGGTGAAGGGAGTCTTGCGCGCAGCCATGTCGCCGCTGCCAGCAGCTCCTCGGACCGAAGTCGCCCCGGCGTCCCCCTCGCCATGGGGTAGGAATTCGGCCCTTCACCTCGTCTATTGCATTGGGAAACGATTGGCCGCAGATGGCAGGAGGTCGTCAAAGCCGTCCTTCGGCGGAGAACTCTGTCGAAGCCAGGGAATGAGAGATGCCCTCCGTTTGCGTGAGGTCTTTGTCCCCCAAAGCATGGTATCATCAGCGAGCGGTGCTCATACAGAAATGGTCTTGCAGGAGATTGAGATGGATTTGGTCGAAGCGCCCATTCACGTTGCGGATGAATCATTCGAGGAGCAGGTTCTCAAATCGGCTCTGCCTGTCGTGGTGGATTTCTGGGCGCCTTGGTGCGGGCCCTGCCGCATGGTGGCGCCGGTGCTGGACAAGATGGCAGAGGAGTATGCGGGCCGTCTGATCGTCGCCAAGGTCAACACGGATGAGAATGCGCGATGGGCGATGAGGTATGGGGTGCAGGGGATTCCCACGATGCTCTTCATAAGCGGGGGCGAAGTGGTCAATACACAGGTGGGCGCACTCCCCGAACCTTTCCTGAGGGAGATGGTGGATGACTTCCTAAAGGACGTCGAAACCAAGAATACGGAGAATTAGCTTCCCCTCTTCATATCACTATCTCGCATGAGACGAAGGCCGAAACCAAAGTGGGGCGATGAAAATCGCCCTACGCTTGTGTTGCGGACATTGCGCCAATGAGAAACGGATGCCGGGATCCCTCCTCCGGGGAGCCTTCGATCATTCATGTTCCGGGGCGGAGTCTTCCTCCTCCGAGTCCCTTTGGCCGCTGGTATATGTGCGCCAGAGGAGACCTTCGATCCAGCGCCTTATGCGGCGCAGCAGTGAGCGCACGCTGGCGATGGTCGCGGACAGGCGCACCATTCGCCGTCGGGTGGGTGGGATCCGGCGCTCGGGTGCGATCCACTTCATGGTCAGCGCCCCCCAGGTCAGGCCGGCGCCAAACGCCACCATGACGACATTGTCTCCGGGCTCGATGCGTCCGCCGTCGATGGCCTCACACACCGCGATGGGAATCGAAGCGGAGGAGGTATTCCCATAGCGATCAATGTCTATCATGATGCGCTCCATGGGGAGCCGGAGTGATCTGGCCGCTGCTTCAATGATGCGTTTGTTCGCTTGGTGCGGCACAAGCAGTTGGATGTCATCCATCTCCAGCCCAGCGCGGGTCACGGCCTCGCGTGTGGCGCTGGCCATCACGCGCGTCGCGAAGCGGAAGACCTCCCGCCCGTTCATCTGTATGGTGTGTTGACCGCGATCGACCGTCTCGTGTGTGGTCGGAAGCCGGCTTCCGCCCGCAGGAACCCAAAGCAGTTCGCCTCCCGATCCGTCCGAGCGCATCACGGCGGACAGCACGCCTCCGGGCTCCTCGCCTGCTTGGAGCACGAAAGCTCCGGCGCCATCCCCGAACAAGACGCTGGTGGCTCGATCATTCCAGTTTACGATTCTGGAGAGAGTCTCCGCGCCGATCACCAGCGCGTTCTCGATGGCGCCGGTGCGGATGGATTGAGCGGCCATATTGACGCCGAAGATGAAACCCGAACAGGCGGCGGAGAGATCGAAAGCCCCTGCCTGCGTGGCCCCTATGGCGTCCTGCACCAGGCACGCCGTCGCCGGAAAGAAGTGTTCGGGCGTGGCGGTGGCCACGATTACCAGGTCGAGATCGCGCGGCCTCAAGTCCGTCCGATCAATTGCGCGCATCGCAGCCCGAGTGGCGAGGGAGGCTGTGCTCTCGTCCTCACCGGCGACACGCCGCTCCCGGATGCCCGTGCGGCTCACGATCCACTCATCGCTGGTGTCCATCATGGCCTCGAGGTCATGGTTGGTCACCCGCTTCTCGGGGATCGCCATGCCCCAGCCAGTGACATGCGCGTAGCGAGTCATCACAGCAGGCCTGTCGCCTCTGGTCTTCCGAGGATAATGGTCGCGTTGTGACCGCCGAACCCGAACGAGTTGGACATGACGTATTCCGCTTCCGCCTGGCGCGCCTTGTTGGGGACATAATCCAGATCGCATTCAGGATCCGGATGCTCATAATTGATTGTTGGGGGAAGGATTCCCTGCTGGAGAACTTTGACGCTGAAGATGGCCTCCAGAGCCCCGGCTGCCCCAAGCAGATGCCCCGTCATCGACTTGGTCGACGAAATCGGGATACGATAGGCATCATCGGCGAATATTCGCTTGATGGCCGCCGTCTCGCTGGGATCGTTGAGCTGCGTGCTCGTGCCGTGGGCATTGATATAGCTGATTTGCGAAGGCGCCAGGCCCGCGTTCTCCAGCGCCGACTGCATGCAGATCGCGGCGCCCTCGCCGTTTACCGCCGGGGCGGTGATATGGTAAGCATCATTCGACGCGCCGTAGCCAAGGAGTTCCGCCAGGGGCTCCGCTCCCCGCGCCGCAGCGTGGCTCCAGGATTCAAGCACCACTACCGCCGCGCCCTCGCCGGGCACAAAGCCGTCTCTATCCCGGTCGAAGGGGCGAGAGGCCCCTTGCGGGTCCTCGTTGCGAGTGGAGATGGCGTTCATGACGTTGAAGCCGGCGATGGCGATTGGCACTATTGCGGCCTCTGCCCCACCGGCGAGCATCACATCCGCATCCCCGCGCCGGATGATGGACGCCGCCTCGCCAATGGCATTGGTGCTCGAGGCGCAGGCGGTGACCACCGCCATGTTGGGCCCACGCAGTCCAAACTGAATGGCTATTTGCCCCGCGCACGTATCAGGCAGCATCATGGGCACAAGAAAGGGGCTGACCCAGCGGGGGCCGCGCTCTAGGTACTTCTCGCTCTCCTCCATCAGGGTGCCGATTCCCCCGATTCCGGTCCCGATGATCACCCCGATCCGATCTCGATTGTGATCGTTCACGCTCAGCCCGGAGTGGGAGAGCGCCTGGTCTGTTGCGACCAGCGCGAATTGCGAAAAACGGTCGGTACGACGGGCGTCTCTGCGACCGAGAAAACCCTCTGGATCGAAATCCTTCACCTCGGCTGCGAACTGCGTCTTGAATTCAGTGGCATCGAACAATGTGATGGGCGCCGCGCCCGATTCTCCTGCGACGATCCCATCCCAGGTTGTTTCGACATCCAACCCCAGGGGGCTGATGGTCCCCATCCCGGTCAACACGATCCGTTCGTTCCCCACTATCTCCTCCTCGCACGCTGCATGACAAGCGCAATTATAACAACACTTGTTCGCTCCGAATGGTTCGATTGATGCGGCGTCCGCTGTGCTAGAATAACGGCAACGGTCATTCCCCACCCCGCCAGGAGATCAACATTGCTGCTTGTGACCGGTGGATCAGGCTTCATCGGGCGGGCCGTTATCCGGCATCTAACAGAGTCGGGGCGAGAAGTGCGGACCCTGCTGCGCCCGTCTCGACGATCCCCCAACCTGCCCCAAGGGGTCCCCATGCATGTCGCCTTGTCCTCCTTGGGTGACCTGCGAGGACTGCGTGCGGCTATGGTCGGGGTGCGGGGGGTCATCCATCTCGCCGCCATGGGATCGCTCGATCAGGCCGGGCGGGATCTCGCCTCCGAGGTGGAGGGGACGCGCAACCTGGCCAACGCCGCCGCAGATGCCGGCGTGGACCGCTTCATCTACTTGAGCTTGATCGGGGCCGATCGGGCCTCGGCATACCGACTGCTGCGCACCAAAGCGCAGGCCGAACACTATATTGAAGAGAGCGGTATTCCCCACACCATCCTGCGTGTTTCTCTCGCCTATGGGCCTGGGGACTCCTTCACTTCCGGTCTGGCGACCTTGATCTCCATCAGCCCGGGGGTCTTGTTCGTCCCGGGTGACGGTGATATGCTCCTGCAGCCGCTGTGGGTGGATGATCTGGCCACATGCATCAATTGGATGATGGATGGGGGGGTGCCGGATCGGCCCCTGATCGAATTGGGGGGTCCCGAATACCTGTCACTGCGGCAGATGATCGAGATGGTGAGCGCGAATACTGGGAGCAGCCGGATCCTGGCATCCATTCGCCCCCCGTTTCTGCGCGCTTTCGGCGTGCTGTTGGATCGCCTCCTGCCGGCACCGCCGCTTTCCATCAATTGGCTGGACTATCTGGCGGCCAACCGCATAGCGCCTTTGGATACCGTGCCACGAGTGTTCGGGCTGCAGCCCGCGCGCATGGAGGAGCGGCTGGGATATCTGCACGGTGTGAATTGGGGTTGGCGTTTCATACGACGTCAGTTTCAGGGCAGGAGGGGGTAACCGAAATGGATGAAGTCATCACCATTCGCCCGCTGCGGTCGATCGATGAGATGTACGCCCTGGAGGATCTGCAAGATTTGATCTGGCCCGCCTCAGAGCGGCTCATCGTGCCCGCAACTCTCCAATTGCGCATGGCGAGGAGCGGGGGGGTGGTGCTCGGAGCGTTCTCCGCGGACCGTCTGATCGGATTTGTGTTGGGCTTTCTCGGTACCGATCCCCATTCTCCCGGGGATTTCGCCATGACGCGCCTGATGCACTGCTCGCACAAAATGGGCGTCCATCCGGAATTCCGCGGACGCGGGATCGCATATCAGCTCAAGTTGGCCCAGCGCCGAGCGGTGCTCCTGCAGGGTGTCCGGCTCGCCACATGGACCTACGACCCGTTGATCAGCCAAAACGCCCACCTCAATATCCAGCGCCTCGGCGGCATCAGTCGGCACTACCACCCGGACTACTATGGCTCCATGCGAGACGAGCTGAACGTCGGGTTGCCTTCGGACCGGCTGGAAGTCGAGTGGTGGCTGACCTCGCCACGCGTCAAGCAGCGGATATCCGGGGATCGGGGGCCGCTGGATCTGGCGAACTTCCTTGGCGCAGGTGCGATCAAGGTCAACAACGCGGTCTTGAATGCGGAAGGTCTGCAGCGACCGGAACGTATTGTGGCTGAGATGAACGCCAATGTCCTCCTCGTGGAGATTCCGTTCAGCATACAAGCGGTGAAGCGGGCCGATATGGGCCTGGCTCTCGAATGGCGCCTTCACCTGAGGGAGCTACTTCAAGGGGCCTTTGGGGCTGGGTATATCATCACGGACCACGTCCATATAGAGGGCGGTCCCGTGCCCCGCTCCTACTACGTCCTGACGCAGGGGGACGTTCGTTTGGGATAGCGATGAGAATTAGGACCGTCGAGTTGCGCCATATCCGGATGCGCCTGCAAGCGCCTTTCCGCACCTCATTCGGCGTAGAACAAGACCGAGAGGCTCTGCTGCTGCGGGCGATAGGCGACGGAGGGGAAGGTTGGGGGGAGTGCGTCGCCAGCCGCTTTCCCGGCTACTCATACGAAACGGTGGGGACGGCCTGGCATATATTGTCTGAATTCTTCATCTCCGCATGTCTGCGGGCGGATCTGCAGGCTCCCTCGGACCTTGAGCGGGCCCTGCAGCCGTATAAGGGCCATCCCTTCGCTCGTGCCGCGCTGGAGATGGCCCTGTGGGATATGTGGGGGAGAAGTCGCGGTCAGTCTCTCGCCTCTTTGCTCGGCGCCGAGCGGGTGCGTGTCCCGGTGGGGGTTTCCATAGGGATCCAGCCCGATTCAGCCACCTTGTTGAGTGTCGTGGAGGGCTATCTCCAGCGAGGCTACACGCGCATCAAGCTCAAGATCCGGCCCGGAAGCGATCTGGTTCCGGTCCGCGCGGTGCGCGAGGCCTTTCCGGATCTGCGGTTGCAGGTGGATGCGAACGCCGCCTACGGCCTGGACGACGCGCACATCTTCCGGGAGATGGACGACCTGAGCCTGCTCATGATCGAGCAGCCGCTTGCGGAAGATGACATCATCGATCATGCCGCGCTGCAGTCGGAATTGGTGACCCCCCTCTGTCTGGACGAGAGCATCCGCTCGCCGCGTCATGCCAGACAAGCGCTGGAGCTGGATGCGGCCCGCATCATCAACATCAAGCAGGCCAGGGTGGGGGGATTGACCAATGCGGTCCGCATTCATGATTTGTGCCGGGATAGAGGGGTCCCGGTCTGGTGTGGTGGCATGCTGGAGACCGGGATTGGGCGGGCGGCGAATCTGGCGCTGGCCGCGCTGCCGGGCTTCGCTCTGCCGGGGGATATCTCGGCCACGGCACGCTACTATGGGCGGGATATCGCGACACCGGAATTCACCCTGAACGACGACAGCACAATCGATGTCCCCGAAGAACCTGGCTTGGGGGTGACGGTGGATTGGGCGTATCTGGAACAGGTGACCCTGCAGAGCCGCGCCTTTGCAGCCTGAGGCAAGCCCAGCCCCGGATCCCGTGCTGTTCGGTCATGGGCATTCGGGCTGGGCCATTCTGGAGGGGCGGAACCGCCGGAGACCCTCAGGGGAGGCGCTCGCTACAACAGCAGGCTGTCGATCGAGGCCGCGCCTGCATAAGCGAAGGCCAGCATCTTCATCGTCTTGCCCAAGAAGCCCCAAAACATGAATTTGAGGACGGGCATGCGCATCGCGCCTGCAACCGCTCCGGCGATGTCGAAAAGCGGATTGGGGATGAGCGCCAGGAGGAGCACAATCCATCCCCCGAAGCGTCTCATCCAATCCTCGACGGTGCTGTAGTACCTGGATTCCTTGACCAACCCTCTGCCGCTGAAGCCTGCCAGATAGCCTGTCAGCTCCCCGATGGTCGCGCCTGCTCCAGCCGCCAAAGCCACACCGACCGGGTGGAATACGGCACCCAGGGTGAATGTCAGCGCCACCCCCGGCACGGGGAGGATGATAGTGGCATTGGCGATCACGGAAATCAGGAAGATCCCCAGATATCCGTAGCCTCGCAGGGCGGCCGCCTGTTCACGAAAGACGAAGACCAAGGCCATGATGGCGACCACCAGCGCCAGCGCTGCAGCGCGCGCTGCCGTGAGTCGCCATCCGGTCAGGAAAGGCTGCCCCTCTTCCACGCTCACGATTCTTGGATCTCGATGCCTCGTATGTTGATCGCGGGCGCGTTGCGCTCATTTGGATCGCGAGGAGGGACGGAAAGCAGGACGTCCATCCCTTCGGCAACACGCCCAAACACGCTGTGCTTGTCGTCCAGCCAAGGGGTGGCGGCGAAGGTGATGAAGAACTGCGAGCCGTTCGTATCCGGACCCCGATTTGCCATCGAAAGCACGCCGGGGCTGTCATGGCGCAGATCGGGGTGGAATTCGTCATCAAAGGTGTATCCGGGCCCGCCGCGCCCAGTGCCGGTCGGATCCCCGCTCTGTGCCATGAATCCTTCGATGACCCGGTGGAAGATCACCCCGTCAAAGTATCCTTGGCGTGCCAGGAACACGAAGTTGTTCACCGTGCGCGGCGCCTTCTCCGCTTCCAAGGAAACGGTGATTTCCCCGAGATCGGTCTGCAGGACGGCTGTGTAGTCTCTCTGGGGGTCGATCTGCATCTTGGGTGCCTCATCGTAAGTTTGCCTGCCCATACGCAAGCCCCTACCTTTCCGCCGGGGCGAGGAGTGCCGCGATCCTGGCCACGACCATGTCCATGGCAACTGTGTTCAACCCACCTTCGGGGATGATCACATCCGCATATCTCTTGGAAGGCTCCACAAATTCCTCGTGCATCGGCCGCACCGTGAGTTGGTATTGTTCGATCACAGATTCCAGCGACCGGCCCCGCTGTTCCAAGTCTCGCTGCAGCCGGCGGATGAAGCGTACATCCGCCGGAGTGTCGACGAAGATCTTCACATCGAACAGTCCGCGCAGTCCGGGCTCGACGAAAATCAGAATGCCGTCCACAAGGATGATCGGTCGCGGATCGACATGCCTGGTCTGGGCCGTTCGCCGATGGGTGGTGAAATCATAGACGGGCACCTCGACCGGGCGCCAATTGCGGAGCTGGTTCAGATGATCGATCAGCAGCTCGGTTTCCAGGGAGTCGGGATGGTCGAAATTGACCTTCTTCCGCTCCTCGAATGGCAGGTGATTTAGGTTCCGGTAGTAGGCGTCGTGGGCCATGACTGTGATGTCCTTCGCACCAACGCGCGACAGGATCACATTGGCCACGGTGGTTTTTCCCGAACCTGTGCCGCCGGAGATTCCGATGATCACCGGGGGAGCCGCGTGCACCATGAGGCTATTATACGCCGGCGGTCCCAGGGGCACAGCGATGGGGAGGGGCGTTCAGGAGGGCTCCTCGTCTGTATCCGCTGCTTCACCCCTGCCGACCATATGCAGGAAGAAACCCTTGATCCGTCCCCAAAAAATCTTGACGGCAAAGGCGGCGCCCAACGCCCCAGCGATGAGCAACTGCAGCAGGTAGCTTCCAGATCCCGGATCCAGGTAGGCGAAACCGCGGGCGGCCAATCCGAGGCCGGGTTGGGATGCAGCTCTTATCAGGGAAATCAGGCTGAAGACGCTCATATGTTCACCTCAAGGCCTCGGGGTTATCCACCTCCGCAAATGCTCTGCTGCGGCATTCGCGGGCCCGCGTATTCTGAGCATTGTACCGCAAAGGTGGCCATCTCGAAGATGGGAATGACCTGGGAAGTTGGTCTCCCTCAAAGGTGGAATCTCGAGAATCGGCCGGGTCATGCCGGAAAGGGGCGCAATTCCGAGTCGGGCTGGTGTTCGAGCGGTGGGAAGGAGCGGGGCAGACCGTTCGGGGGAGCCGCTCTATTGGATGTGGCCAGGACGGCGCAGAGCCACCGGTCGGAGTCGAACCGACAACCTACCGCTTACGAAGCGGTTGCTCTGCCTTTGAGCTACGGTGGCCTCTGACGCCGAAGATTATACCAACCCGCGGGGCCCACTTCAACTCGAACGGACGCAAAGGTGTATCCGCTCATTTGTTGCAAGGGCGTTGCCCTCGTGTCTCAGAGGCTGTGCCCTGGGGCGGAGAGCGGAAGTTGAGTATGCATCCGTGCGGCCTGGCAGCGGTTTACTTGAACGGAGGAAACGGCATTCGGTTCGCGGCCCCGCGGGACGGCCGGGATTTCGCCCCCCACCCCAATCCCCTCCCCCCGCCCCTTAACGGACCTCTTCCCCTCCCCCAGCCTGCGTTCGGCCGGCGGCACGATAGGGGAATGCATTGGCGGGGATTCGGACATCCGGTGATCCACTTCAATGGACGCCGTCGGGTGCGGCTGACTTCTGGCCCCCCTCGCCAACCCTGCTCCCCCACGCACGGATAGATTCGTCCTCCACTCCAGCGCCGGTGGAGGGAGGGGTTAGGCCGGAGTGGGGATGGGGGTCGCGAAGGCGAAGGGGGGGAGCGGGGCCGCCGCAGGCCGTGGCTGGGAGGTCCCGAGGGGCCTCCGCGCCGCAAAACATCGGATGCCGCCGGACAAGACCGATGCAAATTGGCTCGCTTCCAGCCTTGGCAAGGAAGCCCGCCTTGAGGATAATGCACTCATGCGAGTGGCGATGATCTCCTACCACACTTGTCCCCTTGCTACCCTGGGCGGCAAAGACACCGGCGGTATGAATGTCTACGTCCGGGACCTCTCGCGAGAGTTGGGCCGGCATCGGATCGGGGTGGATGTGTTCACCCGGTCTCAGGATGTGCACGTCCCCCATGTGCTGCACGACTTGGGGTTCGGGAACCGGGTCGTCCACATCCCGGCGGGGCCGGAAGATCCCGTTGACAAGCGCGAGCTGCACAAATTCCTGCCCGAATTCCAGGAAGGCATCCTTGAGTTTGCGGATACCAAAGGCCTGCGCTATTCGCTGATCCACAGCCACTACTGGCTTTCCGGTCTGGCGGGGCTGTATCTGCGGAATGTGTGGTCGGCCCCCGTCGTCCACATGTTCCACACATTGGGCAAGATGAAACAGCGAGTGGCCCGCAGCCAGGGGGAAAAACCTTCCCCGGAACGCCTGGAGGGAGAGATGCGGCTGCTAAGGACGGCCGATCGGATCATAGCCGCAACTCAAGCCGAGGTGGCGCAGTTCCAATGGTTGTACAAGGCTGACACCCACCGGGTCACCGTCATTCCGCCCGGGGTGGATACCACCCACTTCTATCCGATCGACCGGGATGAGGCGCTGGAATTCATCGGGGGCCCCCAGGATAGGGACATGCTGCTCTTTGTGGGCCGCATCGAGCCCTTGAAAGGCATCGATACCCTGCTGAGGGCCGTCGCCATGCTGGCCGAACGCGGCGCGCTCAGGAAGCACCCGATACGTCTGGCGATCTTGGGCGGGGAGACCGGGGAGGGGTCAGAGGCCCTCTCCCCCGAGATGGAACGGCTGCAGACCCTGCGAGAATCCCTGGGCATTGACGACATCGTGACCTTCCTGGGCCGCCGTGATCAGGACACCTTGCAGTATTACTACTCCGCGGCTAAGGTGGTGGTGGTCCCCTCGCACTATGAATCTTTTGGCCTGGTCGCCCTTGAGGCCATGGCATGCGGGACGCCTGTGGTCGCCTCGGAGACCGGGGGATTGGCGTTTCTGGTGCGCGATGGGGAGACAGGATTCCACGTCCCGGCGGATGACACCGGGGCCCTGGCAGATCGCCTCCTGCGGCTGATGGAGGACGATTTGCTCCGCTCCCGGATGAGCCAGCAGGCCGTGGCCTATGCCAAGGGATATGACTGGTCCATCATTGCCGACAAGATCATCCGCTTGTATGAGGGGATGCTCGGCAGCCGCACGGCGTAGGCCAGATCCCGCAGCGGGGATTGACGGCCGGCAGGCCGATCGCCTGCTGATCGATCGCCCGAAGGCGAAGCAGTGCGGCGGCAACCCCACTCGACTCACAAGAGGGCCCGTCCAAATTGAACGTAGCGGAGAGCAGCACGGCTCCGATGGGGATCACCTGCGGGGGATATACATGCAGTTCGATCTTATGATCTACGGCTCATATGGCTATACGGGGTCGCTGGTGGCGGAGCGGGCCGTCGACGCGGGCTACCGAATTCTCATCGCCGGCAGGGACGAGCGCGCACTGAGATCCCAGCGCGAGCATCTTGGCGCCCATGGGGCCGCCTTTTCACTCGGCGACCGCAGGCAGGTCGATGCCGCTTCGCAGCAGGTGCCCCTGGTCCTCAACTGCGCAGGTCCCTTTGCTCACACGGCCCCACCCCTGGTCGACGCGTGCCTGCGGGCTGGGACACACTATATGGATATAACGGGGGAGCCGAGGGTGATCGAAAGCCTGGCAAAGCGAGACGCGTCTGCTCGCTCTCGAGGGATCATGGTCCTCCCCGGGATCGGTTTCGATGTTGTGCCCGGGGACTGTTTGGCGTGCCATCTGAAGCGGCGCCTCCCTTCGGCCACCCACCTGTCGCTGGCTTTCCTGTCTCGAGGGCAGCCCTCGCGCGGCACCATCCGGTCGGCATTCATGCACGCCGATGAGCCGGGCATGGTACGGGAGGCTGGTGAACTCAGGGCAGTGCCCGCCGGCTCGATGTCCCGCCGAATTGACTTCGGGGACGGTGACCAGTGTGCATTCGCAATCCCATGGGGGGAGCTCGCCTCCGCCTACTACAGCACGGGTGTTCCCAATATCGTGACGTATATGGCCGCGCCCCGTTATACAGGGGCCGTGCTTACTCTCGCTGGCTATCTGAGTCCGCTGCTCGCCGCCCGACCGATCCGGGCTGCCCTGTCATGGATGATCCGTCTTCTCCCTGCGGGCCCCAGCGAGCGCCAGCGGGGAAAGGGCTCCACGCGGTTCTGGGGAGAAGCCCGGGACGATAGAGGTGGGCATATCGAAGCGAGGTTGGCCGCCGTAGAGGCGTATAATCTGACGGTGGAGGCCATTCTTGCCGCGATCGAGAGCATTCTGGGGGGAAAGGCAACCCCGGGTTTCATGACCCCGGAGCTGGCCTTCGGGCCCGAATTTGCTGCCTCGCTGCCCGGGGTCGGTTGGGTGGATAGGGGCCGAAGAGGGGGATGAGGACCCCCGGCCGGGCGCAAACCGGGGAGCGAGCTGAGGATGGGTGGGGTTAGACTCCCTCGAAAGTGCCTCTCCGACTTCTCCATCGCCGATGCATGATCACCCTTGTCCGGTCAGCTCGGGCATATTGAATGTATAATCGTGAGATGGCGACGCCGGATCACCTTCCTGTCGTTCTCATCGCTAAGGATGGCAGCCGGGGGCGGTCGCTGGTGAGGTCGGGCGCTGAATCGCCCAAATTGCAGATCTAGCTGCCTGAGCTTGCCATCCCTCACAGTCTTCTGGCGCCCAATTGAAAAAAAGGTGTAAGATTATCTGTCGACCCGCTCACACGGGGTCCGGCGGGGGAGCTGGAAGAAGAAAGCGGCCCCCACGGCACCGGCCGAGCGATAACTGCAGGTAAACTTATCGGAGTTAGACCTATGAGTATCAGCCAACTTGCCTCCACGATTGCTGAATCCTCCACGCTGGCGCTGAATGAGGAGGCCCGCGTGCTGCGCCAAAAGGGGGAAGCCGTCATCCACTTGGGGACGGGGGAACCGAAGAACAAGATCCCGATTGCGGCGATCTTGAGTTCAGCCGCCAGCCTGACGAGCGGGGATGTGAAATACACCCCGGTGGATGGCACGCCGACACTCAAGAAGGCGATAGTGCGCTATATGGAGGAGCACTACGACAAGGTGGTGGAGCCGGAGAACATCATCGTCTCCGAGGGCGCAAAACAATCGCTCTACAACTTGCTGATCTCAATCGTGAATCCGCAGGAGGAGGTCGTCCTGCTGGCGCCCTATTGGGTAAGCTATCCGGAGATGGTCAAACTCGTCAATGGCGTCCCCGTGATCGTCACCCCCGAGGACGGGACATTCAACCCGCGCATGGAGGACATCGAGGCCGCCGTGGGCTCCTACACACGCGCAATCATCGTCAACACACCCAACAATCCTTCGGGAGTGGTATACGGGGAGGATTTCATCTCGGAGATCGTGGATTTCTGCGAGCGGCGGGATATCTACCTGATCATGGATGATATCTATCACAAGCTGGTCTTCGATGGTCGGCGGGCGCCCCCAGTGTATGGCTTCACCGGCCGGGAGCTTGAGAACAGCAAGATTGTGGTCATCAATGGCGTTTCCAAGGTTTATGGGATGACGGGCTTTCGCATTGGTTGGACGGTCGCGCCACGGCCGCTGATAGAGGCGATGACACGCATCCAGGCACAGACCACCTCCTGCGCCTCCATGGTTTCGCAGGCAGCGGCAGCGGGTGCGCTGACCGGCGTGCAGAGTGTCGTGGAAAACCTGAGACTGACCATCCAGAACAACCGCGATGTGATGATGCAGGAGCTTTCGACCTTCAGCGGCGTGCGGGTGGTCGAGCCGGGTGGGACTTTCTACTGTCTGCCCGACTTTCGGGCGTATTCGAACGATTCCGTGGAATTGTCCCAGTTTCTGCTGCGCAAGGCCCTGGTGGTGACCGTTCCGGGGGTTGACTTCGGCATGCAGGGGCACCTGCGGTTGAGCTATGCCGGCTCGGTGAAGGATGTCACGGAAGGAATAGAGCGCATCAAATGGGCCCTGGACCCGCAAGCGCCCAATGAAATCTACATCGGTGACCGCAAGCTGATCAGGGATTGGTTATGAACAACCTACTCGATATTCGCACTCCCGCAGAGAACGAGGCCGGCGCGCTGAAGAGCGACTATGGGCTAGCCAGCCACGGTTTGGAGAATCTTCGCAAGGTGTATTGGAACCTGCCGACGGAAGCGCTGTACGAGGAGTCCATCTTCCGCAAGGAGGGCCACACCTCGCACAGGGGAGCCCTGGTTGTGCGCTCAGGGGAACACACTGCGCGCGCCGCCGGAGACAAGTACATCGTGCGGGAGCCAGGATCGGAAGACAGCGTCTGGTGGGGGGAATACAATCACCCTATTTCGCCCGCCAAGTTCAACGCCTTGTACGATCGGCTGCAAGGATTTCTCCAGGGGCGCGACCTCTTCGTGCAGGACTGCTTCGTGGGCGCGGATCCCAACTACCGCCTGCCCATCCGGGTGATCACGGAGCTGGCATGGCACAGCATCTTCGCTCGAAACATGTTCATCCGGCCGGCGAGCGCGGATGATTACCGGCGTCATGTTCCGGAGTTCACCGTGATTGCAGTGCCATCATTCAATGCAGCCGGCACGATCGATGGCACCCGCACAAGCACCTTCATCGCGATGGATTTCAGCCAGAAGCTGTGCATCATCGGCGATACGGCCTACGGTGGAGAGATCAAGAAATCGGTATTCACCTTGATGAATTTCCTGATGCCGCAGGAAGGGGTGATGTCCATGCATTGCTCGGCCAACGTGGGCGAGGGTGGGGATGTCGCTCTGTTCTTCGGGCTGTCCGGAACGGGCAAGACCTCACTCTCCGCCGACCCGGATCGGTACCTGATTGGCGACGATGAGCACGGATGGAGCGAAGAAGGCATATTCAACTTCGAAGGTGGCTGCTATGCGAAGGTGATCCGGCTTTCCTCGACGGCGGAGCCCGAGATCTACGCTTGCACTCGCCGCTTTGGGACGATCCTGGAGAATGTGATCGGGGATCCGGTCACCCGAAGAATCGATCTGGACGACGATGCGATCACCGAGAACACTCGCGCCTCCTACCCCTTGGAGTACATCGATAACGCCGTGCCGGAGAAGATGGCCGGCCATCCGCAGAACGTCGTCCTGCTGACATGCGACGCATCGGGCGTCCTGCCGCCGATCGCCAGGCTGACCCCGGATCAGGCGCTCTACCAATTCATTTCTGGCTATACGTCAAAGATCGCCGGTACCGAGGTCGGAGTGGGCGAGGAGCCGGAGATCACTTTCAGCACCTGCTTCGGCGCCCCCTTCATGGTCCATCACCCCGCGCGCTATGCGGATCTGCTGAAGCGCAAGATGATGCATCACGGCTCCAATGCCTGGCTGCTGAACACAGGCTGGACGGGGGGAGCTTTCGGCATCGGGAAGCGGATCAGCATCCGCCATACCCGGGCCATGTTGAGCGAAGCACTCTCCGGCGGTTTGCTGTCTGCCGAGTTCAGGGTGGATCCCTTGTTTGGGTTCGAGGTGCCTACTTCCTGCAACGGGGTTCCGGCTGAGGTGCTGGATCCGGCCTCCGGATGGCCGAGCAAGGAGGCCTATCAGGATAAGTACCACCAACTGGCGGCACGCTATATCGATAACTTCAAGAAGTTCGCGCCCGCTTGCCCGGCGGAGGTCGTGGCGTCCGGTCCAAAGATCTGAGGCCCACTGGCCCACCCCGGCCAGTGGGGTGCCGGGGGGCATTCCCATCTCGAATCTCATCCATGCGGGCGGGACTGAGGCGAGGGGAGGTGGGATTCCCTCGCGAATCCTCGGGGGTAGCAATGGGGGGTGCGCCCTCCCGGGCGCGCGAGCCCTTCCGTTGTCGAATGGTTTCGACTACGCGATCAGCGAGACGTTAGGCGCTGACCTCGTGCCCGAGGTTCTGCTCTCGAAGCAAGGCGATGGACTCCGCGCACTCCGGGTTGTCTCTTCGATAAAGGGCCTGCCGGTTCGCCAACCATTGGTCAAAGCCTTCGATCACCGACGCCACCAGCCTGTCGGGCGAAGAGACCACTCCACCGGACGCGACGTGCGAATCCAGCGCCTCCCGGATTCTCTTTTCAAGCACGATCATTTCCATGCGCTTCTCTCCTCGGCGCCACTCCTTATGTTCGGCCCTCCTAAGAAAGAGAGTATTCTCTCCACGCTCCGAGCGGCACCCCGAAAGATGTACTAGGTTCACTCCGATGTGGCGCTTCAACACGGGGCTGCAGATCCCATGCCAGAGGGGCCGGCCAACACGGACCGGTTCACCCATCACGGCGGCCGTGGAAGATACGGATCCTGGATTTGTCGGGGAGGGGGGTCCGTGCCGCAATACGCCATCCCGAACGAACGTTCGTTCGCACTCGCCGGCACCTGTTTGCGTTCCGGAGGATCGAGCCATCTGCGCCCCAGAATGCGCAAGAGAACGGGCTTTCCCAACCGCCGCGCTGCTCATCTGATGGCGAGGTAGGGAGGTCCCGATGCACGAGCGGGCGTCCGGCACCGCCGGCGGGCCGCTGGAGGCGACCCTTGCCCCTGTGTGCATCCGCCCGTGTTGTTGTATCATGGTCGCAGACGTGAAATGGTTCCGCAGCGCGCCCGGGGGCTGTCGAGACCCAAGAGCAAACGGGATTGGGTCCGTTGCACCCCGAGCCCAGGCTCACACAAGCGGAGCATGGGGGCCATGGGGGCGGGAATGCTGCGCATAGCCATAGGAGGCGGCGAGGAGGGAGCGGGTTGGCGGTGGACACGGTGAATTGGGGGCTGGAGGGCGCTGCCGTGCTGGTGACAGGCGGGGCCTCCGGAATCGGCCGGGCGACAGCACAGGAGTTCGGCGGGCTGGGCGCAAGGGTGTGCGTCGCAGACGTTGATCGAGACCGCGGCGAGGACTTGGTCAGCGAGATCGCTGGGCGCGGCGGCCAGGCGATTTTCTTCACAGCCGATGTGAGCAATTCCAGCGAGTGCCAGGCGGCGGTTGAACATGCGGCGGGAGCCTTCGGCGGTTTGGATGTGCTGGTGAACGCCGCAGGCGTCATCCAGCGCAAGAGCGTGCTGGACACCGCAGAGGCGGAGTGGGACCATATTCTGGCCGTCAACCTCAAATCGGTGTTCCTCCTCTCCAAGTTCGTCATTCCACATATGCAGGAGGCAGGTGGAGGCGCGATCGTGAACGTCGCCTCGGGATGGGGCATTCGTGGTGGCAGGAATGCCGCCGCCTATTGCGCCTCCAAGGGAGGCGTTGTGCTGCTCACCAGGGCCATGGCCCGGGATCACGCAGGGGACTGCATCCGAGTCAACTGCGTCTGCCCGGGAGATGTGGACACGCCCATGCTGCGAGCGGAGGCGAAGGGCCTCGGCGTTCCTATTGAGGAGTTCATGCTTCAATCCGCAGACCGGCCTTTGGGGAGGGTGGGCAGGCCGGAGGAGGTGGCGCGCGCAATTCTGTTCTTGGCGAGCCCGGTTGCGTCCTACATCACCGGGGAGGCGCTTGTCGTGGATGGTGGGGGCCTGGCGTGAGCGCTGGGCCGAATACCTCGGGGGGCTCCGACGTACCCTGTCGGCCGGAGCACGAATTCGGTGGGTCCCATCTCTGCGGGGCGTTTTCCACCGCAAATCCATCGCGATGTCTCGGCCAATGATTTCCCATCAAGGCCGCAACTCTCGATGCGCACCTCGCCGGTCCCGGCGCCTTCCGAGATGGGGCCTTTCCTGAATGCCCATGAGGGAGATGCATATCGAGCGCCGGGTGGTGGCACCGTGAGGCGGATCGAGATGCCCGTCCGGAGCGAAGCATGGGATGTGCCTCGCGCCGGGTTCCCAACGGCCCCGCCCCCTGAATCGCATCGCACGAAGCTTGTCACTTTCACGCGCGGCGATGTCGATATATAGTCGAAAGGTTGATTGGACGACGGGGGGAGCGGCGGCGGATACAGCGGGAACGAAATGGAGCGAAGGGATCCCACTCATCGGTCGCGTGAGTAAGACTGCCCCTCGGGTCCCCCTGACCTTCTAGATGGGAGACCGGTCCCACCTGGGGCTGCGTAGGTAGGGCCCGCGCTGTGAAATCAGGGCGCGTGACCCAGGAGGCGGAATTATGGATGCGGAAGCATAC
The DNA here is from genome assembly GCA_964388955.1 of uncultured Anaerolineaceae bacterium. GTDB lineage: Bacteria > Chloroflexota > Anaerolineae > Anaerolineales > E44-bin32 > CAYMCO01. The sequence continues at coordinate 46,295 of CAYMCO010000025.1, read as the reverse complement.
GTCAGATTGGCGCGCCGTCTGGATGCCTTGCCGAATGGTTTCCCCCCCACGAAGGATGGCGTCGAGTTGCGGTTGTTGGCAAAGCTCTTCACGCCCGAGCAGGCGGACCTCGCCTCCAAGCTGCGGATTCGGCTGGAGACGCCCGAGCAGCTCTCCGAGCGGCTGGGTCCGGACTCGATAGAGCTGCGGAGTCGTCTGAAGGAAATGGCACGCTTTGGGTTGATTCGCGCCGGAAGAACGGAAGGTGGCCTGGGGTATGGATTGCTGCCCTTCGTCTTCGGCATATACGAGTTGCAGAATTCGCGTTTGGACGGTGAACTGGCGCATCTTTTCGAGGCGTACTACCGGCAGGCGTTCGTGAAGGTCATGGGGATCACTCCCCAGATCCATCGCGTGCTGCCCATCGGGGAGAGCATTCACCTTGGTGTGGAGGTGCAGCCATACGAAAGCGCCCTGGAGATCCTCTCGAGCTGGCGAGCCTGGGGCGTTCTGGACTGCATATGCAGGCGGCAGAAGGCGATGATCGGCGAGGCCTGCGGCCATCCTATGGAAGTGTGCATGGTGATGAGCAAACGGCCGGGAGCCTTCGATGCCGATCCGGACATCCGGGCTCTGTCGTTGGAAGAGGCCAAGGATAAATTGCTGGAAGCCTCAGAAGCGGGCCTGGTCCATACGGTCGGCAATCGCCAGCAAGATGTATTCTATATCTGCAACTGCTGCACCTGCTCGTGTGGTCTGCTGCGAGGGATCGCCGAGTTCGGCATGGCCAATGTGGTCGCCCGCTCTTCGTTTGTCAACAACGTCGACGAGTACCTATGCACCGGCTGTGGCCTGTGCGAGGAGTATTGTCAGTTCGGCGCCTTGTTCACGAACCAGGTGGCGATCGTGGATGAGAATCGCTGCGTCGGCTGCGGAGTATGCGCGATCAACTGTCCCGACGGCGCCATGTCCCTCACTCGCAGACCCGATCGCGAGATCGGGGAAGTCCCGGTGAGCGACTTCGATTGGGGGATGAAACGGGCCGCAAACCGCGGGCTGGACTTGAGTGAGCTCCTGTAGCCTCTGCCCCCGCAGCCCGTTCGGGAAGCCACACCGGGAGATCCAGTCTGCCCCTCATGCCCCCGGCTCAGCACAGAGGTGACGGCCCGGAAACGGGCGTCCGCCCCCTGATGAGGAGTCCTCTTCCGGGCCGCTGGGCTCCATCAGCGAGCCGCCCCGTGGCTTGCGCCTGCAGGTGGATCAGTGGTCCAAGCCTGCGATCTCCCGCCTTTCCATCCGCCAACGCGCCAGGGCGTAGGCGGCGCTGGCGGCCATAATCAAGGCGGTGCCGCGGTACACCACGCTGAGCGAAGCCCATCTCAGCAAGCCCAGCGCCAATGGCGGCCCGAGTGCGCTCCCGATGTCGCCCAAGGTGAACATCAACGCCATCCCACGACTGCGATGTTCACTCGAGATTCGGTCGCCCGCCAGGGCGGGTGCGAGCGCCTGGATCGCACCCGTGGCCATCGAAGCCAGCACCGCACCGGTCAGGGCGAGCGGGAAAACGGTGCCGGCCATGAGCCAGATGCCCAGGGCGCCCAGGACGAACGCCCCGCTCATCACGGTCCACCGATGGCCGATGGAATCAGAGATCCGCCCGGCGATGGGCGCTCCAAACACGCTGAGCAGCGTCCGGATCGCCACGAAAGCTCCGGTGAGGCTGGCGAGGGGGATCACCATCCAGCCGAGATTGGCTTCCTGTCCGACAAATCGGGATAGCCAAAGGATGGTGGTGGACGCCATCACACCAGCGAAAGCGAACCGCATCGCCAGCACGGGCAGGGAGACCAGGGCGGCGTGCCGCCAGGGAAACGGCCCGACTCCCCGGGACGCCCAAAGCCGATCCGGGTGCAGACCGCTGGGCCGAGTTTCGGGAAGCGAGAGCGCCCAAATCAGAGCGGCGCAAGCGGTCAAGGCAGCGCTTACCCCCAGCCCCATTCGGAAGCCGAGCAGATCGGTGAAGACGCCGCCGAGAAGCGCCGCCCCCGAGACGCCGATAAAGAACCACATTTGAAAGCGGCCGGAGACCGCCCCACGGTCTTGATCTCCCGCGATATCGAGGGCCATGGTGTTGCCGCCGATCCAGATGCCGGACCAGGCCGCGCCCCACATCAACCGGCCGGCGAGCAGAAGGGGGAAACCCCGGCCGACGGCAAACACGACGGTCGAGAGGGCGCTCAATACCAATGCCGAAATCATCAGGGGTCTTCGGGGGTGGCGATCATAGAGCATGCCTGCGGCGGGATTGGTGAGCACGCGCACGAGCCGGTTCACGCCCAGGAGCACTCCGACCATGCTGAGCGTCACGCCGGCTTGCGCCGCGATCGGGGGATTGGGCAGCACTGTATAGAGCGTGTTGTCCCCCAGGAGCGATACGGCGACTCCGATCCCCAGAGGTGTGATCGTCCGGTTGATATTCGCGGGCCCTTCGAACGGTCCGCGCCCCGGCTTTCTCGAAGTCATCTGCCCCAGATTCCTTTGCGCGAGCGCAACGGGAGGGCTTATCTTCCGCTCCGCCGGCTTTCTCCCAATCCCAACCGGAAACCCCGGCCGGCCCCCAGATCCTGATTCTCTTCACAACGGCCAACAGGGCAAACGCCACGTGACAGCATAGGTACTGCGCAGATGTGGGGGCGCACTCGTTGGAAAGACGCCACACGGCGCATATCGAGTGCCGAGCGCTGAAAGCGCGAGGCGTATCGAGATGTTGGCCTCACCCAAGAAGGGCAACCGAAAACGCCGCATCTCGAGTAGCGCGGAGTTCGGTGAGGCGCGCATCGAGAGGTGCGGCTTGAAATACAAATCGTCGGTCAAGGCATTTGACGGCAGAGTTGCGGTGCAGACTGCCTCCCAGGCTGGAACACACCCTCGGCCGGCGGCGAGCTGGAAAAACGGCGGCCGTTGAAATATCATGGGGCTAGCGACGTGGGCGGCCCCCGGAGGGCACGCAGGCGCAAAGGAGCGGAAATGAGCCCCTCATCGATAGCAGGGAGAGCATGGAAGCTTGTGGATCTGGTCGGCTACCAGGAGGGGGCGGTGGTCAGCCGGACGATCTTGGAGAAGGACACGGGCACCGTCACCCTCTTTGCATTTGACAAAGACCAGAATCTCAGCGAGCACACCGTGCCCTACGACGCTCTCGTCTACGTCTTGGACGGTCGGGGGAGAATCATCGTCTCCGGAGAGCCCTTCGACCTCGAGGGGGGCGATCTCCTGCTCATGCCCGGCGGAGAACCACACGAGGTCAGGGCATCTGAGCGTTTCAAAATGATGCTCACAATGATCCGCGTATAGCCCTAGCCCCCATCCATCAGGTCGTAGCGCTCCTCGACATAGCGCAGCCAATCGGACCACAGATGCCCGAGGTCATGCGACCGGACGTGCTCCACCCAATCCTGGTGGGTGAAGGCAGTGAATTGCGCCTTCCCCTTGGAGAAGAGCTTCCCCCACTCATTCACCACATTCTCGATGCCTGTGGAATGAGAAAGGCTGGCGAGAAGGCTCTCGTTCCGGCGGTCATAGGCCAGCGCCAGGGCAACCAGCGCATAGTCCCCGTTCTGGGCCAGACCTTCGGCCAGGGCCTGCTGCCGGAACAGTTTGAAACCGTGGTAGGCCGCGGGACAGCCATGCAGGTAGGAAATGGCGTCCTGATAAACCGCTGGAGACAGGTGAGCCCAATAGTGGCGATCACATGCTTCCAGATGGCACTGCCCGCCCGGATCCTCGAGGATCGATTGGATATCAAGACAGCGCTCCGGCTCCGGATTGGTGGGCCGGAAATAGGCGTGCTTGATCCGCCCGTAGCATGGGGTGAAGCCCGGCTCTGCGAAGGTGCATTCAACGAGGATCACCCCGGGGCCATAGGCTGTGTCGACGATGAAAGCCAGGTCGGGGGCTGTCACCCCAGAGCCCTTGCGGGCCCCATCCTCCCCGAGCAATTGCCGCGGCCTGAGCTCATCCTTTTCGGCTTGAAACTTCATCTCCACACGGTCGACGCGCTCGATCTTGGGAGAGACCCTCTCCTGCAGGAACACCTTGAGCAATTCTCTGCCCTGCGCATCACGAAAGGGGAAATACAGGCTGGCGCAGAACACCCATGAACTCAGAAGATGATGGCTGTTGTTCGGTTTCGGGATCCCATTCTCTTTGAGGTATTCGGGCAGCGAGTTCGGGGAACCGCTGTTGATCCAATACCACAAATTGAGCTCCCATGCGTTGGCGGGGAGCATGTAGTCGTAGTCGCCGTTGGCGTGCTTTCCGGGCTCCTGGTTGTACAAGGCGTGCCGGCGCCACTCTACCTGGGTGGCGGCCATTTCTTCTCGGAAGTCGTCCACTATGAAACCCTCCCCCGGCGAGGTGACCCTCGCCGGTCTGTGCGGCGGTGGATTGAAGGCATGGTCTTGTTGTCGGGCGGGGCCCTTCCATGACGCCGCTCACGATTGTGGCCATCCAGCGCTGGAGTTGGTTGCCTCCCCCGGCGAGGTTGGCATACACGCTTCCATAATAAATGCGCATCGCCTTTCGATGGCGGATGTGAAAAGCGATTGTAAGGGGGCGTTTGGCGGGGGAGGAATCCTGATGTACCTTAAGGCTGACCGGGACCATTGCGACAGCGAGGAGGGGCGGTGACCGACATAAAAGAACATGTCCGCGTTCACGATATGCTGCTGGGCCCCTTGGAACGCCCCGCCCTCGGCTGGCTTGCAGCCCATCTGCCGAGACGGATCAAGCCGGACCATTTGACCGTCATCGGCATCCTGGGCGCCGGTCTGGTGTTTCTCGGCTATCTTCTGACTCGTTGGGCCCCAGGTTTTCTATGGCTCGCCAGCCTCGGATTTGCGGTGAACTGGTTTGGGGATAGCCTCGATGGCACGCTCGCCCGATATCGGAGGATCGAGCGGCCCCGCTACGGCTACTTCGTGGATCACACCGTTGACGCCTTCACGATGGTGCTGATATTCCTCGGCTTGGGCTTATCCCCGTATGTTCGCCTGGATCTGGCGGCATTGGGTGCTGTTGGATACCTGATGATGTCCGTGCTGGCCCACGTGGGGGCGTTCGTGAGCGGCAAATTCCAAGTGTCGTACGCGAGGATTGGGCCGACCGAGCTGCGGGTGGTCGCGGTGCTCGCAAACGCCCTGGTCTTCTTCTTCGGCAATCCCGGATTCAACCTGCCCGTGCTACGGCTGACCGCTTTTGATCTCTTGGTCCTGGTCCTTGCCGCAGCCATGTTTGCGGCTTTCGTCGTCACCGGTGTCCGCCAGGCGCGCCGCTGGAGCCGCCTGGATCCCTGCCGATAGGATTGGCCGAGGCCGCAAGAGGACTGGGGAGCGGACGGCCATCAATCTCTGCTGGACTCCATCGCCTTTGCGATGCGATCTTCGCAGCCTGCCCCGACGGCGCGGGGGAATGGCTGTCGGAGGTCGGAAAGGGTCACGGTTTGCCCGCTACCTTGGCCCGTATGAAGTCCCTGTGGCTGAGCTTCAAGGCATGGGCCACGGAGCGGATTTCTTCCACCTCCTCGTTCGACACCTCACCGTCAGCGGCCGCAACTGCGAAGAGCGCTTGCAGGAATTCACGGCGTTCCTTCGGGGTGGTGGCGCTGAAGAATTCTCGCCGGAGACGGAAGTCGTCCAGGGACTTGGGGATCTCTGAAGCCGCCACATCGGCCACCAGCGCGGCCGCCTGGCGAGATAACCCCCATTCATCCACGAGGATCTCTGCGATCGCCTGCTTCTCGATTCCCGCGATGCCTTGGTCTACCTCTGCCACGCGCGCAAGCAGGCCGCCTGCCAGGCTCAACTTGCGGATCTCCGCCTCCGGCAGCTCGAACAGCGCCTCCAGGTCCTCCCCCCGTCGTTGGAGACGGTAGAAGATCTTGTTGCGCACGAAATCCTCCAGCAGATCCTCCCGATTGATGGAAATGGAGAGAGCCCGTTCCCGGCGGTCGAGCGGACCTTGCAGCAGACTGCCGAGCCAGCCTGTCAGACCCACGTGTGCCGCCTCGATCGCCCGCGTCGCATCGTCGATCACATCCTGCTCCTGTGGGGCGATCACCCCATCGGCCTCCACAAGTTCATGCAGCGTTCGGATGGCCAGCTTCTTCTCTCTCCTTGAGGACAGTTGAGATGTGAATTGTTCGAGCAAACGCGCCCTTTCCGCCTCGTCAACCGGGGAATCCATATAGATATCGAGTTCGGCCCAATCGGCGGCGCTCAGATCGGGCAGCCGGAAAAGGAGATCCTTCAGGTTGTTGACCTCGTCATTGGTGAGCTTGCCGTCGGCCCAAGCGGCGGCGACGAGCAGTTTCGCCAGGGTCAAGAGGAACCGTTTCTTCGCCATGGTGCTGTCTTTCTGCTGGAATGTCGCGTCGTGGCGCGATTCTACCCCGTCGGGTGGGTCAGGCGGCGTGCCGATCCCTGCACCTTCCAGCAGGGCGGATCGGGTGGTTCGCGTTCCATACTGGATTTCGCCCCGGGATCGGAGCCGCGCGTTGTCCGTTGCCGCGCCGGCCCGTTTAGACAGATTGGATCAATCCTCCGCCTCCGCGCCGACGTGACCAGCGTTCTTCTCCCAATCCCCGTCGCTCACCAGGGTGACCACCCGGAAGCACTCCGCATACCGCATTTCCTTCCCTTTGGCGCGCCGTGCGGCCCGCTCCTTGATCCTGGGCTCCGGATCCCAATCTTTCATCTGGCTGACATGCGCCCTCAGTGCCGCGATCTTCAGGTCAATCGTCTCGTCGATGCACACGGAGTGATCGCCGCCATCCCAGCAGGTGACAAACACTTTGCGGGGCTTGTGAGCGGACAGGCCCTCCGCCTCCAACTCCGCGAACAAGTTAGGCTGTCCGGCGGCGGGGAACGTGGCATCCAGCGCGGCCGTGCTGGCAGCTCGGTGGTCCGGATGGTTGATATACTCGTCCCCAGCCCATACGATTGTCGGGTCTCCGCTGATCACGACCTCCGGCCGGAAGCGGCGGATCTCGCGAACCAGGTTCTTTCGCAGTTCCAGGGTTGGTTTTAGCAGACCGTCCGGCTCGCGCAGGAAGACGACCTCATCGGCGCCGATGATTGCTGCGGCATTTCGCTGTTCCTCCTCCCGGATCTTGGCGGCACTCTCCTTGTCCATACCCCGTTCGTCGAATCCCACCTCTCCGCTCGTGCAGAGCACATAGGAGACGCGAGTGCCCGCTTGATGCCAACGCGCCAATGTCCCAGCGCACGAAAACTCGATATCGTCGGGATGGGCCACGATGGCCATCGCGCTTTCCGGTATATAGAACACGCTCATCGACATTGACCTCCAGCGATCACATGATGATCCATTCTAATCCCAGGGGTCCAAAGGGGACAGGCTGGCCGGCCCACCGGGGGCACTAGCGGAAGGGGCTGCCCTTTTCCGGCTCCCCCTCGATCACCCGGATGCAGATGCCTTCGGCCTCGGCCGTCTTGGCGCCGTCAGCGAACACCTGGCAGGCGATTGTGGTCTTGCGGCCCCTCATCTCGACCACCTGGGCGCGCACGGTGATCGGGCGATCATTTGGGGTGGGCTTCAAATACCGGACGGTGAGTGTACCCGTGGCGTAGCGGTAGATGGGATCGCTGGCATACGGCCGGCCCTCGGCACGATAGGCGGCGGCCAGGGCTGTGCCCGTGCAGTGGCAATCGATTACCGTCGCCAGGATGCCTCCATTCAGTATCCCCGCCCAGCCGTGATATTTCTCCTCGGACTGCCAGTGACAGACGCTCTCCTGTCCCTCCCAGTAGCTCTTGATGTGCAGCCCTTCTGGATTCTGGGTGCCGCATCCAAAGCACACATTGCCCGGCATGTAGTCCTGGATGTATTCTCCGCTCATGTATGCGCACCTCGCCGTGGGGTATTCGCCAAGGGTATACCTTACCACAGCCGGGGGCCAACGGGTGCGGCACAACCGAATTGGATGCAAGCTGCGCTGGAGGGCGGCCGGCGGCCCGTCGCCCGTCGCTCCTGCGTGGATGCGAACGCCGGAGTCCGCCAATTCATTGGCGGGCCGGCTCTGCTACAATGGGGGACGTCGTCCTGGCCGGGCTGCGTGGCAGGCAAGTTGCATCCCCCCGGGCGTGTTCTATCGACTTGAAAGTCGCGCTGCCAAGAGGCGCACTCGGCGTCTCCTGGACTGAAGGGTTCCGGCAATCAGGGTCGAATCGGAAATGACCTCCATCACCCGGACGTCCGCCGTTGAAGGCCGAATACCTCTGCCGAGAGCGAAAACGCGCCCCCGGCTGTTCTGGATTCTCGGCCGCGCGCTGGCCCTCCTGTTCGTGCTCGCAGCCCTCGCCGTCGGGCTCGTTGCAGGGGCGAGCATCTACTTGGAGCGCACAGATCAAATCCTGGCCGGCGTATGGGTGGGCGATATGCCCCTGGAGGGGATGAGCCTGGAGGCAGCCGCCCAGGAGCTTGACCGGCGTTGGAACCAGGAGCACCAGGTCACGGTGGTGCTCGCCGAGGATCCCGCACGATCTTGGATCATATCACCGGCCGAATTCGGCCTGACTGTGGACGCGCTCGCCTCCGCCCAGCAGGCATTCGCCCTGGGGCGCGGCAAGGGCCCGGTGGTAAATCTGGCGGAAGCCTGGGCGGTCCGCCAAGTAGGGGTGCGCTTCAGGCCCCAGGTTGCTTTCGACCCCCAGAAGGCGGCGGGGGCGCTCCGATCCTGGGCGGGCGATTTGTACGACCCGCCCTCGGAAGCGACATTGCGCATTGAGGAAGGCGAGGTCGTCCAGACACCGGGGGTGACAGGGCAGGCCCTGGATATCGACGCCAGCCTGCAATCGGTGGCCCGGGATCCCGGGAACACCATGTTGGACTCGGGGGTGATCCCCCTCTTTCTGCGGGACGTCCGGCCACAGATAGACGATGTGACTGCACCCGCCGCCGAGGCAGAGCGATTGCTGGATTCCCGCCTCGAGCTGGAGGCGTATGATCCCGCAACCGGCGAGTACTTCTCCTGGGAAGTCGGTCGTCAGCGCATCGCCTCGTGGCTCTCCGTCATCCGCGGGGAGGACGCGTACCAGATCGAATTGGACGACGAGGCCATGGCCGGTTTCGTCAGCGCCATCAGCGCCGAGCTGGGCGAATCCAGGGGCATAAACACTCTCCAAGCCCTGAGTATCCTTCACAACGGGCTCATGAATCCGGGCGAATATGGCCCCGGCAAGCGCTTGCTGGTGAAGTACGAGCCCACGATGTATATCGTCAAACCCGGTGATACGGTCGCCTCCATCGCGCGCAAGTTCCTCATTCCCAAATGGAAGATCCTGGAATACAACCCCCGGATCTCACGCTACGGTATGAGCCAGGGTCAGCGCATCACGATCCCACCGAAAGACGTGAATCTCAGCTTGCCTGTGGTGATGGATAAGCGCATCGTCATCAGCATCAGCGAGCAGCACATGTGGGTCTATCAACTGGGGGAGGAGATCCGGGATTACGTGATCAGCACGGGCATGCCGGGCTCAGATACGCTGCCCGGCATCTTCCAGGTGCAGGCCCACTATCCAAATGCCTACGGCTCCCGTTGGGATTTGTGGATGCCGAATTTCCTGACCATCTATCAGGCTCCCGCCGGATTGGAAAACGGCATCCATGGCTTGCCCCTGCTGTCCAGCGGCGTCCGCTTGTGGGCGAATGTCCTCGGACAACCCGCGTCCTTCGGATGTGTGATTCTGGACCTGGACGCCGCAGAGTGGCTCTATGATTGGGCGGAAGACGGAGTCGTGGTCGAGATCCGGCCCTGAACCCGCTCCGTTCAATTGACACCCTTTCCTGGCAGCTATGGCATCGGCTCCAGATGAGCCGTGAAGTGGCGCAGGGCTCCCGGGGCCCACACCAGGCGCATGCCGCGGATCGCGTCCCGCCGCTCGTGGATCCGGATCGCGCTGCGGGCGGCGAGCAGGATATGGTTGTCCGTGTACAGCCGTCTGGGGACGGCCATCCGCACGACTTCCAGCGGGGCATAGCGGGTCTCACCCGTCTCGGGGTCACGACCTCCGAACGCGAGCTGCCCCAGGCCTACGGCTCGAGTGCCGGAGTCAACATAGAGCTGCGCGGTGAAAGCCTCCGCTGGAAACTGATCTTGTGGGAGATGGGGCAGAAATGACTTCATATCCAGCAGCACGCAATGCCCACCGATCGGTTTGAAAACGGGCAGCCCGGCTTCCAGCATCGTATTTCCGAGCAGCCGCACCTGCCGGATACGGTTCGCCATGTACTCCTCTTGCAGCACTTCGTTCAGCCCGCGCGAGATAGCCTCCAGGTCCCGCCCCGCCAAACCGCCATACGTCAGAAAACCCTCCAGCAGCACCAGGTATTGCTGCCCCTGATGAAACACCGCTTCATCCCGTGTGGCCAGGAACCCGCCGATATTCACCAGCCCATCTTTTTTGGAACTCATGGTGCAGCCATCTGCAAATGAAAAAATCTCCTCGGCGATGCGTCGAAGCGATTTGTCTTCGTAGCCGCTCTCCCGCAGCTTGATGAAGAATGCGTTTTCTGCGAACCTGGCGGCATCCAGATAGAAGGGGATCCGGAATCGATCGGCGACTTCCCGGACAGCGCGCAGGTTTGCGATCGAAACGGGCTGCCCGCCGTTGCTGTTGCAGGTGAGGGTGGCCATGATCAGCCCAACCCGTTCCGGCCCGGCGCGCAAGATGGTCTCTTCCAACCGCTCGATGTCGATGTTTCCCTTGAATGGATGGTCCACCGGCGGATCGAGACCAGCGGAGATGACCAGATTCTCGGGATGCCCTCCCTTCGAAATCACATGCGCCTCTGTGGTGTCGAAGAACATGTTGCCCAAGGCGAGCTGGCCGGGCTTGAGCAGGATGGAGAAGAGGATGTTCTCCGCCGGCCGGCCCTGATGGGTCGGCAGGACGAATGGCATCCCGGTGATCTGGCGCACGGTCTCCTGCAGATGAAACCAGTTTCGCGCCCCGGCGTAGGATTCGTCGCCCAGCATCATGCCCGCCCACTGATCCTGGCTCATCGCACCGGTGCCGCTGTCGGTGAGCAGGTCGACGAAAACATCCTCCGCCGGGATGTTGAATACGTTGTAGCGCGCCTTCACCAAAGCGCCCTGGCGATAATCTCGATCTGTGAGTTTCAGCGGTTCGACGACTTTGATGCGATAGGGTTCAGCCTCAGGGAATTGATAGCTCATGCGGCTCCATCCTCGGGCGATCATTCGGCCTTGGGGTGCTGCAGATCGGCATCTGTTAGAGACTGGCTCGCATCCGTCGGCGGGTCAACCGACCAAAGCGCTGCTATATGCTTATGCCCAGGGCCTGGAGGACGTAATCTCCATAGAACCATGCCAGGGCACCGGCTGCGCCGCAGATGCAGACGACGATGAACGCCAGGACGACGCAGGTGAGCGCCGACCTCCCCTTCTTGGCGGGGGGGGCAGGGGGCTCCGCGGGCTCCGGAATGGGGCTGGCTGGGGGTGGGGGCGGCGGAGCGTCATCCAGTGGCCCCTCGTCTCTCACCTGTGCTGTGTCAGGGTCCAAGGCCGCTCCGCAGTGCATGCAGAAACGGTAGCTGGGTTGGTTTTCTCCGCCGCAATTTGGACAGTAGATCACTTGCTCGCTCATGTGGTTCCCCCCGCCGATTGTTGGACTTTGTGGTTGATTGCAGAGGCCCCACGCGCAAGCCTTCATGCCCCGCGTTGCCTTCGCGCTTTGGTCATGATATTGTTGATTCTTGAAACTGGCAAGCCCGCTACGGGCGGACGGATGCCCCCCGGACGGAATGCCGGATAGGCGGAGGTTGCGGTGGGGGACTCGGAGCGCAAGAAGTTGAGCCCGATGGACGGCCGAACCCCGAGGTGGAAGGGGACGTCGGCGTTCTTGCGGGCCGCCCGGGAGACGCCGGACTTCTCTCTCTTCGATCTGGTTCACGGATATGTGTACGGGCGCTGGCCCTATCTGTACATCGGCGTCGGCGTTGGTGAGCATCCCTGGGCTAAGTGGATCTCCCCGATCCTGCGCGCGCTCTCCCGCCTGGTTCCTCAGGCTGAGAACGGTGCGGCGGAGACCGGCACGGTGGCGGACGTATATCACGGCAAGGTGATGCCGACGGCCTCGGCGCGGCGGCTGGTCGCGGTGAACGCGCCCCTTGAGATGAAAGATCTGGAACGTGTGATCCCCTTTCAGCGTGCACAAGACTTGATTCTCGAGCAGCCCGATCACATCGTGGCGTTGGAATGCCCGTGCCGCTCCGCTCGGGCGGAGCCCTGCCTGCCGCTGGACGTGTGCCTGATCGTGGGAGAGCCCTTTGCGAGCTTCGTGTCGGGGCACCACCCCCGCCGATCGCGCTGGATCAGCCAGGGGGAGGCGATTGCCATCCTCGAGGCGGAGCGGGACCGGGGCCACGTGCACCACGCCTTCTTCAAAGACGCCATGCTGGGCCGCTTCTACGCCATCTGCAATTGCTGTCCCTGCTGTTGCGGGGCGATGCAGGCGATGCGGAACGGTTCCCCAATGCTGATTTCTTCCGGTTATGTGAGCCAGATCGACGAGGATCTGTGCGCCCTGTGCGAAACCTGCGTCGATGCCTGCCCCTTTGGTGCCCTCACCATGCCGGCCGGCCGGATCCTCGTCAACCGGGAGATCTGCATGGGGTGCGGGGTTTGCGTTTCCCATTGTCCCGAGGAGGCCCTTTCGCTGGTCGTCGATCCATCCAAGCCCGCTCCGCTTGAAATCCCATCCGGCGAGGAACTGCTTGGTACCGGCATCGTTTTGGCAGATCGGGAAGGCGATGCGGCCCTGTGATCTCTCGCGCTCGAATACTCGGTAATCCGGCCGGTGGTTTCTTGGGTGCTTTCTGTGTCGTGGGTGATCCGGGAGGGCAAACAGTGGGTCTGCCGCCGCCTCGCCCTGTGCCGGAGCTCGATTGACGAGGTGCATCCGGTCAATTGCTGCATAGGCATTGGCCTCATATTCTCGGAGGCTGTCCCCTGGGGCGGGAAAAGGAAGCGGGGCACCGGGCAAAACGAGATCCCAGCAAATTGGGGAAGGGGGGTCAAGGGGGTGGGGGCGGATCGAAGCGCAATGTGCGAGGAGGAAGGGGCTCATCGGATCGGCAGGGTCGAATATCGTCGGCCCCTGGGATCGCACCGCGCAACACAAACCCGGATGCAATCGGTTGAGAGCCGCGGCTGCGTTTCCTATGCAACTTTCGCCCCTTCGCTTGCGTATAGTGATATGAGAATTTTGCGAAGGAGAAAAGGATGAGCGACCAATACAAGCGGCTGTATCGATCTCGGGGCAACCGTATGATCGCCGGGGTATGCGGCGGGCTGGGAGAGTACTTCAACATCGATCCGACGCTGGTCCGCCTGCTGTTTGTGGCGGCCGTGTTCTTCGGTATTGGAGGCGGCCTCCTTGCGTATCTGATTATGATGATTCTGGTGCCGGAGGAACCCTGGCCCGAATCGACGTTGCCAGAGATGGGAGAAACAGAAACGGAGGAGGCGGAGTAGCTCGGACACCGTCCGGGCGTCGATCTGATCGCGGACACGGCGCAAGTCTTTTGGGCCTGCCCCCAAGGGGCGCGTGCACGGCGGTGCGGTCCCTGATCATCGGGATGGGACCGGCCAAGTCCGCGAGGGTCGAATTGGCTGGCGGCGAAGCCGCCATCGGATGCCCGGATTCGTCCAGCGAGAGTTGCGCCTCGAGGACGACGTCTCGGGCCAAGATCTGTCTGCAGCCGCGGCTTGTTCCCCGAATACCTTGCCGCCGGGGGCGACAGAAGCTGATAAGGGAGGCAAGGAAACATGAACGCAAGGGAGCGGTCAAATCTCGCGCTGGGTCTGGTGCTCGTCCTGGTCGGCGCGTTCTTCCTGGCAAATCGATTGGTCCCCGGCATGAGGGAGTGGGCTCGGATCACATACTCGTGGCCCCTGGTCATTGTCGGCGCAGGGGCGTTGGTGCTGTTCATCGGCTTGCTGCAAGGGAATCCCGGATCTGCCGTGGGGGCGTGTATCGTCGCCGGGGTGGGGGGCATCCTCTATTGGCAGAATCTGACCGGGCGGTGGGACACCTGGTCCTATCTGTGGACCCTCATCCCCGGCTTTGCCGGTCTGGGAACCATGCTCGCCGGTGTGCTCGGCCCTGACACACGCCGTAAGCTTGATCAGGGGTTCCGGCAGGTTCTGGTCAGCCTGGTGCTTTTCGTTGCCTTCGGCTCGATATTTGGCGGAATCAGCTTTCTGGGGCCCTACTGGCCATTGCTGCTGGTCGTCCTTGGTCTCTACCTCCTGCTGCGCGCAATCTTGTCGGGGAGGTAATCCGCCACTTGGATCGATGGCCCGCGGAAGCGGGCATCTCGCTCGGCTCGGTCGCCTGGTCTTGCATTCGGCGAATCCGTTGGCAGTGCCCCCTATTGCCGCGATGCAGCTTGGGGAAGAGTGCGAGTCATCACCGCACTTGCGAGAATCACGGATCGAGTGCGACCGCTCGCGGATGCCCTACTCATAGTATGCTAGACTTCCGAAACCGAGCCCGCTGTGGGCATCCCCAAGCCGGGCAGCGGGCGCAGCGTATGGCGAAAATCAGACCTTCCGACATCACACCCGAACACGTATACAGGACCCGCCGGGAATTCCTTCGACAAGCGGGGATCCTCACCGCGGGCGGCCTGTTGGCGGCGGCCTGCCAACCCCGCTCCCCCAGATCGACGGAGGGACCCGGGGCGACCGATTTCCCCACCGGGATCCCGACGGAGGCGCCGCCGACGCCCTCCCCGGCCGCCTCGAAAGCTGCGGATGGATTTGGCGACGCGCTCACCCCCTTCGCCGATGTCACCGGGTTTACGAATTTCTATGAGTTCACGACCAGCAAGACGGCGGTGGCGCGTTTGGCCGAGGATTTCGAGACCTCACCCTGGACGCTCGAGGTCGGGGGGCTGGTCGGGAACGGCGGTACGTTCGACCACGACGGATTGCGCTCGCGCTTCCACCCTCGGGAGCGCGTGTATCGCCTTCGCTGTGTTGAGGCCTGGTCGATGGTGATCCCCTGGATGGGTTTCCCCCTGGCCTCGCTGCTGAAGGCGGTCGATCCACTGCCCGAAGCCAATTACGTGCGATTCGAGACGCTCGCCGATCCGGATCAAATGCCGGGTCTCGAAGGATCCTCGCTTCCCTTCCCCTATGTGGAGGCGCTGCGCATCGATGAAGCCATGCACGATCTGACGATTCTGGCGATGGGCCTATACGGCCGGGATCTGCTCCCGCAGAACGGGGGGCCCATTCGGCTCGTCGTGCCGTGGAAATATGGCTTCAAGAGCATCAAGTCAATCATGCGGATCGAACTTGTGGATGAGCAGCCGAAGACATTCTGGCCGACCGTGGCGCCGCGCGAATATGGCTTCTACGCCAACGTCAACCCCGCGTACCCTCATCGCCGTTGGTCGCAAGCCACAGAGCTCCGGATCGGAGAATCCGAACGGCGAGATACCTTGCTCTTCAACGGCTATGCGGAACAGGTCGGCCAGATGTATGAAGGGATGGGGAGCGAGATCTACTTCTAGCGCGCGGGCGATTGCCTCGCCGCCCAGGATTTCACTGCCGGCTCCCTCAGAGATCCGGGGTCACCGGCTCAGTGCCCGACGAATTCTCCCACTCCCTTCACCGCCCGCCTCCCCATAACGCGCTGCGCATAGCGCACTGCGCGAGGCGCATCCTCAATCCTTCGCCCACTTGAGCTTCAAGGCGTTCCTATGTATCATTCACTCGGCATCGGCGGCTGATCGCTGGATGGGGCGCCAAGCTTCAGAACCCGACTCGAATATGACAGGCATGCTCGCCGGCAGATCCCGGCGGAGATGGACGCCGGGAAAGGGGAGAGCAGGGAGGCGAAATGTGATGACCGATCAACCGCGCGACGAGAAACAAGAGGAGAAGGAACAAGAGAAACAGCAGGAAAAGCAGGAGGAGAAGCGCTGGGACGAGAAGTGGCGCAGGGATCCGCTGGGGTCCATCGTCTGGGCCTGCATCTTGATCTGGGCGGGCCTTGCGTTCCTGGCCGCCAACCTGGGCATGCTCCGACAGTTCGGGCTGGCGGGGCTCTTCGACGGCTGGTCCCTGGCCTTTGCGGGCGCCGGCGTGATCCTGCTCGCGGAGGTCCTGCTGCGGATCCTCATACCGGCCTACCGCCGTCCGGTGGTGGGCACCATCATTCTTGCGTTCGTCTTCCTCGGAATCAGCGTGGGCGACACAATTGGCTGGGAAATCATCTGGCCCTTCATTCTGATCGGCATTGGCCTGGCGTTTCTGCTCAGCGGGCTCACCAGGCGCAGATAGCGGGCCGGGCGATCTTCTCGCCGGGCGGACCGAATCAGAGCCGCCCGAGGTTGAAGGACGAGAACTCCCTCCAATAGTAGGCGAGGTTCGTCCACCAGTAGTCCCGCCCTGTGCAGCGGAAATAGGGCGGCCGCAGCGCCATAATGCGGTCATTGATGCGGTAGCGGGGGAATACCGGGGTGGAGACAATCAGGTTCCCGGTCTCCCCCGGCCGCATTTCATACAGCATCCCTATTCCCCGACGGTTCTCCACCTCCAGTAAGAACAGATCGTAATTCGGCACCCAGGCCCGTTTTTCATCCCACTGCTGGCCGAACATGCCCTCCGTCGCACCGTAGATCTCCCGGATGGCGGCGGGCCCATACATCGCGGTGAGCGCCGGTGAGAGGTAGGTGTTGATCCCCGGGCTGCTGCCCAGGGTCATGATCTGAGTGCTCCAAAGATCCTTGGGGTATGCGCCGTGGGCCCGCTTCAGATAGCGGCCGAACTTGGTGGCGGTGGGGGCGACGCCTCCCACCAGCGTCACATTCTCATCCTTGCACTTCTGGTAGGCCAGTTCGAAGCGCGCCTCCCAATCCTTGACGGTCTTGCCTCCCCCCAGGGCGTCGATATCCTCCTGGGTGGGCGAGGATCGAATGGGCGTGCGTTCGGAGACGTAGCGCGTATAGATGCCGGAGCTGTATCCGTACTCGACCTCTCTCTCCCCCACCTTGATCGTCCCCACCCGTGAAGGGAAGTTCAGGTTCAGATTGACCCCCTGGAAAAGGTCCGGCCGGCCCGTGGATGAGACGTACTTCAGCATCGCCCGGCCGGCGCTCACCCGCATCTTCAAGTCGGTGGGTGTCATGGGGACGAACTTGGACTCCCCCTTGGTGGTGCCGCGGGTGATGGCCCATCCGATCGGTGCCTCGTACAGCAGGGCTTCGACTTCGCCTCGCATGACCCGGTCGATGTGGGGTTTGAACTCGTCGTAGGTGAGCGCCGGGAAACGGGCGCGGTAGGCGTCGAGATCGTCTATGGAACCGGCGCCGTGCGCCTCCCCGTACTCGGTGCGGGAATAGCCGGCCAGCAGGCGCTTGAGCACCGCATCCTGGGCGCGTTCGGGGTCGGCGACCGCCTCCTCCCACGGGCGCAGCATCTGCACGAGCATGTCCTGCGGAGTCTGTTCGCTCATCGTATGCCCCTCTCTGCGGATTCGGCCGGTGGTGCGCCGGACTGTGAGGGCGGATTCTAGCATCGAAGTCCGGGGATCCCAAAGCGCGCGGCGGTCATGGTCCCGTGCGGGGTCCGGGGCGTGATGAGGGGGGCCTGGAAACTCGGCCACATCGGCGGCGCCGGCTGCCTCTGGGTCATGGCCGTCGAGATGGTCCGGGGAGAGTCGATTCCGGCTGGGCACGAGCGCGTGGAACCGAGCGCCCGGTAGGGACGGCGGGGATGGTTTCCCCGAACGGCTGCCGCGGTGTGACCTGCTCTACCCCCTGGATCGTGACCGGCGGCATATTGAATTTCGGCCAGCGAAACTGTAATCTATGGGATGTGGTGGCCCTCTGAGAGACCCATCCTCGCTTTTCAACGCCAACTGTCTCTTGGGGGGTCGCTTCGGACATACGGGCTCGCGGTGTCGTTCTGCTTGCACGTTGAAGGCGGCTCCGCGAATCGCTGGCAAAGGATGATGTGGGGAGCTGCTTCGCGAGAATCACTGGCTAGGCAGAGCCATGTAAAGGGGGTTCCCATCATGGAACTGGATCAGACTGAGGCTAGAAGAAGGTATCTTCGAGCAATTCTAGACTCACCGAGCGATCGTAAGTTGATAGTGGCCGGTCCCGGGACTGGAAAGACGTTCACAATGGGTCAGATTCTCAGAGGGTCAGCACCAGGCACCATGCTTGCCCTCACATTCATTCGCAAGCTCGTCAATGATATGGAGGAAGAATTCGGGGACATTGCGGAGGCTAAGACTTTTCACGCCTATTGCAAGATGCTCCTGCATCAATTACATGGATCAGTCGATCTGGCCCCCTATTTGACGAAGGTCGTTGAGGAGGATGCCACTGCAATGCAATCAGGCCTCCTCCATTTCTCAGACGCGTTCCAATTACTACAGGTCGACTCACCGCAGATAAGCTACTACCTCGCGAGGGGCGACTACTATCGCGCTGTCTCCTTTGACGACTCTGTACTCCGGGTCCTCAGAGCAGTAGACCAGCATCGTTTGGAATTGCCAACCTACGATCAGATCGTCATCGATGAGTACCAAGATTTCAATCCACTTGAGGTTGATTTCATTCGGCTGCTACAGTACCAAGGTCCAATTCTCATTGTTGGAGACGACGACCAAGCCGTCTATACCTTGCGTAACGCATCTCCGCGATATCTTCGCGCGCTGCATTCATCGGGTGCCTATGACATCTTTGAACTCCCATACTGTAGTCGCTGCACGCAAGCAATTGTTGAATCGGCCAATCATCTTGTGGCTGCAGCCATACAGGACGGCGCATTCTCCGCGCGTATCGAGAGACCCTTCGAGGCATATCAAGTTGGCAAAGAGATTGATAACGCTCAGTATCCCAAGATCATCACAGCCCAAATGGCGAATATTCCCGGAATGACAGGCTATATCCGGAGGGCAATAGACAGGGTGCCTCCTGAGCACGCAGCAGAGGCTAGGTCCGAAGGTTATCCCTGCGTTCTCATCGTGGGTCAGCGTCAATACCTGAATTACATCCACAAGACGCTCATTGCAGACTATCCTGGAATGAGCTTCTCACAGGCCGAAGACATCTCCTACAGCCTGGAAGATGGTTACCACCTGCTCCTCTCCGACCCTCAATCAAACCTTGGGTGGCGTGTTCTTGCCGGTTGCGAATTGCCAACGGCCCAACTGACTACTGTTATCAACTCAACTCGAGATGGTTCGCCCTTGATTGATCTGCTGCCAGAGGAGTTCGTAACCAGGCACAATTTGGTCTTGGTCTTGTTGAAAGACCAGGAAATCGGTGAGGAGGAAACTCACCAGCTTGCTACTCTTCTTGGCGAAAGTGCCGACGCGATTATCGAGGAGTTTTTCCCAGTGATCCGTCAGACCGAAGAGGAGGCTTTCGCTGAAGAATATATCACAGTTCTTTTATCTTCATTCCAAGGATGTAAGGGTCTCTCTGCAGCGCATGTCTTTGTAGTTGGGATGAACGACGGTGATGTGCCAACAATTGGTGACGGCGGCAACATTGCAGACATAGAGTATTCAAAGTTCCTGGTAGCCATCACCAGAGCACGGAAATCTGTCACGCTACTCTCCTGCAAATGGGAATATCGGCCTCAAGGACCCGAAGCCGGAAAGTCACGATTCATCGATATGCTTCCGGATGAGTACAGGCAGGATGCCGGATACATACTTGCTGACCAAGTGCCCGAATTCCTTGACCAGTTCTGGCCCGTAGCTCAATGAGAACGATTAGCTCTGCCTACCCATTCGCTGCCCCGCAAACCATGCGGGATCTTCGACAGCGGACCGGGGATGCGGGGCGAATTGAAGGCAAAGATATATGAAAGGGATGGTTCGGGAGCTGGAGGAGGAGCAAGCCCCGGGCGCTGAGCTTATATCCGTTGTGCGCCAGGAAAAGCCTGGCGTTTCTTGCAGGGTGGAAGTCCCTGTCGGGTGAGGCCTAACCAGCCACCCGTACCAAGTGTTGCAGTTGTGGAGGAGGCAAGCGCCGAACGAGACAGCTGAAGCGTACACAGGGAACCACATAGGCCATAGGGGAGACCGCACTCCCTGAAGTCTTGATACAGCCTCGTTACTGAGGATAAAGCAGGTGGCGATGGTGTAACGGTACCAGAAGCCAAGACAGAGAGAGCGAATTGGTGAGCTCTCCGAGGGCCTGCCGGGGTCTACAAAGAGCGTGGCATGTGTGGAGAGAAACGGCAGGAACTTGGGAGGCCCGAAGGGTTCCTGCGGTGGGGAAGTGCATTGGGTGTTTGTCCACCACCGATCCATGAGCAGGTAGGCGGAGCCGAAGCGAGAAGTTGTAGGGATGCCGAGGACCTTTCGGGAGTCGGATCAGCCCGTACTACTCTGAGACGGTAGGGCCGTTCACATGGGGAAGGGGCTGACAGGCAGCCGTAGCCCGTAAAGGAAACCTTGCCCGGACATGCAGGGTCGGATCAACAAGGCAAACCTCACTGCGGAAGATAGCTTAGATGCTGTGCTGATTGGCGTCTTGCGGAAGCGAGGCTGTCTGAAGAGCCCGGTGCGGTAGTTCCGCACGCCGGGATCTGTGCGGGGGCCGTTGGGTAACTGGCGGTCCTACCGCGATAGGTAGCACTTTCGAATGTATCGGCCGCTTGACCCTGATGTTCGGCTTAATAGATTTGTGTCGATAGTATGAGGGGAATTCGATGACAGCATCACTCCAAAGTCGCTACATCTACATTGTTGGGTACGCGATGATCATTATTCTGCTCGCCTCATGCGGCCCTCGTGCTGAAGACCGCACCGTCACTGTGACCTATCGCTTTTCTGCGGAAGGCACAGATTGCTCAGGGCTGTCCTATACATGGATGACTGATCTCGGGGTGTCTGCCAACTGTCACGAACGCTTCACTGGAGGCGATTTCCTCGCTGACTGTCCTGTACCGAAAACGGTATCTGAATCGCTAAGCTGGCCCGACAACCCCTCGTCATCTATCTCTGTCAGTCGAGATTCGACATGCGTAGTCTCTTGCCGAATCTCTACATCCGGACAAGATAGGTCCTCGGACGACGATGGATATATCGCAGGCTGTAAGGCCGATCTCTCTGGTAGCTCCTCAGCATGCTGCTTCTTTCTGAAAGTAGCGCTGCCTACCATTCCCTCCAGCGGACCGGGGATGCGGGGCGAAATGCAGACCAAGATGTATTATGGGGATGGTTGGGCAGCAAGAGAAGGACCGAGCCCCGGCCGCTGAACGCATAGCCCCTAGCCGGATAACCCTGAAAGGGAGTATACAGGTGACCAGACCCAGACACGTACCACAGGATGTGGTCAATCAGGCTCTCCAGAATCTGGATCGAACGATTGTCTTGATGGCGGGTGTATCAGACTACATTGAACTTGAGAAGCTCCCGGGTCCGTCCCACGATATGGACACGGTCGCAGACCTCTTCTTCGAGAACCACGATCTCGCTCTGTTTGATACAAGCAAAGTCCGGGAGCTTCACAATCCGACGAATCAAGATTTCCGAAATGCCATCGCCGAATATACAAAAGATAGATCGGCCACCGGAGATATCCTTATCCTCTATTTCAGCGGGCATGGATGCACGATGCCCAATGGGAATTTCGGCTTCTGCCTGAAGGACACCAGGATCGGCGGGCTCACCGAGGCTGTTCTACCTGCTACTGTCGTCTCTGCCGATAGCCTTCTCACAACATTGGCAATAGCCAATGTTCATCCTGTCCTGATCATTGACGCCTGCTTCAGTAGTGCCACTTCTCCACAAGGTGGAGAGGCTTCTGCTCTGACTGTCGAAGAATCATTGAAGAAACAGAATGCTCAGTCGTATGCGCTTCTTGCCTCGAGTAGCTCGAGCTCCGTGTCAATTGATACTTCAGATGGAGGGGCATTTACACAAGCACTCTACACTGTCATCTGTAGCGGCCTCTCAGATAAGGTAGGCAAGAGGTCGCCTTTGATCATGATCGATCAGTTGGCGGGTCCCCTCCAAGAGGAACTCTCGAAGATGGGTGTGCCCCTCTCGCGATGCTTCGTTGGACCAGATCTCCCTGCTTTGCCCATCGCAAGGAATCCGGCCTACAAACCACAGACCGAAGCCTTCACTCCCCAAATGAGGCGAATAGTCGATCTCCTGTGGAATCAAGGCACCCCTATCGAAGTAACAATATCGGAGTTCAATTCAGAGATCGGGCCTGGCGCGTATGCCAACCACTCCAAACTGAGCTACGGGCCTTGGGGGTTGCTTGAAGATGGGAAGGCAGGATCGAAGAAGACCAGGAGGCTAAGCTCTCGGGGGAGGAAGTTTGCGCAAGGCAAACTCCAGATCCCGAAAAGGATCGAACGCGATCCTTTCTTGGGAGAATGGAAACCAGCGAGCGAGGCAACATCCATAGGAATCGACGATGTATAGCACTTCCGGCGACCGCGACATTCGGCCGAGGTGAGCCGGCGTTTGCCAAGCCGTCATGAAGATGCGAGAATGCAGATATCTCGCATTGCTCTCCCACTCCGCAATTTGCAGGGTGAATCCGGTGCTTGGATCTCAATGCAAGAAAGAGCGATGCCTATCAAACGGGGAGGCGGTCGTGAACGAGATATTATTCGGAGATAACTTGCCGATCCTAAGAAAAATGCGATCCCAATCCGTAAACCTCATATACATTGATCCCCCATTCAACACCGGAAGACGCCAGGAGAGGAGACGGATAGAGATCGTGAAGGATCCTGAGAACGGGGACAGAAGGGGATTCTCGGGCGAATTGTATCGAACAAAGGAGACCGATACTTTCGGTTTTGATGATGTATTCGATGACTACCTCTCGTTCCTTGCGCCTCGCCTCTCTGAGGCGCACCGACTCTTGGCCCCGGACGGTAGCTTCTTCCTCCATATAGATTATCGAGAGGTCCACTACTGCAAGGTTCTCCTCGACCGCATCTTTGGTCGTGACTCGTTCATGAACGAGATCATTTGGGCGTATGACTATGGTGGCCGTTCGAGATCACGATGGCCAGCCAAGCACGACAACATCCTCTGGTACGCTAAAGATCCGTCAAACTATACGTTCAATTACGAAGATATGGACAGGATTCCATACATGGCCCCGGGGCTTGTCAGCAATGAAAAGGCTGACCGGGGGAAGACACCCACTGATGTGTGGTGGCACACTATAGTTCCTACTACCGGCCGAGAAAAGACTGGTTACGCCACCCAGAAGCCGCTCGGCGTCGTTGAGAGGATAGTCAAGATCCATTCGAAACCTGGAGAGATCCTGCTGGATTTCTTTGCTGGAAGCGGCACCCTCGGAGAGGCAGCGGCCAAGAACAAGCGAACCTACATCCTGATTGACAACAACGGGGATGCAATCCGGGTGATGGCCAAGAGGCTTGCAAGGTTTCGCCCTAGGTTTCTCGATTCTGACAATCGACCCTTGGACGACCCCGCCCGCGAGCTCACTCAGGAATTACTCCTTCAATTCGTCTGACATAGCCAGGATGAATTGGGGCGACCTGACACATTGCGGGAAATATGGCCAACATCTCGCCGCGTCGGACTGGCGATCTGGGGCGAGTTTGGCTAGTTTGCTGTATGCTCGCGATAGTCCAAGGCCAGCATAGACCACGGCGCCGGCCGATCAGCACAAGGGTGTTATGCGGAATCTCCTTCCTAGACATTTGCTCATGGGAGGCCATAACCAATGTTTGGGTTGAACTGGAGGAATATTGCCGAGCAAGCAATTGGCACTCTAATAAGCAGCGCTATCGTAGGAATTGTGGTTTGGTCCTATGGCCTCTACACCAATAGCCCATTGCCTATCCCTTCGTCTCTTACTGTCTTGGTTGCATTTTTGTTGTTGACCCTCCTAACGGTCGGCTCAAGTAGGATTCGTGGCGCGTGGAGTTACGTGGGTGGGCTCCTGATCGATAACTGGCAACTCTCTGTGAGCATAATACTGATAATCTCCCTCGCCTATTATGTTCTTCAATTATCGTCTTCGACACTCCTGTCTTTGGGCATTCTCTCTCTAGGCACCTTACTGTTCGTTCTCAACCGATCCTATTTCCTTCGGAGGCTTGCGGGCGCTTCCAGTATCACCCCTGGCAAGGATGTCCCATCCGACAATTCAATCGGTGATTTGCTACGCAAAGATCTCGGAGAACCTCCAATACCGGATACCAAGTTGGTTAGATTCTCGCCACCTTTCAAACCAGGGCGGTTCTCAATCGTCAGGATACCGGAGTCAGATCCTTCCCAGACATATAAATTCCCTCTTACTCCAATGGGAATAACTGTCATCTACGGTATTCCATTCTTTCTATGGCCAGTTGCAGATGAGACCCAGAGGATAAGTGGCCATAGGGTCTTGACTGCTCAACCCTCACAACTGAACAGCCCTTCAAGGAAAGCTGTCAAAGCTAAGGCAAATAGGATCATGAAGATTCATTTCCTGCTCTCGGCAGGTCATGGATACCGTGAACATGAGGGTGTCGCGTTCCTAAACAAGCGAATTGGATTTCTGGAGCTTGAGTTTGCGTCAGGCGATAATCAAAGGATCGAGTTGGTCCTTGGTCAGAACATCCGCGAGTGGGCCTTTGGGAACAGTGTGAATCTAGTTGAAGAGATAGATACTGAAAAGGCCCGCCCCGCTTGGCTTTCCCACGACAGCCGCTATAGGTTTGATCTCTTGAGCATAAACGTTGACAATGCCCCAAGAGCGCTTGCAAGAATTATCCTGACTGCCCATTTCGAGGATGATCATATCGGTAAGGCAATCTCGACGCCCGCTGTGATTATCAGCGGAATCACGTGCGAGAGCCTCGTTTGAGACCAATGTGATTGAAGAGATGCCGCCTCTCCGTTCGTTGCCTATGACCCGGGTTCCGGCGCGATTTGCAGGCATGGGATCAGACGCGACGTAATGAAGGGCTACTGCACGACCTGTCCACTGTGAAATGCTAAGGGCTACATATGTGGAAATTGAGGGAACACTTGGCAAGGACTCGTACAGTATTGTCCGACCACACCACTTCTCGCGTAGCGGCATTCGCACTGTTATTCTCCATCTTGTTTGTCGCCCTAATATTAGGCTATTCCTTCCAGCATCCAGGAGGATTCTCTTGGAGAACGTTGATATCCGACCTTTATGCCAATCTGGCAACTGAGTTGATGAGCATTGCAGTCACTGTCTTCATCATCGATGCTTTGAACCAACGGCGCCAAGCCCGACTGGAAAAGGAGCGACTCATCCGAGAGATGGCAAGCTCTGATAATGGCATCGCACTACGCGCAGCCCGTGAACTGGGCCAACAAGGGAATCTCACAAATGGGTCCCTGCGTTCGGTCTGGCTCGATGGTGCCAATCTTGAAGGAGCCCAACTGCTTTCAGCCGATCTCCACGGTGTGTCTCTCCGATCTGCCAAGCTCAGAGGAGCTGAATTGACCGGTGCGAGTCTGAGCCGAGCCGCTCTCTGGAAGACAGATCTTAGGAATGCCACGCTTGTTGGTGCTGATCTGGGCAACGCCAATCTCAAGTATGCTAATCTGGAGGATGCAAGGGTCACCCGAGATCAACTAAGGCGCGCCTATTCTCTCAGAGGAAGCGTACTGCCTGACGGCACGGTATATGATGGCCGTTTCCAACTGGACGGCGATATTCGTGAGGCAATACTGGATGGCGTCAACATGGATGATGCGA
This sequence comes from uncultured Anaerolineaceae bacterium, assembly GCA_964388955.1. Taxonomy (GTDB): domain Bacteria; phylum Chloroflexota; class Anaerolineae; order Anaerolineales; family E44-bin32; genus CAYMCO01. The sequence continues at coordinate 20,510 of CAYMCO010000025.1, read as the reverse complement.
CCGCCCTATCAAAGTGGTATAGCATGCCGTGGGATGAATTCTGGCGCTCAATGGATCTGCGCAATCATCGCCCTGAATATGATGATTGGCACCTTCACTGAATGTGAATCGCCAACCCACTCAAGAGGGCGTCCGAATCCCACTGGCCTACCTCCCGTCCTTTTGCACACCCTCCCATAATCTTGAAATGCAAGACATGCTCGTCTTCAGGGAGTAATGAAATGAGGAAGATGGTCCTTCAGGGTGGCACAACTCCGGATGATTATTCCGATGTAGATCGCGAGATGTTCCACGCGTTTTTGCATTGGAAGAAGGAACTCGATCGGGAGTGGAGTAGGTTTCAGAAGAACATAAGCACCGAAGAGATGCTGGCTTGGAGTCGAGACCTTGCGGAAGAGAAAGCCAAGCGCGCGCAAGTTTCACAACAGCTGCGAGATGCCGTTGCTACAAGAGATCGAAGAAGGTGCAGATATTGCGGTAAGCCATTGATGAGGGAAGACGAGATGCATATTGACCATGTCCATCCATTCAGCAAAGGCGGCCCGACAATTATTGGTAATCTCGTCGCCTCATGCAAAGACTGCAATCTGAAGAAGAAGTACCTGCGTGCCGTTCATCCCTCTCCCGTTTTCCAGGCGATAGCGAAAGGCGACAATCTCCAAGGACTCAAGAGGGTTGCCGAGAAAAGGCGAAGAACACTCTTTGAGTGCTGGGAGAAAATGCTGGAAGATCCACGACAGCACAACCTAGAAGCCGAGGCATTTTTCACCTATTATCGCCGATGTCAAAACCTGACAAAGGACGATATTCTCCAGATCGCTATGAACGTTCCTCGCAACCCTTTGGATCAAGCTTATGATGTCATGTGGTGGATTGCCCATCATTGTGTGGAGAAATGGGGTCTCGAATCCACCTAATCTTGTGACATCATTGCGCCAATCATGGGCGGCGTAACCATTCGTTGCCCCCCAAACCACGCGCGATCTTGGACCCCGCAAAGCACGCGGGATCTGCGACAGTGGACCGGGGATGCGGGGCGAAATCCAAGCCAAGATGTATGATGGGGAAGGTTGGCGGAGCTAGAGACGGCCCGTTCCCGGGTCGCTGCCTGCCCTCCCGGCAGGACACCGGGACGGTGTGGCGGTCTGGCCCGGGACGGTGTGGCGGTCCCGCCAGGGGGCCGCAGGCATACGTGGACGGACAGCCCACACTGGACGCGGTCCAGGGTCCAGCGGCCAGCGAGCTTAAAGCCGTCTGACATCCGGAAGTGATTCCATGCTATAATGACCCTTAACTGGGGTCATATGACCACAACTTGGGGTCATATAACCGGCAAATGGGGTCAGTTGATGCTGCAGCCTATCATTGGATCCGAAAATCGCGAAAATGTGCTGGTATTCCTGTGGGCAAGGGATGAGGGTTATCCCAGACAAATCGCCAGATTCTTTGACTCGGGTCTCTCCTCTATCCAAGATCAACTTGATCGCCTGGAGGCGGGCGGGGTAGTTGTAAGCCGAATGCTGGGGCGCACGAGAGTATATCAGTTCAACCCGGAGTATGCATTTCTCGACGAATTGGAGGCTTTACTAGAAAAGGCGGTCTCATTCTACGCGAAGGAGAAAATCGAGCGGTTGACTATGGATCGTCGCAGACCAAGGCGAAGGGGGAAACCACTATGAAATCTGTCTCGAAGATGACACAGGCAGAGCTGGCAGCCTTTGTTGGCAACCATTTGGCGAAGAAGGGCATCGAGGTTGTCTTGTCCGGAGGAACATTTGTCCGCATATACAGCAACGATCGTTATGTGTCCAAAGATATCGATTTCGTAAATGCATGTCATGTGAGGCACAGTCAAATAGACGAGGCAATGACGGAAATCGGCTTCACGGCTGTTGGCAGGCATTACACGCATCCTGAGACTGAGTTCTCCGTCGAGTTTCCGCCTGGACCTCTAATGGCTGGAGACGATCCATTAGCTGACAATGAATTCCGATCATATGATACGGGCAAATTCCAAATCGTCTCTCCAACATCGTGTGTCAAAGTTCGTCTCGCTCATTTCTATCATTGGGGAGATCGCCAATGCCTTCAGCAAGCTGTCATGGTCGCTGAGAGCAATGATGTGGATATTGAAGAAGTTGAGGCTTGGTCATCAAGGGAGGAGAAACTAGCTGAGTTTCGTGAGTTTAGATCGCAACTGATCAGATAGCTAGGTGAATTTGGAATTGATGTAATGGCCTAATTCCGAACGCGATCCCAACTATGGGCTATTAGAGATCATAATGATGATCATCACCCCGATCACGACGATCGTCACCATCACATCCCCTCCCATTGCCACTGACACCCCCACCGCCATGACCGCCGTGCCTGCCATCGCCGTTGTCGCCGAATTCTTCGTCTTCTCCGCACTCCTTCTCCGGGCCCATTCCGCATCTGATCGCAGGATGCCCACCTATTTGCTGCCCCGCACACTACGCGGGATCTTCGACCCCGCAAACTGCACGGAATATGCGACAGCGGGCCGGGGGCTACTCCTCCAACCTCGCCCCCGGCCAGTAGAGCAGCAGCCGCTCCAGCCCCGAGACCAGGTTGAAGAACAGAATGCCCGCCGCCGAGGAATAGGCGATGCCGGCGAACATCAGCTTGGTGTCGATCCGGTAGCTGGCCGCCATCACCAGGTAGCCGATCCCGCGGTCGGCGCCGGTGAACTCGGCGACGATGGCGCCGATCACGCTCAGCGTGCTCGCCACCTTCAAGCCGGAAAACACATACGGCAGCGACGACGGCAGCCGCACCCGGACCAGCACGTCCCACTTCGAAGCGGACAGGACCCGCATCAGCTCGAGCGCCTGCGGTGACACCGAGCGCAGCCCGCGCGTCGAGTTCACCAGCATCGGGAAGAAGCAGATGATGGCCGCGATGGCGGTCTTCGGCGCCAGCCCGAACCCCATCCAAATCGTCAGCAGCGGGGCGATGGCCACGATCGGGATGGTGTTGAGCACGATCGCCCATGGGTAGGCGGCCCGCTCGATAAAGCGCACGTGCACGAACAACACCGCGGTCAGGAAGGCGACCGCGCTGCCGAGCAGGAAGCCCATCACCGCTTCCAGCATCGTCCAGCCCAGCTCGCGGAACAGGGACAGGAACCGCTCTTGGATCTCGGCGAGGATCTCGGCCGGCGACGGCAGCACGTACGCGGGCACGCCGGCCAGCAGGTCGATCAACTGCCAGGCGGCGATGATCCCCAGGAAAAGCAGGATGGCCGGCACCCATTCTCGCAGCGCCCCGCCAAACCGCTCACGCAAGCTTCCGCCACCGCGCGCCGTCTGCCCCAGGTTGCCGGTCATGTGCTCACCTGCTCTTCAGAATCCCCGGTCAGCAAGTGGCGCAGCTCGGCCACCAGCTCGACGAACGGCTCCTGGTAGCGGATGTCGAACTCGCGCGGCCGGCCGTATGGGACCTGCGCCACCCGAGCGACCTGCCCCGGCCGCGGGGTCAGCACCACCACCCGGTCGGCCAGGAACACCGCCTCCTGGATGCTGTGTGTGACGAAGATCACCGTTGCTCCGATCTTGTCCCAGATCTGCAGCAGCAGCATGTTGAGCTTGTCCCGCGTAAACTCATCCAGGGCTCCGAACGGCTCGTCCATCAGCAGGATCGACGGTTGGTACACCAGGCTGCGTGCCAGCGCTACCCGCTGCTTCATCCCACCGGAGAGCTGCTCCGGGTAACTCGCTTCGAAGCCGGTCAGCCCGACATCCGCCAGCAGCTGCCGGGCGTAGGCGCCCGGATCTTGATCCTTGAGCGGGTTGCGCGATCCGAGGATCCGGTCCGGCAGCTCGACGTTGTCGATCACCTTCAGCCAGGGGAAGAGCACCGGGTCCTGGAACACGAAACCGAGGTCGACGTCCGCCTGCGCCCGCTTGGGGCTCTTGCCGCCGACGGCGATCTCCCCGCTGGTCGGTTCGAGCAGCCCGGCGATCAGCCGCAGCAGGGTCGACTTGCCGCAGCCGGATGGCCCGACCAGGACCAGGAATTCGCCGGGGTCAACCTGCAGGTTGATGTCCCGCAGGGCCTCGACCTGGCGTTCGCCGCCGAAGACCTTGCTGAGGTGGGTAATCTCGATGCCCTCATGTGGTTTCATGCGTCACTTCTCGGCTCCACCCGTTCGCCCGCCCCCGGCTCCGATGCCAAGACGTGCGCCTCGAGCGCCGCCATGATCCTCCTCCGCCGGCCGCCGTCCAGGCCAAAGGCGGCCTCCAGGCCCATCTTCTGGATCCGGACAATCTCGGCAGCCTCGAAGCCGAACACATCCCGCAGGAGCGTCAGCTCTTTGGAGACCGAGGTGTCCGAGGTCACCGGGTCGTCGTCGCCGATCGTCATCCGGACCCCTGCGTCGAATAGCCGGCGCACCGGGTGGGCCGCCAGGCTCGCGACCGTCCGGGTGTGCACGTTGCTCGTCGGGCACACCTCGAGCGTGACCCCGCGCTCCTGGAGCAACCTCATCACCGCCGGCGAGCCCGCGCTGCGAACCCCATGGCCGATCCGGCCGGCGCCGAGCGCCTCGACCGCGTAGCGCACGTTCTCGGCACCACCCGCCTCGCCGGCATGCACGGTGATCCCGAGCCCGCCGCGGCGCGCCACCGCAAAAGCATCGGCGTGCGAGCTCGCCGCGTACCCCGCCTCGTCGCCGGCCAGGTCGAATCCCACGACACCATCGTCGCGATGCTCGACGACCGCCTGCGCCAGAGCCACATTGTCGGCCGGCTCGTGGTGGCGCAGGGCGGCGATGATCAACCGGCAGATGATCCCGTAGGCGGCCTCCGCATGCTGCAGCCCGGCCAGGATCGCATCAATGGCTTGGTGCACGCTGAGCCCTTTATTGACATGGGTCAGCGGCCCGGCCCGCAGCTCGAAGTAGAGCACCCCGTCGCGGGCGGCGTCCTCGGCGGCCTCGAAGGCCACCCGGCGCAGCGCCGAGGGGGTCGTCAGCACCTGATAGCCGGCGCTGATCTTTTCGAGGTAGTCCACCAGGCCGGTCTCGCTTCCATCGACCTGCAGCAGGGCGCCGACCCCCTCTTGCCCGACCCCGAGGTTCAGCCCCCGCTCCCGCGCCAGGTCCAAGAACGTCGCCGGGCGGATCGATCCCTCCAGGTGGGAATGCAGGTTGCACTTGGGCAGCGCCCGCAGATCCGGGTCGGGACGATCCGGGAACCAGGTCGCCGGGGCGCTCAACCGATCTGCTCCCGCAGCGGGTCGTGCTCGTAGCGGTAGATCCCTTCGAGGGCGATGGCGATGGCGTGCTCCCAGGCTTCGACCAGCCGGGGGTTCTCGCCCTCGTACTCCACCTCCGCGGTCACCAGATTGCCGGACACCCCGCATACCATGCCGGCCTTCAGCCCGCGCAGGTGGGCGATGGTGAAGATGGCGGCGCTTTCCATCTCCACGTTGAGCATCTTGTGCCTCACCAGCTTCTCGATGAACTCGGGGGTCTCCCCGTAGAACGCGTCGTCGCTGGCGTTGAGCCCTACGTGCAGCCTGAACCCACGCTCGGCGCGCAACTCGTTGGCGGCTTCGATCAGCGCGTGGCTCAGGAAGTGGTCCGCCGCCGCCGGGAAGCCGTCGTCGACGTAGAAGCGCGAGGTGCCGTCGTTGCGCATGGTGGCGGTGTTGATAATCACATCGCCGGTCTCCACCCCGGGCTGGAGCGCGCCGGTGCTGCCCACCCGGATGAAGTGAGTGGCGCCGATGTTGGCCAGCTCCTCGACGGCGATGGCGGCCGACGGGCAGCCGATCCCGGTTGATGTGGCGCTCACCGTGATCCCACGATAGGTGCCGGTCATGGTGCGGTACTCGCGGTGGTACGCAATCTCCTTCGGATCCTGCAGGTGCCTGGCGATCCGCAGCACCCGGTCGGGGTCCCCGGGCAGCAGCACATACTTCCCGACGTCGCCGCGATTCACCCGCAGGTGGTACTGGATCCTGCCCTCGGTCGCTGCCGCCTTGTCCAACAGATGCTTCGACATACGCTTCCGCCCCTTTGATGCCTATCCAACCGGTGGCATGCCGGCGCCCGTGGGCCGGGAAGGGACGGCCGGATGCCTTCCCCTCCCGATCCCGGGGTCACCGCTGGGATACGATATCGCGCTCAGTCCGAGAAGCACTGCGTGGTGAAAACGTCGTTCACGTCGACGTCGGCCTCGAGCTGGCCGTACTGGCTCAGCACGTCTTCCGCCGTCTGCCAGCGCTCTTCGGTCATGTAGCCGTAGCCGTGGGCTTCCGAGTCGGCGGTGATCAGGTTGTCCATCTCCGCCTGAAGTTGGGCGGCCTCGGCCTCGCGGTTGAGGTCCTCGCCGCCGGCGGCCAGGATCATGTCCACCGCTTCGTCCGGATGATCGACGGCGTACTGCCAACCCTCTTGGATGGCGCGCACCATGCCGCAGACCTGATCCGGGTGCTCCTGCAATACGCCGTCGGTGGTGAAAAGCACCTCGGACGAGGTCTCGATCCCGTAGTCGTAAGGCAGGAAGACGTTGGTCTGGTAGCCCTCGGCTTGGGCCAGCAGCGGCTCGTTGGTGACGTACACCGTCATCAGGTCGATCTGGCCGCTGTACAGCGGGCTCAGGTCGAACCCGACGGCCACCTTATCGATGCTATCGAGGTCGACCCCGTTGGCCGCCAACATCGCCTGTGACAGCATCCAGGGGCCTCCCTCCTGGAAGCCGATGGTCTTGCCGGCGATGTCACCCAGGGTCTCGATCCCGGAGTCCGCCAGCGCCATCAGGCCGCCGGGGTGCTTCTGGAAGAAGGCGGCCGCCGCCACGACCGGGACGTCATTGGCCCGGGCCGAGATCAACGACCCCATGTCGTGCAGGCCGAAGGTGTCCTCGCCGGAGGCGACCATGGTGATGCTGTTGATATCGAACCCGCCCGGCCGGATCTCGACGTCCAGCCCTTCGTCCTCGAAGTAGCCCTGCTCCAGGGCGGCGTAGGGGCCGGCGAACTGGGTAGTGATGATCCACGGCAGCCGCAGCGTGACGTGGGCCAGCTCGGCGGGCTGTTCCATTTGCGCTTCGGTCGGCTGGGCTTCGGCCGGTGCCGAGGTGGTTGGGGTCGGCCCGCCGCCGCAGGCCGCCAGCAGCAGCGCGGCGATGCCGGCGATCAGCAGCCCGGTGTAGAGGTGTCGTTTGTGCATGGTTCTTCTCTCCTTTCTAAGCACTTGGGTTGGATGGATTCGTGGCTCGATCCCCCCTCCCTCCGCCGCCGCCCGAGGCCGGGCAGCCGCACGAGCGGCGGAGGATGAGGCGGGCGGGAAGCTCGACTTCGCTGGGGTTCACCTTCTCACCTTCGATGGATTGGCGCAGCATCCGCATAGCGACGTGTCCCATCTCGATCGGGGGCAGCGCGACCGTGGTCAGCGGTGGGTCGACCAATTCCCCCAGTTCGATTTCCCCGAAGCCGGCGACCGCCAGATCGTCGGGCACCTTGAAGCCGTGCTCCCTGAAGCGGCGCATGGCCCCGATCGCAAGCATGTCGCCGGCGGCGAAAACGGCCTCCGGCGGGCCGCTGCTCTCCAGCAAATGGTCGGCCGCGGCGGCCCCGTCGGCGGCGGCGAAGGTCGGCACCCGGACCACTCTCTCCTCGGCGAGCGGCAGCCCGGCGGTTTCCAGACCACGACGGTAGCCAGCGTAGACCGGGCGCAGGGTGGACCAGCCGGGGTCGGGGGTGATGAGGGCGATCGACCGGTAGCCGTGCCCGGTCAGGTGGGAGACCACCTTGAAGGCGCCTCCCTCCCGGTCGAAGCCGACGCTGGGCCCGGGCATATTCGGGCTGTCGGCATACACGATCGGCGGCATGTCCGGCGCCGGGCTCAAGGCGGACTTCAGGTCTTCCCGGTCCGCCTTTTCGAAGTGGGTGACCACGATGCCGTCGACGTTCTTGGCGAGCAACTGGCCCATGTAGCGGCCGACGTGCCGCGTGTAGTAGTTGGTGTCGCAGATGAACTTGAGCCAGGGGTCCTGCTGGGTGGACTCCTCCAAGCCCTGCAGGAAGCGCGCGTGGTAGGGAGAGTAGTTGGGGACCAGGATGCCCAGGGTGAAGGTGGGAAGACGGGGCGCGTTGGACAGCCAGCGCCGCCGGTCGTGGGGGAGCACTTCGGCCCGCCGCCCCCGGCGGGTGCTGATCACCCCCTGGGTCTTGAGCTGCTGGTAGGCGGCCCGCACCGTGTGGTAGTTGATGTCGAGTTCGGCCGCGAGCGCGCGCACCGCTGGCAGATTCTCTCCCTCCTCGATCTCGCCGCTGGCGATCAACCACAGCAGTTGCCTGCTGAGCTGGGCAGCCAGCGGGGTCGAAGCATCGGGGTCGACGCGCAGGTAGCGGTGCAGGGTGGCCTCCCAACCGGGAGCAGCTTTCGCCCCAACTATTCGGGTTATATAATCTACTATAACAGTCTGAGCGGGTCAACTGCCATCGCCGGGTAGCGAACATCAAGGAGGCCTCGTCATGGAAAACTACCTGCTGGACCGGTACCTGCAGTTGCCGGACGGGGCGCTGCCCCACCTACAGGTGCGCCCTGGCGAGGTGACCCCGGCGGCGATCCTGTGCGGCAGCCCGCGGCGGGTCGAACGGGCGAGCCTGCTGTTGCAGAATGCCCGCCGTCTGACCGGCGACCGCGGCTACCCGATCTACGTCGGCGGCTACCGGGGGGCGGCGATCACGGTGGCAAGCTCCGGTTTGGGCTGCCCGTCGATCGCGGTGGCGGCCGAGGAGCTTGCCGCGGCCGGCGCCCGTTGGTTGATCCGGGCCGGCAGTTGCGCCAGCATCTCGCCGGATCTCCCCATTGGAAGCCTGCTCATCGCCGCGGCGGCGGTGCCCGACGAGGGCACCAGCCGCTGCTACGGATCCGACGGCTCCCTCGTCCCGCCAGACCCGGAGCTGACCGAAGTGCTGCGGGCGGCGGCCGAATCCCTGGGCGCCCCGGCCCAGGCGGGGACCATCCGGAGCACCGACTCCTTCTATGAAGGCGAGCGCAAGCGGGAGATCATCGATCGGTGGCGAGACGAGGGCGTCTCCGCCTTCGACATGGAGTCATCCGCCTTGTTCACCGTGGCGCGCGCCCTCGGCTGTTCGGCCGCGGCGATCCTGGTGCCCGGCTCCAACTTGGTCCTGGGGACCAGCACCTACCAGGGCGTCGAGGTCGCCGCTTTCCAGCAAGGCGAGGAAGCGATGATCCGCGTCGCGCTCGAGACGGCGGCAAACACGACGGCCGCCTGACGAATGGCAGCTTGCCACAGCCCACCTTCCACGAGATCAACGGGTTCCAGGACCCGGTGCCCGCACCCCGCGCTCTCCCTCCTCGCCGGCCACGAAGCCCAATCGCTCTCAGAAACGCACGGGATTCCACCGAAGGAGACGGAGTGATGGGAGGCCTCCGCACCGGCACAAAGGACAGAACCCGACGATCCCATGGGGGACGAGGCTCAACCGGCCCTGTCCTAGCGCTATCTCCAGAATACCGATCTTCTACCTTAGAGCCGACGGGGAATTCACACCAAACTAATCAGAATTAGAAGGTGATGGACGTCAGATTCGGCACCCTCCGTCCGCACACCGGGGGTGGGTGGCACCTTCTGAGGGTCAGGATATGTCTGTTTGGCGGGCCTCGAGCCTCAGCGCCTCCACCAACTTCGAAAGGATCCTGCAGCGCTGTCGCCACCGGCATGGGGACACTCTCTGGGGAAGGCCGCCGGAGTCAGGCCGTCGTACCTGCGGCAAGTCTCACGCTCGACCCCAAAAGAGGCTGCGTTCCATCCTGGAGGGCGATCCGACACCGCAGACTCGCACCTGCCGCACCCTGTCAACAACACAGGCCAGGCCTCTCGATACACGCCTCGCTCCGCTCGCCGCTGCTCGAGATGCGCCCTGCTTCGCGCGTTCCGATTGTGGGGAAGCGCATCTCGAATGCCGAGTGATGAAACCTCGAGGTGTATCGCGAGCAGCGCCGTACATTCACTCTTGAACAGCCGCGCCCCCTGAAATGGAACACACCCCTCAAAGAGAGAGGATTGCTATTTTCGTGGGATTAGTCTATTATTTGCTGAAGGCGGCAAGTGAGAAAAATCACAAAGGAGGGGGTCATGAATCGGGAATATGGCAAGTCTTCCCGGGACACTCTATCGCATCGTAACTCGACCGCGCGATCATCTCATTCGATAGAAAGACTCTGCGGCTCGCTTCATCCATCGCAGCAGCGAAGGATCCTGATCTGGCCCCTGCTCGCCGTTGCGCTACTGGTCTTGCCGATTCTCGGTGTTTCGGCAGTACACAATGACGATCTGTTCGCACTGGGAGATCATGCCGAAGAACTATCGCCGGGCTCCGGCGGTCTGGCGGACGGCTATATCTTGGGAGATAGGCAGGTTCCCGATTGGGTGGATCTCTTCACCATCACAGGGAATAAAAGAAAAGTCGGGGTGCCCAGGGATGACCTTCGCCAAGCTTTCGGCGGGATAACCGCCATTTTCATGGCGGATGACATGGCCAGCAAGGGGAGTTTCGATGGGAGCGTCTTCACCGGCTCCAACAAGAACACCGACCCCATCACGAGTTGGACCTGGGGGAGCGGAAACGTCCCGGCCAAGGACGACCTCTCGACCGTGTATGCGTACGCCACGGTGGATGGTGCCGGCGAGCTCATATTCTATATCGGTCTCGAGCGCCTGGAACCCGGAGGCGCGAGCCATATCGATATTGAAATCAACCAATCGCAGATCTTCCCCACGCAGGAGGGAGGGTTCGATAGCAGCACCCGGCAGGTGGATGATCTACTGCTGGTGATGGATTTCGAACAGGGGGGGAGCCTGGGCTCCTTCGAGGTCCGGCGCTGGGACGGCGCCGGATGGATCGTGATTTCCGAGCCCTCCAACGGGCCCATAGATGGCGAAGGATGCAACGGCGGGGACACCGCGTGCGCCGTAAACAATGGTGTCGCCATCGATGGCGATGCGGTCCCTTGGACGATATACGATCGCCAGGGCAAGGCGCAAGAATTGGCCCCGAACGCGTTTACCGAGATGGGCGTCAACATCACGCAGTTGCTCGGGGGGGCACGCCCCTGCTACACGACCGTGCAGGCCAAGAGCCGGTCGTCGACCTCCTTCTCCAGTGACCTGCAGGACTTTGTATTTGGTCACTTCGAATTGTGTGCGGGGGCATTTTCGATCGAGCCAGAGGAGGGCGCTTCCGATCCGGACTTGCTGGCGGATGTGCAGGGGGGCGCCATCTTCAGGGCGATGGCCCGGATTCAGGATGGGGACACCGGCTACCAAATGGAGCCGGCCGGTGGGGTGGTCGTGAGCGCCGTGCTGGATGATGATGATCCATTGACGGAGCCCATCGAGACCGCATGCCAAACGGGAGATGATGGCTCCTGCGAGTTGAATTTCTCTGGCCCCGCGTCGGATGGAGCCGGCCTGGAAACCATGATCGCCTCCACGGAGATCGTGATGCAGGATGGCACAAGCCTCGCCTTTTCCGAGGGGAGGGCGGTCCAGTGGGTGGATGGCTACCTGGAGATCTCCGCCTCGGGCAGCGGATACCAGGAAGTGGGAGAGGATCAAACCTTCAGCGTGTCAGTGTTCGAGGATGTGGGCGCCGGATTCCAGCCGGCCGCCGGAGAACTGGTCACGGTCACTTTCTACGATGGGGAACCTGGAGAGGGGACCTGCACGACCGAGTTGAACAGCTCCGGAGATGTGGCGTCTTGCCCGATCAGCTTTGCCTCCTCGACGACGGGCCCGGTCTCGGCCCATGGGGCGGTGGATATCTCCTTCCCCCAGTTCGAAGATCTTGGATCCTTCTCGGTACACCGCCAGACGGATGGTTCGGCGCCCAACAGCGGAGACGCGACGGCCACGTTCGTGGATGCCTATCTCACCATCGAGGCGGGAGGCGGCGTCAGCGAGGTCGGGACTCCTCAGACGGTCACCACCGCCGCTTTCGAAGACGACGGCTCCGGGCTCGGCTTTCAGCCCGCTGCCGGCGAGAGCGTCACCGTAGAGTTTCTCGACGACGAGGGCAACCCGCTAAACCAAGAAACCTGCACCACTGCGCTCAACCCCGAAGGCACGGAAGCAACCTGTGATGTGACCTATACGGCAAATTCGGCCGCACAGGTCACGGCTCGGGCTGAAGGATCTCTCCTCGTGCAAGGCGTATCCTTGGACCGGGCGGCGGAGCTTGATGCGCCCCTGCTGTTCATAGACGCCTCGGTTGAACTCGAGCCCGATGCAGGCGTAGACCTGGTTGGGAATTCGAATACCTACACTGCCACCGTCTCCGTGGACGATGGTACGGGGCCGGAACCGGTCCAGGGCCTTGTCGTCGAGGGCCGGGTCACCTCGAATTCCAGCGTCGAGCCCGTCTTCGTCGGCGGGAAGACTTGCGAGACGGGTGGGAATGGGGAGTGCACGCTGGAGATCGTTTCGGATTACGCGGGGAAAGCCACAGTCTTCGTGAAGGCCGTCATTCCATACGATGGTCTTGAGCTTCGCCGCACCTCGAACCGGGTGGACCAGACCTGGCTGGATGGCTGGATAACCATCGGCACGGGCGTCGATGACCACGAGTTCAACGACCAGCCGGAGTACGCCTACCCCATCGCCTCCGGTCAAACCCTGCAATCCTACATCAGTCACGATCAGGATGTGGACTTCTTTTCCGTACGGGTGGATGAGATCTCCAGCCTGCAAGTGGATTTGACCGACCTGCCGGCGAATTACGACTTCGCGGTCTTCGGAAGTGCGGACTCCGGCCCGGAGGTCGACGACGGCACCCAGGTCTTCACCCCCTTCCTGGATGCATCCGACGTAGATGCCGCCGGCCACTTGACTTCCATTGGACATTTGACTTCCATCGGCCATCTCACCTCCATTGGCCATCTGACTTCGATAGGGCACCTGACCTCCATCGGCCATCTCACCTCCATTGGACATTTGACTTCCATAGGGCACCTGACTTCCATCGGCCATCTCACCTCCATCTCGGCCAACCCCGGCACTCAGGACGAGGGTGTGCGTTCGCTGGCCGTTGACACGCCCGGGACATACTACATCGCGGTCTATGGCCCGACGGGGGCGTTCAGTACCGATCCGTATACGTTGAGCGTAACGGTCGAAGGTCTGGAGACTCCTGGGGTTTGCTCCTGGGCTCCCAAGGAAGAATATGCAGCCGACATCACCGTCCCAAGCGATCCCTATGTTGGCTCGAGTGTCATTGATGGATCTCCGGAGACGTTGATCCTCACCCACCAGGGAAGGCTCCAGGGCACCTTTGGCGCCGAGGAAGCAGCGGACGTGCTGCAGAGCTTGCATGACCTGGCGGACGACGAATCAGTTCAGGGAGTGGTTCTTCCGGTGGATATCGACCCGGGTGTCCGTGCAGCTTATGCGGAGTGGAATGACGATTACTGCGACGTATACGAAGCCAACGAGGTCGCCCAGACGATCCGTAATCTGATCGCCGCCTATGGCGGGCCCAACCTGCGCTACGTCGTCTTCGCCGGTGGCGACGAATTCATACCCTTCTTCCGCGTCCCGGATGAGGCGAGCATCGCCAATGAACGCGATTATGGCAGCGGCGTCACAGGCGATACACCCGTTGCCTGGGCGGTGCGGAACGGCTTCATTCTCACCGACGATTTCTATACCGATGACAGTCCTCTGCTGTGGCGCGGCAGGCAGCTCTTCGTACCTGAGCGCGCCAGCGGCCGACTCGTTGAGAGCGCAGATGACATCGTCGGGGCGGTGGAAAACTACTTGAACGGCGGTTCGGTCTCCGTGGATAGCTGCGCAGTGACGGGCTACGATTTCCTGGCGGACAGCGCCCAGGCGATAGGTGACGTCCTTAGTCAATCGTCCGCGCCCGTCTCCGAGCTCATCGATGGTGACTGGACGGCGAGTGACCTGCGGGACACATGGCAAGGTAAGAGCCTCGTCTCGGCCAACGCCCACTTCGGCCATTCGGAAGCGTTCGCCGCCGATTTGCAGCCTCTTGCAAGCTCCGAGCTTTCGAACGTCGACGGCCAGATCGGCTACTCGATGGGCTGCCACGCCGGCTTGAACATTCCGAACGGGGATGATTTTCCGGAGGCGCTTTCTCGGGGCGGTGCCGCGGCCTGGGTGGCAAACACCGGTTTCGGCTATGGGATGGACGATGCCATAACCCACTCCGAGCTGCTGTACCTTCTGTTCACGAAGGAGCTGACGACGGAAAAGACAATCGGCGAAGCCATGTTGGCCGCAAAGCAGCGCTACCTGGGAGGCGCAGCCTCGGGCGGTTTCGGTGTCTACGATGAGAAGATCCTGATCGAGGCCACGGTGTATGGCCTTCCGATGACCGGAGTGACCAATCTAGTCCCGGCGGGCGGAGGTAACCTGTTAAGCGGCGCCGGGCCTCACACCATCACTTTGGCCCCCCAACCCAGAACCACGGAAGATGGAACCTATTATGCGCAGGATGGGGAGGTGCAGGCTTCGCCCGGCCGGCCGATGCAGCCGCGAAGCACCTACGCCGTCTCTCCCGCCGGCGTGACCGGTGCTCTATTGCTCAGCGCAGACTACACGGACATCCCGAACTTCGATCCCGACATCGCCGAGCCGGTGTGGGATCAAGATGACCCGGGTGATCCCGATTTCAATGCCGCCGGATGGTTCCCGCTCCAATTCTGGATGACGAACCGCTACGGCGATGAGGATCGACTGGTGGTGGTTGGTGGGCAGTTCAACAGCGATGGTATGGTGGAGCGCCTCTACGACAATGTTGAGATCGAGTTGATCTTCGGGCAGGCCGTTTCTGACGATCCTCTCCCGCCCTCCGTGAACGAGGCCTGGGCCGAGCTGACCGGCGATGGATTGACGTTCTACGTGGAGGCCGTGGATCTGGCGACGGGGGTCGACCGGGTGTTGGTGAACTACAACCTGCCCGGACGCTGGGAGAATGTAGAGCTGGCCTATGATGCGGAAGCAGGGCTGTGGACCGCGACCGTTCCGGGCCTGGATATCAGCACGGAATTCTTCGTGCAGGCTGTCGATGGAGCCGGAAACGTGATCGTGGCCAGCGACGGCGGCCGGTACTTCGTGGATGGGCCGGACAACTTGATCATCAACAGGGTCGGCGACCCGCATACATTCACCATATCCGTCTATGCAGATGGTGGGAACGGCGCCTACCCGGTTGGCGGTGTCCACCCTTCAGTAGAGCTTACTGGCATAGATGGCGCCACACCGGCCCTATACGGCGCCGGCGACACCTGCGCGGATCAAGGCACGACAAATGGTCAGTGCACCGTGACATTCGTTTCCAGCACACCGGGCTCGGTGGACGTCAGCGCCTCAGTCGATCTTCCGATGCAGGGTTTGCAGGTGAGCGACAGCGCGCGCACACACAAGATCTATGTCGCGAGCCAGCTTGCGCCGACTCAGACGACGTGCCAGGATTTCGTTGCCGGAACGGCGGAAGACATCGGCGAAATCTACTACGGGGCGAAAGGGAACACCATTAACAACCTATCACCCGGGGTCTTCTACTACTACTCAACGCTGATTTCGCCGGCCTCGGATTTCACCGTCTTGATCGACCAACTGGTCAGAGATGGTTATGAGTTTGACGTCCAGGGGGACAACCAAGTTCGGCTGTATGACGCCGATTGCTCCTCCCCGAGTGCGGCGTTCTCCGGCTCAAGTCAAGACGGTCAGGTTGCCATCGAAATCTCAGGCGCCGGAAAGGGGCAGACTTACGTCATCTCGGTAAAGTACGGGACGGGAAACCTTGTCGGTTTGCAGAAGCCGAATGGCGACGTGGAGTATTCGTTCGAAACATACGTCGAGGGGATTCTGTTCGGGTCCGACGGCTTGCGATTGAAGAAGCGGTAGGCCGGCGAAACTTCGACGATCTCCGCCGGCCAGCTTCGATGGTCAATACCGCGCGACCGGCCATGTGCTGCTTCGGTGCTGCGGGTGCGGCATGTCCCCCCCTGGGGTCCCCCGAAGGGGACACCTCGGTTGGTGGTAAATTCAGCCCTGGTGAATACGAACGGCGCATGAGAAGAGGATTCGGGCCGCTCATGCGTCGTTTTCGTGGGGCGTGTCGAGGCGCGCCATGAGGTTTCGGGCTTGCTCCAGATACACCGCCGCGCCGAGCCTTTCGAAGGTCTGCAGCGCACGAGTGAGCTCCTCCTGGCAGGAGAAAGCCGACGGCGCTTGCTGGGCGAGGCGCGCAATTGAAAAACGAGTGCGGGCAATCTCGTACTCGGCGCCGAGATTGAGCAGAATATGCAGTCCTTCCGTGAAGGCGATCTCACTTTCGCCGTAGTCCCCCCTGGCCCTGTACACATCACCCAGCACGCGCAATGAGATTCCCAGCTCAAGCTGGGCTTCCTGCTGTCTGGCCAGGCCGACAGCAGTCCGACCGTGGGACACGGCCTGCTCGAGGTCGCCGAGTTCAGCGAAATACCGCGCACGACGTCTCTCGAGCTCGGGCAAGAAGTCCTTTGATCCGATCTCGGCGAATATGGACGCGCTGCCATCCAAGCAGGAGTTTGCCGCGGCCAGATTCCCCTCATGGATATGGGCTTCAGCGAGGTTGCTCATCGTCACCGCGTCCGGCAAGGGAGCGCCGATTTGCTTCCAGATGGCGTTGCTCTGCTCCAACAATGACCGGGCCTGTGTCCAATCCCCTTTGTACAGATAAAGATTTGCGAGATTGTTCGCCGCAAATCCTTGTTCCTGGATATTCCCAATCTTCGTATTGAGGTCCAGGCTCTTGTGATATGCCTCGCTTGCCCGTTCCCACCGGCCGAGTTTGTCATAATTGATCGCCAGGTTGTTGTAGGCGAGAGCCTGCCCAACCAAATCTCCCACCCCCGCGTATATCTCGACGCTCTGCCGGCAGTAATCCAGGGCATCTTCGAGATTCCCCATCCTGAAATGCACCGCGCCGAGAAGATAATACGCGTGGGCCATGAGCTTTTGGCTCTCACGTGTGCCCAATCGCCTGCAGATACCGAGGGCGTTCCGGCACCACCGAATGGCCTTATCATTGTGGCCTCGCCGATGATGTAAGCCGGCGCCCAGAAGATAGAGTTCTGAGGTCTCCGGGATCATTTCCCCTTCAGCGATGTCGGTAAGACCTTTTTCCAACCAGTCAAAAGCCGCGCCCCATTCGCTCTGACGCTCCAGAACTTCCGCGGTCAGGCGACAAAGCTTGACCCAGTGATGTCGTGGTTCATCGATCCCTGCGTCCCCCAGCACCAGATCCCTCGCCGCGGCCAGGCTCTCCGAAGCCTCTCCGTAGCGCCCAACGATGGTCAGGACCTCCCCCAGCATCTCGTTGGCCGAGAGCCGCTGCGCCTGTGTGGGCACTTCGGGATCAATATTGTCCGCAGCTTGAAGTGCATTCCGGAAGGACGTGATGGCGATCTCATTCGCATAGTCACGTTTGGCTTTCCGACCAGCGAGCAGACTATATTCCATCCCCTTTCCCCAAGCGTGTCCTTCGAAATAATGGTAGGCGAGAATATTGATATGTTCACCCGGGTCTTCTCGATGGGCCAGCTCGATGAAATCGCCGATCCTGCGGTGATAATCGCGGCGCATTTCGAACGCCATGCTCTCATATACCACATCGCGTGTGGTCAGATGGGAGAAAGAACAAGAGGCCATTTCCGGGTCTCTGGTCTTTACCAATCCCACCTGGTGCAGGTATTTCAATCGGGTAAGAATGGCCCTGGGTTGTTCGCGGAACTCGCGAAGCCCTGTCAGGGTCTCGCTAGAGAATGTCCCTCCGATTACCGAGGCGACTTGCAGGATGTTTCGATCCAGCTCGATCAGTCTGTCAATGCGGCTGAGGACGATACCGTGGATTGTGTCTGGGAGTTCAACGGATACCAGCTCCTGTGTGAAACGCCATTCGCCATCCTCTTTTGCCACCAGGTAGCCGCCGTCGATGAGAGAGCCGATGATTTCTTCAATGAAGAATGGATTTCCACTTGCTTTTCTTAGAATGAGCCCTCGTACCTTGTGTGGCAGTTCCACAGGGCCGATATGCGCTTCAATGATGCGCAAACAATCACCTTCTGACAATTCACCCAATGGAATGTCAACCGCGTTAGGGAGGCTCGACCAGTCGGGAAGCTCATCGTCCGGCCGGTGGGCCAATACGAGCAATATTGAGCACCCGCTGGTGTTGCGGGCGACATAGTCAATTACACCAATCGACGCTTTGTCGGCCCAATGCGCATCTTCGATGACCAGGACAAGGGGGCGCACCTGGGATTGCCTTTGGAATATCTTGACCATCAGGTCCAGAATGCGCTGCCGCCTCAGCTTGGCATCCAGATCACGCGTTAGGTCATTGTCTGGGATTTCCAGGCCGAGAACGGAGCCGATTATCGGGGCCCAGTCACCCTCACCAATCATTCTTAGCCTGGATTCCAGGGTTGCAGTGGGAGCTCGATCGTCGCTCGAATTGTCGATGCCAAAATGATCCTTCAGTATTTCAACCCATGGATGGTACGCCATCGCCTCGCCATAGGAGAGGCAGGAACCGCCCAAAACGTCCATGCCCAGCATTTCAGCGTATTGAATTGTCTCCTCGACGAGGCGACTCTTTCCGATACCCGATTCGCCGCGAACTACAAGCACGTGGCTGGCGCCCATCATGGCTCTTGTCACAGCTTGTTGGCACAGCTTGAGTTCCTCATTTCGTCCGACCATGGGGCCGGGACCGGAGGCCGATCTATGGGCGCTTGGTCTTTCGATTTCCTTGACCACGTAGTTGCGGACCGGCTCTGAGATCCCTTTTACGCGGACGGCATCTTGCTCTTCGAGCCGGCCAATCCCTTCAACGTGATGTGCAGTGCTGTGGCCGATGAGCACCTCTCCATCTTGTGCGATGCTCATCAGCCGGGCGGTCAGATTGACCTGATCACCCATGACCGTGTACTCGCGACGATATTCGGTGCCGACGTCTCCGGCGAACACAAAGCCCGTGTTGATTGCGGTGCGGTGGCAGAACGGGGACAGTCTTGACCCCACGCTGGCATGTAGATGGGTGGGGATCATCTCTCGTATCTGCGGATTCACCTCCGCCAGCGCATCGTTCATCTCAATGCCTACGAGCACTGCGCGGAAAGGATCATCTTCGTGAGCTCGCAAAGCTCCGAAGAGAGTCATGATTCGGTTGCCGGTGATGTTTGGATCCAGTTTGTTGATTGTCCCGCCGTAGCGCGTGACAATCCTTCTCATGGCCAAGAAATAGGTATTCAGGATTGTGTTGATGCTCTGCTCGTGATCCTTTCCGAGAAGGTTCAGGATATCATTTGCGCAGCCGTAGAAATTTGTGAACATGACGGTGACCGGTCGATGCGAACTATGAAGCAGGGGCCGCCCCGGCTCGGCTGCAAGAAGGGTGACAAGTTCCGAGGGCAGGAATAGGCCCAACGCTTCAATGATTCGTGTCTCGAGAATGGTCTGCTGCAGGAGATGCCTTGGATCGACTCCAGTATCACGGGCAAGGACTTCATGCCGTGGAGCCGAATCCATTGCTGGCAGATGGTGCATGTCGATGTCGTTAAGAAGCCGGTAGTACTTGCCGGCCGTCGCATAACGCGCGGCTCGCGATGTGGCAGCATATATGGACTGGTCGACGACGATCTGGCCGGGTCTCGCCTGATGCTGCGCCTCGGCCATCCTCGCCAAAGGGTCACCGATAACGAGAAAATCCATACCTTCGATCGACCCAAGGGTCGCGAAGAACAACGGGCCGGAACCAATACCGATGCTCATCCGAAGCCGGAAGACTCCCTGGGACGTCTTTACGGCCGAGAAGCTCTCCATCGCTTCTTGCATTGCGTGACCCGCCGATAACGCGCGCAAGTGGCTCTGTTCTCCATCAAAGAAGACCAAAAGAGCGTCGCCGCCAAACCTCAATAGATCCCCACCGGTTTCACGGCAGATGTCCAGCATCCGCTCGAAATACTTGTTCACGATGGAGGTGATTTCCTCCGCGCCCTCTTTCCCCAACGTTGACAGTTGCTCTGACATCGAAGTGAAGCCAGAGACATCGGCAAACATTGCAGCGCCGTACCTGAATTCTCCAGCTGCCTTTCCGGGAGAGGGGTCGTTGATGATGGAATCAACCAAACATTGGGGTAGATACGTCGATAGTGTTCTGTGTACCCGGGAAATGTGGGATGCGATGGCTAGGGCGTGATCGATTGAAGTATCCGCTGAAACGTGGGGCGAAAGGTGTGAGGGGAGGAACTGCTGTATTCGAGAGCGATTGGCTGCATCAAGAGGCTCGGCCATTGGCCCTATGCCTTGGATCGCGGATGACTGAACTACGGTTCTTCTCTGCCAAGCCGCAGATTGCGCTTGCCGATGGGATGTTCCCGGCGGCCTCAGGATAGGCTTTGGGTTAATTATAGCTTGGCGACATAAAATCGAAAGCGA
>CAYMCO010000024.1:17974-81553 GCA_964388955.1 uncultured Anaerolineaceae bacterium | reverse complement strand
CCGGCCGGTTTGGCTATGAGGCGCAGAAGGATGAATTCATCTGTCCGGCAGACAGGCGCTTGATATATGTTGAAACAAAGGTGCGCGAAACCGACAATGGGTACCGGAGTGAGCGCCGACGCTATGAATGTGAGGGCTGCGGAGGCTGTTCGCTGAAGAAAAAGTGTGCGCGGGCGAAGGGCAAGCGCCGCATCACAGTGAGTTTCAAGCTGCAGCAGACGAGTGCCAGAGCCCGCAGCAATCTCACTTCGGAGGAAGGGGTTGCCCTGCGACGCCGGCGTGGAGTGGATTTGGAAAGCGTACTCGGAAGGATCCAACAGAACTGGAAATTCCGGAGATTTCTCCTGGGCGAGCTGGAAAAAGTCGAGATCGAATGGGGATTACTCTGCATGGCACATAAGATGGCAAAACTGGCGGCATAGAAACCGCCAGCTTCTCCTTCTTTCGTCCCGCTCCCCGCGGGCATTCACGGCCTTTGATCGGCACGACGTTCTTTTGGGACAGCCCCGCTCGCCCAATCCACTGGGCTACACTGAATCCCGCAAGAGCGGAAGCGTGGAACAATGGATGCCCCCGCCCCCCTTGTGCAGTTCATCATATTCCACCGAGATGACCTCCACCCCCGCGTCCCGGAGGCGGTCCGCCGTGCGCCGGGCGTGGCTGGAGATGATCACGACCCCAGGCCGGACCGCCAGGCAGTTGATGCCGAAGGCGCCCTCCCCAGCATCGCCGTAGATCATCTCGATCCCCATCTCCTTCAGGCGCTCCAAGAACCACCACGGAAGCTGGTGCACCAGCCCGACGGCCTTATTCACATCGACCATCACCATCTTGCCATCGATATGCAACCCATACCCCAAATTGTCCACCACGATCAATTCCACTCCGAGCGTATCCAACACCTCCGTCAGCTGTGCCACACCCGCCAGATTGCTCCGGTGCCCCAAACTCACAGCCGCGGTGTCTGCATTCAGCCACAGGAAGCTGCCCCCCTCCATCAGCCCTGTGCCATGGATAGTCCTCAGGATTGGCACCCCGAGCTTGGCCAGTGTGCGCGTGACGGGCAGTTCCTCACCGCGCCGATATTCCACCCCAAAGCGGCAAACCACCGCCCCACCAGGCAGGAGAATGGCCGTATCTCGAGTGAAAACGGCGCGCGTGAGGTGTGGCGGTGCCCCTTCCAGAGGGATCACCTCCACCCCCTCCGCCGCCAGCGCGTCCGTCAGCGCATCATGCTGTGCCTGCGCCTTGGTGAGGTCCGGTCTCTGCTTTCCGTTCCAATACCACATGTTATCCGGCCCGATCCAGGCCTGGATCTCCTCATCGAATCTCCCCCCGCGGCTCATGACCTGGAACTCCTTTCCGGGCCGATGGACCAGCACCTTGTGCAGCCGACCGACATCAGTATCCACGCCCCAAGGCGCTCCCCAGACCTGCTCGAGCAGATCGGGGGTCTCAAACGCAGGCTCCCCTACGCCTGGATTCCGCATATGCAGCCTCATATACCGTTCCTCTGCCGACAGCACATCCCTTTCCGCCATGCTCATCCTCCTTCTGATGGTCTCTGTGATGCGGATGTACTTGCGAACTGCCGGCTTGCGCAGCGGCGCCCTTCCCGCGGCCGTGAGGCGGTCCATCGCCCGCGGGATTCCCACCGGTGCCCGGATGCCAACCAGCAGTCGCACCTTACCGGGTGTCTAGTGTGCACTAGCAGGTGCGAATCCGCAACCCCGAATCCTTCGGGCTTTGCCTCAGGCCAAGACTGAGCGCCAGGCCAGTGTCCGATCCCCATGCCGCCCCCCTCCCCACACCCGGTTCCTGCAGGGCAGGACCTTGCGGGACTCGCCCCTCTTGCCCCTGGCAGAGCGCGCTCCCAGGCCAAGAAACCAATTCGCCCGCGGGAATTTCCCGGATGCACCTGCCCGTTTCAGGCGTTTGACATTCTTTCGCCCCCTTTGCTATTATCCTGTTGCGAATTGCGCAACAATGATGCGTCATGCGCAACAGAGCCCGGGGGTATATGGAGGAGCATGAAACAGCCCAGAGGTCTGGGGTTGAATCCGTCAGACGCGCGACGCGTTTGCTTCGCTGCTTCACCATCGACCGGCCGGAATGGGGGGTGATAGACCTCAGCCGCAAGCTTGACGTGCACAAGAGCACAGTTTCGCGGCTTTTATCGACCCTCGAGAACGAGCGCCTTGTGATGCGCAATCCGGAGACGGGGAGATACCGCCTGGGAGTCGGTATTCTGGAGCTCGCCGGTCTGGTCACATTGCACGGGGACCTGCGCCGCTCCGCGCGGCCATACTTGGATGAATTAGCGCAATTGACTCAGGAGACCTCCAATCTGGCGGTGCGCGAAGGGGATGAGGTCGTGAATATCGAGCACACAGCCCCATTGGGCCGGCGCGTGCTCAACTTCGGATGGATCGGCCGCCGCACTCCGGTGCACGCCTCCGCGACGGGGAAAGTCCTCTTGGCCTATGCCCCAGTGCATGAGTTGGAGAATCTGCTCGCCCATCCACTCGATCGCTTCACAGAGCACACAATCACAAACCACGATGCGCTCTTGCAGGAGCTGGAACGCGTCCGCCAAAGGGGCTATGCCACGGGCCTGGAGGAACTGGAAATCGGCCTGCACGCGGTCGCCACAGCAGTCCGGATTCACAGCGGCGATGTCGTGGCCGCCGTGAGCACTGCGGGCCCTTCCAATCGTCTCACCCGGCAGCGGATCAGGAAAGAAGTGGCGCAGCAGGTGGTCGACGCGGGCGAGGAGATCTCTCGAACGATGGGCTACGCCAAGCCCGCAGCAGGCCGGCGCGCCTAGGGTGCGCCCAGATCCATCGCCACGAGGAGGAAATATGGCAGCAGAGGCAGCGGAATCCCGAAGGCGATCAGATTTTTGGCGTGACCTCGTCGACGGCTGGATGATGGCCGTCACCCGGCCCAGCCTGGAGGCCTTTCGGGGGCAGATTCCCCGCACCGACCCACTCGCCACCGTCGTCGGCGTGGGCTTGTTGGGCTTGGTCATTGGGCTTCTGGCCCTGATCCTCCAGCCCTCCTTCCTGATCGTCGAAGGGGAGCCCCCGGCCATTGCCCTGTTGCGCATCATCTTTTTCACGGAAGCCGACTTCTTCATACTGAGCTTGCTTCTTTTCTTCGTCGCAAAATCGCTGGGCGGCACGGGGAGCTTCAGCGAACACAGCTATCTTCTTTCCCTCCTGGTGGTCCCGTTGGGATCCATGATCGTAGCCTTCCTCTTCGTCGGAAACCGGCTGGGCATGGCCCTCACGATGATCATGACTCCCCTGAGCCCCATCTATGTAGTGACCATATTCATCATCTTGCTAGCACTCTACGCCTTCCTCCTGCTTCTCTTCGCCCTGGACGCGGTGCACAATATGCCCGCCAGCTCCATCCTCTATACGGTCGGCGCGCCTATTCTCCTCTGGGGCGTCCTGCGAGTAGCCTCCATGTTCGCCGCACAAGAGGAGAACGTGATTACGGTCGAGTGGACCTTCATCGCAGACCAGTGGCAGTCCGGGACTCTGCAGGAGTTGTTCTGGGGGCATTTTTGGTTGGTGCTCTTTTCTGTGGTGGTCGCCATCGTGGTCGGCGTGGTGATCGGCGTGCTGATCACCTGGCCCTCCCGGCGGCCGAGAGTCTCGGACGCGGTGATTCTCATCCCCCTGGTGCTGTTCCTGCTGCTGTGGGGCTCATCCTCGGGATTCTTCAGCCAGCAATTGGGCGATAGCATCATGACGACCGCTCGCACCTGGGACCGGTCCTTGGGACGGGTGGAGGGTTTCTTCGGCCCGCTGATGGAGATTCTGGCAGCCATCGTATCCAAGCCAGCCGCCATCGGCGCCATCGGGGCCATCGCGACACTTATCTTCTACGCTCTCCTGATCGCCGGTGAACGGGCGAGCGAGCTCACGCTGTACATCGCGGGCATCATCCTGACCATACCCAGCATTGCCCTCTTCGGCGTCATGATTCGCCCGCTCGGGATCGGGCCTTTCAACGCCGCCTTTGCGCTCATTCTGTACGCGCAGCTTCCGATCCTCCGCAATACATACACCGGCATCAGAGAGGTGGCGGGCGGAATTGTGGAGGCCGGAAGAGGGATGGGGATGACGGAGATGCAGCTCCTGCTTCGGGTCAAGCTGCCTATGAGCATCCCGGTCATCATGACCGGCGTGCGCATCTCCATCGTCATGCTGGTCGGGATCGCCGCCATCGCAGCCTATATCGGAAATGACACTTTGGGGGAGTACATTTTCGCCGGCATCCAACGCGCCCAAGAGAAGCGCTACATCGCCGGCGCCTTTTTGATCGCAGTGTTGGCATTAGGCGTCGATTACTTCATGGGATGGCTGCAGAATCGGCTCACCCCGGAAGGCCTGAAGGGCCGCCGCGCTGGATAAGCCGGCCTCCGAGTAGGGCCGGGAATGAAGGAGCTAGACGCATGATCAAGTTCGAAGATGTATCCAAGATCTACCCTGGCACCAGCGCACCCGCGGTGGATGACCTCTCCTTCACCGTACCCACCGGCGAGATCTGCACCATCGTGGGGCCTTCCGGGTGCGGGAAGACCACGACTATGAAAATGGTCAATCGTCTGATTGAGCCCACCAGCGGCGAGATTTATGTGCTCGATGACCGCGGCGAACTGCGCAATGTGCTGGATATGGATCCCATCCTGCTCCGGCGCGGCATTGGCTATGTGATTCAACAGATCGGCCTGTTCCCGCACCAGACGATCCTGGCCAACATCGGTACCGTCCCCCGGTTGTTGGGTTGGGATGATGTTCGCATTTCCAGGCGAGCCGAGGAACTGCTGGAAATGATGGCCATGCCGCGCGAGTTCCTCGAGCGCTACCCACACGAGCTATCGGGCGGGCAGCGGCAGCGCATCGGCGTAGCGCGCGCCATGGCCACAGACCCGCCCGTGATGCTCATGGATGAGCCCTTCGGGGCTGTAGATCCCATCAACCGCAATCTGCTGCAGAACGAATTCCTGCGCTTGCAGCAGGAAATTCGGAAGACCGTCCTGTTTGTCACCCACGACATCGATGAGGCCATCAAGATGGGCGACAAGATCGCCATCCTGAACGTGGGCGGCATCCTGGAGCAGTTTGATTCCCCGGCCAATATCCTCGCCCATCCAGCCAACCGGTTCGTGGAGGATTTCGTGGGCGCGGACCGCTCGCTCAAACGGTTGAACTTGGTGCGCGTGGACGAGGTCATGGATCCGCATCCGCCGCTGCTGCGGAGCACCCAGAGCGTGGAGGAGGCGCGCGGCTTCATGGGCGAGCAGGACCTCTATTTCTGCTACGTGGTGGATTCCGACCGACAATTGCAGGGCTACGTCGACCGCCGCGACCTGCGGGGCAAGGCGGGCTGGGTGGAGGAATATGTCGAACCCGCCGCAGTCACCATTTTGATCGGCACAAGTCTGCGCGATGCGCTCTCCGAGATGCTCGTGGCGGATTATGTGAACGTCTGCGTGGTTGATGAGCGTGGACGGGTGCGCGGTCTCATCAACACCGACTTGATCCAAAAGGCCGTCATCGAATCTGAGCGCGCCGCGGCGTCAGAGGCCGATGAAGGCGAGGAGGCGGAGGCGTAGCGATGGCGGAAAGAGAGCATTTCTGGGGCCGTTTCCAGGGCATCACCGCCGGAGACATCCTGGGCTGGACGGTCATCCCCGGCCTCATGCTGATTGCGGTGCTGCTGGTCTACAACCAATTGCTGCTGAGGATCGAGCCGGGAAGCATGGAAGCGAATCTGCTGGGCAGCTACTCATCCGGTTTCCAAAGAGTGACGGCGGCGGTGGTGGAACACCTGCGGCTGGTCCTGGTCTCCACGGCGCTTGCCATTGCGGTGGCCGTGCCAGCCGGAATCCTGATCACGCGCGAGGGCTTCCGCGACTTCTCAGGCCTGATCCTCGGCGTGGCGAACTTTGGGCAATCCGTCCCCAGTATCGCCATCCTGGCGATTTTCATGGGTTTCTTGGGGTTGGGAGCGACCACGGCCATCTTTGCGCTCTGGCTATACGCCCTGCTTCCCATCGTGCGCAACACCGCCACCGGAATCGAGGAGGTGGATCCCAGCGTCATCGAAGCCGCCCACGGCATGGGGATGACCAACCGGCAGATACTGCTGCGTATCGAATTGCCTCTGGCGTTCCCGGTCATGTTCGCCGGCATGCGCACCGCGGCCGTGATCAATGTCGGCACGGCCGCCTTGGGGGCGTTTATCGGCGCCGGTGGACTGGGGACCTTCATCATCACCGGTATCCCCTTGATGCGAGAGCGGATGATCCTGGTGGGCGCCATCCTTACCGCGATCATGGCTGTGATGGTCGATTGGATTCTGGGGAAAGCGCAAGGCTCACTGGTGGCACCTACGACATCCACCACATCATGAGCCGGCGGGCTCATGGCACTCAGATTGGCTTGCCTGGTGAGCAGGAAGGAGGCAGCTATCATCCACTAAGAGAGCCTCTGTCGAAATCGAGTTGAGCTAGACGTAGTGAGAGGAAGGAAGCACATGAAGAAGAGATTTCTCGTGATCGCCGCGCTGACGGTCGCCTCCATGATCCTCACCGCCTGCGGCGGTGCGGCACCCACGGAGGCACCTGCAGCTCCGACCGAACCCCAAGGAGGGGCGGCGATGGGGCCGGCGGAGACTTGCGGGGTGATCGTGGTGGGTTCAAAAGAATTCACAGAACAGATCCTGCTCGGCAAGATCACCGTCCTCGCCCTTCAGGACGCCGGTTATGAAGTTGAGGACGAGACCAACCTCGGCGGGACCGCGGTGAACCGTGAAGCGTTGACAGCCGGCGAGATCGACATGTACTGGGAATACACCGGCACCGCCTGGATCGCACACCTCGGCCATGAGAATGCCATCACGGATCCCCAAGAGGCCTACACCAAGGTGAAAGAAGAGGACGCCCAGAACGGCCTGGTGTGGCTCGAGATGGCGCCCTTCAACAACACCTACACGTTGATGATGAAGCAGGCGACCGGCGACGAACTCGGCATCGCCAGCATCTCGGACCTGGCAGACTACATCAACGGCGGCGGAGACGCCAGCCTGTGCACGGATCAAGAATTCTACGCCCGACCCGATGGCTTCAAGGGTGTCGAGGAGCTGTATGGCTTCCAGTTCGCCGAAGACGAGGTCATCATGATGGATCCGGGCCTGACTTACAAGGCGCTGCAAGATGACCAGTGCACCACCGCCATGGGCTTCGCGACGGATGGCCGCATCCCCGCCTTTGGGTTCTTCAACCTGGAGGACGACAAGCAATTCTTCCCCGTCTACAATCCGGCGCCGGTCATCCGGGAGGAAACGCTCCAGGCCTGCCCGGGCGTGGCGGATGTGCTTAAGCCAGTCGCTGACGCCTTGACGACCGAGACGATGATGCAGCTCAACAAGCGGGTCGACATCGACGAGGAGGATCCGGAGGCAGTGGCATGCAGCTTCCTGCTGGATAACGGTCTGGTGGAGAGCTGCCCGTAGCATCAACCTGACATAACCTGTCGGCGGGCATCGGCCTGTGGCTCAACGCCGATTGACTCACCCGTGCTCGGGGGAGCGCTGCACGCATCGCCCCCTTGATATGCGCGGTCGATGCCCGCCATGGCACCAAAGACGGGGCCGGTCATCGGTGATGGCTGGCCCCGTCACGGGGTGAAAAAGGGGCGAACTATGCCACACATCCGCTGCGCGTTGCCGATACCGAGCCCCAGCTCCCCCGTCATCCGTCCAGCCGATCCACGGACAGCAGCGGCGATCCGCGCGGGTCCAATCGAGCGTCACTCCCCCGAGGCGGCCGATCGAGCGCCTCAACCGCTGCGGCAGCGGAACCCCTCCCATCCAGGACTCCGCACATGAGTTACGAGTTCCGTTGGCCGACCAAGACCGTATTCGGCGCGGGAACCGCGAGGGCCATCAGCCAACATCTGGAGCCATATCGGGACAGCTCGACTGTGCTGCTGGTCACGCATCCCGATGCCTGGGCCATAGCGCTGGCGGAGGAGCTGAAGGCCCACCTGGAGTCCGGGGGCTGGGAGGGCGCGCGCATCTTCGCCCAAGTCGAACCGAATCCCTCGTGGGAGACCGTCGCGTCCGCTGTGGAGATCAGCCGATCCCTGCCCGCGGAGATGATACTGGCCGTGGGCGGTGGCAGCGCCATGGACGCCGCAAAGGTGATTGCTGCGCGTGCGAACGCAGACCATCTGGTCACCGTTCCCACCACCGCCGGCACCGGGGGCGAGATATCGCCCTGGGCGGTGATCAGCAATATCGCCACCCGAGAAAAGGAAAGTGTGACCGCCCGGTGGCCGGATCTGGCGCTGCTCGATCCAGAGTTGACGCTATCCCTGCCTCCTCGCCTCACATTCTTCACCGCGATCGATGCCTTCACCCATGGCCTGGAGGCCTTTCTATCAAACTCGGCCAGCTCAATAACGGATATGTTCGCGCTGGGCGCCATGCGCATGATCGCCGCCAATATGCGGCGCGCGGTGGACCACGGAGACGACCTCGACGCACGAAAGGCCTTACTCGAGGCGAGCCTGTATGCCGGCGGCGCAATGCTCCACGCGGGGTTGGGGATGATGCACGCCATCGCAAACGTTGCGGGCGGCTTGTATCACGATCTCCCCCACGGAGCCCTCTTGCTTAGGTGTCTCCAGCCGGTGCTGCGCTTCAACCGCCGGGCGCTGCCTGCGAAGAAGCTTGCTCAAGTTGAGCCGCTGCTCAGGCGAGTCGAGCATGATGTCGAAGAGCTGCTCGCCCATCTGCTCATTCCAGAGGCAGTCATGGATGAGGCGGACCTGCATTTGCTGGCCACTCGTGCCGCGGGAAACGTGAACGCGGCCACAAATCCCCGCCCGGCAAGCGTTGAGCAGATCCGAGGGCTTGTTGAGGAATGCTTCCGGTTTCATGCGCCACCAGCGGCAAAATCCACCTCCGAAGATTCGGGAGAGAGTGATGTCCAGCAATGATGTGACGCCGGGCGGCGCTGCGCCTGGAAAAGGCCTGGTCGGCGGCCGCTATCGCCCGCTGACTGAGAGCCAGATCGAGCAAATCCACCAAGCCTCCCTGGCGATCCTGGCGCGCACAGGGGTGCGCGTCGATGACGCCGAAAGCCTCGAAATCTTCCGGGCGGCGGGGGAGGACGTGGATGGTGATCGGGTGCGGCTCTCCCGCGCCCGTATCGAGGCCAGCATCGAATCCGCCCCCTCGAAGGTCCTGTTGGCCGGCAGGGACCCCGCAAATGATCTGCATTTGGAGGACGCCCGCGTGTATATCGGCACCGGAGGCGCCGCTCTGCAAGTGCTTGACATGGACACCGGTGATATCCGCAAGGCCGTATTGTCCGATGTCGCAAATGTCGCCAAGCTCGTGGACGCCCTGGAACACATCCATTTCTATCTGATTCCCGTCTACCCGACGGATCTCCCAGAGGAACAGGTTGAGATCAACAAATTCTACGCCGCCCTTTCCAACACGACCAAGCATGTCCAAGCGGGCGTATACACGATCAATGGTATTCGAAGCGTGGTGCAGATGGGCGCCCGCATCGCCGGCGGTCTGGAGGCGCTGCGAGCCAGACCGCTGGTCTCATTCATCACCAGTTGGATGGTGAGCCCGCTCCGATTCGCTGGAGACGTCACCCAGTTGCTGATCGAGGTCTGCCGGCAGCGGATGCCGGTCGTGCTTTCCGCCGCACCCATGGCGGGTTCCACCGCCCCGATCACCCTCGCCGGTCTGCTGGCACAGGTCAACGCAGAGCAGCTCGCCGGGCTGGCATTCACCCAGTTGGTCTCGCCCGGCTGCCCGGTGCTCATCGGGCCTATTCCTGCTACGGCGGACATGCGCACGGGCCGATATCTGGGCGGCTCAATTGAACTGGGCATGTGCAACGCGGCCATCACCCAGATGGCGCATTATTATCAATTGCCCATCTACAACAGCGCCGGCATGACGGACGCCAAGGTCCCGGACATTCAAGCGGGGATGGAGAAGGCCCAATCCGTGATCCAGGTCGCCCTTGCGGGCGCCAATTTCATCCATCACGCGGCCGGAATGCTGGAGGACATGAGCACGATCGCATACGAGCAGTATGTCATCGACAATGAGCTTCTGGGGATGGCGATGCGCGCCGTCGGCGGAATCGAGGTGACCTCCGAAACCCTGGCACTGGACGTCATCGACCGGGTTGGTCCGGGAGGGCATTTCCTGATGGATGAGCACACGCTCAGGCATCTGCGCAGCGCGCACCACTTTCCCGGTCCTGTGTTCGACCGCCGCCAGCGCAAGAAATGGGCCGCGGACGGCGCCAGGGACGCGTGGGCACGAGCAAAGGAAACCGCCCAGCGCCTGCTTACCGAGCACCGCCCAACCCCAATCGAGGCGCAAGTCGACCAGTGGATCCGCCGCCGGTATCCGTTGAACCTGCAGTGGCGAGGAGCCACACAGACGGAAGAAGACCCGTGAGGGTTGCAGCAATTGAAGTTGCGTCAGGCATGATGCGGCCGATCCCCGGTACGAGCGGGGCACGCCCTACCCGTATAATCCTTGACGAAGAATCCATCGGCAGCCGGAAAACCACCATCCTATGTCGCAGGAGGATCGAACAGTGAGCGAACAGCTAGATGTTGCCACCCACCAGCCCACCATGCGCGTTCTTTCCCAGGCCCAGGTCCGTGTGCTGCACAACGCCACGCTGCACATTCTGGGCGAAGTGGGAGTGGAGCTTCAGGACCCGCAGGGCCGCGAACTACTGCTGGGCGCAGGCGCGGTTGAATCGGGCGGCCGCATTCGCATCCCGGAGCGGTTGGTCGAGGAGGCCATCGCCAGCGCGCCGTCCCGGATCCTGATGTACGATCGCCTGGGCAACCTGACGATGCCGCTGGAATTGGGCAAAGTCTTCTTCGGAGCAGGGTCGGACACGACTTTCACGCTCGACATCGAGAGCGGGGAACGGCGACGCGCAGTGGCCGAGGATGCGCGCAAGATCTCCCAGTTGATCGAAGGCCTGGACAACATCGACTTCACGATGTCGATGGCCAACCCCTCCGACGTGCCCCCCGACGATCTGTACATCCACGCCTTCGTGGGCATGCTGCGCGGCACCAAAAAGCCCATCGTCTACACAGCCAAGGACCGGCGCGATATGGAGGACATCTACCGCATCGCCGTGGCGGTCGCCGGAGGTGAGGCGGAGCTGCGGGAGAGACCCTTTCTGCTGCAGTACGCCGAGCCCATCTCGCCGTTGTTGATCCCGGAGGAGTCGCTCCAGAAGATCATCTTCTGCGCCGAAAAGGGGATCCCGGCCTGCTACATCCCTTCACCAAACACCGGCGGCGGCGGCCCAATCACCCTGGCAGGCGCCGTGGCGCTTGGCAATGCGGAGTGCCTGCTGGGGTTGATCGTCACCCAATTGATCCGCCCGGGGACGCCATTCCTATACGGGATGAACACCGCTGCACTGGATATGAAAAGCACCATCGTCAGCTATGGCGCTCCGGAGTGGACGCTTGGGATGGGCGCCTGGACCGACCTGGCGTATTTCTATAACCTGCCGGTGTGGGGGTATGCGGGAGCGACGGACAGCAAGCTGGTCGACGCCCAGGCAGGCATCGAGGCCGCGCTTTCCATCCTGAGCGCCTATCTCACCCGCTGCACCTTGGTGCATGACGTCGGCTACATCGAGTACGGCTCGACCTCTTCCGCGGAGATGCTGGTGATCGCGGATGAAATCATCCGTTGGGTGCGATTTGTGCTGGGCGGAATGCGGGTCGACGAAGAAACGCTCGCGCTGGACGCGATCGGGCGCGCAAAGCCCGGCAGCGGCTTCCTTACGGACAATCACACCCTGAAGAAGTGGCGCTGGGCCCAATGGATGCCGGATGTCATAGACCGGAGCCGCTATGACAGTTGGATCGGGGGTGGCTCAAAGGACATGTTCCAGCGAGCCAACCTGCGCGCCAAAGAGATATTGGGGGAAGTCGAGCCTCCTGCGCTGGGGGACGATGTCGAAACCACAATTCGCGAAGTGCTGGCGGAGCGCAAAGGGAGCGGGTGAGCCCCAGGGGCCGCAGACGAGAATTCCAGCCCCTTGCCGGGCGGCTTTGCAGACCCCCCTTCACCCCTATGTTATGGCCCGTTCCAGCGGGCGCACCTTCCGCCGGATATCGGCGGCATCACGCGAACGACGTCCTCGCTGGAGAGCACCTGGTCGAGCCTCCCCATCCGGCCGTTGACGGCGATCAGGAGCGCCTCCTGCTGCTCCGAGAAGCCCAACTCCCGGAGCAGGGCCCGAACGTCAGATCCGGGCTCGAGGTCCATCTCCAGCCGGCCGACCATGCCGCTGGGCGTCTCCAAGCGAAGATTGGCGTGCAGATGCACGATCACGATCAAGCAAAAACCTCGTCGAGCTCCTCATCGGGGACGTCGAACACGGCGCCGTGGGGCGCGAGCGGTTCCTCGGTCATCCACTCGGGGATGCGATCATCCGCAGGCCCGAATCCCGCCGCCAGGTTGAACTCCCGCTCCAACTCGATCGTCTGGCGCCCCAGATCGATGAGTGCATCCTCGCCCAGATCCCATCCATAGCGAGACTTGATCAGGTCACGTATCGCACCCGGCGCCTTGGCGTAGCCGAACCCTGCGAACAGACAGGCTCCCAGCGTGTCATAGCCAGCCATCTTGAACTGCGTGTCCCGAGAAAGCTTCGCCTGCCCCTTAGGATCGAGATGATCTGTCTTGGCGCGAATGGTGAGTCCCGCCGTGTGATCCGCGCCCTGCGGGGAGGTAGCATAGGTCACTCCCGTGCCTTTGATGGCGCGCGGATCGTAGGCGGATATGGCCTGGCCTTTGACGACCGGCACGCGCCGTACGCCGAACACCTGTCCCGTGATCTTCGCCCCGTTCCCCAGCACCCGACCCAGCACCGTCGCTTGCGCAATCTCCTCTATGAGCTGCAGCGCCCGCTCGCTATCGCCGAATTCCATCAGACCCGCCTGTGCCGCGACACCCAGCGCTGCCCCAACTTCTATGGTGTCGAGGCCGATGTCGTTCAGCAGGTAGTTGATGCGCGCCACATCGTCCAGGTCTTCAATCCCCAGATTTGAGCCCACCAACCCAATGGTCTCATATTCCACCGGCGAGACGATCTTTTCCCCCTTGTCGTTGGCATAGCGGTTGGAACAGCGAATGACACAACCCGCCATGCACGCATGGGTGGTGCTCGCATCGCCGCCCCTGGCGCGTAGCAGATCGCGCATCGCCTCCCCGCTGATCTTCTCCGCGGCTTCGAATTCCCCGGCGGAGAATCCCCTGGTGGGCAGCCCACCGAAACCATTGCACATCAGGGTCATCGCCGCCGTGCCGTAGTCCGCGTAGGTGGTCGTCTGCGGATGGGCGAGCAATTCCTTTGTATAGTATTTCTTGGCCTCATTGAAACCAGCCTCATCCACCACGGGCGGCGCGGTCCCCTCGGCCGGGTCGATCACCACCGCCTTCAATCGCTTGCTCCCCATTACTGCGCCCAAACCGCCCCGCGCCGCGATGCGCGACGGTTCCTCGTCCTTATCCAGATTCTGGATCCCCGCCGACAGCATACCCATTTCGCCGCCCGGGCCGATCAACGCCATCGCCACATGATCCCCATATCGCTCAACCAGCATCGGCGCGCTCTCATACACTCCCAGGCCTGCGAGCTCATCCGCGGCTTCAAACCTTCCGCCGGAAACGCTCAGATGGAGCACCCACCAGCCCTCATCCCCTGGCCAACCCTCAATGATGAGCGCCTTTGTCCCCAGGTGAGCAAGCGCCAAGCCCGTCCGGCCGCCGGCGTTGCTTTCCTTGATCCCGCCTGTCAGCGGGCTCTTGCCGCCGATGGATATCCGATCACAAGAGGAGATCCGGTGCCCGACCAACAGCCCCGGGGCAAAGACCAGCTTGTTGTGCGGCCCCAGTGGATCGCAGGCGGGATCGATCTCATCAAGCAGCACGCGCGGGATTAACCCCCGCCCGCCAAGGTGATTCCACCCCTCGGGCACGCGCTCCCTGGTCACCGCTCGAGACCCGACATTCGCCCGCCAAACACGCTCCTCCATGATGACCTCCTACAAGTGTTTTTCCACGCGTAACGGCCACCCAAGGCGGCTCTTCCGCGCGGCGATTCTACCGCGAGTTGCCCTACCGGCCCACCGTGCGCACCAGCGGCTGGAGAACACTCAGAGTTTGCTCCAGACGCGCTACGGTCCGCCAATACCCCCGAACGGATCCCCGGGTCGGCCCCCGCAGGCGGCCATGTCACCCCTGACCCTTCGGTCACGATCCCCGCGGCAAGCTTGCCCCGAATATACAATGCGCGTCGATATCTAAGTGGTATCCGCTTGAGATCCAAGTTCGATCAAAATCAGATATGATTGAGACCGGTGTATGATCTCAGCCGCTCGCCGGATCGATGCGGGCCTTGCGAGAAGAGCGATGCCCCCGTTCAACCACTTCGATATACTTGCCCCCTTCTACGATCGCCTCATTCGCCCAGCAGAGGAGACCCCCCTCGTCCAGTTGATGGACCTTCCGGTGGGTGGCGATCTGCTCGACCTGGGCGGCGGGACAGGGCGCGCCTCTGCGAGCTTCACCGAACACGCAGGGCGCGTGATCGTGGCCGACGCGTCCCAAAACATGCTCGCGCAGTCAGCCCAGAAGGATGGGCTCATGGCTGTTGTCACTGTCGGTGAATCGCTCAGTCTGGCCTCGGGCACCTTTGCAGGCGTAATCATCGTAGATGCCCTTCACCACATGGCGGATCAGGAGCAGAGCCTGCGGGAGATGTGGCGCGTGCTGGCGCCTGGGGGCCGGCTGATCGTTGAGGAGCCGGACATCCGGCACGCATCCGTCAAGATCATCGCCGCCTTGGAGAAGCTCGCCCTGATGCGCAGCCACTTCATGCCCGCTGGGGACGTCGCTGGTATCCTGCAAGGCTGCGGCGCTCAAACTCACATCGTCCGAGAGAGCTACACCTTTTGGGTAATCGCCGACAAACCGGAGCGTGGCGATATCGATCCTTCCTGAGTAATCCTGACTGTGCAATCCTCTCAATCGATGGAAGTGGTGCGACAACGCTCCTCACCGCCCGGCCACGTCACGATAAGCGCCCCCCTCCCTTCTGACGCACCACCGGAGCCCTTCCCCCCACGAGTCACCTGATAGGGCTCGAGCTGCTCGCCCACACTCCCCAAGGCCCTCTCCGCCGATACCAGAGAGATGTGATATTCGGGCCAAGCCGAACCTCGCAGTTCATCCGAGACCATTCTCTCCCTGCAGGCCAATTGGGGAAGCAAGTCTGACCGGTTGGCGGAGGAGAGTTGGCTGGAAATCTCGACCAACCCCGGCACCGCGTCGGCGGACAGCGCGGTCAGATAGGCGAGATCGATTCTCCCGCTCTCCGTGTACCGCGACAGATTCTGGCGCACGATGAAGTTATCCACCCCCAGCAGATTCAAACTGGCGCCGTATCCAATGATCACGGAGACCACGACCAATGTGATATGCCGCAGGCGGCCCGTCATCAGCAGGACCAGGAACCCCAAGAAGAGGGCGGCAATCCACAGTATGGCAACATGGCTGTACGTGCGCAGACGGGTGAAGCCGTAGGCCCCCTCATAGGCCAGCAGCCGCACGAGCGAGGAAGCCAGCATGACTCCGACCCCGCCAACCAGCAGCAAGCTCAAGACCTTGAATGAGACTTTCGGGGCCCGGGCCTCGAGTTTCACCCAGGTAGCCAGGGCCATGATCAGCCCCAGGCTGAGTACGGAGGCCAGCATCAACTCGCCAAATCCCCGGCGCGCATACTCGGCGTAGGTGTACCCTGCAACCACAATCTGCGATTCACCGCCGAACAAATATCGGAATTGCACCAAGACGAACGCGGCAAACAGCACATCCACGAGGCCAAGTACGACAATGCTCTCTATCCAGCCCAGGAAGGGGCGCAACAGCTTGTCCGCGTAGCCCCTAACGGTCTCCAAGTGGGCGGGGCGCAGTGCGGCGACGAGCGCGCCAAGGGAGAACAGCGCGCTGAACACGATAAGGAGCAAACGGCCGATGATCTCGACCACCCGATCCACATCCATCCAGGCAAGTACGCGCCCCAACTGGTCCCGGAACACGAGATCTGCAGAACTCAGGAGGGAAATCAGGACGAGCAGAATCGGAATCGCCAGCAGAACCCCACGAAGGATGGCCAGCAATCTTCGCCGCCACTCCCCATTCCCGGCCATAGCCCCTTGGATTCCCCTCAATGGGCCCCAGGGGAGCAAGCACGCTCGAATAGGAGTCCATACCACGGAAAGCACGTATTCCACGGCGCCGTAGCCCAGCCAGTTTTCCGACCGGAAGGATTGAACCAATACACCGAACAACACGAAGGTCAGCAGTACATCCACCAGGACCGTGAAGGGGTCGCTTCGAAAGAAGACCATGATCGAAAAGAACAAGATTACGGCAAACAGCAGCAGGTGCCGGCCCCGAATCCGGATGGCATGCCAGCCGGCCGCCAGAACCAAGCCGCCTAAGGATAGGCAAGCCCAGATGAAGAAAGAGATCCCCAGGCGATGTTTGAAGAACAAGATCTCCACGGCCAGCCCGAGGAATCCTCCGATTGCGGCCAGCCTCACGGCCGATTGTAATGCCCCTCCAGGCAGCCTCTCCCGCTCCGTGATCTCAGCCTCCGCTGATATCGATGTCATGTGTCCTGTCTCCTTCTTCACAGTGGATGAAACCGCGCCTGTTCCCGCCCGCGATGCATAGGATATGGTTCCCCGCCTTCCAATTGGCCTCAAAGTGGTCTCAAAAGCCATCAGCTCTGGATCCATCAGACCATTTCTAAACATAAGAGCTTTTGATGGCTGGATCCGGCGGCGCAGGCTCTTCCGCCACGGGATACTTCCTCCTGAAGCGGATCGACTCTGGGAGGGATGATCGATCGGTCGCGTGGAGACCCTTGAGGTACACTAATGTTGAATATGGGATGATCCATCGCGGCGAAAGACACGGTTCAGGGCTGCTGTTTTCTGCGGCAGCCAATGGCGCTATCCACGGCCCTGGATGCGTGTCTCGTGGCAAGGAAGGGAGAATCGTGGCACGCAAGAAGAGAGAGATTTCCGGTCGTGAGCGCCGACGGATGCGAAGAAACCAAATCGTCTTCGCCGTCATCGCTTTGCTTGTAATCGCCTCCTTTGTCGTCAGTCTGGTCTCGCGGTTCTAGCGCCCTACGATCCGCACAAGCGACCGCATTGGGGCCAGCCGTCTATAAGCAGGGGGAACCGGGCTGACCCTACCGGACCTTCCCTCTTGGCCTTCGCCTTCAGTCCGCCCCTCGGAAACGTCCTGTGCGGCCCGAACGAAGACAGCTCGGTCCTTATCCCCATGCAAGCTGACTGTAAGGCAGATTCAGAGGGGGCACATGCTATGCTCTTCCTTGGGAGGGGGGGTAATCCAACGTCGAAGCGTGCATCGTGCCCAAATCCCTCTCGGATAAGCCAACATCAAAGAAAGGAAGCGCACCCATGTTATTCGCACCGAAGGAAAAGGGTCAGGGCCTTGTAGAGTACGCCCTCATCTTGGTCCTGGTCGCGGTGGTCGTGATCGTCATTCTGGTCGTGCTCGGCCCCGCCATCGGAAACGTCTTCAGCAACATTGTCGCCAACATCTAGACGCAGCGCTTGACCCATTCGATCCTACCCCCCCATCTGTCATAGCGCGTTAGAGCCCCACCGAAGGGATGGGGCTCTCACCTTTCTTGGGGCCACGGCGGACGACCACTGCCAACAGGGTGGATAACTGATGTCATTTCCGGCGGCCGCACTGGCGCCGTGAACATCACATGAATCGAGATAGCACCGTGGCCGGCGTGGGGATGGCGACGTGATCTCCGCGCCCCAATTCGGCAGGCGCCTTTCCTGGCTTGTCCGAAGCGCCTTGGAAGGCCGCGATCGACGTGCCTGGCTCCGTATGCTTCAGATCCAGCACCGCTTGCCCCAGCAGATACCCCTGGCTGTCGACTGCGCACGAAGTGACCGTTCCGATCACCTTGCCCCGCCGGTCCACGACGGGATCGCCGTAGTGCGCCATGCGCACACCTTTGTCGTCGAAGCGGAAGCGAGCCACCTGCTGCCCACGCACAGCCTCCTGCTGCAAGAAAGCCGCTCGGCCGATGAACCACGGCTTATAGGCCTTCACATATGCCGCAAATCCGGCGTCACCCACGCCAAGCCCCATTTCACCCGCCATCTCGTGCCCATACAATGGAAGGCCAGCCTCTGTGCGCAGGGAATCGCGAGCGCCCAGACCGACGGGCAGCATCCCCACCCCCTTCCCCGCCTCCATGATCGCTTCCCAGAGCCCGACGCTCTTATCAGGATGCACGAAGAGCTCATAGGCGACGCGCTCCCCCGTGTAGCCCGTCCGGCTCACTACCAGAGGGAATCCCCCGAATTCCCCTTCCATGATCCCGGCCCAAGGGAGCTCACGGAGGCGCTCGGCGATCTCCTCATCGCAACCCAAGCGAAGCAGTATTTCCCGGCTCCTCGGACCCTGCAGGGCGATATCCACCCGCATGTCCGCCCCGGATTCCGGATCCCGCAGATTGCGCAACCGGGCGTCGCAGCCAAAAGCCCTCGCCCAAGGGCGATCGTCATCGATCCTCACACGACCATCCTTGACCGCATTCAGCCAGGCCCAATCTTTGTCATCGTTGCCCGCGTTGACCACCACCAAGTAGACTTGCGGCGCGCGGCGATATACCATGCAGTCGTCGATCACCGCTGCCCCCGGATCCAAGAATTGGGTGTATAGCGATTCTCCCACATCCAGGGTCGAGACATCGTTGCCCACCACGCTATCGAGGAAGACGGGGGCGCTTTCGCCTTCCACTTGATACACGCCCATGTGGCTGACGTCGAAAAGACCCGCAGCCTCTCGGGTGGCTACATGCTCCTCCAGCACAGAGGTGTACCAGACCGGCATTTCCCATCCCGCGAAGGGGACCATCTTGGCTCCCATGGCCTTGTGAGTCTCATATAGCGCCGTACGGCGCAACCCCTCCCCTTCACCTGGATTCCAGCGGAAACGCGGCAGCTCAGTCTTTTCCCCTGCGGGCATGCCCATGAACCATGGCTTGTCCCCCCCGGCGGTCCGCTTGGCCGGGCCGGGCGCCTCCGACACCGCACCGAGCACCCGCACGACCACCGGCCCGGGCAATTTACGCAGTACATCGTCTGGATCGAAGGTGACATAGCCATCGGATGCATCCCGCAACCAAGTGAGCGTCAGCGCGGCATCCTCGCGCGCCACAAAAACGCCCCACTCCCCATGGTCAGACTCGCGCACAATGGTGCAATCTACTGCCCCCTCGGGCGTCCATAGTGTTGTCCCTCGCGGGGACCCGACTTCAAGCTGCTCGGGGCGGGCTCCCGTCAGCCATCGAAGCAACGAAGGCGCTGCACTCCCCTCCAAGCCGATGTGGACGATTTCCCCCTCAGGGAGCGGGTCATCGAGGTAATAGAAGTGCGGATATCCATATTCTGGCGGGCCGAAGTCGGCGCCTTTCTCAGCCGCGATCTCGCGCACCTGGATCTTCGCCTCGTTCAACGCGGCGAAATCGACCTTTGCTCGCCGCATGGCCTTGGTCCCTCCCGGCATCGAGTAGGGCTGGCATGCATTCAAAATGCTTCCGACCAGCGCTCCCAGGGCCCGGCAATCCTGCTCCTTGAACCCCCTTTGGGTAATCCAGGGTGTTCCGATCCGGATTCCAGAAGCGAAGGCAGCGGAGCGGTCCCCCGGGATCGTATTGCGGTTCACTTCGATCCCGGCCACGTCCAAGATGCGGGCGGCCATATCCCCGGACAAAGGGGTTCCATCCTTCCCTGTCACAGAGCTGCAGTCCACATTGGAGAGATGGGTATCCGTGCCTCCGAAGGGGATCCGAAAGCCTGCCGCCTCGATCGCCGCCGTGAGCGCCGCGCAATTCTTCACAATCTGCTCATTCAGCGCTTTGAATTGGTCCGTCATGGCAAGCTTGAAAGTCAGCGCCTGGCCGAGAATGGTGTTCATATGGGGTCCACCTTGTTCCCCGGGAAACACCGCCCGATCGATCTTGCGGCTCAGGCTGGCAGAGGTCGTCAGGATGACCGCCCCTCTCGGCCCGCAAAGCGACTTGTGAGTGGTGAAGGTTATCACGTCCGCATATCCCACTGGTGAGGGGCACACACCCGCCACAACCAGCCCAGCGACGTGAGCGATATCCGCCATCAGATAGGCCCCGACGGCATCGGCGATCTCCCTGAAGCGGCCCCAGTCGACCGACCAGGGATAGGAGGAATAGCCGGCGATGATCAACCGGGGACGCTCATCACGCGCCAGTTGCTCCACAGCATCGTAGTCAATGCGTTCTGTTTCCGGGTCCACGCCATAATGGACGGCATCATATAGCTTCCCGGATCGATTCACAGAAGAGCCATGGGTGAGATGGCCTCCATGAAGCAGATTCATCCCCATGATCTTCTGACCAGGCTCCAAAAGCGCTTGATAGACCGCGTTGTTGGCGGGCGCGCCGGAAAGTGGCTGCACATTGGCATAGAGTTCTTCCGGGGTGAATCCATTGGCCGCGAAGGCAAGTGCGCACCGCCGACGGGCCAAAGCCTCCACCGCATCCGCGTATTCAACGCCCTTATAGTAGCGCGGATCGGAGTATCGCCGGTAGACGGCCAGCCGGGTCGCGTGATCCAGGATCTCCGCCTCAGGCATACTGCGTGTTTCGGGTCGCGGATAGCCTTCCGCATACACATTCTGGAACGGGGACGCCAAGCACTCGCGCACGGCGAAGGGCGCGCTGCTCTCCGAAGGGATCAGAATCAGCCTGCGGTACTGCCGTTCGGCCTCAAACTCCGTCAGCTTGAAGAGTTCCGGATCGAGCGCCTCGAGCGATCCACGAAAGAAGTAATCCGTCATAACCAGGCTCCATCATTTCTTGTCGAGATGACGAGGGGATTTGGGTTAAGTTGTCCGACAATTGGATTCTACGTCCCGGGGGCAGGCCGGTCAAGGAAGAAGAAGCGGCGGGTGTGTTCCATTTCAGGGGGCAAACGCATTTGTAAATGGAAGCTTCACCGCCCCTTCGTCATCTTCGCATCTCCTCACGTCCCAGCCGGACAGACTCGCGGCCGTGGTCATCGCTCTTTCTGCCGCAGGCGCCTTTTCGCCCCCCACCCCGAACCCCTCCCCCCACGGCTCCTTCGATGGTCGAGAAGCCAAAGCCATCCGTGGGGGGAGGGGTTAATTGAAGCCGGGGACGGGGGAGCGGCGCTCCCCCGTCCCCTAAGGACCTCTCCCCCGCCGCCAACCACCGGCCCACCGTGCACGGCGATCCAGGCAAGTTGGGGGAGGGGGAGCAGAGGGGGTGGGGGCATGTGCATGCCTGGGGGTCAAATCAGATGGCATTTGGTTCAAGCGCATCCGGGAGGGCCTCGCCCCCCAACATGGAACGCACCCGAAGCGGCGGATGGGTGTCATCGCGAGGCAGGCACCCTGCGGGGCATATCCTACGGTCCTTCGAGCTCCCCTCCCTGATAGACCCAACGGTCAAAAAGCGTCTCCAAATCACAACCGCAAACCTCTTCGATTGTGGTCTGAAAGCCGCTCGCATTTCCTATGTCGTAGCGGTAGGCGCGGAAATACTCCCCCAGGGCTTGGAAGAACCACTCATCACCGAGCTGGCGGCGCAAGGCATCCAAGAACAGGGCGCCTTTGTAGTATACAAACAGCGCATAGTCGCTTTCACTCGCATAATCATCCACGGGAAGCCCTATGGGGAGGGAGGGATCGGGATGCAGATCCAGCATCTCTCGATAGAGGTCTAACTGTGCGGTGGCCCTGCCCGAGCCGACCTGCTGCTCGTAGTAGAGCACCTCGGCGTAGGTGGCGAAAGCCTCGTCAAGCCACGGTTCTTCCAGCTGGTCGTTCCCCACCATGGCATAGAACCATTGATGCGCCACCTCATGCACCGTAGGATCAATCACCCAGTGGGTGCCCAAGGTGCCGATGAAGACCAGGCCGGGATACTCGATCCCGCCAAAGGCACCCGGGCTATCGACGAGATCCAGTTCCCGGTACGGATACGGTCCAATCAGTCGATTCAATGTGCGCAGCTGGCCTCCCGCCGACGCCAACATGAGGGCCTCGCCCTCGATATGGGGCGCCAAGTACCAGCTTGCAAGCTCGACACCCGCCTCCATCTCACTGTCAGTCTCAAAGGGCCCCACAGCGAAGGCAAAGTCCCGGGCGGGCCCGCTCACGCTCCGGATCAGCCGTTGCCCCTGGTGGCCCACGCCTTCCTCGATCTCCCGGCCAGAGGTGACGATTTCCAGCTCCGCTGAGGCGCTTATGGTCACGTCGTAGAACGCGACTTCGCTGTTGGTCGTATCGCCCCCCAGCGGTGGGCGTTGGATCCGCCAGCCTTCCGCGTCCCGCGGCGGCACCAGGGGATAGAACGTTGGAGCCAGCAGAACCCCCTGCGTGATCCCAAAACGCTGCGGGTGTTCCTGGCTCATCACTCCGATACCATCGATGTCAAAGGGGACGTTCATATCGAGCATGTCCCCCGGCCCTACGGGTGAGGGGAGATCGACCCACAGGACGATCCCGTCATCGCCCAGATGCGCGGGGGCGACGGCGCCCCCAGCGAGGATCGGTCCCGCCACCATCCGCCCTTGATACTGTTCCTGATTGGGCCACAGCATGAGCGGAAGGGATCCCAGAGCTTCCTCGGAGGTGTTGGTGTAGCGTATGCGAGCTACGCCGTCCAGGGAGGCGGAATCCCCAGCGGCCGCCATATTTACCTCAACCGCGATCAGATAGCGGGTAGCGGAGGGCAACCCAGAGGCATCTTCTTCGAAGGCGCCCAGCATGGCCCTCCGCTGCGCTTCCATTTCGTCCTTGGGGAGAGTTGGAGTCGCCCGCATCTTCGGAGCCGCCGTTGGGCTCGGCGCAGGAGACGGTGTGGCGGTCACTGAAGGAGCGGTGGGCGAGCGGGTCGCTGTCGAAGGGGTTATGGAGATTGTCGTGGGAGAGGATGTTGGCAGGAGCGGGAGAGGGGCACAAGCTGCAAGCACCGACCCCAACAGAAACAATCTGATCAGCAGCGAATGCAAGTCTCGCCGACCTCGTCCGTGTCGCATGCGATGAATGATATCACTCGCCCGGATGTCGAAATACGATGGCGGGCGGGGGATCCGTCAGCCAAAGCGGTATTCCGCTTGCCGAGCACAAGAGACGGCCGGCGGCGGATTTTCGAAGAGCCAGCACCCATCTCGTACGTGGTGGGCTCACCCGTCAGTCCCCGCCAACGGGCTCCGGGGCGACCAGCGGGTCATAGAATCCCGGCATACGCATACGGACCAAATCCTTGAA
Organism: uncultured Anaerolineaceae bacterium; assembly: GCA_964388955.1. Lineage (GTDB taxonomy): Bacteria > Chloroflexota > Anaerolineae > Anaerolineales > E44-bin32 > CAYMCO01. The sequence continues at coordinate 58,048 of CAYMCO010000024.1, read as the reverse complement.
GCGCGCCGGATTCGGGCGCTCGGGAGCGCGGTAGTCGCGCGTATCCACAATCGCGACCGCGCAGGCCGCTGCGCTGTCCCGGATCAGGGCATCCGTGCGCGGAAATCCAAAGAGATCCGGCCCGAACACGCCGCTCCAGCCCATACAACCCCCGTCGACCCGGTTGGCAAAGGCCAGGTAAGTGTTGTTTTCGGCGGCGCGCGCCCGCCAAAGGTGCCAGTATGCCTCATCGGGCGCCGCCAAGACCTCCTTCGCCAGGGGAACATCCGTGGGCGGCAGATCGATGGGCGCGGGTAGGGACACGGCCGCAGGAGCGCAGATAAGGTCGGCACCCTGGATTGCCAGGCAGCGCCCGACTTCGGGGAACCAGGCCTCATTTCCAATCAGCATACCGACCCGCCCCAGGGGGATATCCCAGGTTTGAAAGGCTCCGCGGCCCCGGGTCGCCCAGGGGTAGGCCTCCCGATCCAGATGCGTCTGCCGCCAGCGGCCGATGAGCCCGTCAGGTCCGGCCAGGATCGCGGTATTGTAACGCTCCGATCCGTCCGCCTCGGCCAAGCCCACGACAAGGTATATTCCCATTTGCCGGGCCAGTTCCGCCGCCCAATCGCTGCAGGGGCCGGGGATGCGCTCCGCCATCTCCCCTGCCCGTTCCAGATCGGGTACAAGACTCAGCTCCGGCAGCACAGCCAGCCTCAGCGGCTCTCCCGCAAGAGCGCGTGCGGCCTCGACCAGCGAGGCATACATCTCTCGAGCCGGCAGCGAACCGTCAGGTACGCACGGCGGTTGCAGCACGGCGACGGCGCAGCGTTCTCCTTTCGGGAGCGGCCGCTGCCCATAAAGGTCGCGGGAATATCGCATGGACCATAGCAACGGATTGAGGCTCAGGTCGGCGTACAATTCTGGCCGCCGCCCGGCCCGGCCCGGGCTCCTCATCGTAGCGGCGCGAACCTTTCCCAGGTCGATCTGCCCTTCTACGATGCCCTCCCCGCTGTCCAACAAGGAGATCAATCCTCCCTTGGGGCCGATCAGGCAGCTACCACCGCTGAACTGCACGCCTCTCTCTTCCCCATACCGGTCGGCGGCGATGAAGTACACGCCGTTCTCGAAGGCGCGCGTGAACCAATCCATGGCCGGCGCGCGTTCATCCACCCAATTGGTCGGCAGGCATATGACATCCGCCCCAAGAAGCGCAGGGACACGGCTCGCTTCAAAGAACGACGCGTCCATGCAAATGATCACAGCCAGGCGCCCGATCTCGGTTTGCCAGACCGGAAAGCCCAGGTCACCGTCCTTCGCCCAACGCGTGTCGGACACAAAGGGGTGAACCTTGCGCATCTTCTCCACTCCACCTTCCGGCCGGATCAGTGCCGCGCTGTTGTAGAAGATGCCGGTCCGGGGATCCACCTCCGCCATGCCGAGCACAATATAGGCACCGTGGTCAGCCGCCAATTTCCCGAACAGCTCTGTGGTCGGCCCCGGGATCGGCTCGACATAGGGCGCGATTTCGGCTCGATCATAGAAGCAGTATCCGGTGGTCGCCATCTCGGGAAGGACGATCAGCCTGGAGCCCTTTCTCGCCGCCTTCTCGGTCAGGGCAAGCAGCCTCTCCCGATTCCCGGCCACATCCTTTAGCATCGGCTCAAATTGAACCGCGGCGGCCTTGTATTTGGTCTCGACCATCTTCTCTCCTGGTGGCTGTCACCCAACAGGACCATAAGCAGAGAGCGCCCTCAACTGGCGCTCTCAAAGTCACTTCTCGCCTCCACGCCGGATCACGTCAGGAGCCCACAATCCTGGCCGCAATCCCCCGATCCCATCCGATGACCACCAATCCTCCCTAGTGCCCCGCTGCGCGGATCGCCTGCGCCATACGCATGCCACCACCGAAGAAGGCGATGTAGGTAACCACAGCGAAGGCGGCCAGGAATATCGCCAGGAAGCCATAGTCAAGGCGGGTCATGGTCAGCTCTGCCAGCGATGTGCGCTCCACAGGAGCCCCGAAGCCGCGCGATTCGATGGCGATATCCAGATCGCCGGAACGACGCAACAGGGTGAGGATCAGGGGGATGAACAACGGCAAATAGCCTTTCGTCAGCTTCTTGACGATATTCATGTGCTTGATATCGTGCCCGCGCAGCTTCTGCGCTTCGGTGATGTCCTTATACGTCAGAGACACCAGGTCTACCAGGCGAAAGGCCATGCCCATTGTAAAGACAACCTTGTACGGCAGTCTCAGTTTCGACAAGGCGGCCATGAATTTCGGCATGGGGGTGGTCTGGGTCAGCAGCGGCACCACGGTCACCACCGCCAGGATTTTCATCCCCAATGCCACGCCGAACATCAGGCCCTCCCTCCAGAAAGGAAATCCGAAGACATAGAACATGGCGGTCTTGCCACCGTAGAAGGTGAAACCATTGACGGTGGCGAAGATGCAGAACACCAAGGCAGTCACGATGAGAAGCGGCTTGAGGGCCCGCAGGGAGATCTTCGCTACTACCCACATGGAAATCGAGAACACGATCATCGCTCCCAAGGCGGGAATGCTGAACGACAGCAGGGCGGTCAGCCAAAACAGTACTACGGCGATGATCTTGGTGATGGGGTTCAGACGATGGATCGGGCTTTCAGTCCCAGTAATCTCAATGGCAATCATGCTTTGGTATCCTTCAACTTTTCTCTCTCTCGAGAAAGCCTCTCAGCCTCGATCCGCCGAGAGGTCCGGCAGCACAATCGTACTCGCAATTCGTTCCCCGGTCAGGGCATTGAATAGCTCTTCAACCGTCAGGATGTTCGCCGGCACACCAAATCGCTCCAACTCCTGAGCAAGTTGAATGGCGGGTGGGGGCTCGAGGAAAGTCGAATCCAAGACATCCGTTTGGGAGAAAACCTCCCGGGTAGGCCCGTCAAGCAGGATCTTGCTCTTTCCCATGACCAACGTGCGCTGCGTGTAACGTGCGATCAGGCTCATGTCATGGCTGATCATGATGATCGTGGCACCCAAGCGATTCAGCCGGATCGCCAGATCACTGAGCTGGTACCTACCCGCAAAGTCCTGGCCGGTGGTCGGCTCGTCGAATATCAGGATGGAGGGGTGCATGGCGTAGATGGACGCTACGGCGAGTTTGCGCCGGTCGCCTAGGGAAAGTTTGAAGGGATACAGTTCCCGATACGCCTCCATCCCGGTCAGCTCAAGCACCTCGTCAATCCGGCGTTTGATCTCATCGTCGTCCAATCCAAGGTTGTTCAAGCCAAATGCGATTTCTTCCTCCGAAGACATCTGGAAGAGTTGATTGTCCGGATTCTGCAAGATCAGCCCGGCGAGCTTGGCGATCTTCAGGGCATCCAGCCCGGCGACATCCTGGTCGTTGATGCATATTCTTCCAGCGGTCGGCTTCAACAACCCTGTTATGCACTTCATGAGCGTGGTCTTACCGGCGCCATTCTGCCCGATGATGCCAATCACTTCCCCGCGCTTCACGCTCAGGCTGACATCGGATAGGGCCAGCGGCGCACCCTCGGAATAGCGGAAGCTCACGTTCTCGATATCCAGAATGACATCCGCATGCTCGTTCTCGATCTCTTCCGGCACCGAACGGCCCAACCCAACTTCGAAGGAGCCGGATGGATGGAGTTTCCCCGCTTCGATATAAGCAGCAATGGCTTTGTGCGCCTCATCCAGCGTTACATTCGCTTCGCCCTGTACGCTCGCACTGGCCGGACCCCCGTTCAGCCTGGTTCGGATTTGATAGTCCAGCTCAGCGACGTCGGGCACATGCACCAATGCCGTTCTCAGCCGCGGCACCTGAAAAAAGACCTTACGCGGCGTGTCCTCGAGGATCAGATTCCCCTCCTCGAGCACCACGATCTTGTCCGCAAAATAGCTGATCTGATCGCACTTGTGCGTGGCCACGATGATGGTCATGCCGACATCTTCATTGAGATCCCGCAGCGTGGCAAAGACCTCCGACGTTCCGACGGGGTCCAGTTGGGAGGTGGGTTCATCCAACACAAGAATCTCCGGCCGGATCACCAGATTGGCGGCGATGGCCAGCCGCTGCTTCTGGCCTCCCGACAGCTTCGCGCTGAAGCCCCCGATATACTCCTTCAGCCGCACCACATCCAGGGCCCAATCAATCAGCTTCCTCATCTCCTCGCGCGGGATGCCGCGGTTCTCGGCCGCAAAGGCCACCTCCGAGAGGATATCGGCGGAGAACAACTGCGCTTCGGGGTCCTGCAAGACCATACCCACGTTCTGCGCGATGTCATAGACATGATGGTCACAAGGCTCTCGGCCCAGAACCAGGATCCTGCCTCCCATTCTGCCCCCCAGCACAACCGGCAGCACACCGTTTATGTGCAGACAGAAGGTCGTCTTTCCGGCTCCGTTGGCGCCCACGATGGCCACATACTCGCCGCGTTCGATATCGAGCGTGATCCCTTTCAGGGCCTTGTCCTCGCTTGCGGCATAGGTGAACGTCAGATCTTTGACTTCAACGATCACGTCGTCCAATTTCCCATCTCCATGGTTGCGTACGCCTCCACTTTGAGCAGCAAGCACTCAGAGATCAGGCTCTCCGGATCCGATTGCCTGGGCAGCAGTCGGCACTTCAAGGGGATCGGTCAGCCATCCCTTACGCTTTCTCGGCTTCCCCCTTCATAAAGTAGGCCACCACCAACAAGACAACTCCGACCACCAAGACGATCACCGAGATGAGTGTATTGTTCGCCCCCGAGTACGTCGCAGCCTCGCCCCACAACCCGCTGATCAGCCGCATGACGCCGTAAGCGAGCAACAATGCTCCTCCCGCTGCAATCCATGTACGCATAGCGTGCCTCCTAAGACTTGCGATTCTATCCGCCGGTAAAGCACCCCTCAGGCCAGAGGGTGCGCGATCCCGCCTAAATCTCTTCCTTCATGGTGACGTAAGTTCCCGGGATGCGGCGCAGATTGCCCCTCCTGATGGCCCGTATCAAGAAGTACCCTAGCACGACCGATGTCACACTGACCGGCAATATGGTTGACCATGTAGTGATCACATTGTTCGCCAGCGCCGTGTCATAGGGGAAGCGCACCAACCCATACCAAGGGGAGATCCAGGGCATAGCCCAAAGGATGCATGCCAGGGCCATGTTCAGCCAGAGCCCGATGAAACTGGTCACATTGCGCTCTGACTTGTACAGCTTCCAGAATGTGGGTGCCAGGAAGATGTAGACCAGCATGCCGATCCATCCCCACGCCCATGTGAAGAAGTATTGGGGTTCTTGCACTCCGCCGAGGCCGATACTCTCCCCCGGGAAGTGATAGGGGATGAAAAAGTACACTACCGCCATCAGAGGGAACCACGCAAGAGTGAATTTGCGGTACTTCGGATGCATCAACCCCCACGAGAACGGGATCAGCACGCCAGATAGGAACACATCTACGAAGCCCAGGGGATAGGCCCCCGGGGAGATCATCATTCCGATGACCCCACCGATAAATCCGGCCACCGCTCCCGCCCACGGCCCCAACAACATGCCGCCGATGGGCCCCATCACGCCCATGCCGGCGGACATGAAACCCCCGCCGAAGGGGTAGAAGATGAAAGGAACTAAGGCCAGGGCTCCCATCAAGGCGCCCACCAGGGCAACCCAGGAGATGGGCGCACCGAAGATCCCCGCCGCGCTCTTGGCTTCGAAATCCCTTTCCCCAGTTGTCGCTTTGTCCTCCATCGTTCCTCCTTATCCAAGCACTTTGCCTGCATTCCTGCGATGCACAATTGCGATGCTCTTTTCCCCATGGTGCCATAACGCCGACTGCTGCCCCGATACCGCTCTCCGACGTTCTTCTGCCTGATGCAGGCTTGCGGCCCACTATCTAAAACACTCTATTCCCCTCCTGGTTCCTGATTCTTGCTGACATTTCCAGCCGCTACAGCATAGAAACACACGAAACCGGCAGATTCATGGGCTTTTTTCAATACCCCGGAACCTGCTTCGGAAAGTAGTCCTCGCACTTCCCTTCCCTGGAGACGTCCACCGTGGCGCAGTGGAAGGACCCGCCAAATGCCCCTACCTCGTCGAACGGCAGGGCGATCACCTCAAAGCCAAGGCCATCCAGCAATTCCTGGTGAGCCCTCTCCTGGGCCTCAATGAAGATGGTCTTGGGGTCGAGCATCAACGTGTTGATGGATAGCCAGAGTTCCCCTCCTGTGTGGCCGTCGATATACGACCACGGATCCCCCTTCTTGCGCGTCGGGCGCGCGGCCTCGATCAGTTCCCAACCGTTGATCTCATGCAGCTTAACGAACTCCTCCGTGATGGGCGGCCAGTCCGGGTTGATGATCGCCTTACCGGGGCACAAGGGAAGGTAATTCCCGTCGATGTGCCACAGGCGCGGGTTGCCGCCAAACTGCACCACGTGCACCCGGAAGCCCTGGGGCTCAAAGTGGCGCTTGAGCCAGGAGATGCCCCCGGCGTTGGTCTTGGAGGATGCCTGAATGAAAATATCCTTTCCGCAGCGGGCGATATCCGCCGCGTCAAAAAGCGGCTCCACCTCCGTCAGCGTCCACTGGCGCGCCAGTGCCCGTTCCATTTTCTGTTCGTCTGACCACTCGTTGCGGTATTTTTCCCAGTAGCCTTCCACGTAGGAAGCCTCGGTCAGGCGCGGCTTGGGCGCCGCCTCCCAAATGAAATCTGGGTCCCCCTTGAAATATGCCTCCAGGATGGGCCGATAGCAGATATACTCGAACCAGCGGGCGCGTTCCGACATGGTAGCTTCCAAGATTTCGGGCCCGATCGCCAGCAGCAGGTCGCGTGGCGGCATGATGCCGCGCATGGTCTCCTGCTCCCAATCGGGCGTGGTCACGCGCTGGTTGAAGTTGACGGGCGTCGGCCGGTCCACCGTCGCGCCGCGCGCCTCGAGCACATCCACGAAATGGTCCATCTGTTCTCGGGCGCGCTGGATCTTGTCCGAGGGCAGCGGTCCGTAGTTTGGATAGGGGCAGGCGGGCACGTCATAGAGGATTGCCGGCTCCGGCGCTTGCAGCACGGTGCCGTCCGGCCGCCCCACAATCACACGCGTCAATGGATCCCATTCATTCCACGAGTTGACAATTTCGGCCATCAGTTGCTCCTTCGCATCAGATTCCAGCCTTTGACCGGTGATGGCGATTTCTCATTGACCTCGATCCATGGCTAATAGCCTTGGATCTGTTTCGGAAAATAGTCCTGGCAATCGCCCTCCCGATGCACGTCCACCGTCGCGCAGTGCAGCCCTCCGCCGAAGGGAGAGACATTGTTGAAATCCACGGGGATGGGTTCGATTCCATAGGAAGCCAATTGCTCCATAAGCGGCTTCTCAGCCGCCTCCACACATACGGTCCCGGGATCCAAGGAAAAGACGTTGTATCCAAGATAGAAGCTCGAAGAGCTGTATTTGTGGGTCTCGGTCCTCCCTGGCGGCGCGCACTCCACGATCTCCCAGCCGTTCTGGCGGAACAATTGATGGAACCCCTCGCTAAGCGGCATCCAGTTGGGGTTCTGAAACAGCAGGCCCTCGCGCGGGCAAAAGACGGTGGTGTCGATATGCCACGGATTGGTGGTATTGAACTGCACCTCATGCACCCGAAAGCCCTTTGGCTCCAGGTGCCGCCGCAGCCAATCGATGCCGGACCGGGTCGTGGGCAGAGAGAGCTGGACGAAGATATCCTTGCCACAGCGGAGGGCATCTGCCACGTCGAAGAGCGGTTCCGCGTCGCTGTTCTTAAACCTCCCCTGCCGCATGCGCGCCCGCTTCTCCTCCTCCGACCACACATTGTGGAAGTTCTCCCAGAACCCCGGTTCATAGGATTTTTCGGTCAGGCGGGGCTTGGGCGCGGCCTCCCACTGAAAGCCGGGATCCTCTTTGAAGTAGGTCTCGAGGATCGGACGGTAGGCGATGAACTCGAACCAGCGGCTGCGTTGAGACATAGTCGCTTCCAGAATTTCAGAGCCCACCGCCATGAGAATATCGCGCGGCGGCATGAGTGTGAACAAGCCCTCGTGCTGCCAGTCGGGAGTGCACACCGTCTGCGTCAGGTCGAGCTCCCCCGGCCGGTCCACCTGTATGCCTCGCGCCTGCAGCATTTTCACAAAGGCCTCCATCTCCACAGTGGCCTCCGCCACTACCTGCTCGGGAAATGGGCGCCACTCGTCGAAGCCCAGACCAACCATGGGCCCGATTACAGCTCCCGGCTCCGGCTGGGGGAGCATGCCCCCAACGTCTGTCCGGCCCACGATCACCCGCTTCAGCGGGTCCCATTCATTCCATGAGTTCACGATTCTTGGCATGCCGACTCCCTTGTTTGTTCAAGTTTCAGACATCCCCCATGGCGCAGCTCTCGGCGCCCGCACCCCTTCCACAACCCGCGGCCGCCCCCGACTCCACAGCCTAGAACCCGGGGATCTGCTTGGGAAAGTAATCCTCGCAACTCCCCTCACGGTAGACATCCACGGTCGAGCAGTGCAGCTCCCCCCCTAGAGGATAGACCGCGTCGAACTCCACGGGGATCACATTGAATCCCAGCTTGTCCAACTGCTCCATGTACGGCGTCTCCCCGGCCTCCACGCAGATCGTCTCCGGATCGATCGAAAAGGTGTTCATGGAAATCCACGACGTGCCGTTACCCTCCCCACCGCACAGTGAGGGCGAACAGTCATATTCCCTCACCGGCCGCGCGGCGGGGATCAACTTCCAATCGTTCATTTCCAGCAGCAGTTTGAGCTCCGGGACAATGGGATACAGATCCGGGTTATAGACCGCCAAGCCCGGCCGAAGCACGGTGAACTCGATATCAATATGCCAGGGATGGAAGTAACCATTGCCTGAGGCAAATTGAACCACGTGCACCCGGAGGCCCCTGCGTCCGAAGTGGCGCTTCACCCAGTCGATTCCCAGCGCATTGGAGACCGAGGAAGCCATCCAAAAGATGTCCTTCCCGCAGCGGGCCGCGTCCGCAGCGTCGAAACACGGCTCCTTGTCGGTCAGCACCCATTTCCGCCCGAGATGGCGCACCTCTTTCTCAGCATCCGTCCAGTGGTTGCGGAAGTTGTCCCAATAGTTCCGCTCATAGGTGTCTTCTGTCAATCGGGGCTTGGGAGCGGCAGTCCAGACAAAATCCGGGTCATCGCGGAAGTACCCTTCCAGGATTGGTCGATAGGCCAGGTATTCGTACCAGCGGGACCGCAGCGACATGGTGGTCTCCATGATTTCCTCCCCCACTGGCAGCAACACATCCCTCGGGGGCATGCAACCACGCATGTTCTGCTGCACCCAATCCGGGGTCGACACTTGTTGGTTGAAATCGATGGGCGTCGGCCGGTCGACGGTCACCCCACGATCCTCCAAGATCTTGGCAAAAGCGTTCATCTGTTCGCGTGCTTTGGCCACCATCTCCTGAGGAAAGGGGCCATATCGCCCGGCCGGAAAACCGCCGCGCGGGGAGTCATGCACCACGGCCGGTTCCGGGGCCGAGAGCACCGTCCCGTCCGGCACCCCCAATATCACACGCTTCAGCGGATCCCATTCATTCCAGCAGTTGACGATCTTCGGCATCTTCCCTCTCTTTCAACCGATTGATTTCCCAGCTCTCAGATTCCCAGCGCACGATTCACAGTCGGTCTTCCGGCCGCCCGGGCCGAGTTCGAGGCCGAGACGGAGAAACCTCCCGCCGAAGCTTCAGCGGGCATGAATCCGGGCGCACCAGTGCCCGGGCCGTGCAACCGCCGCGAATCAGCCATCCGCCGAGCCAGCGGAAGGCGCAAAAACCCCCGGGACCTTGAACCCGTTATTCAAATTGCTCCATCGAAGCAAGATCATTGCGTCTCGATGTGAAAGGCGCGGATCCCCGGTATGCGCCTTCCACCCCCCGCAGGCCGTCGCCTTACCCCCGCTCGGCTTTCTTCACCTGATTAGCTCAAACTCGTCGCCGCGTCAAGCCCCGGATGGTATCACCCCACCCCCAATTGGGTTCTTCTGCGGAAGGGCCCGAGGCTTTGTGGAACATTCAATGAATCCCCACTAGTTTAGCAACATCTTGCAACCAGCAAAAGTGATTTCCATCATCTTGGAATGATGCTCGTGGCATAGACCGGTATCGTGATGCTCACTGGCCCGGCGGATCTCGTGGGCCAGATCACCAACTCATGGCCACCGCCCTAGAGGCGGGCGTGGGGGCCTCTGCCCCCACGCCACAAAGAACAGCTTCTACTACAAACTCACTGACGATACAACTGCCAGAAGAACACATCGTATCCGTAGAGCGGGTTGGGCTTGAAGCCGCCCAGATCGGTGGCCACCGCCCAGTCCTGCGGCAGATCGAGCGCGAAGACGGCGACGGCGTCGTCGAAAAGGATCTGCTCGGCCTCTTGGTACATACGGTCGGATTCCGCCTTGTCCACCGCTTCGAGCGATAGCGCCTCCTCCACAAGCGAGTTGAAATCGGCGCTGTCGAAGCCGGAGAATGGGTACCACGTCCAGCCGCTGTGCCACAGGGACCCCAGATATTCATTGGGCGAGTCGAACCCGATGATCATGTGCATGAGCATGATATCGAATTCGGTATCTGGATTGTAGACCTCGTCCCAGCGCACGGAAGAGGTGATCTTCTCGATGACCAGGTTGATTCCGAGCTTGGCCAGCTCCGCCTGCCACAGCTCAGCAGTCTTGATCTCCTCTATCGCATTGACCTCCACCCCGAGGCGCAAGGTCGTGCCCTCGGGAATGCCCGCAGCGGTGAGAAGCTCACCCGCCTTCTCCAGATCGTAGGTGTAGGTCTCGGTCGTAACGGGCGGATCCCACTGGATTCGCGGCACTGCCCCTTGGGCGATCACCCCGAACCCGCCAAAGGTGCCCAGCGCAGCCTGCTCATAGGGGAAGGAATAGGCCAGCGCTTGCCGCACCTGCAGGCTATCCAGCGGCGGCCGTCGGGTGTTGAAATGCCACTGGAGCTGCTGGAAGGCAGGGATGCCAAAGGCGTTCACCATACCGGAAGCGTTGAGAGAATCGAAGTCGTCGTACGAGATTCCCCATGCGATATCCCCTTCGCCCCCGCGCAGCATCTGGACGCGCACGGCGGGGTCCTCCACCATTTCGATCACCACCGTGTCAAAACTGCCCTCCGGCCATTGGCCAAACCAGCCGTCAAACTTCTTCAGCACCATGCGTTGGCCCGGCTCAAAGCTGTCGATCACATACGGGCCGACCCCGTTCTCGTTGCCCGCGCCGAACCATTCGGGAGGCTTGTCTGCCACGTTCCGGCACATCAAGTAAGGGCCCCAGGAGTTGGCCGCGTTGGCATCCATCTTGAAGGGGTAGCTCAGGTTGACTTGGACGGTGAGCGGGTCGACCGCCTCCACGCTATCCACCATGGCGAAGACATACGCCAGCGCACCGGCGTCAATGGTGCGTTCCCAGGAGAACTTCACATCCTCGGCCGTGAAATCGCTGCCGTCATGGCATTTGACCCCCTCGTGCAGCTTGAACGTCCATACCGTCGCGTCCCCGTTGGATTCCCACGAATCGGCAATAAAGGGCACCACGCCCTCGTCCGGATCCCATAATGTCAGGTTGCCCCAGACATTCCACATGATGTTGTTTTCCGAGGAGAGCACCAGGCTGGGATCCAACTCGCTGATGATGCGCGGGTAGATATAGGTGAGCACATTCTCCGTCGGCGGGGCTTCCGTCGCGGCCGCGGGCGCTTCGGTCGGTGGCGGAGCCGCCTCCGTCTCCGCCGACCCAGCCGTGGCGGGCGCGACCTCCGGCGGGACGGGCGTCGCTCCGCCGCACGCCGCCAGCAGAAATGCCGCCGTCACGATCATACTGAGACCAATAAAGAGTGTCCGCTTTGCTTTCATTTCCATCTTCTCCTGAACTTCGGTTTCGTCGTGGATCTGCATCATATTGTTGTTCTTGCCTCCCTTGGTCCTCCTTTCCATAGATCATGGAGAGATCGTCTCTAGGCTGCCCCCGAGACGGGGGCAGCCGTTCGCCTGCCGGCGCACTCGGCCCGGCGCGACCGGGCCAGCCGGTTTTCCCTGGCACCCTGATGCGACAGTGTCAGGCGGGCTCCCCGGCACCAGCCCCTAATTGCGGGTTAGAGTGATATGCATGCATCCGGGCCCCCGGCCCCTTCCCCTATGGATAGCAGTGTCGCCCCCCTATCCAACCAGCAGGTGGCAGGTCGCCCAATGCCCCTTTTCCACCGTCGTCGCCCAGGGCTTCACCTCCCGGCATACATCCATCACCTCCGGGCACCGGGTGTGGAAACGGCACCCCGGTGGTGGATCCGCCGGGCTGGGAACATTCCCCTCCAGGACGATGCGCTCTTTGCCGCTGTCGGGATCTGGTATGGGCGTCGCCGAAAACAAAGCCTGCGTGTATGGATGCTTCGGCGTCTGGAAGATCTGATCGCGGGGGGCGAGTTCAACCACCTCCCCCAAGTAGAGCACCGCAATGCAATCGCTGATGTGCTGCACCACACCCAGCCCGTGCGATATGAACATATAGGTTAGATCGTGATCCGCCTGCAGAGATTCGAGCAGATTGACGATCTGCGCCTGCACAGAGACGTCGAGGGCAGAGGTGGGCTCATCCAGCAGCAAAAGCCTGGGGTTCAATGCCAGGGCGCGCGCGAGGGCCACGCGCTGTGCCTGCCCGCCGCTCAGCTCGTGCGGATGGCGATCCATATGCTCCGCACCCAGACCTACCTCCTGCAGCAGCTCCAGCACCCGACCTCTCAAGCTCTTGCCTCGCAGATCCGTGTGCGTACGCAGCGGCTCGGCCACCAAATCCACCACTTCCATGCGCGGGTTGAGCGAGTTGAAGGGATTCTGGAAGACCATCTGCATTTCGCTGCGCACTCTGCGCAGGCTGCTATGGTCCAGGCTCAGGAGGTCACGACCATCGAAGATCACCTGCCCCGCGCTGGGCTTGACGAAACGCGCCACGCAGTTGGCCAGGGTGGTCTTTCCGCACCCGGATTCGCCCACCACCCCCAGTGTCTCACCGCGGTAGATCTGCAGGTTCAGATCCTCCAACACTCGAACCCGGCGCTCGTCGCGGCCGAACAGGCCGCTCGATGAGACATAATCCATGGTGAGTCCGCGGATATCCAGCAGTACCTCCCTGCCCGCACTCACTCGCCCGCCTCCAGCGCCCGCTCCCGCGTGTACAGATAGCAGGACACCCGGTGCCGGGTCTCCACCTCAACCTCCTGCGGCATCGCCTGGGAGCAGATCTCCATCCGTTCGGCGCAGCGGGGCTCGAAGGCACAGCCCGGCAGAACATCAATGCCAGTGGGCACCGACCCGGGGATGGCCATCAGCGCCTTCCCCCAGCGCTGTGGATTCGGCAGCGCGGCCATCAAGCCCGCCGTATAAGGGTGCTTGGTGCGGTGGAAAATGTCGCGCACGGAGCCCTGCTCGGCGATCTTGCCCAAGTAGAACACCGCCACCTCATCGCAGGTCTCCGCCACGACCCCGAGGTCGTGGGTGATCATGATAATCGTCACGCCCCGTTCCTCACGGAGGCGCACCAACAGCTCCAGAATCTGGGACTGAATGGTCACATCCAGGGCCGAGGTGGGCTCATCCGCGATAATCAGGTCGGGCTCCGTGGAAAGCGCCATGGCGATCATCGCTCGCTGCTGCATTCCGCCGGACAACTGGTGGGGATAAGTCTTCAGCAGATCCGCAGGGTCTGGAAGCCCCAGATCCGCCAGGATCTCCGTCTCCCGGTCTCTCAATTGGCTCCCCGAGGCGATCTTGTGGCGCTTCATGATGGCCTCGAGCTGCGCCCCGATGGTGAACAGCGGATTCAGGGCAGTCGCCGGATCCTGAAACACCATCGCGATCCGTCGGCCGCGAATCTGGCGCATTCCGTGCTCGCTTTCCTGCAGCAAATCGTGCCCGTTGAAGACGATCCTGCCGGCGGCGATCCTGCCGGGAGGGGGGACGATGCGCAGGATGGACCGGCCGGTGACCGTCTTGCCGCAGCCCGATTCACCAACGATGCCGAAGATTCCCCCGCGCGGGACATCGAAGCTGACTCCCGATACCGCGTGCACCTCGCCATGGGGCGTAGGGAAGACGACGCGCAGATCCTCTACAGAAAGCAGAGGGTCCGGCATCACTGCGTCTCCCCTCGGGCGCGCGGGTTGGTCACCACCTGAATGCCGTCCCCCAGCAAGTTGAAAGCCATGGTGGTCACGAACAGCGCCAAGCCCGGGAATGTGGGGATCCACCAGCGTCCGTTTTGGATGTACGTGCGGCCTTCTCGCACCATCGAACCCCAGTCCGCCGTTGGAGGCGGCACGCCCAATCCGAGGAAGCTGAGCGCGCTGACGGTCAGGATGGCCGCCCCCAGATCCAGGGTGCCCTGGACCAGGATGGGGGTGATTATGTTTGGCAGGATATGGCGGCGGATAATGGTCGGATCGCTCACACCGATGCCGCGGGCCGCCTTGACATAGTCCCGCTCGCGCACAGAGATCGCCTGGGCTCGCGCCAGGCGTGTGTACCAGGGCCACCAGGTCAGGGTGATGGACAGGATGGCGTTGAACAGGCTCGGATCGAGCACAGCCGCCACGGTCATTGCCAGCAGCAGCGGCGGGAAGGCCAGGAAGATGTCGGTGATGCGCATGATGACCTCGTCCACCCAGCCCCCGAAAAAGCCCGCCAGCGCCCCCAAGACTGTGCCGACCACCACAGAGATGCCCACAATCGCCACCCCTGCCAGCAGCGAGGTGCGTGCGCCGAAGAGCACGCGCGCCAGCACATCCCGCCCCAATGGATCAGTTCCGAAGATATGCGCCGGGCTCGGCGGCAGCAGCTTATCGATGATGTTCGGTTCGCCCCGGCCTTGCGCCGGATAGGGTGTGATCGCGGGCGCGAAGACGGCCAGCAGGGCCATGATCAGGATCACGGCCAGGCTGATCATCGCGATCCGATCGCGCTTGAAATACCAGACCGTCGATCCGGGCTCGACCTCCGCCCTGGGCAGGATCCCCATCAGCCGCTTGGGGATGCTGACAGTCGTCATCCTCAGACTTCGCCCTTCTCACCCAGGCGCACGCGTGGATCCAGCGTCGCCTGAATGAAGTCGACGGTCAGGTTGACAACGATGTAGATCAGGGTGATCACCAAGGTGACCCCAAAGAGGACGTAGATATCGCTGTTCAGGATCGCATCCGCCATATAGCTCCCCATGCCCGGCCAAGTGAAGACGATCTCGACCAGCACCGCCCCGGTGATCGAATAGGCGAAGAGCAGGCCCATGATGGTCAGGGTGGGCACAATGCCGTTCTTCAACGCCAGCCTGAAGAGGATCTCTCGCTCTGAGAGGCCGGCGGCCCGAGCCGCGGTCACATATGTCTCGGACAGCACATCGATCATCGATGCTCGGGTCATGCGCACCGCGAGGCTGATGGGGTAAGTCGACAGAACCACCACCGGCAGGATCATATGGAGGACGACATCCTTGAGTGCGGCCCAATTGCCGGCCAGCACGGTATCCACCAAGTAGAATCCCGTGATCACATGGATCGGGTTGTTGAGCAACGTATCCTGGCTCACGCGCCCGCCCAGCGGAAGCCATCCCAGATACAGGAAAAAGACCAACTGCAGCAAGAGCGCCAGCCAAAAGGAGGGAATCGAGACCCCACCGATCGTGACCACCCGGCTGAGTTGGTCGAAGATCTTGCCCCGCCTCGCCGCGCCCAAAACGCCTACAGGCACGCCGACGACCAACGCCAAGAGCATGGAGGCAATCACCAATTCCATGGTAGCGGGCAGACGGATCTTGATGTCCTCCAGAATGGGCCTCTTGGTGCGGAAGGAAAGCCCTAGTTCACCGTGGAAGGTCCTGACCACGTAGCGCGCAAATTGGACCGGCAAGGGGTCATTCAACCCCAGTTCCTGGCGCACCTCCTCCAGACGCTCCGGGCTTGCGCGCGGCCCGAGGTACAGCCGCGCAGGATCGCCAGGCACCACTTGGGAGACAATGAAGGTGACCATCAACACACCGAGGATTACCAGCACCCCGAGACCCAGCCGGCGCAGCAGGTATTCCCCTCGACTCACCGATCCAGACCTCCATCGTCGCCGCCCGACGTGGGATTCTCCGCCGCCGAGGTGAAAGCCCCCGGCGTCCATTCTCCCCGGAAACCCATTGCCGCAGACAGGCGGGCTGCGGCCTCGATCACCAAGCGCGTGTTCTCCTGCTCCCGCTGCGGTGTGTGACGTATGTTGGGAGTGGTCAGGCTGATCCCGGCGACCACCCGGCCGCTCTGGTCCCGGACGGCCGCGCCCACGGCGAAGATCCCCGCTTCATAGTCATCATCCGCCACCCAGTAATCCTGCCGGCGGATGATCTCGAGTTCTTGCCGCAAAGCCTCCCGGCTGGGAGTGGTGTGCTTCGTATGGATTTGGATATCCATATTGTCAATAATTTGCGAGCGCTGCACCTCGGGCAGATTGGCGAGCAAGATCTTGGGCGCACAGCCGATATAGAGGGGAAAGGCCTGGCCTACAGACTCGGACGCCTGCAGGAAGTTCCTGCCTCGTTGGATATCCAGAGTGACGGCCTGGTCCGCGAACAGGACCAACAAGTGGGCCGCATCCCCGCTCTCCTCCGCCAGCTCGAGCAGGATCGGCCGGCTCAACCGACTCAAGTCGAGCCCCTGGCGGTAGCCCTCCGCGATGCGCAGGCAACCAGGCCCGAGGCTATACTTCAGCGACAGCGGATCCTGAGTGATATAACCGCGCCCCGCCAGAGTGTCCAAGATCCGGAACACACGGCTCTTGTTCAACCCCGTCTCTCGGCTGATTTCGGTCACCCCGCGCGGCCCGCCGTTTCCGACCAGGAAACTTTCAATCACGTCCAACGCCGCGTCGAGGCTCTGAATGGTGTATCGACTCTCGGACAATGTTGACTCCCCTGCCCCCGGGGCATGAATGAGGATGGGCGCAAGCAAACCCCGATGCCGGCCCCGCACCCAGATTGTCATCTTCGCAATGGATCAGAAAGACTCGCCCGCAGTCGTTTTGAATACCAAAACGACGTTCCCCCGATTGGAAAAAGACTACACGCGATGGCCGATATTTGCAAGTGTCAAAGATAATATTCTATGAAGTAGGGTAAAACCAGCCGTGCAAATTGCCGAACCTGAGATCTCGGATGTGCAGGGATCGGCCTCGATGGCCCCCTTCCCCAGCGCCCCTGGGGCCGTTTTCCCCGGTCCTCCGGACGCTGGGGGAGGGGAAGAGGTCCGTTCGGGGGCGGGGGGCCAAATCCCGCCCATCCCGCGGGGCCGCAAACCGAATGCCGATTCATCCGTTCAAGTAGACCGCTGCCAGGCCGCACGGATGCTAACTCAACTTCGTCTCTCCGCCCCAGGGCACAGCCTCTGAGATACGAGGCCAATGCCCATGCAACAGATGACCGGATGCACCCGCCGCCAGGCGCTTTCGGGCGGATCACAGCGCTAGTAGCGCCCGTACTTCTCCGCAGCCGCGATCATGGCGCGCACGTTCTCCGGCTTGGCGTCCCAAGGCACCTCACATTCGGTCCCCAAGATGAAGCCGCCCCCTGGCGCGCAATCCTGGATGAGATCCCGACAGTATTCGTCGACTTCCTCCGGCGTGCCATAGACCATCTTGGCTGCGGGCACGTTGCCGTAAATGCACACCTTGTCACCCAGGATCTGTTTGGCCTTCTTCATGTCCGTCTTCTCGAAATCCAACAGGATCCTCCCTTTGGGCAATCCATCGGCGATGTGGCTGAGTCGGTCCAGCACCAAGGTCATATCTCCGTCCAGGTGGAAGTGGACCTTGAAGCCCCTCTTGACAGCCATATCCGCCTGTTTCTTCATGTACGGGTAGACGAATTCGTCGAACACCCGCGGCGAGATGTACGGCATGCCGCACAGACCCATCTGCAGAAAGATGTTCTCCGCGCCCGGCACTTCCCCGGCGCCAGCCTGCATGCACTTGGCCATGGCGCGCACGATCTCGTATTCGCCGATGATCTCGCACAAATCCTTGACCTCGTCAGGGCGCTCGACGACGTCCTGTGTAATGCCCTCGAAAGTGCGCCAGTAGATCAGGTAGTCAAAGGGGATGGTGGCTCGGGTGCCGAACATGAGCGCCTTTCCCGTCTGTTCCACGAACCGGCGCCAGGCCTTCCAGAAATCAATGGGATATTCGAATCCGTCGTACAGCCATTTGTCGATGCCCTTCTCAAACACGCTGTGATGCAACTGTTTGTTGAAAAGAACCTGGGCGAATCCGCGCCGCCTGATGTCCTCATAGTCATCAAACATCACCCGGTCGAAATAGGAGCTGGGGATGTTGCCTTCGGGCGGAAAATGCTCCCAGAAGCGCCAGTGCAAAGTGGTGGTCTCCCAGCCGGTGTTGGGCAGGATGGCGTGATGGTCGTGGACGGTGAGCAACGGATGGATGTTGTCCCCCACCAAATCGATCTGGTCGATGACCGCATCGACCATGCGTTCCGGATCGTCGAAGAAATGCTTAAAGGAGAGGCCAGCCTGGTATGGCAGGACGTAGATCACCAGCGGCGCCACCGGAACCCGGTCGGATTCTTCCAGGTTCCAGGCTTTCTCGACCCTTTCATAGCTCGTCATTCGCTCATTCACGGCATGGCTCCGCCTGGATGCGCCGGATCACATGGTGATCGTCGGCCAGCGCTCACCGCCACGAGCAAGACATCTTTGTCCGGCACAAGGAAGCCCTCTGCTAGCTTTCCCATGGTTCTTCCCCTTCTTTCCACATCAGTTTCAGGAGCACGAAGCTCCAGGGAGCATGCTCCATCATTTTCTCCGCGTTCTCTCCGAACAGCCATTTGGCGGTGATCGCATCCAGCTCCTCCCGCGTGGGGGGATTCAACCGTTCCCTTACCGCCGCCAGCAGCGCTTTCTCTTGATCCCTGCCCATTGACCCTCCTCCGTCATGCACGGATGTTGTGCCAAAGCTGGGGCACATCCAGTTCTACACGAATACAGCCCTAAGCCTCTTGCCCTTCACCGCGTGTGTTCAGCTCTTAGGCTGTTCGGTTCCCGCGGCTCCCAGTTCTCTCGAGAGCTGTTGAGCCGCCGCCACTACCAGCTCCACCAGCTCCCGCCGGCGTGCCTCGCTGTCGCGTGCCAATGGGGTAGCCGTGCTGATGGCGGCCACGGCCTGCCCCCGATGATCCCAGACCGGCGCGCCGACGGCGAATGCCCCTACCTCATAATCGTCTGCCGCAAGGCAGTATCCCTGCCCGCGAATGCGTTGGAGTTCAGCCGTCAGCTCTCCCTCATCCACAATCGTCACTTCTGTGTAACGCCCCAAATCAGCTCGCGCCAAGAAAGCGGAGCGCTGCTCTTCCGGCATGAAAGCCAGCAACACCTTGGGGGCAGCGCCAATGTGCAATGGGATGAGTTCACCTGCGGTGGAAGTGGCCTGCACAATATGGTCACCGACGCTGACATCAACGCACAAAGCCTTCTCCCCGGCAAGGATAAACAGGTAGGCCGTATCGCCGCTCCCCTGCGCCAATGCATTCAGAATCGGGATGGCCGATGTTCGCAGATCCAGCCGTCTGCGATAGGCTTCCCCCAGGATCAAGAAGCCGGGGCCGAGGCGATAGCGCCTCGAGGCCGGATCCTGCTGAACATACCCAAGGTGGTCCAGCGTAGTGAGAACGCGAAAGACACGGTCCTTTGCCAGGCCCGTACGTTGGCTGATCTGCGTCACTCCCAGGTCACCCGCGTCGGACTCCTGGAAGCTCTCCGCCACCCTCAGTGCGGCGATCACACTCTCGATGAAATAGCGTGAGTCCGGCAATCGCCCCCCTTTGGCAATGTCCTGTCCCCAGACATCCTTCCGCTCACGCTCCATCCCCCCGTATTCGGCGCGCAAGACTCGTTTGACCTGCTCCAACCCGAAATGATGGTACCAAACGCCAGCCTACAACAAGAAAGGCGGATATGCAAGTTTCTTTCAGGCATCTCGAGCTGGCCCGGGGTTGGGCCGAACGGAGACAGAGCCGCGCGAATGATGCCTCGAGTGGCTCCGGTTTGCCGAGCCTGCCAGCAGAGAGGGGTCGGGGATTGGGCGATGCCCGCTTGCCCCCGACTCGTGAATGGAGGCGGTCAGACTTTCGGATGCCACTCGGGGAATTCTTCGATCACCCCAAACGCATCTGGAAGCGGTCGCGATCCCTCGCGACCCGCATCCACCCAGGTATCCAACCACGGGGTGTGATCCACGCTCACGCAGAGTTCGTAGGCCAGGGACTTGAAGGTGCTGGGGACGGCCCCCTGGCTGTACATCCGCCGCAGGGCGGGACCGGGATGGGCCTCGGTGGTAAAAAGGCAGTCTTCCAGCAGGAACACCTGGTAGCCCAATTCCAGGAGCCCCAACACAGACTGCAGCACACACACATCGGTCTCCGCACCAGCCACCGCCAGCTGTGCCACGCCCATGCCTTCGAGGGCGGACCGAATCTCCCCCTCCCGGGTGAGGTCGTAGGTACGTTTCGTGTGCCGCACGCCGCCTGCAGGGAACCACTTCTCCAACCGGGGAGGAAGCTCGCCCTTTTCAGAAACCGGATGTTCGAAGGTCGCCAGCAGCGGCAGATCCAGCCACCCGCTGAGCATCAGCAGGTGCTCCAGCCGAACCATGACCGGCTCCATTCCGACGGCATCCGAGCCATATGCGTACTCCCAGAAGACGGGCTGGGTATCGATCAATACGATCCCAAGCTGCGAGGCCTGGGGAAGAATCATTTCAGCCATCGGCATCCCTCACTCCCACATCGGAACATTCCAAGCCTCCCGGCCACGCCCCCAGGCCATCTCCCTGCGGGCGGCCGGTTGACCCGCAGATCACCCCCGGGCCATGCGTATCCTCATCCGGAGAGCAAGCGCGCGCCGGCCATGCTGGCTGATCCGCCGGCTCGGCCGCCGGCGGGAGCGGGGGCTGCGCTCCTCCGGCCCACCCGGCCACTGGCGTGATCGAACCGACCCCCCCCGGCTTGCCCAGCCAGCGTGCCTAGAATCCGGGCACCTGCTTCGGGAAATAGTCCTGCAGCCCCCCATCGCGATTGACGTCGAGGGTGGTGCAGTGCAGTTCCCCGCCGAAGGGCGCCACATCCGCATAGTCCACCGGGATCACATCCACGCCCAGCTTCGTAAGCTGCTCGATATACTCCGGCTCGTGCGCCTCCACACAAACCGTGTTCGGCTCAAGGGCGAAAGTGTTCATCGAGATCCATGAGGGGCCTTCATACTCCCCTCCCAATTGGGTGATCGGGTGGTCATAGTAGTGGCTGGGTCTTGCCGCCGGGACCAGCTCCCAGTCATTGATCCTGAAAAGCTCCCATATCCCTTCGTCCACCGGCGGCCAGTCGGGATTGTACATCGCCAGGCCCGGGCGGATTGGCACCAGATTGACATCGATGTGCCATGGGTGCTCGTGCTCATCGAAGGTCACCGGATGAATGCGCAGGCCCTTGGGCTCAAAATAGCGCTTCACCCAGTCCATGCCGCCCCGATTGGTCACCGACGAGCGCTGCCAGAAGATGTCTTTCCCAAAACGCATCGCGTCGGCCGCGTCCCAAAGCGGCTCCTTCTCGGTCAGCTGAAATTCCCAGTTGTGCAACCGCCGCTGTCTCTCCTCGTCGCTCCACACATGGTCGAAGAGGTAATAGTAGTTTGGGACATATGAATCGTCCGTCAAGCGAGGCCGCGGGGCTGAGGTCCAAAGGAATTCGGGTTCCTCCTTAAAGTAGCGTTCGAATATGGGGCGCAGATTGAGGTATTCGTAGTAGCGAGACCGCTTGGTGCCCGGCGCCTCCATGATCTCGTTGCCAGCCACCAGGAACAGGTCCCTGGGATTGGATGTTCCGCGCATATTCAACTGGGTCCAATCGGGAGTCGAGACGGCGCGCGGCTCCAACATCACCGGATGCGGTTTGATGCGATCGACGGTGATGCCTCTGCCTTCCATCAGCTTGCAGAAAGCATCGATCTTCTCATTGGCCACATCCACCATATCTTGGGGAAACATCCCCCACGTACCCAACGGCAGGCCCGCCTTGGGGGCATGATACTGCCAGGCGGGCTCGGGCGCCGGCAACTGCGTGCCCGTTGCCGTCCCGACGATCACCCGCTTCAAGGGATCCCACTCGTTCCACGAATTCACCATTTTCGCCATTTGGTTTGTCCTCTCTCAGTGAAAAGCTCCTCGATGACTGGCCTCCCCGGAAGGCCCCGGATCTGCTGCCCCGGACCTCCGGTTCATGGAACGTCGTCATATGTTCAAGGCGTCCTTTCTCCGACTCTCCTTTGGACCCCCCGGGCATCCCATACTCAGCCCCGGAATCCGAACTGGCGGGACAGCATCTCCGCCGCACTCAAAGTCAACCGGACCGCTCGCTCCTCTCGCTCCGTCGAATACCGCGCACTGGGGATGGCGAGGACAAAAGCGCCGATCGGCTGGCCGCGGTGGTCACACACGGCGGACGCCACTGCGTGACAGCCGATTTCGAACTCCTCATGATCCACCCAATAGCCCTGGGATTTCATTTGCGCCAACTGCGCCTCCAGCGCATGCCGATCGGTGACGGTGTTCTCCGTGAAGGGTTCCAAGCGCACGCTGGAGAGATAGGAAACGATCTCGTTTGCGGGCATGGCCGCGAGCGCGATCTTGGCGGGGCCGATGTGCAGGGGAATGCGCTCCCCAACGGGGCCGGCCGCCTGGACCATATAGCTCCCCACCCGGCGCTCGACGCATACCAGCTCTTTCCCAAGCAAGGAGTAAACATGCGCCGCATCCTGAGTCGCCTCCACCATCTCGGTGAGATACGGCTGACCCAGATCCTGCAGGTCGGCCCAGCCGCGCACCCGCTCGCCCAGCGCGAGAAAGCCCGCCCCCAAGCTATAGCCCGTCCCGTCTTCGTGCTTCCAGATATACCCCAGATCGGCGAGCGTGCTCAGCACCCGGAAGACGCGGTTGACGTTGTAGCCCGTCATCCGGCTGATCTCGCTCAACTCGAGCCTCGGCTCCTCCACACGCAGAAAGCTTTCGGCCACCCTCAGCGCGGCCTCCACGCTCTTGATGAAGTAACGCCCCTCGCCCGGGGCCTTGTATTCGTCCACGCGTGTGATGTCCCGCTCCCCCGCAGTTTCGTTCAGGATGTGGCGACACCAAGGTCGGATCCATCCCGTCGCTCTTGCCGCCTCCTGCGATGCGCCCGGAGCTGGCTCGTACGGTTTTGATTCTGCATAATAGATTTTGCTCCAGCCTAACGACAGGATAGCACAAAAAGGCCAGTAGGCAAATCGACAGAGCCCTTGGTTGTATTTCATCCTTGGGGGCAACCTTCCCCTCGACTCCATCTTCAACTACCATGAGCGATGATTTCGATTCCAAGCCGCACCTCTCGATACGCGCCTCGCCGGAGGTCGGCGCTACTCGAGATGCGTCTTTTCCAGGCCTGCTGACAAGCAGAGGCGCATATCGAGTGCCGAGTGGTGAAACCACGAGGTGTATCCAGATGTGCGCCCAGTGGCATGCATCCGATCAATGCTCCCCGGAAATGGGATACCAACAACATCTCGGCGTGGATCGGGCAGTCGGACTTGCGCGCAGTTTCGCTGGTCACTCGCGAAAGTTCACGGCCAAGGCATAGCCTGCAGTGGGAATACGCGCTCCGCTCTTGGCGCATGCGCAGGCGAGCGGCGAAGCTGAATTTCGCGTTATTGCTGGAGAGTCGAATGCCCAGTGCTGGAGGCTGACGGCTGGAAGCGCACTGCGCAAAGCGCAGATTTCACGGCACACCACCAGATTGGCCGCTATGGAACGATGAGCAGCACCACCAGTGCGGTCACCGCGCTCACGGCAAGATCGGTCATGAGCGTCTTGCGACCGAAATCCTCCGACCGATAAGGCACGCCCAGAGCGATGGCTCTCGCCTCGGGCTTGAAGAGTGTGCCTGCCACCAAGAGCAGTGCGAAGAGTGTGCCGCGCACCAGCATGCGCGGCCAGAGTTGCGCGTTCAGCAGCGCCACATAGCGGGTGTCCTGGGCGTTGAAGATGCGCTCGGAAATGAACCATACGTAGGTCGCCAGCAGCAAGCCGGTCGCGTAAATCGGCCAACGCTCGATAGCAAAGGGCGCCTCAGACCCCACCCGGCGCGCGGCCCAGGTGGCGATGAGACCGATCACGACCACATGCAGGATTTGATCAACGACGTACGCCACCTTCTTGCGCTTCCCCCAAAAGGAGGTCACGTGGATCCGGAACCAGTCCATGCCGAAATGTATCCCAACCAAGACGAGCAGCGGGAGCCAAACCCGGCTGAGCCCCACCCCCAACAGAATAAGGGAGGTGACACCGTGGATGGAGACGTGCAGCCCCACGGCCCAGACGTTGGCCTTGCGCGCCACCAACCAATCGGGTTGCAGCGGGTAATCCGCGAGGAAATGAGCAAACAGCAGGCGCCAGAACATCCCCCGCCCTCAGTCCTGGGAGGTGCCAGCCATCGGAGGTGTCTCCCGGGAAGCGCTGGCGATCAGGCGTTGATGCTCAATGCGCATGCAGGAATCCATGATGACCGTCAGGCCCGCCTGGCGCGCCTTCGCCGCGGCTCCTTCATTCACAATTCCCTCCTGCATCCAGATCACATCTGCGCCGATCGCGATCGCCTGGTCGATATAGGGGGGCACATCCTGGGAGCGCTTGAAAAGCAGAACCACGTCCACCGGATCCTTCACTTGTTCCAGAGACGGCACAGCCTCTTCCCCCAATACGGTTCCAGCGCTCGGATGAATGGGGATGATGTGATAGCCATGCGCCTGCAGGTAGGCAGGAACGTAATGCGCCGGACGATCCTCGCGCGTCGAGATGCCGACCACCGCGATGGTGTGGGCCGTCCGCAGCACCCCCAGCTTCTCTTCGTCTCCCATGGGCTCCATGCCCGGAACCGCCACCTTACCGGATTCCACCGCCTTCAAATCCACCGGCAGCCACACCTCGAAGCACGTCCTGCCGGGCCGGGAGGTCAGGCGAATGTCACCATGGTGGCGCTGGACTATGATATTGTAGCTGATGTCCAGGCCCAGACCGGTGCCCTTCCCCGGACCCTTGGTGGTGAAGAAGGGATCGAAGATCCGGCCTTGGATCTCCTCGGGTATCCCGGGGCCGTTATCCTCGATCTCGACGACCACCCAGCTCCCTTGCCGGCGCGTCCGAATTTCGATCTCACCCTCCCCCTCCAAGGCGTCGATCGCGTTATCCAGCAGATTGGTCCACACCTGGTTCAATTCCGACCCGTAGGCCTCGATGCGCGGAATGCCCTCATCGTAGGCACGCTTTACCGTGATGCCCTTCTTGAGCTTGCTGCGCAGCAGAATCAGCGTGTTGTCCAATCCCTCATGGACGTCGATGAGCTGCACCGGCGCCTGATCCAGGTAGGCGTAGGTCTTGAGCGCTTTCACGATCTGGGATATCTGCTTGGCGCCCTGCTCGACCTCTTCCAGCAGATTGTATACGGCGTACGTGGCGCTGACCCACTGGGCGACGCGCTCGAACTGCCCCGCGCTGAAGGTCTCCGCGAGCGAACCCATCTCATCCGCTGCAAGACCCACATTGACAAAGGCCGGGGCGAGCTCCCAGGCGCGTTCAATCCCAGCCCCCTCCAGGAATTCCTCCATCTCCGCTTCCCGATCGCCGCGAGTGAGGGCATCCATATGCGACGGTTTCTTGGAGCGCTCACGCACTTCGGCCCCCAATTCCCGGATTTGCTCCCGCTGCGCGGGGCTCAGATCGAGGGCCGCCAGGCTCTGATTCGCCTCCTGAAACTCCGAGAGCGCCGTCTTCACGTGCTCCGCGCCTCGCTGCACCGCCGCGGCCGGGTTGTTCAGTTCGTGGGCGACGCCGGCCGTAAGTGTGCCCAGTTGGGCGATCTTCTCGCTTTGGCGCAGCATCTTCTCGGTGGACTTCAAGCGCGCCGTAATGGTGTGCAGCATCGCTCGGGCGGCGGAGGGGCTGTTGTCCAGCAGCTTCTCGAAGTCATCAAAGCGGATGGCAAACAACCGCGCCGGCCCTTTGGCGCGCACGGTGGCGGAGCGAGGCGCCTCATGCAGCAGGGACATTTCGCCGATCACCTCCCCCGGCTTGCGCACCGCCAGCAGCACCTCCCGACCCTCCGCCTCCTTCAGGATTTCCAGCTCCCCTTCCCGGATGACGTAGGCCCGTTTTCCGGCGTCACCTTGCTCGAACAGCACCTGCCCCCTCTCCAGCTTGATCTCCTCCACGGATTCGGCAAGGCGCGCCAAATCGGCCTTGGGGAGATCGGCGAACAGGGGGACGTTTCTGAGGAATCCTTCCATTTACCTACCCTTGATGGACATCCTTGGGCGAGCCATTCTTACCCCGACTCGTCTCTTCATGTTCACGGGCCAAAGCCCGGGGTCGAACGCGAGACAGGTCATTCCCGCCCAGATGTTCAGAGGCCGATTCTTCGCCCGGGTGCGTGTCCGCCACCCGGTCCAGGATCTCATCTTCGATCGACCGCAAGCTTTCTTCCAACGACCGTTGGGTCGCTTACAGTTCCACCGGCAAGTCCGGAAAGGGCCGTGCGAGGGTGGCGGGGGATATCAGATCGGACCCCGTCTGATTCGTCAGAGTGATGTCCCCGCCCCATGCCGGCTCCTAACCCGGCGACCCCAACACCCTTTTGCGCCGCTGGATGATCTGTGCCAGGCGGACCGGGTCGGATCTATCCCATCTCCGGGGCCGGCTGGAGTATGCCAAACATGTTGCCTTCGGGGTCCTCGCAGTACACATGCGTTCCCACCCCCGGGATTTCATTCGGCTCGTTGACCACCTTCCCGCCGGCGCGCGTGACCTTCTCCATCGTGTCCTCCAGGGACTCGATCTCAATGGTGTTGATCACCACCTGATCGAAGTGGCGCCCCATGATGGCGCCATTGATCCCGGGGGTGCCCTCCTCGCCGGTGGACAGCAACCAGTATGCCTCCTCACCACCCCAGTCCTCCGCTTCCCAGCCGAAGACCTGCGTGTAGAACTGGCGCGCTTCCTCCGGATCCTCCGCCAGGATTTCGAAGTGCGTTGGCCGTCCCATTTGTAGCCTCCTTGGTATTCAGAACCAGCGGTTCAAGACACGTCGCCTATTGCCCCATCGAAACCATCCGCTCGTCACCCGCACACGCGGGCCATCCCCCGCCCTCCTCTGGATGATGGGAATCCTCTATCAATCGAGCATAGACAGCATTAGACAGTCGCCAGGTAGCGGTGGATGGACTGCAGGCAGGCAGATCCCTCTCCAATCGCTGTCGCTACCCGCTTTACGGAGCCGTGGCGCACGTCCCCGGCCGCAAACACCCCTGGCAGGCTGGTCTCCAGCAGATAGGGGTCGCGCTGGGAAGTCCAACCCTTGGGCCGCTTGCCATTCTCCATCAGGTCGGGCCCGGTGAGGATGAATCCTGCCGGATCGCAGGCGATCACATCTTGGATGAACTCGGTGCGCGGGACCGCTCCGATGAAGATGAACATCCCCCTGCCGGCCAGTTCCTTCCGCTCATCCTTCTCCTTGAGGTACACACGAACGGATTCGAGACGACGATCGCCGCCGAGGGCTTCTTCCACCACGGTGTTCGTCATCACCTCGATACTGTCAGTAGCCTCAATCTGATCGATCAGGTATTGGGACATGCTCGTGGTCAATGAGCTGCCGCGCACCAGCATGATCACCTGCTCGGCGAACTGGGAGAGAAAGACCGCGCCCTGCCCCGCCGAATTGGCGCCGCCCACCACAAATACGCGCTCCCCCCGGTAGCTGGCGGCCTCGGTGACCGCTGCTCCGTAATAGACGCCGGCCCCGGTGAGTTCCTCCACCCCGGGAGCTTTGAGCCGCCGCACTTCCACTCCGGATGTGATCAGCATGGCGTGACAACTCAGCTCGGTGCCATCCTCCAGCATGGCCAGCCGATACGGGTCATTTGCCCGGATGGACACGACCTCCTGCGCGGTCAGGATCTCGGCCCCCAATCGCTTGGCCTGGGTGGCCGCCCGCCGGGCCAGGTCGGCGCCGCTCAGACCCTTGGGGAAGCCCAGGTAGTTCTCGATCCGGGCGCTGGTTCCCGCCTGGCCCCCTATCCCTTCCTTCTCAACCATCACGGTGCGCAGCCCCTCCGAGGAACCGTAGACGGCTGCGGCCAACCCGGCGGGCCCGCCGCCGACGATGATCAGGTCATAAAAGGGCTGCTTGGCTTCGACGGTCAAGCCGGCCGTCTCCGCCAGGGTGCGGTTGTCGGGATCGGTCAATGTCTCCCCATCCGGGAAGAACACCAGCGGAAGGCGATGCCCCGCGTCTTTCACCCCCTCGGCCATCGTTCGCCCTTCCTGGTTCTTCTCCAGGTCGTACCACTGATAGGGCACCTGGTTGCGGGCCAGGAAATCCTTCACCCGGTGGCTGCTGGCGGACCAGCGCGTCCCAACAACCCGGATCCCCTTGTATGGCATCACGACCGTGGCTGCCCAATCCCCCAGCAGGTCATCCAAGATAGGGTATAGATTCTGCTCCGGCGGGTGCCACGGCTTCATCAGATAGTGGTCGAGCCCGATGGTGTTGATGCTGGTGATGGCGGCCTCGGTATCCGCATACGCGGTGAGCAGCACCTTGCGCGCTTGTGGGAAAAGTTCGCGCGCCTGCTCGAGAAATTCCGTGCCGCTCATCTCGGGCATACGCTGGTCCACAAGGAAGATTGCGATCGCGTCGCCGCGCCGCTTGATCTCCTGCACCGCGTCCAGCGCCTCCGCACCCGATTCGGCTTTGAGAATTCGGTAGTCTCCTCCGTAATGCGCCCGCAGATCCCGCCCAATGGCGTTCAGGACCTGTGGTTCATCGTCGAGGGTCAATATGATTGGCTTGGCCAAGGGATCTGCTCCTTCTTCTCCGACTTTCTATTCGGCGTTGACTTCCAGGGTGCCACGCATCAATTTCACTTCCGGCAGGCCGAGAAAGGACACACGCAGGTCCGGCTCGTCGATATTCTCCAGCAGATAGTCCACGAGCTCCGACGCCTTCCGCTTAATGTGCGCGGTTTGGGTTTGATCTCCGAACTGGCGTGACATTTCCAATAGAGGGGGGAGGACCTGCATCATGGCGCGCTTCGCATCGATCTTCTCTGCCAGCTCAAGTCCGGCAACCAGGGAATCCCACGCCGCTTGCGACATTCCCAATTCTCTCTGGGCTTTGCTTTGCAGCGCCAACAGATCCGGCTTGAGAAGCCGGAGGCCCCCTCCTTCCATGTAACGCAGGTTCTCCTGGGCCACGGCCAGCGCCTGCCGCACTTCACCGGCGCCGAGCATCACCGCGGTTTGAAAGTAGAGCATCAAGGCCCCGAAGTAGGGATCTCGGTGGCCTTCCTCCAGCGTCTCATGCGCCCGGCGCATGAGCTCTATTGCCGCATCCTGCTTGCCGGCCTTGAGATACAGCCAGGATTTAAACATCAGGACTCGAGCCTGGTAGGTCTCCACCCGGCTGGCTGCATCGCTGGCCCGCTCTATCAGGGGAAAGCCAGCCTCCACATCCCCGAAACTGGCGTATATCCATGCCAGGACGGCGGGGACGATGGCGGAGGTGGCGATGAAATTGCCGCGATTCCCAATCTCCTCGGCCTCTCGCATGACTCGTATCGCTTTGGAGATTTGGCCTCTTTCGAGCTGCACGAACGAAAGCACCATGCGGCTGTAACCCAAGCCCCATCGGTTATCGATGGATTCGGAAACGGCGGCGGCCTCCTCCGCGTTCTGCATGGCCCGGTCATACTCCCCGCGCTCAAGCAGCGCGAAGGCGGATCCCCCCAGGCCGTCCGCTAGCATGGGGAGATTGCCCAGCTCACGCCAAATCTGCGCGGCCTGGTCCAACAGGGTTAGCGTCTTCTCGAGCTCGCCAAAGCCCATGTAGACCAGCGCCAGGTCCTGGGCCGCATAGGCGGTCTCCTCCGGCAAGTTGTTTTCCTCCGCGATCTCAAGCGCCCGCTCTCCGGCCGCGCGCGCCTTCTCGCTGTCCCCGCCGAAGCGCGCCAGCAAGAGCATGTTCCACAGCGCCTTGGATTGCCCTCGTGGATCGCCCGATTCCTCTGCGAGCCTCAGCGCTCTCTCGGCAAGCTCCTGGGCGCGTGCGTGGTCCATGCGCGCCGTGGGAATGGCAAGAATCGTCACCTGCGGGATCAAGGCTGCCAGCTCCAGACGCGTATCCGCCGCCTGGCGTCCTATCACCTCCAGCTCCTGGTAGTTCTCCAGGGCCTCGTCATACCGGCCGCTGACTTCGTATGCCCGCCCGCGGCTGAGATACAAGTGACGCAGCCCATCTCGGGGTGCCCCCTGTTTTCTGGCCAGTTGAATGGCTTTTGAATAATGTTCGATGGCCTCCACGTTGGCGTATAGTCTGGCGGCGGCGTCCCCTGCGAGGCGCGAGTAACGGAGCGCCTTCTCATCATCCCCTGCCTGATCGAAATGGTGGGCGAGCCGAGAGGCAAACTCCTCCAGCCGGGTGGGATATAGGCGCTCCAAGGCCTCCCCCACCTGGCGGTGGAATTGGCGCCGCTGGCGCCGCAGAATGGTCTTGTAGGCCGCGTCTCGTGTGAGTTCGTGGCGGAAGACGTATTCGACCTCCGGTAGGCGCGCCACCTCGCGGATTAGCTCCACCCGCTGGAGCACGTTCAGGTGCTCGTCCAACTGATCATGCATCTGGGTGACCAACTCCAAGACCTGGAGGTGGAAGCTGCGCCCGATCACCGCCGCATACTGCAGAGTGCTTCGCACTTCCTCGGCCAACCGGTCGATGCGCGACACCAGCAGCGCCTGCAAATTGTCGGGGATCACAATCTCTTCGATGGGTCTCGCCGCCACCCAATGTGCCCCATCCTGGCTGCGGACCAGGACTTCCTCTTCCATCAAGGTCCGGATGACCTCCTCCACAAAGAAAGGATTGCCCTCCGCCTTTCGCAGAATGATCTCCCGCACGGAAGCCGGCAGGTCAGCGATCTCCAGCAGGCTGCTCACCAGATGGTCGCTGTCCTCTGTAGTGAGCGGAGCCAACTGGACCTCCTGATATCGATGCGGATAGTCGGTTTCAGCTCCCAATTTCACCCGCCACCCCGCGGAGTGTCGGTGCGGCCGGAATGCGCACAGGAACAGCACCGGGGAACGGTTGGCCAGCCGGAAGAGGTGCAGCACCATCTCGACGGAGGCGTCGTCCGCCCAATGCAGATCATCCAGGACCAGTGTCAGGCCGCCCTTTCCGGCGACGGCCGCCACGGCTTTCTCCACTGCGGCAAGGAGCTTCCGCTTCAGCGCCTCGCCCTCCAGTATCGTCAATTCGCTCTGCTCCCCCACCCCCAGCAGCATCTCGATGGCGGCAGCCACGTCCCCTCGATCTTCACTGGCGACCGGCTCCAACGCGCGCTCGATCTTGGCTCGCGCCGCCGCCTCACTGTCTCCTTCCAACACACCGGTCAGATCCCGAAGCAATTGCTGCGTCACGGCGTACGGGCGGCCCATATCGTAGGATATGCCGCGCCCGGTGATCCATGGCCTTCCATGCACGCCCCCGGCCAGCCCGTCGCGTTTGGCCTCCTCGATCAAGCGGCTCTTCCCGAGCCCGGCCTCCCCAATCAAGCAGACGATTCCCCCCCGGCCAGCGTCCAGATCGGCCAGCGCTGCACGCAGCACCCCCATCTCCTTCCCCCGCCCGACCAGAGGGGATTCCAACCCCGCAAGCCCGCGGGTTCGTCCGGGGGACTGCTTGCGCCGTAACACGCGGAAGGCGCGCACCGGCTGGCCTTTCCCCTTCACCGCGATTTCGCCCAGGGGCTCGAACTCGAACAAGGGGGCAACCAGCTTGTGGGTGTGTTCCGAAATCTGGACGCTCCCGGGTATCGCGGTTTGCTCCATGCGCGCCGCCAGGTTGGCCGCATCCCCCATGGCGGTGTATTCCATGGCGAGGTCGCTGCCGATTTCCCCTACCACCACCGGGCCGGTGTTGATCCCGATGCGCACATTGAAGTCCATGCCATAGGCGCCCCGGATTTCATCACAATAGGGCTTCACTTGCCGGAGGATATCCAACCCAGCCCGCACAGCGCGCTCCGGGTCGTTCTCATGGGCGATGGGTGCGCCAAAAAAAGCCAACAACGCGTCGCCCATCAAGCGGGCGACCGTTCCCTCATAGCGGTAGACCGGACGCACGAGATACTGGAATGCCTCATGCATGATCTCGGCCCATTCCTCTGGATCCAACTGCTCCGCCATGCGGGTCGAACCCTTCACATCGCAGAAGAGCATGGTCACGACGCGGCGTTCACCTTGCATGGCATGGCTCTGGCGCGCTGCCGTCAGCTTCTCAGCGAAGGATTCCGGCATGTAGTTGTCCGAATTAAACATGATCCGCACGCCTGTCCTGCCGACAAACGCTCCACTTGCCCCGGGATGAGCGACCCTCGCCGGAAACCCGGCCCGCAAACGTCATCTCAATTCTGACCATAAGGCACACGGTGTCCTCAGAAAGATCTTTCGTCCGGATAGCACCACAGCCAATCCTCCCCTGGCTCAAAGGACATGATGATCGGGTGACCGGTCTCCTCGGAATGCTTGCGAGCGTGGGTATTCTTGGAATTGTCGCAGCATCCAACATTGCCGCAGATCATGCACAACCGCAACGTCACCCAAGTGTCGCCCTGCGTCACGCACTTCTCACACACCAGCGAGTTGGGCTCCACCGCGTTGATTTGCGGAAGGTGGGTGCACCCCTCCATCTCCCCAGGGCTCATGGACGCCACTTCCGCCACACGATGCTTCACGAACTGCGCTCGCTCCTTCGCCCTGGCCTCATTTCTTTCCCTGATCTTTGCGTAAAACTGGCTGCTTTCCAACGCCTTCTCTCCTAGTCGATTCTAGCAAATGGGATCCGCAGTCAATCCGCGGCCGCCCGGCGACGGATCTTCCTTTGTGCGGCCGGCTGACTAACGAGGTGCCTCGCGCCCGATCTGGCTCAACCATCCTCCACCCGGATACTTGCCGGGAGGCAGCGCAGGCCGGCGGCAATCGCCCCTGCGAAGAACGCATCGATTGGTCCCAGGCAGGGTCCAGGTCACTCGTCGATGTTCCGCCTTAACATTCTCGAGTCGATCTTATTTGTCCAAATACAACCACCATTATAAGCGCATCATTCACGGGAGTCCATGTGAGTGGGGAAAAACAGTGCATCCGGGAAAAATGCACGAGCAGCGGGAGCCTCGGGCGCGCCGTCGCGCGCCGATCCCCGATGGCGGTGAGTGATGTGGACGGGGAGCGCGGAAAGCTGTCATTGTCGCAGCAGCCAGCCGACACGGTCGTATGAGAGCGAATAGTGCAAGACCACAACGGCTCCCATGGCGACGGCCAGCCGCGTGCGTCCGGTATCAAGCAGCACCCAAGCTGCGACGCCAAAGTACCCCAACTCGATCAAGAGCCGTGCGACCCCTGGTATGCGCAGATAAGCCCGGCCGGAGCGGGTGGGATCATCCTGGATCGCCGTGCCCCCCCAGACCACTGCAACCAACAACATCAGGCCCAGCGCGTAAACCCACCGCAGCACACCCATTCCCTGGGCCCAACCCCAGTATGCGAAGATCGCCAGCCCCGCCA
Source organism: uncultured Anaerolineaceae bacterium (assembly GCA_964388955.1). Lineage (GTDB taxonomy): Bacteria > Chloroflexota > Anaerolineae > Anaerolineales > E44-bin32 > CAYMCO01. Next base: position 24,307 of record CAYMCO010000024.1, on the reverse strand, counting down.
TTTCCAGGATCAGCCGCAAGCCCAGTTGAACGGGATGCAGGCTCACGGGATCATCCCCCTCTCTTCACAAAGGAGCCCCCCGCCCATGAACGGCCAAATGAGGGCGCGCCACCGGGAGGCCAGCCCTCCATCCCCACCTCAGCGGCGCCTCATGCGGCCCAATGTGAGCGCCATGGCCCCCAAGGTCGTCAGGAAGGCCAGCCCGATCTTGGTCACATCCACCACCGGCTCCACCCGCACACCCCCAGGGCCGACGATGATCACGGCAACGGGCCGCCCGTTCACCGCCCCACCGCCGCCACCGCCGCCGCCGCTTCCAGAGCCGGTCGTCCCTTCCGTTTCTGCGCCCTCTGATGGGTCGTCCGCCTCGCCGAGTTGATTTGAGCCTTGGCCAACTCCATACCCGGAACCCACCGCGGTGAACACTTCAGCGGCGGTGATCACCGTGTAGTCCCCCTGCGTCACGGGCTCGCTGAACACGGCCTGTGCGCCAGCCTTTTCGATCAGTTTCTCGCTTATTCCGCGCATGCCCTCCGCGCTCGTCACATACGCTTCGAGGGCCTTTGTCCCCGATTCCGTCATGTTCGCCTCCGATTCTGTAAGAACGTGAACGCCGTCGCCGCCAGCATAACGCCGCTCAGGAGCAGCAACCCCACCTGAATCAGGCGCGTGAGATCACGAATGGGCAGACGGTATATGCCGTCGGCGCCTTGCACCAGAAGTGCGCTGGGGCGATTCCACACTACTCCGAACAGCCGATTGTGGTGGCCGATGAGGCGCGATTCCGGGATGAGCGACACCCCACCCGCTTCCAGCGGCTGGCCATATTCCACCCGTCGTTCGAGCATTTCCCGCCTCCCTTATTCCACCTCGGGTTCTTCTTCGGGCGCCCGCCTGCGGCCCAACAGGCCGAAGGCGCCGGCCAAGAAGAGCAGCCCAATAAGCACCAGGATCAGGGGCCATCCCACGGCGAGCAGGCGCTGGAAGACCGCATTCCCGGTCGCCAAACCGGTGATTACCAGAATCCCGCCGGGGATCAGCGGCCACCAGTGCGTTCTACCCTCATACGCCAGGGCGATGACATAGATGGAGATGAACCCGATTCCCAGGCCGATCGCCTCGAAGTCGGCAACCTGGAAGAGCGCTCCTTCGCCGACCGATCCCAGCCCGAGGCCCAGCAGTATCCCCCCCGGAATCAGCAAGCCATAGGCCCGCCGGTACAGATATCCAGCCACGAACAGGCCCCCGATGAGAAAGAAGATCACCGCCTCGCCAAAACCCTGCACGAACTGCAGGGCGAGCAGCCCAATCCCGAGTACGATCAGGATTGCGCCGGTCACCATACGTCCGTCCCGTCTATCCGCCATCGCCCATCTCCCTCCGGCTCTCCGCCCGTGATTGGGTGATCGAGATCACCCTCGCCTTGGCGACGAGAAGGACCTCGCCCGGGTGCCTGTGGGCGCTTGGGACTGCCCGCCGCCCCCGCCCTCCCCACGTCCTCGCATGGCCAGAGACAAGAGAGAAGCGGCCGGCCTCATCTCCCCGTCGCGCGCCAAAGGGAACCGCTCCCGATATGTTCAAGTTTAACATAACACGGCGACTGCGAGGCCCTTGATTGAGATGGAAATGGCGCCCGGCAGCGGATGACCCCTCCCCGAGCCCCTCCCCGAAGCGGGGAGAGCGCTCTTCGGGCTTGTGTCTCCCCCTTCCCTGCGAGGGAAGGGGGCCGGGGGGGTTAGGCCTGATCGTCAGCTCGTGGGCGGCTAGCAAAGCCGCCCTGCACGGACCCACGGCCCGCAGGCCCGCTTTGCGGCGCAGGCCATCACCTCCAGATGCCCTCGCGTGATGGGCTCGCCCACCCCCATAATACGCTTCCCCGGCGCGAGAGAAAAGGCCACAGGACGCTCTTGCGGCCTCTCCAGCGGGAAACAGGCTATAATCATCACAAACAATAAATCATACTAATGTGCTCAACTCAGGTCAAATTTTCCGTGCCGGATGATGATTCAGGGCGGAGCTGAATGCCCAGCGCACGGTCTGGTCTTCTCGACGTGAGGGAGAATGGCAGCAAATCTCGAACCTCGATCACAAACGGTCCTCACCTTCCTGTTTGCCGATCTTGAGGGCAGCACGCGTCTGTGGGAGCAATTCCCGGAGACGATGAAGCCCGCGATGGCCCGCCACGATGCAATCCTGAGAGCCGCCGTAGAAAGCGCGAACGGGCAGGTGGTCAAAACCACCGGCGATGGCCTAATGGCGGTGTTCGGCTCCGCCCTCGACGCGGTCCACGCCTGCTTGGCCGCCCAGCAGGCCATACAGGATGAGCCGTGGGAGGAGACCGGCCCGCTGCGGGTGCGAATGGGGTTGCATGTCGGGGAATCCCAGCCCCGGGCGGGCGACTACTACGGCGCCGCCGTCAACCGGGCGGCCCGCTTGATGTCCGCGGCCCATGGCGGGCAGGTGCTCCTATCCGGGGCGGCCGCCAGCATGCTGGTCGATCTGCTTCCCGAGGGGACTTCCCTGCGGGACCTGGGCGACCACCGGCTGAAGGATCTCAACCGGCCCGAGCATATCTTTCAACTTGTCCATCCCCCCCTGCCCGCCGATTTCCCTCCACTTTCGTCGCTCGACCTCCGACCGAACAATCTCCGGACCCAGCCGACGCCTCTCATCGGTCGCGATGACGAGCTGAGTGAGATCTCAAATCGCCTGGTGTCAGGTACGGCCCGGCTGCTCACCCTTACCGGCCCGGGGGGCATCGGCAAGACGCGACTGGCAGTCCAGGCGGGCGCTGAACTCATCGACCACTTCGTAGATGGCGTGTTCTTTGTTGACCTCGCCCCCGTTCGGGAGTCCGAGGCAGTTCTCTCTGCCATCGCCCAAACAATCGGCCTGCGGGAAAACAGCGAGCGCCCGCTGCGACAGGAATTGAGCAGGCAGTTAGGCGGCAAGACTATGCTGCTGCTCCTCGACAACTTCGAGCAGGTCAGGGACGCCGCCAATCTTGTGGTGCAGCTTCTGGGGGATTGTCCCAAGATGAAGCTCTTGGTGACGAGCAGGGAAGCACTGCATGTGCGCGCCGAATACATCTTTCCCGTCCCCCCGCTCGGCCTGCCCGAGAACGGGGCAAGCCGCGCTTCGGTCCAGGAACTAGCAAGCTACGAGGCGATAGAGCTGTTCACCGAGCGAGCGCAAGCGGTCAAACCGGATTTCCGCATAACAGCCGAGAACGGCGCAGTGATCGCGAGCATCTGCAAGCGGCTGGACGGCCTGCCCTTGGCCATCGAACTCGCCGCTGCCCGGACGAGGCTATTTTCTCCCAGCGCGTTGCTGCAGCGATTGGGAAGCCGGATGGATCTTCTACGGAGCGGGCCCAGGGATCTGCCGGCCCGGCAGCGGGCGCTGCGGACGACAATTGACTGGAGCTACGAACTGCTCGATGAGAGCGAACAGCGGTTGTTCCAGCTGCTCTCCGTCTTCTCCGGGGGCTGCTCTTTCGAGGCCGTCGAAGAGATCGCAATACAGGTCGCTCCGCCGGAGGAGCGAGGCGTGGATGTCCTCGACGGGCTCACCTCCCTGGTGGAGAAGAGTCTGGTCCGTCAAAGTGATCAGGAGAGCGGAGAGCCCCGTTTCCACATGCTGGGAACGATATGGGAATATGCCGCTGAGCGCCTGGCGGAGCACCCCGAGTTTCGCTCCGCCGCCAAGTTGGACCATGCCGAATATTACGCTGATTTCACCAAGGCCCATTGGGACTCCCAGATCGTACAGGGGCAGGAGGCGGCATTGGCTCCGGTGCTGACCGATATCGAGAATGTGCAGACCGCCTGGGATCATTGGGTCACAGCGCGCGACCTCGAACAACTCAGCAGACTGGTTGATCCCTTGTGGCTGCTCTATGATGCGCAGGGCTGGTACCACGCGACAGTCGAACTCGCAAACGATCTGCTGCAAGTACTTACCACCACCCCCTCCACGCCGGACCGCATCAGGCAGGAAATTGTATTGCAGACGAGTCTGGCCCGCGCATTGCTGGCAATCAAAGGCTACACACCCGAAGTCGAAGAGGCCTACCGCCGCGCCCTGGATCTCTGCCAGGAAATCGGGGAAGTCCCACAACTGTTTCCCGTCCTGCGCGGCCTGTCTTTTCTCTACACGTATCTGGCGGATTTCGAGAAGGGGACCCAGATCGGCAAACAGATCCTCAGCCTGGCCGAGCGGTTGGACGACCCGGCCATGAGCATGGAAGGGCATCTGGTTCTTGGATACAACACCGCCTTTGCCCACAGCATGAAACAGGGGCTGGAGCACCTCGAAATCGCCAACGCCGCGTATGACCCTGAGCTGCTGCGTGCAAGCCGATTTCGGGTCGGCAATCATCCCGGGGTTGTGGGCCGCATCGCCTCCGGCCTGATCCTTTGGATGATGGGCTTCCCAGATCAGGGCATCCGGCGAGCCAGGGAGGCAGTGGAGTTGGCCACTTCCATCAATCACCCCTACAGCTCTGCCTATGCCTTGTTCCATACCAGCCTGCTGCATCTATGGCGGGGGGAGCTGGCGGCCGCGGAAAAATGCTCGCAGGCGGTGCTGGATATTGCAGGGGAACACGACTTCCTCGTCTGGCAATCGGTCGCAGCATGCATCCAAGGGGCGGCCTGGGCCGGGATGGGCCGGCCTGAGGAGGGTGCGCGACGCCTCGAGCGGGGTATCCAGATGTACAGGGGTCTGAAGACCCCGCCCATTTTCTGGCCCCAACTCCTTTCGCTTCAGGCCACAATCCTCGGACAGATGGGAGGAGCTGAACGGGGATTGAACCTGCTGGAAGAGGGCATCCGCACCGCAAGCCACTGGTCGGGAAAGAGCATGGTGCCGGAATTCCTGCGGCTCAAAGGCGACCTGCTCTTGCTGGTGGATCCAGCCAATGCTCCTGAGGCCGACGCCTGCTTTCAACAGGCCCTGGCGATCGCCCGGGAATTGGAGGGCGGCATGTCCGAGCTGCGCGCTGCGATCAGTCTGAGCCGGTTGTGGCAATCCCAGGGTAGGTCCGAAGAGGGCAAGCGGGTGCTGAACGACATTTACCAGCGCTTCACCGAGGGATTTGACACTGCCGACCTGATGGCCGCAAAAGAGCTGCTCAGCCGGTAGTCAAACCAGCTTTTTCCCGTAAGGCGGGTCCCCAGCGCGTCAAATCCCGATGTTCGGCGAAGGCCGTGCGAGCTGGGCCCATTATGATACACTCGAGCGGCAGGGGAAAGTGGGGGGCATGATCGACCCAGACCAATTCGAGCGCATCTCCCATGTGCTGTCAATTCTGCATGACGCGGATCCTGAAATGGCGCGCGAATTCAAAGACCGCGCCTTCCTGGCCAGGATTCCACCGGGGAAGGATATCCTCATTCAAGGCGACCGAATTGACGCCATCCCATTGCTGATCACAGGATCGGTGCGCGTCTACCAGATCGGCGAAACGGGCCGCGAGGTCACCCTGTACCGCTTCCGGCCGGGTGAATCTTGCGTGCTCACCGCCAACGCCATCCTCAGCCAGCAAACCTTCCCGGCCGTCGCCACAGTGGAGGAGAGCGCCGAGGCGGTGATGGTCCCGGCGGACATCTTCCGCGATTGGGTGGGGCGCTACGAGGCCTGGCGCGACTTCTTCATCGACCTGGTCTCCCAACGGCTTTCCAGCCTGATGGAGCTCGTGGATGAGGTCGCCTTCCATCGCCTAGACCGGCGGGTGGCCCTATTCCTGCTGGGGAAACTCCCCGATCAGAATCCCATACGCATCACCCATCAGGAGATCGCTTCGGAGTTGGGCAGTTCGCGCGAGGTCATCAGTCGCGTGTTGGAGGATTTCGACAGCCGGAAGATGATCCGCACCGCTCGCGGCGAGATCGAAATCCTGGACCCTGCCCGGTTGGACCGCACCACCCGTACGTGACTTAGTCACAGACAAACGGGCCGCCCGAGCCTATAGTTGTCTCATGAATAACCGCATGATAAAGGAGACAACGAAATGAATCCCTTGATTGGCTTTTTGGCGAGCACACCGGGCCGGATCACCCGCATTGTCGCGGGCCTGGCCTTGATCGTTATCGGCCTGTTCGTGATCGGCGGAGGCTCAGGGATCGTGGTGGCCGTGATCGGCGCGGTCCCGTTCCTGGCCGGCCTGTTCGATTTGTGCGTATTCGCCCCGCTCTTTGGCGCCCCACTCAGCGGACGTAGAATCCGCGAAGTGCCCTGAACGGTCCGCATGTGCCGGTGGGGGGCCCGATTGACCGCCGCCCCCCGCCGGAAGGCCCCCCCCACCCCCCCCCCCTTACCCCCCCGCGGCAA
>CAYMCO010000024.1:0-17964 GCA_964388955.1 uncultured Anaerolineaceae bacterium | reverse complement strand
CCCGGGCCCTAAAACCGGCCTAGGCCCCCCCCGGGGCGGGGGGGGGGGGGGGGGGGGCCCCCCCCCCGCCCCCCCGCCGCCTGAAGGCCCCTCGAACGGCACCCTCTTTCCCCGGCGGCTGCAATCACCCGCTGCTTTCAGTATCGCCTGCAGATATGTCGCCGACCGGGCTGACAGGGCATGTGCAATTGCACACAATGTCGAAGGCCCGGGGCTATGTGTAATCGCGAATCTGATAGTCCGTGAGAGCCCCAGGGAGCAACAATGGCACCATAATTCAGGGACTGCCGCTGATCTTCTCCATCCAATGGTCTGCGGTTGGGAGGTGAGGGCGATGGCTGTTCGAGAAGCGCAAATCGACGGATACGCGCGCGCCATCAGGATTTCCTTGGCCGGCCGCGGCGAGGAAGCCCACCTGGGGGCCGCCATCGCCATCCAGGGACTGGCGGGGTTCGCCCGGAGCTTGAGAACGGAAGAACGTGGGTTGGATGCCATGTTGGACATGCTCGAACGGCTGTCCAAGGAGCTGGGCCCGCTTGGGGGGCTCCCAACCTAGGCATCAATCAACCGAAATATGCGCTCCCGGATGAGTCCACCTGCACTTCATAGCGCGTGATGGGACGCTGCTTCTCAGATCGGCAGCTAACAAAGCCCTTCTCGGAGGAGGTAACTGCACGCGCCGACAACCAATAGGCCCCGCGTCCGTCTGCGTCGCTGAACCGTATCCGCCACTCGCCCTCACCCACCTGAGTGACTTCGTCCAGGCGAAAAGCCTGCAGCCCCATCTCCGCCGTATGGCGGCGAAGGGCCGCTTCTCCCGCCTGGGCAACCGGATCGTAGCAGCCGCGCCCCCGGTAGTGGTCCAACAGTAAATCGCCCTGTTCCCCGGCGTGCAGCAGGGACGCGGCCAAGCGCGGCCGCATGCGGCCGTAGTAGATGCCGTGGGGGAACGCGATCACATTTGCCGCAAACCGGTGCCCGCCCAGGTGGGAGCAGCGCCAAACACGATTGGCGTTGAGGCGCCGCATCGCCTCGAACATCGGCGCTCCGTACCGCGCGCAACATGGATCGCGCCGCCCATTGGTGCACACAAGGTAGAAGGGCGCTCGTTCGACCGCCCCTGACGGTGTGAAGAGGGCATCCGCGTGAAGATCCAACAGCTCTTCGTATCCGCCTAGAGTGAACGTGGAATAGAATGGTGCCATCTGGCGGGCGGTCACCGCATGGCAAATGATGGGCGAATGCCGCTCCCGCCCCCGCCCCTTGATGAGCTGCAGGCGCGCGTTGGGGACGCTCGCTATGATCTCTTCGAGATGCGCCTTCACCACCGGCGACAGATCGCTGTCCGGCAGCGCATGTTCACCGAATTGCCCGGAATAAGACAGCAGCAGCCAGTGATCCACCCGCGGCGCGGTCCCGGCCAACGGCTCGTGGCGCCGCAGCGAGATCGCGGCGCACCCGTGCAGCTCTCCCCTGCTCCGCTCACCTCCCACGCGATTCCCTCGCCTCCGATTCCGGTGCAGTTGGCGACCGTTGCATATCCGCTGATGATACCAGAGGTGGAGACTCGGGGCGCCTCGTTCCCTCTTCGCACCGTCCGTATCCGGTGTGCTCTTCCATCGTTGCGGCCAGCTTGCAGGAGAGAACAGGGTAATATTGGACCAGGCGCGGCGCATCCAAAGGCCACACCTCCGGCCTCGCGAGAGCAGGATCTATATTCGTTGAACAGCCTGTGTAGCCGCGGGAGTCCGCTCGAAAGCTGCTTATCCGATACAATAGGTGGGGTAGGTGATCGGTGACGACGGAATTCATCGAAGTAAACGAGGCGGCCATCCGCGCCCTGGAACAGGGTGAGCGAGTAGCCTTGGCGACGGTCGTGCGGGTGCGGGGGTCGGCTCCCCGACACGAAGGCGCGCGGATGGCCATCTGGGCGGACGGCCGCATTGTGGGAACCGTCGGCGGCGCGACCCTCGAGCAGAAAGTCATTGAACACGCGCAGCAAGCCTTGCGCACTCGACGAGGGCGGGTCGAGAAATATCTGCTGAGCACAGATGAAGACCCTAGGAGTTTGGGCCTGTGCGGAGGCGAGGTGGAGGTGCATATCGAGGTGTTGGAACCCCAAGCCACGTTGTTGATTATCGGCGCGGGCCATATCGCCACACCTTTGAGCCGCATGGCTGCGCAGACCGGGATGCGTGTGGTCGTGGCCGATGATCGTCCAGAGTTTGCGAACCAAGAACGCTTCCCCGAGGCCCATGAACTGCTCCAAGTCGACTACGACCCAGAAAGCGAGCAATTGAGTGAAATTGGATTTACCCCCTCGCCGTCCAACTATGTCGTCGTCGCAACCTGGGGCTGGGATGAACCCGCCCTGGCTCAGGTGCTGAGCGCGGCGCCGCAGCCCGCTTATGTGGGATTGGTCGCCTCACCGACGAAGGCGCGCGTGATCTTCGAGCGGCTGCGGGAGAGCGGAATCTCGAGTGACGCCTTGGATGCAGTGCGCGCCCCGGCCGGTCTCGACCTGGGTGCGGAAAGTCCCGGCGAGATCGCGCTCTCGATCCTGGCGGAGATTCTGCTCGTGCAAAGAGGCGCCAGCGGCCGGCCACTCATCGAGGTCCGTCGGAAGAAGACGTAGGCTATCCCCCGAAAGGTCGAAGGACAGACTTCGACAACGTCCGCGGCTGCTGGCCGCGCGCCGCCTGCCCCCGCGGCGCATTTCAGCCGGGCGAATGGACCGCCGGCCCACCTCTCGACGATTTACGATAAAAAAGATCCAAATTTCCTATCCGACCGTACCCATTAACGAAAGAAGGAGCCAGTTTGCTCCGCCCGTGGGGCGTGATTCGCAGCTTCCATGGGGACCAATTGGAAGGAGATGATCGGATGAAGACCAATCACCGAAGCTTAGTGGCGGTTATGCTCATTTCTGCAATGTTGCTCGCTGCCTGCGCATCCTCCGCGGAGGGAGGCCAGGCGACGTCGTCACAGGGATCCACTCCCCAGCCCACTGAGCAGGGGGCAGCAGGGCAGCCCGGGGCACAGGTGTCCCCGGCCGGCAACGCCTTGGGCCAGATCCTGACCGACGCGCAGGGGATGACCCTCTATGCTACGAAGAACGACCCCTCAGGGCAGTCAACTTGCACGGGTAACTGCGCCCAGATATGGCCGCCCTTCGTCACCAACGGCCAACCGGAGGCGGGTGCGGGCATTGAGTCGGGATTGCTGGGAACCGTGAGTCGTCCCGACGGCAGCACACAGGTGACCTACAATGGAATGCCCCTATACCTGTATTCCGGGGATAAGGCACCTGGTGACACGAACGGCCAGGGAATCGGAGGCGTCTGGTACGTGGTGTCGGCCGATGGGACCATGATCGAAGGGAGCCCCGGACCCACGGCAACGCCCGGCGGTTCAGCAGGCAGCGGGACGCGCTATAGCTATTGAGACGGCAGGAGCATCGCCCCAAGGTCTCACCCCTTTAGGTTAGGCCTGAGAAACCCGAAGCCGCCATCGGGACCAGCTTGATGGTGGCTTCAAGGGGGTGCTGGGGGTTCTATCGAGGATTCCTGGACATGCCGCGCAGGAATTTCGCGGCCTGCACATAATGCTTGAAGCTCCGCTCCTGCGCGCGGAACTCGGCGGAGTGCGCCACCCGCCGCCCGTTCGCAAATCTCACGCCCAGCTTCCGGTGCAGCAGCTCGTGGTGCATGACATGATCGATCACAAAGCCGGGCACCTCGGGTGAGTCCAGGGCGATGCTGATCATCACGGTGTCCGTCGCGGGCACATAGTGGCCGAATTTGGCGCGTGTGATGGTCCTGTTCCAAGTCAAGACCGGCGGATCCATACGACCCTTGAAGCGCGATTGGTTGACACGATCGAAGACCTCACACAGGTCATAGTACGCGCCGCGGGCGTTCTCCTGCGGCCGGATGCCGATCAACTCGTGATCCAGGCTGGCCTCTCTATACTGCTCCCCCTGGACATAGCGCCGTATATGCAGCATATCCCCGGCCTTCGCCGTTCCCGTCGTGACCCTCATCAGCGACCGGATCACAGGGCGCGGCGCTCCCACAAAGGCCTCGTTGAGGGTGACATGCCAGGCGCCCTCCCACGTTTTCGAGCGGTATAGCGCCGCCATGTGGTAGAACGCTATGTGCGCATCAGGCGTTGCTTCATACGCCATTCGCAGCGCACGGTAGTGCTCCCGCAGCGCACTGCCATCGCTCAAGTGCTTGAGCCATTGATATGCCCGCCGGGTTGGATCGGGCAGTGCGGAGGGCCCAGCCCCGTATTGGGCCACAATCTCTTCGATCAGCAAGGCAAGCGTGGAAATGCGCGCATGGAGATCAAGGAGCGGATCCTCCCGTCGCCGACCTCTCGATCCTCCAGAAGCAGCTTCGTGAGCGTGGCTTGCGAAATCCTGTTGAAAGCCCCTGCAGCTCGAAATGATATTCGAAATCCGGACGTTCTTGCTGCCTTCTGCTGCCGGCCCTTCCCGCGCGGGGATTCTCTCCAGATCAATTCGCTTCAGGAACTCATACGCCCGCCTGGAAGGCGCCGGCAGATCCTGCGGAGAGATCCCGCTTTCGCGGCAGCTTTGCTCGACGAATCCCACCGAATCGATGACCATCCGCCGGAAGGCGGGCAATTCCGCCTCGGTGACCCCCGTCGCCAGTCCCTCCCGAGCGCGATTCATCACGCTGACCAGGCCGGATATGCGAAGCTTTCTCTTCGGTTTGCGTGCCACCCGGTAAGGTTAACCTGAATCCATCCCCCAGCCAACTCCTTCCAAGCTATTTGTGGAAATTGGCGGTGGACTCGGGCTCATCGCCCATCAGCTTTGAGACTGCCGATCAGCGTCCTGGTCGTGCCGAGGGATTCAACCGGATCGGCGGGAGCCGTTGCGTCTCTACCGCACAGAACCAAGCATTTGCCATCCCAGGATTGCCTCCTCCGCGGAGGGGAGATCACCCGCTATAATCAGTGCAGGCGCTGCCAGACCGCACCTCTTGAAACGCGCGCTTTTGCAGGAGACAGGCGCCGCGGACGGAGAGAGACACTATAGATCGAGTTGATCGAACAACCCGCCGGCGTTCTAGAAACCAAGTAGGGAGAGATAGCGTCATGTGGCATGGACATTTGTGGGGATTCGGGTGGGGCGGGATCATCGTCGGGGGGATCTTGATGCTGCTCCTGTGGGGGGGCGTGATCACAGCGGTCATTCTAATGATCCGTGCGCTATTGCGTGCAAATGGCAGGGCGGGAGCAAGCGGATATGGAACCGGGATGGACAATCCCGTGGACATCCTCAAGACACGCTACGTTCGCGGGGAGATCGATCGCGATGAGTATCTGGAGAAACGACGGGACCTGGAAACCTGAAATCAAGGACTGAGCAGCCCTCAGGTGAGGAGGTCGAGATGAGGGCACGCGCCCGCACCCTATGGATCATCGTGATCCTGGCCGCAGCCGCGATCATTCTGATCGCAGGCACAGCTGCCATCTACAGCGCCTTCTTCCGCCGGGGAATTCCCGAGGTTCGAATGCTTACCGACCGCCTCCCATCAAACGGCGAACTCATCTACTTCACGGGTACGAGCCGCACCGGCCCTGTCATCACCGCCCGCGTGGAGGGGATGCACCCAATGCCGCCAGGCACGCTCAGCTGCGCGGCGTGCCATGGAGAAGATGGCCGCGGCCGCCAGGTGCGCATGATGATGGGCACTTTCGAAACCCCTAATATCCGCTGGAACCATCTCGCCGAAGCGGACGACGGGGAGGGCGAGCAACACCCACCTTATGACGAAGGCTCCCTCCGGGAGGCCATTACGCGTGGTGTGGACCCCGCCGGGCACCCCCTGGATTGGCAAATGCCGCGCTGGCAGATGACCGAGAGCCAGTTGGACGATCTGGTCGCCTACTTGAAGACCCTCGATTGAAATATGCGCCCCGGCGGCTCCAGGAATCTCCACCGGACGTGTTCGCTGCGGGAGAGGGATACACAATTCGACTGTAGAAAACGGAGAGAGACCCAGGGGCTCGATAGCCCAATTGGCGATCGACAATTCTTCCAGGCAATCGGGCTCAATTCTGGGGGGGGTGAAGCGAGCAATCCGGGAGGATGGGGATCCGCACCTTCCCCGCGATATGCGCTTAATTCGCCATTTCGGATCTTCTCTGGCGATTAATGCTGCGCTCCACCAGCCAGCGGATCCCCAAGAGCGCAAATATCCAGTACGAGAAATAGGCCAGCACCTCCTCGAGGGAGGGTGCGCCGTTGTAGCCCGCCAGCGACTGCAGCATCTGTCCGACGAACGAATCCTCGCTGAGGATGTGAGTCACATCCCACAATCGCGGGTTCAGCGACGGGACCACGTGGGCCACCTGGAACTCGTGCACCCCATGTGCCAGGAGTCCTGCAGCGAAAATCAGCAGTAGAACACTCGTTACACTGAAAAACCAACGCACCGGCAAGCGCACCGTTGATGCGTAGATGGCGAGCCCGAGAACTGCGGCGGCCCCCAGGCCGATCAAGGCACCGCCCAGCGTGGCTCCACCCCGGGTAGCAAAGGCAGCAGCGGAGAGAAAGATCGCGGTTTCCACCCCTTCGCGGAAGACCGCCACAAAGGCCACCAACACCAGGGCACGGCGATTCCCAGCCTCTACTGCCTGATGCACATCTTTCTCGAGCGTCGAACGGATCAGTCGCGCCTGGTACCGCATCCAATAGATCATCCACGTCAGCACCAGTACCGCCAAGAACATCGTCGCGCCTTCAAACAACTGCTCGGCGCGACCCTCCAGCTCCAATCCAACCCTTTGTATGCCCCACGCGAGCATCACACTGGAACCCACGGCCAGGATCACGCCCAACCAAACATCGCGCGAAAGCTGTTTCTTGCCGATCTTCCGCAAATATCCGTGTACTATTCCTACTACCAATGCCGCTTCCAGGCCCTCGCGCAAAGCAATCAACAATCCAGCAAGCATCCGTGACGAACTCCTTACTCTCGGACTAATTTCTGTCGTTATAGACCTGGTTAGTCTGAATTATACCCGCTACGAGAGGGGATGAGTCGATCCTGCCCCATGCATGTCCCAAGAACCGCCGCGAAAATGCCGGCTGGAGGCGCATGGTGGAGGTCGGCGTTTCGTTGGCCGCGCGCCCGGAGGCGCACATCGGGAAGTGAGTTGGAACGGGGCAGGTCGGGCTCCTTGCCCTCAGGATCCCGGAGGCAGGCCTCCGCCTGTATGCGGAACAGAGGCCTTCCTACTGATTTTCAAACGCTGTCTCGGAATCAGGATCGGCCAGACTTGGCCCCCCTGCATGGGTTATTGAGTTCGCCCACTTGCCTGGACCTAGATGCCAATATTGGAATTGGAGGGGTCTTCGTTCTCGATAACCACACCCCGGCGCGCCGCCTGACCGCGCACGTCATGCACGCAGGGTCACGGTCACGATCGACACCTTTCCGGGCGGGATCCCCCGACCAATCAGGTTGCCAACACCCGGATATCATCGGGCGGCCAGGCGACCAATACCTCCACGCCCCTTTGGAGGACGTCACCCAGACGTCTGGCCGACTCGCTGTTCAGACGAACGACGATTTGCGCGCTTTCCCCAACCGAGATCAGCAACTCGGTGAAATCCCCTTGATACACTTTCTCTTTGATCCGCCCCTTGAACTGGTTGTCCCGTCGCCCGCCAGTATCAACGGGGAACACCTTGATCGCCTCCGGCCGAATGCAGATGCTCACACGCTCCGCCTCTGGCACCCCATCATCGGGTTCAGGGACCAACACCTTCAAGCCGCTGTCGGTTTGGGCGACAATTTTCTCTCCTTCTCCCTCCACCACCCGACCGGAGAAGATGTTCGAGGCCCCCATGAAATCGGCTACGAACCTCGCTCTCGGATTCTCGTAGACGTCGGTAGGTGTCCCGAGTTGGATGATGCGGCCTTCGTTCATCACCGCGATGCGATCGGACATGCTGATGGCCTCTTTCTGATCGTGGGTGACGTATATGAAGGTGATCGCCACCCTTTCCTGGATCTGCTTGAGCTCCAACTGCATATCCTCTCTCAGCTTTCGATCCAGCGAAGCCAGGGGCTCATCCAAAAGCAGGACCTCGGGCTGCAGCACGATGGAGCGCGCCAGGGCGACTCGCTGCTGCTGTCCGCCGCTCAATTGGTCGGGGCGGCGGCTTCCCAACCCGCTCAGCCTGACCAGGTTGAGCACCTCTTCGACCCGCTGCGCTATCTCCGCCTTGGGGACTCGCCGGCACTCCAGGCCGAAGGCCACATTGTCGCTGACGGACAGATGCGGGAACAGGGCGAGATTCTGAAAGACGATGCTCGTGTCCCTGCGGTATGCGGGCAGATCGTTCACGACCTCTCCGTTGATGACCACCTCCCCTTCGTCCGGAGTCTCCAGCCCGCCAATGATGCGCAACGTGGTCGTCTTGCCGCAGCCGCTGGGCCCGAGAAGTGAGAAGAATTCGCCCTTCTCAACACCAAAGCTGAGATCGTCCACCGCGGTAATCTCTTCGAAGCGCTTGGTGATATTCCTCAGTTCCACCCAGGGGGCGCCAGATCGCTCACCTGTCTGTTGTGTCACTTGCGAAACCCTCCTCTGATAGATCCCCGCTCAGGTGGCCTCAGGCCCTCCGCTGCTGGAGCAGCAGGCTGACAATCACCAGGGCCACGGATGCCATGATAATCAGCGCCCCGAGCGCATTGATCGACGGCGATACCCCTTTCACTTTGATCATCGAGTAAATGCGGATGGGAAGCGTAGTGGTGCCGACTCCCGCCACAAAGTAGGTGATCACAAAGTCGTTGAAGGACCAGGGGAAGTTCAGGATCGCGGCGGCCATGATCCCCGGCATGAGCAGGGGGACCGTCACCCTGCGCAATGTGGTGACTCTATCGGCTCCCAGGTCCATGGCGGCTTCTTCCAGGGTCCAATCAATGCGCTGCATCCGGGCGAGCACGATGAAAGTCACCAGGGGGATACTGAATACAACGTGGGCGGTGATGATGCTGACATAACCCAGGCTGACTTGGATGATCCTGGAGAAGAAGAGCAGCAGCGCGATGCCCATCACGATGCTCGGCATGATTAACGGCATGACCAGAACGGCACGCAACCCCTCCTTCCCCCAAAACCGAAACTTATATATGCCATATGCGGTCATGGTGCCGATAATGCTGGAGATCGCTATGGTGGTGAAAGCGACGATGAGGCTCACTTTGAGTGCTTGCAGGGTCAACTCATCCTGAAAGATCTCGCGATACCAGTTCAATGTGAACCCTTGCCATGAGACCAGGAATCTGGATTCGTTGAAAGAGAATACCGTCAACAGAAGCATCGGAGCCCACTGGAATAGGAAGAGCAAGATGACCAACAAAGTCAAGAGCCTTGGCCCATCCCCAAATAACCTGGATAGTGCCCCCACCTTCGAGGTAGCAGATCTGTTATTCATATCAGCCTCTCTATTGCCCCCTTTCCTGCGATCTGGATGTATATGAGCACAGATACCACGACGATGGCGGCAAGCACTAGAGAGATCGCGGATCCAAAAGGCCAATCGAAGAATCCCAGGAATTTATCCTCGATCAGATTGCCAATCATGCTGACCCGCGCGCCTCCCAGCAGGTCCGGCACGATGTAGTCGCCCACCGCCGGCACGGCGACGAGCACAGTGCCGCTCAGAATTCCTCCCTTGGTCAGCGGAAGCGTCACCTTGATGAGACGCCGCAGGGGATTGGCCCCCAGATCCGCGGCCGCCTCCAGCATGGAGCGATCCAGCCGATCCAAGGAGGCATAGAGCGGCAGCAGCATGAAGCTGAAATAGGAGTAGACCATTCCGATGATGACCGCGGTGGGGGTGAACAGCATTCTGATCGCCTCATTGGTGATGCCCAGGTTCAGCAGCACAGCGTTCGCCAGCCCCCCATCCCTGAGCAGAAACATCCAGGCGTAGATGCGCACCAATTCGCTCGTCCAGGAGGGGACGACGATCAGGAATAAGAGCAAACCCCTCATCCGCCCGCCGTAGAACGCGAGCCAGTAAGCAAGCGGGTAGGCAAAGAGCAAGGATATGCTCGTGGTGGCCAACATGATCCCAAAGGATCTAACAAAGGTGCGGAAGTATATGGGATTCAAGAGCTGCCGGTAGTTCTTCAGGCTGAAGTCATACACGATGGCGCCATAATCCCCCCGAGATAGAAAGCTGTAGAACAGGATGAAGCCCAATGGCAGCAGAAAGAAGGCCAGCAGGATCAGCACTGCCGGGCTGAGCATGGTAGTGGCCTGCCCGCCGGGCCTTCTGAAAAATGTTGATAGACGCGCGCCGAATACTTGCACTTGGCAGCTCCCCTCTGTCAATCATAGAAATGCGGAGGAGAATGCGTTTCGCATTCTCCTCCGCCCATAGCGACTTATTGTTTCAACTCCTCCCAGATTTGTTCGCGGAGTTCCAGCGCCTGGCCCGTGTAGGGCAGGGTAAACTCACTGTTCGCTATGGCCTCGTCCGGAGGATAGATGATCGGGTTATCCAGGATCTCTGCCGGGATGAACTCCTGGGCGGCCTTGTCGGGCGACGCATAGTAGACATATTCCACAATCGCCGCCTGGACCTCCGGCTCGTGCATGTAGTTGATCCACAGGTGGGCCGCGGCGGGGTGCGGGGCGTCCGCGGTGATCGCCAAGTTGTCCACCCAGACCTCGCCGCCCTCTTCGGGAAGCACGTAGGCGTAGTCCGGATTCTCCTCGCTGACGTAAATGACATCGCCGCTCCAAAGCTCTCCGATCCAGACGTCCCCGGCGATCATCTGCTCCCGAACGGGCCCGGAGATATAGGCCCGAAGCCAGGGCTTCTGTCGCATGAGCACATCTCGCGCTTCCGCCAGTTCGTCGGGATCATCGGAATTCCAGGAATACCCAAGGTACTTGAGCGCCGCATTGATGGTGGCTGCGTAATCGTCCATCATGGTCATCTGGCCGGAGTATTCCTCGCCTTCAAACATAAGCGCCCAACTACCCACCCGGGAGTCGCCCTCGGTTTTCACGGTGTTGTATGCGTAGCCTGTGGTTCCCCACATATAGGCGACGGAGTATTCATTGCCCGGGTCATAGCTCGGATCAACGAACTTTGGGAGCAGATACTGCATATTGGGGATCCAGTCGTGCTTGAGCGGCTGCAGCAGGCCCAGTTGGATCATCTCATATAGGGTGCCCTGCGTGGGCACCACGACGTCATATCCGCTGCCGCCCGCCTGGATCTTGGCTTTCATCTCCTCGTTCGACTCATACAGGTCATAGGTAACGTCAATCCCATAAAGCTCTTCGAATTTCTCCACCCTGCCTTCGTCGATATAGAAGGACCAGTTGTAGACGTTGAGCTTGTTCCCTTCTGCCCGGACCTGATCCATGAGGTCGGCAGGCAGTCCCTCAGCTCCCCCTTCCCCCCCTCCCGCCGCCGTGGGCTGCTCAGGCGCGGCTGTGGGCATAGGGGCGGCCGTGGGCGTGGGGGCGACTGTCGGCTGCTGGGCACACCCGACTAACAGCGCCACGAGGGCGATGATCATCGACACGCTGAAGAGAAACTTGGGGCCTTTCGCTGTCATCTTTCTTCCTCCTTTGAGCTTGTTTCGGATTGCTGGTCAAGAAAACTTGGCGCCCGTCATCCTCCTGTACAGATGCTCTTCAACAACGAGCCTCCTTTCCCCGCGACATTCGATTTGGCTTGATCGCCCCCCCTCCATCTGCGTTGAAGGAATTCCCGGATGACCGCAGCCATGAAGGCTTCCCGTCGCCTTCCGGGCGGCAGTCCCCGGCTCTTGTCAATGAATCGACCGCAGCCTTTTCCGCCAGATGTGAAAAGCCGGCCCTTCAACCCCGCTCCGGCACGCGCCCCCCCGGCTCCCGACTTCCCTCCTCTTCACCCTCGCCGTCTTGAGTTGAACGAGGAATCCGCCACTGGTAAACGTCCTTCAATACCACCGGCACGATGAAGGTACTGGTGCGCTGCACGCCGGGGACCTTACCGATCACGTTCGTCACGAAGCTGTACAATTCGGCGTTGTCGTGAGCAAAGATTTGAACGCTCACATCCCGTTCCCCCAAGGAGCAGCCCACGTAGCTGGTGCATTCGTATCCGGCCATCGTCTGCGCCACACTGTTGACCAGGCCCGGTTCCACCTGCAGGATCACGTCGGCCACCACCGGATATCCCAGCGCTTTGGGGTTGGGTATCGCGCGGATAGAGATCAATTCTTGTTCGATAAGCCGGCTCAGCCGGTAGCGGACAACACGCTCCGAAACGCCGTCCACCCGCTCTGCAATCTGCGCGCAGGACATACGGCCGTCTTCCATCAAACAATCGACGATTCTTAGGTCCACCGTGTCGCGTTCAGACATGATTTTCATACACCGTTGCCGATTTTCACATTAGTCTAGGCAGACTTTGCGAAATGTCAAGCGGATAACCGAGGGGGTGTGTTGCATTTCAGGGGGCGCGGCTGCTTGAGAGTGGAGGAAAGGCGTCTGAAGGGCCACGCAACTCGGGGAAAGCAGGTCACCTACCGCGGCCTGCGGTACAAGGGGAACGTGCGGGTCAATGTGGCCGGCGTGTGGCGTAAAGGGCTGAGAGAAACGCTGTGAATCATCACCAACCCGGATCCGGAAGAAGGGCTGCATATATATCAACAGGGCATGAAAATCGAGGAGAGCTTCAAGGATCTGATGAGCCTGCTCTGCTCAGATTAAGTCATCGGATGCACCCTTATCGGGAGCGCTGGCTTCTTGGAGGCCGGTCCCCAAGCTGGCGCGGCGACGGCAATCCATCGACAGAAGAAGGGTGGGCGTACATGGCTTGATCAGCGGATCTGCCCTGTCACATCCACAAAGCCGTATGGATCGCTCCACTTTGAGTAATAGTTGCGCTCCTCCAGCAGCTCGAAATCCTGATCAAGATAGCGGTCGAAGACCACACGGAAGGAATTCAGCGGAGTGATCTCCGGGTAGAGCCGCCCCTCATCACCCCCCGGAAAGTGATAGGCGTTTAGAATGCCGAAACGCTCCTCCAGCTTGGTTCGCGACAGCGAATTCCAGTCGAAGAATGCGCCCGGGCCATGATCCGCCTGGAGGAGTATCACAGGGGAGGGATCTGACGCCGCAAGGATCTCCTTAATCGCTTCCTTCAGCAAGTGGTTGATATAGAGGAGCTGCTGGCGATAGCCGGCGATGTATTCCTCGCGCGTGCCAATCCGCCCGAGCCAATGAGACCCATCAACGATGCTATAAGGCCTCCATTGTCGTCTGGGGCCCCCATCCGCCCGGAACACAAAGGGGGGATGCGGTGCCATGATGTGGGCGAAAACGAAATAGTGCCCCTCCGACCGGGCAAACTTCGCCAGGTTCTCGAAAGTGAAGCGGATCGAGTCACGCCGGATCTGATAGGCGGGATCTTCCGGCATCTGGCGATACAGCGCTGGCAGTACCGGGCGCAGCAAAGTGGTGTCCAAGAACAGGACTTCGAAGGGGGCGAGTTTCACTCGAACGCCAAGGATCGATACTTCGGCCGCAGCGCCCTGCGCTGCGTATTCTGCCGGCGCCAAGTAGTGGTCCACATTGCTGATCTCGGTGAGACTATGGCCCGAACGGAAGGAGACCAGGCGATATCCAGCCTGCTGTGCGATGGCAAAGGCTTGATTATGATGCGCCAGATCGGCCAGTTCCCAGTAGTCGAAGGCCCCCTCACCCCGGGTGCAGACGAGATCCTGGATGTAATCCATGTTCAGCGACGACGGAATGGACAGATAAGTCTGGTCATAGTTGGCCGTGCTCCGCTCTGCGACATAGAAACCGTTCTCTCGCAGGAAATCCAGCAGCGGGGTATTGTCCACACCGTAGATCTCCTGCAGGACGTCCGACCGGGCGTACCCATCCAGCACAATGTAGTAAATATCCGGCAGCGAATCATCGTCCCGAACTGGGAGCATGCGTTCCGCCGGCGGCGGGCCGACCGTGCAGGGGTTCTCATCCTTGGTGTTCGGTCCCCGGAAGGCGTGAACCCCGAGAGTCACAATCTGCGGCGCCACCAGGACCAGGCATAGGATGTTCAATACCTGTGTGACGGAAGCCTCACTGAAAGGACGCGTGAGAAGCCAATATGATCCCCCAATCAGGAGGGCGATCCAGATCGCGGACAGCCAAATGGTCGGATCGATCGTCTTTCCCAGCAGGATGTGGGCGTGTCCATAGCTGAAGAACAGCAGCAGGAATAGCGAACTCGCCGCAGCCGCCCTTCTGCCTCCCCGGCCGATCAGCAGAAACAGGGCGAAGCTGGCCAGGGTGATCCCCAGCGAAAGCGCCAACAGCCAGCGCACCTCCGCTGCCTCCGGGGAGGACAGGTTCGAGATCACCAAGCCCAGCACGGGGAAAGTCGCGAAAGCGATGGGGTGAAAGGGGATCCGCTGGATGAAGCGCATACGATGCGGGTGGGGCCCTCCGCAGCGGACAAGTCAGAAACCGCAGATCGCCTGGAACGCGGAGCGCTCCGATCATACCTCCATTAGGGCGCGAGTGAAGCGGGATGATCCTAACACTCGGCGGTGGGGCATGCAAGGTAGTCTCGGGAGGACACTGACCCGCGACTTCGAGACTTCTCTTAGGAGGTGCGCCTCTGCCCTGAGCTTCAGGGCGTTGGATTTGTTCCGCCGGGACCGACCTTGTGGCAGAGCAGCGCATTGACAGCCGCATAGAGCGGGTCAGCCATCAGCCAAACCCGCCTCCCGCGCTTTGATGATCGCCTGTGCCCGATCGGCGACTCGCAGCTTGCTGAAAATGCTTGTGATATGGTTGCGCACGGTCTTTTCGCTGATCACCAGTTTCTCCGCAATCTCGCGGTTCTTGGCCCCCTGCGCGATCAACTCCAAGACCTCCAACTCGCGGGGAGTCAGTTCGGGAAAAGCCTCTTCAGGTAATGAAGCTCGAAAACTCGCTTCTTGCTCATTGAAGAAGCGCATGATGCGGGTCGCAATCCCCGGTCCAAAAAGGGCCTGCCCTCCGGCCACCGCCCGAATGGTCTGCAACAGCTCTTTCGGTTTCGCTCCCTTGAGCACATAGCCGCGGGCGCCTGCCCGCATGGCTGCAAATACTGAAGCATCATCCTCCAACAGTGTGACCATCACAATCCCGCTGGTTGCGGTCTTGCGCAGTATCTGGCGTGTGGCCTGGATGCCGTCCGTTGTCGGCATGTCGATATCCATCAGGACAACATCCGGTTGAAGCTCCTCCACCAAATCGACCGCTTGCTCGCCGGTCATGGCCTCGCCCACGAGGTCGATATCCTCGATCGCCGAGAACAAGGCCCGCAGGCCCTCTCGAAACAGCGTATGGTCATCCACGATCAGCAATCGAATGGGCTCCATGATCATAGTCCTGCCAGCGGGAAGCGACCAATCACTCGCGTGCCCTGATGAACTGCGGATTCGACCCGCAGGTTCCCGCCGACCTCCTGCGCCCGCTCGAACATCGATGAAAGGCCGATCCCTTGGCCACCCTTTCTGGGAAAACCAACTCCATCATCTACGATTTCCATCCGCAGGGCGCGCCCATGGACACCATCGTCCAGTCTCAAAGAGACGGTGCACTGCCGGGCCTCCGCGTGGCGGGTGACGTTGGTGAGCGCTTCAGTGACAATCCGGTAGGCTGCCACTTCAACCGCAGCGGGAAGTGGAGGCAAATCCCCATTCGGCTGCTGGACATCCAGCCTGAACTCTGTCCCGTGCGCCTTATTGACATTCAGCCCGGCGGCATAGTCGGCCACCGCCCCCACCAGGCCCAGTTCGTCCAACTCTGGCGGCCGCAGTGCGTATACAAGCCGGCGGATCTCGGCAACCGCGGCCTCATTCTGATCAGCCAGCTCGTTGAGCATTTGCTCTGCTCTCTCGGGATCGCTCCGCATGAGATGGCTCACCGCCTCAATCTTCAACCCCTGGCTGGCGAGCACTGGGCCCAAACCGTCATGCAAGTCCCGCCGCAGCCTGCGGCGTTCCTCCTCACGAGCGGTCACCGTCAGCGCGCGCGATTGGCGAAGATTCTGCGTGAGCCGCATGGTATGGGCTACGGGACCCGCCTGCCGGGCGATATGGCGCAGCAGGCGTTGATCCGACTCGGTAAGCGACTCCCCCGGACCACGCAGAGCGACGTTCAGAAAGCCGATCGTTTCTCCCTGGTACGGTATCGCGAAAGCGGTCAGCGCTCCCCGCCGCTCGCCGTGGTCGGCCACGGATTGCCTGCCGTCGTCGCGCTCAAGCGTGATCTGCGCGTAGGGCAGTTTGAGCGCCTGGACCACGGTCTCCACAATGCCCGTCAGCATTTCCGCGGGCACACCGCTGCTCTCCAGCCGCTCTCCCAGCCGTCTCATGACCACGAACGGCTCATCCCGGTCCCCATATAACAATCGGTTAACCGCCCGCTGGAGCCGCTGCCGCAGCGGGTGGAAAAGGACGGCGACGAAACCGGTGGCGACCAGCGAGAAGATCAGGCTCCCGCTCGACTGGAACAGCATGCTCATCCCACCTACGACCAGCGCGTACGCGCCGATCACGAACGCGGAAAGCGCACCGAACACCAGCGTCCGGTTGATGAGAACATCGACGTCGTAGAGCCGGTAGCGCAGCACAGATATGGTCAGCGCGATGGGCACCACAGCCACGGAGAGTATCCAGGTCGACTCAACCGGCGAAACCCACCACGGCATGCGGCTTCCATTCGGCAGGGAAAGGGCATGAAACCAGGGCCCACCGCCGACGACGAAGAGGCCGATCATGACCAGAAACCCGTACATGACCCACTTGGTCTGCTGTCGTTGCATCCGGCTCGACACATGCCGATAACGATAGATCTGAGCCCCGACCAGAGCAGCAATCACTGCGGGCCATGCGGCAGCCGTGGCGGCGATCAGCCGGACATACAGATCCGAGGGATATCGCAGCAACATGAACTCTGACCCCCCAGCAATCACCTCCATGACGAACACCGCCCACAGTACCCAGCGCGTCCATCGGGGCACGAAATGGCCGTCAGGAAATATGGCGAGCAGGATCATAGTCATCGGCAAGTTGATGAGCGGCATCAGAACGAACGAGTTCACGGCCGATGCCTGAGACCATATTGGATCCAGCATCTCAATGGGTCCCCCAAAGAGCAAGCCGTGAAACACCAGGTAATAGGCCATGAATAGCGCCATACCATCCTGCTTACGGCGGGCAAAAAGCAATCCAGCCAAGCCATAGCAGAGCAGCACCACGCCAAAGGCCGCCGCCAGGTTCATCCGGTGGAGGGCCAACAGGAGACCGGTGGGCTCGTACACGAGATGGCCCGCCAGGTTGCCCATGGGGTGTCTCGCGAGAAAGCCAGGAATCGCCAGAATGAGAATCAGCACTGCCGCCGCTGCGAGCATAACCCAACCGGCGCGCGCAACCCGGAGCCAGCGCACAGA
Organism: uncultured Anaerolineaceae bacterium; assembly: GCA_964388955.1. Classification (GTDB taxonomy): domain Bacteria; phylum Chloroflexota; class Anaerolineae; order Anaerolineales; family E44-bin32; genus CAYMCO01. The sequence continues at coordinate 449 of CAYMCO010000024.1, read as the reverse complement.
GGGGGCGCCGGACCTGCTCCATTCACGTTCCCGCCGAGTGGAAACCATTCCGAATCCCGCTCCCTCACTCCTCGCCTGCAAATCGGCCTATGTTAATCGTAAACGGAAACCGGGCCTCTCATGGCCCCGAGGTCATCCCCATGGTTCCAGAGACCGAGATCGGCCAGCGGGCCCGGCTGGCGGCGGTGTATCGGGGGCACCGCCTCACTTCCGCCCCCCCGGGGCTTGTTCCTCATTCCTGGACCCGCATTCGATACTACTACCGCCCAAACTATCCGACAAACCGGCGGCGAGTTCCATGCCTGTTCGAACATCCTTGGGGCCTGTGCCTGAAAGCCGACTTCACCACTGCCGGCGCGTCGCCGCCTGGACCAAGCAGGCGAGGCAGCGCACTCTCCGCGCCGGCTCAGCCGCGCTCGCGGCGACGCATCAGCCAGGCGCTGGGAGCC
>CAYMCO010000023.1:0-84889 GCA_964388955.1 uncultured Anaerolineaceae bacterium | reverse complement strand
CACGATGGCCACTTTCACAAGCCCGTATTTACACCACTCAATGAGATACTACCCCCAGAAGCCCCGAGGAAGCCCCAGGTCATCAGAGACAATCAGAATTCCAGGAAAGTCGGGGGATGTGTGGCAATCTTGATTCCTGCAGGGAAGGAGGCTGGATGGTCACTGACCACCACGCGATGAGGCTTTGGAGCCTGATGAAGAGCGAGAAGACGCAGGCCAATGCGGCGGAGAAAGCGGATATGGATGAGAAGGCCGCCCGTAAGTACTGTGATCTGGGGAGGCTCCCCAGCGAAGTGAAGGCCGAATACACGTGGCCCACACCGCCGGACCCTTTGCGGCGGGCTCCACCCCCTGCTTTCTGGTTACACGATCCTCAGCAGCCATGACTCCAATAAACCATTGTCGGTCATGATGCCCATAGGTCTCAGTGTTTATGAGACAGCGGATGGCTCGGTGAACATAGCGGCCATGAACCTGAGCTTGATGAGCAATTTCTTCAGCGGCGCGGCGAAGGACATATTCAAAGAGAGCGGCGCTCGCTATGAGAGATCACTCGAGGCGGTAACGTAGACAGGCTCGTGAGAAGCGGCAAGAGGATCAGGAATGAGTGTCGACCCCCTCCCAAAACTATGCGTTCCATATGGCAGCCTTTCATCCCATCGGCGACGGTCCTTGCCGGCAGGCCCAAACCGACGTGAGTGGCCTCGATTTGTCTGTTGTTATGAGCCTTGGGGTGCCGACCCTCCCCGTGTGACTTCGCGGGATAACAAGCACGAATGACCGCAGCGGCACGGCCGAGGTTTGCTGAGAGAATGTATCAACGGTCATGCATCCAGGAAGCGTCGATCAGGTGCCCCACAGGGTCTATCGCTCTGGCATATGGCCGCCGGTGGGTTGAAGAAACCTCGCCATTCGGTGGTGCCGGTTGCGCTGACTATGAATAGATCTCCTACTGGTGATCATCCGATAAGGAAGGTGTCACCCATTGGAGCTCGGCCGAACGGTCTGATACCCGAATTTCGTTTCGTGAATGTGGTCTAGAGAATCTTGGAAAAGAACCTCCTTGTCCTCTCCTCCTTTGCGATGTCAGGGTTTCCCGCCACCGCTCTCATTTCATCGGGCGTCAATTCTTCTATGATCCTGCCCTCATCCATGAAGATCACACGATCTGCAGCTTCTTTGACAAAGCCCATTTCATGCGAGACCACCAGCATCGTCATTCCCTCCCGCGCGAGGTCCAGCATGACGTCGAGCACTTCTTTGATCATCTCGGGATCCAGCGCCGATGTGGGCTCATCGAACATCATGACCTTCGGCTGCATCGCCAGCGCCCGGGCGATCGCCACTCGCTGTTGTTGACCGCCTGAAAGCTGCGAGGGATAGGCATCTGCCTTCTCCGGAATGCGAACCTTCGCCAGGAGATCTCGAGCGATCTCCTCTGCCTCTTCAAGGCTCCGCTTCTTGACGATCTTCTGGGGGAGAGTGATGTTCCTCAACGCGGTGAGATGTGGAAACAGGTTGAACTGCTGAAACACCATCCCAACCTCTTCGCGAACCTTATTGATGTTGATCTTTTCATCTGTGAGCAGCGTTCCATCGACCATGATGCTTCCGCCGTCGATAGGCTCAAGATGATTTATGCATCGGAGAAGAGTGCTTTTTCCCGATCCGCTTGGGCCCACGATAACGAAGACTTCACCCCGCTGCACATCGAAACTCACCCCTTGAAGAGCGACGACTTGACCACGGCGAAAGCTCTTGTGCACATCCCGAACCGTTAGAATCGGCGGGGGATCCATCAATCTGCCCCTGTATGCAGGATTAAGACTCTCATCCTCTGGCCACTCTTTTTCATCCAACGATTCTCTTGCCTGTTCACTCCTCTGACATCCTTCGAGCAAGATAATTGGCGAATAGCTGGAGAAGGAGCGTCAACGTCAGGTAGAGAAAAGCCACTGTGTTCCATATTTCGTACGTCCGAAACGTAGTTGCCCGATGCAGTTTGCCCAACTGAGTCAATTCACTGACGCCCAGGACGGACACCAACGATGTATCCTTCACCATGGCGATGAAGTCATTTGCCATCGGCGGCAAGACAACTCGAAGAGCCTGGGGGATTATGATATGCCGCATTGCCTGCCAATAGCTCATGCCCAAGGATCGCGCCGCCTCCATCTGCCCTTTTGATATCGATTCAATGCCCGCTCGATAGACCTCAGCTTCAAACGCCCCATAACTGAAGGCCAAAGCGATGATCCCCCTGAACGTTGTACCAATGTCCCTTATCGACAGGTTCTTCATGCTGGTCGCCAGGTTGAACAAGCTCGCCCAACTGATGTTTAGATTCAAAAGAAAACCGCCAACCATGTTCACCGCCGAAATCGCGATCGGCACAGCCACAAAGGCGATATAGAGGATCAGGACGAGCATGGGAATGCCTCTCACAATACCGACATAGAGTGAGGCGATTGTATAGATGACGGGGTTGCTTGATACTCGGCCGAGCCCTGCAATCAGCCCCAGGAACACTGCAATCACGAAACAGGCGAGGGCGATAATGATCGTCAGTCGTAGACCAGCAACCAAGAAATCGAATGCTTCGCGGTACTTGGGGGCAGCAAGGATCCCATAGAATGCGAGAATACCTGCCAGAAGTATGATGATCCAATACCACTGCATCGTTTCAAGGAAGCGCGGTCTTGGAATGACTCCCGGCTCTCTGCGTCTATTGGCCTCGTTCATTGTAGGGCCTCACCATCTCCGGATCGGATTCCGACATGCCTTAAGCTGCGATAGTGCTCGATGGGTTGAGAGACTGGCGAAATGAGCCGGTAGACGTTCCCTCTCAACGCAGGGACATGGAACCCTGCAATCGTCCTTTGACATCCCAGATGCTATGAGCCCTTTCATGATATGTCATTGTGGTTAGGAGGCAGCAAGTGATGCCTCCTAACCACGTTCATGCACAAAGGATCCGGGGGAGAGAATCCAGTTCGGTCGCGACCACGGCCGGCCTATTCTTCTCCAAGCCCAGGGAACCACTTATTCTGAAGACTCACCAACGTTCCATCTGCCCACATCTCGTTGAGCGCGGCCTGGATGGCGACTTCTCCTTCCCAACCCGGCCTCATTGGCAGGGCCACATATTCGCCGCTTGTCACCCTTGCGGCAATTCTCATCTGATCCGGGTATTCGGTCATGACGCCATACGCACCGGTTTCATCAAAGACCATGGCATCATAATCGCCTGCCAATAATGCTGGGATCATCAGGTCGGCATCGATGGCCACCACACGATCCTCGCCGACAAGATCCACAGAGGTGAGGTATTCAGTGCTGGCAGGAGCGCCACCAAGCAGGACGTCCGAATTGATGACATCGTCCAGGCTGTGCACACGGTCATCATCTGCTCTCGTCAAGATGATCGCGCCATATTCGATAATGGGATCGCTGTAATCGACCAGCTTGGATCGCTCAAGTGTATGCGTAATCCCCCAACAGGATATGTCCCATTCTCCTGCCTGGCCGGCTTCGAAGAACCCGTCCCAGCTGAAGACTTTGAACACGGGAACACAGTTCGCCCGTTTGCAGATCTCATCGAAGAGCTCGTAGTCGTAGCCTGTGGGTTGACCGGTTTCATTATCGATATAAGCCCAAGGTGGCCAGGCGTTGTCGGTGCCGACAACGATGTCGCGACCGCCAAGGTCGGTGACGTCCGGCCATTCTTGGGTCATCGCCTCCTCGGGCTCTTCCGCCGCCTGGGGGCCGCACGCGACCAGCCCGATCACAAAAACGGGAAGAGCGATAAGCAAGAAAGCACTCCTGACTTTCATTTCCAAATCCTCCTGCTGCTGCGCTATCCGGACCTTGGTGATTTCGATGTCCGACCCCCTCATCCTCTCTTGTTCCCTTCCCGGTTGACTTATGTACCGCCCTCCTAAGGTTCCATCCCAATCATGCACCCGGGACGAGTCTGCTGCGGGTACTCCCTGTATGGATATCGTGCAAAGATCCTCCTCTCTACCGGGGTTAGACCTCCATCTCAACTCCCAGGCCCAAACTTCTAGCCTCCTTGTAGGCAAGATTGGCAATTGCCGTATCCTGGACACCAACCCCGGTCAAATCACAGACAGTGATATCTGTTCGCTGAGTTCGTCCCGTGACGCGACCCAGGATCAATTCACCCAGCTCAAGAATCCGATCCTCGGACGTGATAAACCCCTGATCCATCGCGTGGTGAAGTTCTCCTCTCACGGCACATTGTGATTTCAGGTCGCAGCACACGACATCCGCAAGCGACAAGACTTCGGCGTGCAGCTCCTGCTTCTCCGCCATGTCAGATCCCATCGCCGTGAGATGAAGTCCTGGATGCAGCCAGGATGCCTGGAAGTAGGGAGTCCGGGACGGTGTGGCCGTCACAACGAGATCGCTCTCTGCAACCAGGCCATCCGGCCGGTTCATGGATAAGACGTCCACCCCCAACGTCTCGGCCATCTTAACCGCATATTGGGCTGCTTTTTCAGGATCTGAATCGAACACCAAGACTCGTTTGAATTCCCGGACCCTGCCGAGAGCCTGGACCTGATATCTTCCCTGCAATCCTGCGCCGATGACCCCTACTGTTCCGATTTCCTGATTGGCGAGATATCTGGCCGCGACTGCCCCTGCCGCTGCTGTACGAACCTGGGTGAGATACCCATTGTCAAACAGCGCAGCTTCTGGATATCCTGTCCTGCTGTTGATGAGAATCATCATCCCGCTGGCCACAGGAAGGCCATCCATCTCATTGGCGTAGAAGCCCGAGGCGATCTTTATGGCAAAACGCTCGAGTCCCTCAATGACGGCACTCTTGATGTCCAGCTCTCCCCTGCGTTCCGGAACCTCGATACCCACAATCGGTGGTACGGATGCCTTGCCGCGCGCCAAGTATGTGAAGCCTTCTTCCACCACCTTGATCGAAGCAAGGTCAATGCCCACGGATTTTCGAAGCTCGTCTTCCCGCAGAATGGTTATCTTCATCCTCGTACGTCTCCCCCGAGATCTCTTGCCCTTGTTGGATTGCCCGGCCTGAACTCTCCCCACATGCAAGTCAGATCGTTCTTTTGAGCTCGGCGACTACGGAGCCTATCCGCTCAAGGCCTGTTCGAAGATATGCCTGGGGCATCCCAAAACTGATGCGGAGATGTCGATCAACCCCAAAGCAGTCGCCAGGGACAACGAATACGCTCTCCCTGGAAATGAGCTGGTCTACCAACCGGGAGGAGCTCATCTCGATTTTGTAACGAACGAATGCTATTGCAGCAGCCTGCGGCGGTACCACATTGAACTCCCCCTGCTCTTCAGCTATCCAGTCTTCAAGAGTCGAATAGCCTTGGCGGATGTATTCCCGCCCTCGCCGGATTAATTGGGGCCGGATCTGCGGTGAGAGCGCAATGGCACCCAGCCTGTTGGATAGCATCGTTGTGCTGATCGCTGCGTAGTCGTGCCGCTCCCAGATATCCTCGATCACTTCGGCCGGCCCAACCACCCATCCTATGCGAAGGCCGGGGAGGCCATAGGCCTTGCTCAGGCTGGAAGTGACAAGAACGCGCTCATAGGTGCCCCAGAATGTCGGCGTGTCATCATCCATCAGACGCTCTGTGCCTGCGTACGTTTCATCCGCCAGGATCCACGCGCCCGATCGGTCCGCTGTGCCGATGATCGATTCCATCTCAGACGTCGAGAGGATGTGGCCGGTCGGGTTGTTTGGATTGCAGATTGCGATCAGTCTCGTATTTGCTGACGCTTTGGTCTCCAGCTCGTCGAGGTCGGTGGCCCAACCCTCGTCTTCGCATAGATGGAAGGCCGAACGATTCAGTCCGAGGTTATGGGCAAGCCCCCAAATCTGGAGATAGTTCGGAATCATGACCAGTACCTCATCTCCCGGGACAAGGACTGTTTGAACGCTGAGAAAATTGGCCTCGGCACACCCGAGCGTGACCAATACATTGCTGGCGTCGGCGCCAGGGTATAACCTGGCGATATTCTCGCGAAGTTCTCTAGAACCGTTGCATTCGGGATATCCGAGTGTGGTCTCAAGCAGCTCGGTTTCCAGCCCGGGATCATTCAGGAGTTCCCTCAGCCCGATTGGATGGACGCCGCTTTCGGTGAGGTTATATTCAACCCGGTTCTCCCATTTGTTCATGATCCTCTCAAGGTCGAAAGGCTGAAACTCTCTCATGCATCCTCCCTCCGCCATTTTCAAACCAGATGTGCGAATGAGCCGCTGCGACCGGAGAAGCTGATCGCCTCTTGCCGCATCGAATTCCTGAAGCCCCCTCGCACCTCTGAATTGGCCCAATGTTTCCGTTATCCGGCTCGCATCAGGGCTGTAGGCCGGCCGCTTTGCACACTATTTCTGTCGATCTTACGAGCGCCCTCACAGCAAGCCTGGTGGGTTCTTCCATGAGCTCACCATTCTCGTCCAACGTCCCCAGGCCCGGAGCGAGGATCATGTTTCCGCTGTAAATGGTCGCTGGATAGATACCCACATGTCCAAGGGCGGACATGATGGGATTCGTATTGGTGAACATGTCCTCCAGCGTGAAAATCGGAATGCCGAATTCCCCATCTTTCCATGTCTGTTCATAATTGATCTCAATCCCACCGAAGCCATAGCTCTTGGTTATGATCATGTCCTCAAGAAATCGTTGGTACTCGAAATGCCCAAACTCCTCAGAGACTATCTGATGCATGTCATCAATTGGTCGCTTTATTCTCTCGGGATCATCCCGGATGATTTCCAGTATGGCCGTAAGTCCGACAACCGCGTCTCGACCGGGATCGGCCAGTGAGAACAACGCTTTCCCATGTGATGAAGTCTCCCCATACCTCTCGCCTCCAAGCCCGAAGGCCTTGCGCACCGTCAGCATCACTTCCTCTTCTCCAACCATGAGCCCACTGATGGGCGCCCTGATGGGCTTGTCGGTGCTCCAGAGCATCACGCTGGCGCCCATGTCCTTCGGGGACGAACACAACCCGGGCACGGCTCCGGCACTATCCACGATAAAAGGGAGATCAAGGCTCTTCGCAAATTCACCGATCATGCTCATCAACAGGGGAACCTCAAGCTCGTCCGTCTCGTTCGCCCCATATCCCGGGGTGTCGTAGGAAACGGCCGTAAATCCGACCAATCGAGAAGCATGCGTCTCAGCTATTCTGACAATTCGCTCGAACGATTTACGGTGCTCAAGTCTCGTCAGCAGCGGCACCGTGCCGAATTTGATTCCATGGCCCTCATATCTGGCCCCCGCCAACCGCACGATAATCGAATCCAGGTTTGGCAAGCTTTTCCCCTCGACCCCGAATTCCCCAGCCGATGCGCTTCGATCAATGAATAATCCCTTGTACTTGGGGGGAAACGGTCGACCGTAAGAGGCAATATACTCATGGTCCTCCCCATATGGCGTTATGAATCGCCCCCGGTAGGCTTCACCTTTTCGCATTGTTGGCGGGGCGAACAGAGTCTCGTATGCCAATCGGAGACCGGCCTCACAGGTATTCGTGACAACGCCATCATATTCATCCCCGAAGATGTCCTTCACCACTTCACGGAATCTGTCCTCCGCCCTCCTCATGGGAAAAACGGGGATCTTATTCGACCCAATGACCACATCCAGGACGTAATCCGGCATTGGCCCCGGGCACGTCGAACTGCCCGGATAGAGGCCGACCCGACCTCGGACTTCTTTCAGGCCGATCTCTTCAGCCATCTCCAGCGCTTCCGCATGGATTTCGGGGATCTTGTCGAAGATCTGCTGGTACCATTGGTATCTGTACTTCGCGGTCATGCAGTGGCCTCCTGACGAGTATTGGTCATGACCTTGCGGATCCGGTAAGAAGCTCGAATCCATCATCCGCACGAGCGGTTCGCGGGACATGCGTGATCGAGATCCGACGGCGCTGATATTCTCCTTGAACTACTCGATGAGTGGCCCAAACCTCGGCCATAGCTGCTCCTGCTTCTCCTCCAGAGTTTCCGGAGGAATATCCAGGATTTCAATGAGATCATCGTGCAAGAAATCCTGAATATTCTCGTAGGCGAATTTCTCGGCTTGATCAGGATCGCCAGAAGCGAGCGCCTGGATCAACGCCAGGTGTTCGCTGACTTCCCGGTCAAGTTTGCCCTTCACCCTGTCCTTCCGGCGGAAATAGCCCTCATAAAGCGTCCAATCCGGAAATCGATTCCACACAATCTCGTACAGCTTATTCAGCATGGGACTTTTGGAGGCCTCGCAGATCAGCATATGAAATCTGCGATTTAGCTGCCGGCGGGCCGCCATATCATCGAGGGAATTCATGGACGCGGATTCGTCGACGATCTCTTGGAGTTCGTCGATCTCTCTTCGGGTGATATTGAGCGCCGCCAGCCGAAAGATCATCGGTTCCAGCAGCAGGCGAAAGCTGTATACCTCTGCAATCTCACCTCTACTGACTCTGATTACTCGGACACCTCTATTCGGCACGCGCTCTACGAGGCCCTCAACGATCATCCGCTCCAGAGCCTGTCGGATCGGTGTGGGGCTTACGCCGAGCATCTCTGATAGCTCATCCTGGCGGAGCCAATCTCCCGGCTTGAAGTATCCGGCGATGATGTTTTCGCGAATCGCCTCATAGGTAAGTGTCGCCAGCGATTTGGGCTGCGACACCTTTGCGACCGGAGTCAATTGCATGCTTCGACTCTCCCCATCATTCGATCAGGCGGATCAGATATGAAATCGTAGATATTATATATCAGATCTAAGCGATGGGCAACTTTCAGTGAAGGGCCGCCACATCCGCTGTTTCGTGGCGGGCCTATGGGCTCCTCGTCAGGGCAGCCCATGGTTCCGGGGCGTGAGTGGAGAATTCGCGTGCGCCGGCATCGCAGGGCGGGATTCACCCGCGGCGCTTGTGGGGGCGACGTCGCCCCCCATCCATATTCCCTCCCCCAGGATCGACACAGGCGCCGGACAGGATCGGAGATGTGATGTTCAGGCGCCAACGCATCCCACAGCGGTTGTGCTGGCTCCGTTACCTTTCCAGGCAGAGCGCTTTCGGGTTGTTTTCAATCGGCATTGACATCGAGATCCCCTCATTCTTCGTTTCAACGCTGTCGTCCATCATTCCCCCTCCCCATTAACGTGAGGCGGTCCCCACCTTTGGATGGAGACCGCGCCGTGTCGATCCCTATAAGGACAGGCGCCCGGCTGAGATGCTCGGTCAGCCAGGGCGCTCCCTGCAATGGGCCCTTTCGATCTTTTTTACACCCTAAACGGAGCCTCTTGATCCTTCCAATGCTGCGCTTGCGGAGGGCAGGCGGCCGGCCTTTGCGAGCACACCATTCACGATGTTGGAACTTGTTTCCCCCTCCTCTTCTCTCGCCAACTGTTGGCGGAGCCACTCAGGAGCAGATCCGAGCAGCTCTCCTCCCCGTTCCACAGAGGAAGCCCAAGCCTGAGCGCGAATCGCGACCCTGTAGTACACCTCTTGCTCGATGACCTTCTGCCGGACGAGCGAGAGATCCGCCCGTTGCCATCCGTAGTCTGTCTCTCTCAGCAAACGCCAGAGAAGTCCGCCTCCTATAAGAACAAGGGGAAACCCGAGAACGACCCGTATTACGTCTCGCGCGAGAATCAGGAGGCACGATCCAAGCGCTCCCAATACGAGCGACAAGAACAGAAATCCCTGTTTCAGGTTGAGCTCAGCAGGTTCGGGGCCGCGGACGGCAGCCTATCCGCCAGTCGTATTCCCACAATTTCCGGCAAGCATATATCCGCGCTGGATCTCCGTTTTCAGCCGTTGTTGGACCTAAGGCAGCCAATCCAGAGAATCTCTCTTCAGGACAATGATCTGGAGACAGAGCGCCTCGCCCGGATCAAGGGCAGACGGAAGCGGTAGCAGTGGGGAGCGAATCTCATCAAAAGATGCTCCATCGACCAGGCGCAAGGGCAGGTAGGCCAATTCCTTGAGGACGAACGCTGTTGCATACGCAGTTGAAGACTCACCTGATGGAGTATGGATGCGATCATCTTCATGGGGAGCTAGGCTTGAGCTAGGCCAGGTAACTGAGAAGCGCGAAGCCACCAGGTTGATAGTCGATTCGGCTCCGACCCGCAAAGGTACCAGGCACTGAGGAAGAATGAGGAAATCAAGAGAGATGGGAGTCGGCAGAGTTGAGAATAGGCCGAGGTTCTTCTGACCGGGATCTACATGATCAGAGGGCCCGAGAATTTCTACAATCCGAAGATCCTGCTTCTCGCTGCCAATCCCCAAATCTCTTCGCCCACGCATCGGCAAGATCCGAACTCCTCATCTCCCAGAACCCAGCACTATTGATCCAAGCCGCATTCCCCGAGGGTCCAGCACTCTGGATAGGCGTTCGGTGACCTGTATCTGGACATGGATCAGACTTCCCTGCGGATGAAGGCCCGGGCGAGTCGAAATACACAAGTACGCTCTCGACTCATCTTAGCCGAGAGCTTCAGTGTCAGCGTTATTGGGGAGTTAGGCGTGAAGCCTTGACGATCTGAATTATCCTGGCGGTTGGGTCAGGAGGTGGTCCGTGGCGGATAGTGATAGAAGCTTGTGGCACTCATAACCAAGACCTCGGGCCTTGGCCTCAGTGATTAGCCCACCGGTCAAGCCGAGACGTCACCGTTGTTTCCGATTACACGGATAATCGGAAGCAGCGCCATACATCGCCCCATATTCTCATTCGCCCATTGAGAGAAAATGAGAATGAATGATGGCATGGATGTAACCCCCGGTCCATGCGCGGTCAAGTCTGGCATTCATGACGCCGCGGTCGCAAAGCCTCCAGCCTTGCCAGAATGGGGCCCCATGCGCGTTTCATCTGGTCCACCAAGTTCGTAGCTTGTCCTACTGCCCTTGTGATTCAGCGATTCTCCTTACCCAAGGGAAGTAGTCTTGCTCCAGACCGTGGGGCTCGCGGTGAATGAGCGGATGCACATGATAGCCAGATGCATGGACACACGATTGTTGGGTTTGGCGACTAGGACATTTTCAGGGATCTATTCGATACAATCGTGGCGTCATGACACCGGGGCAAGAAAGTGGGCAAAGAAGGAGAGACGTTACCGGGAAATCATCCTGAAGAGAGTATATTATTGCCTCTTAAGCATGTTCTATTACGGCCGCAGGAGCTCATAAAAGCCCCTCGTCAGGATTTGTCCAAGTGATGCGAACTCGGTTTCAGGTCATTTGCACACCCATCTGGCCATTTAGAGCCCCTATCGTCCTTCTAGGTCTCAGTATATTATTACGCAAAACAGTGAGTTGGATTCGTGGCCACATGACTACATTCGTCACCCATTAATGCCGTTGCGCCAGCTATTCACTGTATTGATCGGGGAAGATCACTATGTCTGCGCAATGCCCAACGAGAGTCTTAGATGACTATCCGGCCAAGGAGGATTCATTTGGCCCTCATAGGAAACTCGCGAACACGATCATTGACCTAGCTAGGAATGAGCCGGGGGGAAAGACGGTGGCTCTACAGGGAGTATGGGGGAGTGGAAAATCTACCGTGGTGGGGTTTGTGAAGGAAGGTCTGGGGAAGGGTGAACAGGGGCAGACTGGCGATTTCGGTGTATTTATTTTTGACGCATGGATTCATCAAGGGGATCCTCTACGGAGATCTTTTCTCGAAAAGCTCATAGAATTTCTTTCTGAGCAACCAGAGGGCATCGGATGGACTAAGCAACAGAAATGGCAGCCCGACTTGGATAGCTTGAAGGGTCAAAGAGAGGACCTGAAAATTACGACGAAGCATTTGCTTCCCTTTTGGGGCTACCTGGCAATAATCATCCTCTTCCTTTTGCCGATTGGCTACACTCTGTTTGGTGAGTTGGATAATCCGCTGCTAATCGGGGGAAAACCACTTTGGTTTTGGGGGTTAACCATCTCATTTGGTTTCCCGCTCTTATTCATTATTGCTTCTTATCTATTTGAGAGATCTTCCGGGACTGAGACCGGGAGAGAACGCTTGAGCAGCCCAGTTCTATATCTATTGAAAAAGACGGAGGAGATTAATCGAGAAACCAGGACCCGAACCCCCGACCCCACATCCATTGAATTCACTGCAATATTCAGAAGATTGATGGATTTAGTATTGCAGGAGCCGAGCAGAAGACTCCTAATAGTGGTTGATAACCTTGATCGAATTGACCCCGAGGAAGCATTGTCCATCTGGTCGACTATGCGGATATTCTTCAAGCATGATGTCGAATCGACCCCGGAATGGCTTCCGAGGTTCTGGCTATTAGTCCCCTATGATCCATCTGCCCTCAAGAGATTGTGGCCAAGGGGAGACCTGGATGGTTTCGACATCAGTGACTCTCCGGGAGAAGAGGGCGGTTACTCGGTGAGACCGAGAGCAACAGAAACCGAGCTACTCGACGCATTTGTTCAGAAGACATTTCAAGTCACGTTTCGAGTTCCGCCTCCGGTTCTATCAGACTGGAAAGACTACTTTGTCTCGCGGATGAAAGATGCTTTCCCATCCCACGAACCCAAGAGCGACTTCGACGCAGTGTATCGCATATACAGGCACCGGGTAATCTCCGGGAGCCGCTTTGTAACCCCGAGAGATATCAAGCTTTTCATCAATCGGCTTGGATCAATCCATCGTCAGTGGTGTGGCCAACTGGAAATGAGGAACCAAGCCCTCTATATTGCTTGCGAGCACCTCATCCTGGATCCCAAGGATGATCTGTTAAGAGAAGATCTTATCGGGACACGCTTTGAGAATCTGGTCGGAGATACGGACTGGCGGAGGGAACTGGCCGCGATATATTTCAATGTGGAGCCAAACAAAGCCTATCAAGTCTTGATACGCTCAAAGCTGGAAAAAGCGATCCTCGAGGAGAACCCAGATACGGTGCGGTCGCTCTCGATGGTCGTGGGCTTCCTGCCAGTAGTTGACCACCTCCTCGAGGAACAGCATCTGGATTGGGCCAAGCATGAACCTGACCACCTTATCTCAGCTGCAAGAATGCTGTCGACAATGTCAGAGGCCAAGGATCCCAGCTGGGCTGCAATATGGGACTGGCTCCGGCTCGGTGTGATCAACATATCTGATTGGACTCGGCTTGAGGAGAAGACTGGCGAAGGGCTGGTTGATGTAATGAGAAACACACGGGAATCGCAATACGATGAAACGGCTTCGGTTATTCTCACGACCCTCTCAAGTATCGAAATTGACGCGACAAGTTCAGGTGAATAGGGGAAGGGAATATGCCCATCAATGCAAGTGCTTGGGCTTCATCGATAATTCCGATACTGAGGGAGCTTGAGGAAAGAAGAAGACTGGATCTAGTGGAGAAATCGTTGACCATTCCAGGCGATTTCGAGTTCTACATTCAAGCATTGGACACGATCGTAGCATCCGATCTGCGGCATATGATTCCACACCTTCAGCCTGGCATTCCTCAGGCTGAGATTTCTCAAGGGTTGGCCAACGCGATTGCCAAAGGACAACTGGACGATAATAGAGCCGGGATCTTTGAGAGCATAATCAGAAGCGACAAGACGGCCGATTGGAATCTCGTCGCGGATTCCCTAGGTAAACAACTGCAGATTCAAGCCGATGTCGCATCTGAACTGTCGCTATCTTGCCTCAGACTGCTTCTTCTACTTTGCTACGAAATCGTAAGCAAGACCGCCGTCAGCAATCTGGAGAGACTATCCGGCAGCGAGGGCCATATCTTCCATTATCTTCACAAGAATCCGAAAGACGACCCCAACCTGGCCTACTATGTGCTCCCCATTATTGACCACAATCCCCATGGCAATCTCCAAGAGCCACCTCAGGGCACTTCTCTAGATGGAAAGAACGACTATTTTTCCTTGCTAGAGAATCCCGGCATGCATGAGGCTGTCATGACTCAACTATCGGAGCTATGTCTGAGATTCAGAAAGGTCAGGCTCATCATTTCGCTCAGTACTGAACCCGACCTCAAGGCACTCTCGACAGAGGTTATCGGCCTGATTTGCCGTCGAGCGGATGCATCCTCTCACATTTCACCCGACGATCTTATTGAATACTACCCAGTATTCGAAAGCACAGTATCGCAAGCGGATCTGCTTGCTTTGATCAGTTCGTTAGACACAGACGGAAAGCTAGCCTCAATTATGATGGAGAGAGAGTTCTCACCGAAATGGTTTGGACTATATACGAATTATCTACGAGCAAGGGACAGCGCGGTCGAGAATGAATTCAATGAGTACCTAAACGAGGGCTTGAGACACCAAGAGAAGACGCTGTGGCTTGATGAATTTCAATCTGAGGGACGATCAATTGAGCTGCTAACTGAATTGATAGACCAAGGGAGGGACCTGAGGCTCTCCACTGCATATAAGGACGCTCTCCTTGAGCATGCGAAGTCACTGTTGCAGGGCCGAGCCCCACCAGCGAAATTCACTTCGTCGGGGAGTAAGCTGCTCGCCGCCATGCCATCCCATCTAAGGGAGACATTTCTAAGGGATCTAAGGGACGAATTGATCATTTCCTCTGATCAACGTATTGCCCCGGTTATTTCACTCTACGGGTCTGACCTGATGGATCCTTCAATCCTTGAAGAAGGATCAAAGGCAGATGACATAACGCGCAAAGTGTTTAGTGGAATTCTCTATCGTTTAGATCCTGTTGAGTTGGCTTGGTTGGCAGAGGCTCTCGATCAATTGCGAACGCTGGAAATGGCAGAGGAGTCGTCAAGAAAGACGATCGAGGAAGAAATAACCGAGATATATGCTCGGAGGGATCTAGACAAGGAAGCAAAGGCCCTTATAGAGACAATGGGAGAATCTCTGAAACTAGATCTGATTTCATTTCAGCCTAGTGATGAAGAACAGAAATCCCACGAGAATGGTGATGAGGAGAGCGGCACAATTGATAGTGCTTCTTAGGAAATGCTATTTCCCATTTAGGATCAGGTCTGCAGTATAGTCGCCATAGCTTCCGATATCGCTAATGATCGGAAACAGCCGGCGATGATGATATCCCGACCCGTGACCGTCTTGAACCTGATCTACGGGCATTTCCCGTATCCGCGCGAGCCCAGTCTATGATGCCTGGACAGCAAGGACATCCCCCAAGAAATCGGCAAAAGAGAGGGTTTGATGCAATTGCGTCTTGCCTCAATCGGCAACTTGCGACCCCATACATCGGGAGAGAAATCTCAAGATGCCCACGTTCATCACCGCTCACATCTTCGCTACGCGGAGCGGACTATGCTCCTAGTCAGATATATACCTCATCCAAATTCATCACATCAAGTAATCTAAACCGAAACGCCTGAGTTGCCATGACCCTTAGGAAATCGCCCGTATCAAACGTGGCGATTAGTAGTGGCGGATTGAGGTGACACTGCACTGAGATCATATCTGCAGTAGAGACAAGTGCTGCATCCACAAAGTCCAATCGAGGATGTTTATCGACCAGATTGCGAACGCCGGCAAATCTCCTTGATGATTCAGCTACAATTGTTGCATTTCCGGGGGTCGCAGTCCACGCCAGCAATTCCCGTCCGAGGCTCCGCTTCTTCCGGCTTCCCACTAGTAGGCCCCACGCTTCTACCACAACCGATAGAGTAATCACGAGAGGAATGCCTAGCTCAAACACGAATATGCCAGCATCTTCATGGGAATCCTCCGCTTCATCAAAAGCGGAGATGATGACATTGGTATCAAGGAGGACAGCGTCTTCAGGTATGAAAATGGAGCTTTCTCTAAGTGGGAATATTGGCACTATCGAAGCGTCCCCGGGTCGATGTCTGTTAGCTCAAAGAAGATGTCGTCCAACTCTTCCTGTAATGCGATAGATGCCTTCCGATTGCCCTCCCGGACCGCTAATATGATCTCTTGAGCAATGGAAGCTATCTTCGTCGCTATCTCTTCCTCCGATATCACAGCCACAGGTACAGGAAGCCTCCCAAGGTGCTGCGGTTCGAACTTGTGATAGCCCGATCCGAATGCGGGCGACCTGGTCTTTAGATACCAGTCTGCCAAACGACTATTGAGATACGCCAACAAGGGGAGTAAGTGAGATGAATCCCCTGGAACGACGGCTGTGCCGCCCACAATGAATAGATCCCCGAATGGATCGATAGCAAACGAAGTTCTTGCTGCTAAATCCCTGACGAGCAACTTTGGACTCTCTAACCAATCCTCCTCTCTCTTTCTGACTATTTCATACCATTTTAGGCCGCTACTCTGGATACTCCTTCTGCTTGTAAGTATGGCCCGATTTGCGTCAAGATACCGAAACAGGTTCGGGTACTCCTGCTCGATCTCTTCCTCCGGCAAAAGGTTTGAGCCGCGGTATGGATAGAGTAGATAATTCCTCGGTTGTGGGATTCGATAACGCCTGATTTCTGATCCGTAGACAACAGGGTGAAGCATGTCTTTTTCTATGAACCAGGCTTCCCCTAGGCCGTTCTCGATCTCAACAACAGGAGATTCAATTGAACCTATGATTCGCAATATAAAGAGATCATTCGCACCAGTCCGGATGCCCTGATAGATCCCCGCTACGCTTGCGAGTTCGTTCGAATTCTCCTCAAGGGAGATCCTGGATCGCCTGGCCGATTCTGAGAGTAGCAACCATGGCTGCGACCCTTTTGGAATCTGGCTCTTATAGGCAGAAACATACTCATTGCCATACTCGCCTTCTGCAACGTCGGCCTCATATAATATTGCGCCAGCAGATCTGGGTGGCAACGAACTTACCTTGACAACTCTAACGACTTGCCTCAAATCGGGCAAGACATCGCTTCTTCTCCCTATTAGGACTCCAATATATGACTGTATACCAGGGAATACCTCAGCTCCGCCGAAATTGACAACTGTCGTTATTCGCAATTTGTGGGTTATTAGATCCCTAATCTCTGTCGCGTTTCGATTGATGAATAATCTATTCGGAACAACCATGCCGAGCATCCCCTTCTCTTTGAGGTGCTCGGCTGCTAGTTCAAGAAATAGGTATGAGTAATCGAACCTTCCCTTGGCAACTTCGAAACGGTCCCTTAACGTTTCAGTGTCTTGTACGTCACCTGTGGAAATGAACGGTGGGTTGCCGAGAATAAGGTCATATTCGCTCGGGATCTCTGTCCATATCCGGGTTGATAGAGAATCCTCACTTCGGACAATGTCATGAAGTCTAGGTAGTGGAAGCGGATCCGGCTCTTCCGCGAACCTAAGCCAAAGCGAAAGTCTTGCTAATAATATCGCCCTCGGGTCGCTGTCCACACCCACAATCTTCTTCTGTGATACTAGTTGCTCTGACCAATTGCGCTCACCATACCGCGCTCTTAGCCTTCGAAGGAGTACGTCTACTGCGGCTACAAGGAAAGATCCAGAACCGCAACTGAAATCACCCACTCGCGGTAGCTCGTCGGGACTTAGACCAGGAGTTTCCTCGAATGCGTCCAAGCTCCTTTCTGTAATGTATCTCACGAGAAAGGTCGGTGTGTAGAAGACTCCCGCACGCTTTTGAACCGTTATCCTATCCACGCCTCGCTTCGGTTGCATCCAAAGATGAAGCTGTTGTTCTTTCATCTCCCTGGGAACGAGCAAACTGGACAGATACTTCTCGTACGCGTGCCCAAGAATGTCCGATCGAATCCATGAGAAATCGTACTGAACCTTGTCGAACTTAATGTTCGGTGGGAAATATAAATCATTTATGATGCCTGCCAATACAAAATGGGGAAATCTCAGGAGCGTCAAGTCCTCGAAAAGCTCGCTCTGGATTGAAGCTTGAGCTTCGGCGAAGGTCCTTCGAAGGAGGTCTTCATTCACATCCCCATTGTCTTCTAGGACGTTGGAAAGGGGAGAAACAGACCGTGCCAGGTTGCGATCCTCCACACAGCGAAGAACGAACAGTTGTGCAAACGCCGTTTGAAGATCTATATCCACATCACGCGTGTCGGACACATATTTGAGAGTCTCATCTCGCCAATGATCAAGACGCTCCACGAGTGCATCATCGACACTCAACAGCGATGATTCTGGTTGTGCGACTTCAAGGGCAATATCATCCATCGTTCCCGATACAAACCCCGTCGGTGTCAATCCCTCTAGGAAGGGCAGATGATCCAACACATTCTCCCATTTGACAGCTGGAAGCGTGAACCAAGCCCCATTCATTATCCAGTGAGAATTGAAGATCAGGAACTGATCCTGGTTTGCCACAATTCCCCAATGGATCGCGGATTGATACGCAAGACTCGCCGCTGGAGTAAGAAGGGAGCCCAGTGTTTGGCTTTCGCTTCCCAGGAAGACAGCAGCCGGCTGATGGGCAACGTACGCACGGGTTGCCTCAATCGGAAGCCCTTTGGCAACTTGCTCAACCTGAGAGCCGTCTTCGGTCCAGAGAAGCGCGTGAGCTAGACGGCGCCCCAAGGGAGTTCTGGAGAACTCTTCAGGTGGACCTCCTAATTGCGACACAAAGTTCTGAATTCCTCGTTGGAATTCGGCCATCGCTGGTCCTCAATGCAACGTACTCGACACCGATGCCTAGAAATAATATACCAAGCTCGCATCTACCACAAAGGCCTATCGTCCCTGGTGCTGCAAACCCGCTTTGGCCAGTGCGCGAAGTCTTTTGAGCGCTTGGCCCTGCCTTTTAGGAGAACAATCCTTCAGAGTGTCAGGCTGTCGCATGAGAAGCCGCTCGCTTGCAGAGTTGCTCGATTTTAGAGCCAACGTTGGTTCGACCGCCAGAGCGCACCGAGACAAGGCAATCCCAGCATTCTCCGTCTCTGCTTCCGGTTAGAGGAATTTTCGGAAACTCTGATTCTTTCCCCAGGATAGCAACTTAGAATATCCAATGTTTGCTTCAAAAGATTCCTTGCACCGATGTGAACAACAATCGCCAGCTAGGCATCTGCGTTCGCTTTCAGTTGTGTCAACTTTGTTGTGTGCTTTGAGCTCCTCCACCGGGACCTGTTCATATTGGCAAGAACCCACCCCGCCCTATACGGCATTGAAATCTCATGAAAAGAGGCTGAGGACTAATAGGGGGTGGTGAGTTGGCCGTATCATCCCGTATGCTAGGGTCGCACTCCAATTCCCCATCCTAGGAGACGCTTTGAGAAGAACGCTGTGAGCAGGCAAGAAGAGGACAAACCCATGGCGTGGCAGGATGGCCTTGACGCCAAGCAAGTAGCGGCCGCGAGTTTCACAGGAGCCCACACGGGGCTTCTAGCCGGGCCGGGTACGGGAAAGACTCTTACGTTAACCAGACGCGTCCTAAGACTAGTTACCGAGGATGGAATCGACCCTACTCGAGTATTAGTATTGGTGTTCACTAGGGTGAATGCATTTGCCCTGCGGAGAAGCCTCCAACAAGCCTTGGGGCCCAAACAGATTCCCCTCCCCCGCGTGAGCACCCTACATTCATATGCCCTAGGGCAGTTGCTTATCAATCCCAAGGTAGTCGCGAATCTACCAGAGCCGCTCCGAATTGCCGATGACTTCGAAGAGAAGCGTGTAATCCGGCCAGATTTGGGAGACTGGTTGAATCTAACAAGCAAGGAGATTGGGGCCAAGTTCGCAGATATGTCGAGTGACTGGCAAAGCCTGGCCGCTGAAGCCGCAGGATTTGTTCCTGCGGATCCAGAGTTCCTCGGAGCTTGGAGCGAGCACTGTGCCATGTACGGATACACACTACGGTCAGAGCTGATCTGGCAGTTGAAGAAGACAATGGAGGAGAATCCCGACCAGGTCAAACTTGAAGGTCCGATAAAGTACGTCCTTGTCGATGAGTATCAAGATCTCAACCGATGCGATCTGCAGGTAATCCATAAGTTGGCGGACCTGCGCGCCGAGGTCTTCTGCGTTGGTGATGACGACCAAAGCATATACTACTTTCGAAGGGCACATCCACAGGGCATTCGTGGCTTTCCCAACGACTACTAACCTTCAGTTTCTCTGGATCTGGAAATATGTCGGAGGTCAGATAGACGCATTATCGACTTAGGCCAATTTGCAGCGAGGCAGAACATTGGCCGGTTAGATAAGCCCATCGTGCCTCGTCCAGGTGCAGGTGAAGGCGAGGTCCATTATCTAAGATTCAGAGATCAAAGGCATGAGGCCGCTGGCGTCTCAGCCTTATGTCGTTACTTGGCGTTAGACCGCGGACTTGATCTGGATGAAATACTGATTCTCTTGCGTACCGACCACCAAAGTAGGTAGTCGGAACCATTGGTGGAATCTCTCACACGGAACAATATTCCGGTTGCAGTTCGAGGCGAGCGAGGGACCGTACTTGACGAGCAACCTGGCAGGCTCGTTCTTTGCTTCATACGACTACTAACAGATCCTCGCGATGATCTTGCGCTACGGACAATCTTTTGTCACCTTGGCCGACGGAACGGGATTGGAGAAGCCACAATCGCCGAGATAATCGAGTTTGCTAGGGCCGAGGGATTTCAGTTTGGTGAGGCATGCCGCGCAATTGCAGAACAGCCCGATCTAATTGGACGCGGCGGCTATCTTCGGACCGAGCTTTCATTCGTGGATTCAACACTGCACATCTTTAGCGACATCACCAACCTTAGAATAGCAGATGGAATGACTGCTCACGAAAGCCGGGTGATTCGGCAGAAGATACTCGGAGGACTTGAGGCCCTTGCAACTCAGTTGATCAAGGAACAAGATCACAGGGATGAGGTCGTGCGATATGTAAAAAGATCCGCAGTGCGTTATGAATTTTGGTCATATTGCGGATTTGCTTGCGGCCCTGACCTCCCCAGAAGATGCTGTCGAGCAAGAACTCGAAGCTGGGAAAGTCAACATCCTCACCATGCACCGTGCAAAGGGGTTATCTCGAAGAGCAGTGATCATCGTGGCAGTGGAGGATCAGCTCATACCTGGAGACGCCAAAGGGGAAGAATTCTATGACGCCCGTCGCCTTCAATACGTCTCGCTTACACGGGCAAAGGAATTCCTCTTCATCACCTACGCAAGCACTCGCACCGGAAGGCAGACGTATAGCGGAAGCACACCGGGTAATCCTCACCGGACACCGACTCCTCTTCTCCGCGGTGGGATCCAAATTGAGAGAGGTAGTGATTATGTAGCTAACATAGGCGGCTGAATCCTCTTGCTTATTCTGATCCAACTACACAAGATAGGCCACCACCAGAATCGGGACGCCAATAGCCCAGAATCGCCATCAGCAGAAAGCGCCCAGATGCAATAATTCCACCGAACCCTGCCCCTTTGCTGCCGATTACAGAAATAATCAGCAATAATCGATGGTCCGGAAGAGGTGCAGGCCAGTGGCAGAGTCTGTAGCTACTCCATTGTGACATCCCCTGCTTTCAATGACCTCTATAGCTATAGTCACTACGTTTGCATGCGGTGACTTCTCCGCCCCTACGCTACCATCGGCGAGTCTTCATAAGCCGCTTCCGCTTGCTGCATCACCCGTATCAGGATGAACTGCAACTGCTCACGCATTATGGCGCGTTTGCGTAGCACCAGCTTGACCGCTGCCTGGACGCATGTATACACGTCCTGCCGGTGAGCCTAGATCCGGTCCACTTTCAGGTTGCGCTTCATCGCTTCCAGCATCTGCTGTACCAGTTGTGCCAAGTATGGCATGTCCTGGATCACCTTCGCTTCGTCGCCATAGGTGGCGGCGTCATAGAAGGCGAGCTCCTCCTCGATCAGGCCGACCTCCGATTTTCGCTCGTCATCCTCAACCATCCGGCGGTAAATGTCTACCATTACGCGCACCAGCTCGGCGCCTGGATCCTGTTGTTATGGTAGCGACGCAAGGCGTCCTCCAGCATCTCTTGGAAGGAGCGATATTTGGCCAGGTTGCCTTTGCGACGCAAGTGAATCTCGTCCTGCAACACCTCTGCAACAGCTTCAACTGGAGGTCGGTGCGATCCCCGGGCTTGAACCCGGCAAGCAACTCCTCCCCCAGGATCGAGATATCAGGCTTGGCCCTGCCCTGCAGCCCTTGTCAGGAGGCAGAGGAGGCCCGTAGAGACCGTCGCGGACCGCCTCTCCCACCAGCAACCCGATGGCGTAGGCGATCATGACCTTGGCCAGCATCTTCACCGTGTTATCCTGCTTCTTGTTCCCTGACCTGTCGGCCTAGGACAGGCATGATCTTATCGATGCAGAGCAGGCTCTTGAGATCCTTGAAGCTCTCCTCGATATTCGTGCGCTGCTGATAAATGAACAGTCCTTGTTCCGGATCCAAATTGGTGATGACCCACAATGGTTCTTTGAGACCCTTAGGCCACATGCCGCCCACATTGACCCGCACGTTGCCCTTGTGCCGCAGACCCCGGTCGCTGACTTGCTTTCGCCGGGTCATGTGCAGCTTCACTCGTCCAAACTCGTCATCGAGCAGTGTCAGCTGATGTCTGCCCAGATTGAGACGGATCACAAAGGGAATTTGCTCTTCGACCAGCGCTTGCATAAGCGATTCATAGCTGAACTCCCGGTCCAGCACCAGGATCTTGCCCCCGATCAGCTCCTTCACATGGCGCAGGCATCGTCGGTGCTCCAAATTGTGAGAACTGGCTTCCGTTTTCAGAGTGCGAGATGAATAGCAGACAAAGCCGAAGGGCAAAGCCCGTCACCGGAAAGGCGTGGCCAGGAGCAGCATCCAAAAGCCGCGCATCTTGCCGTCGCTGATCCGTCCCACATAGGAGGTCGAACGCGCCTGTGGACCCGCGATTTCGATCGGATCGCGCCCATCGAACAGCCTTTGCAGAGCTTCGCGGGGATCTGCCCTGGCCAAGAAGCGCTGAACCATCTTGTAGTTTGGGTCCGAGCTGACCGGCAATTTGAGTGAAATATCCGACAGACGGGGCGAGCGGGCTTCTAGAATCGCTTCAATAATCAGTGCTGCCTTGTCCGCGATATCCGGCTGATCAAAGAGGTTCTGGACGAATTCCTGCATCTTCATCGAGCGCAGCATGATGAGCCTCCTTCGGTAATCTGATCTCACTCCTTGCCTGCGCAAGGAACAGACCGAAAGGAGGCTCAATCTCCTCTGTGGCATATGAAGTCTCGTTCCAGTTTGCAGATCATCGGCAATTGCCCGAAGTCATGTCCGAAGCTCAGATTTGCGATTGACAAAAGCTGCCATTGAGATAAGATCCAGAATCTACACAACTACGTGACCGTAACTGCCGGTGGCTCCTAGCCGATTAATGTGGCGATCAGCCACAGGAACACTCCCTGGCGCTTTGAATAATGCATGCTGCCTACCGACAATTTCCTAGATTTGGTATCGAGGCAGGCGTACGTACAAGGGCGGAGTCATGACGGCAGGACGGGCACGAGGAGAGGCTAGGGAGCGAATCGCGAGCGGTTGTCTTCTTATCTTTGTATGCGGCTTGATTGGCTCATGCTACTTGCTCTTTTCGCTAGGCTTTATGTTGACTGAAGGTGAGACTGAATTCTGGCTCCGAGCCAATCGCGTCGGAGGGTTTCTCCGGATTGCAGGATTCGCTATGGGCTCAACTGAGCTAATCCCAATGGAATTCTTCAACAGGATTCAGACTTGGATATTTCGTAGGCTTCAAAGGCGGATGGTGCACAGAGAGCAGCAAGTAACACGGATCCGCCTGCGGGTTCACAAAATGAGAGAGAACGGACTTTATCTGTGGCCTTTGCTTATCGGGATTGTTCTCCTGTTCTTTCTTTCTGTTCCAATCATTTTCCTTGGCCCTGGCGATCACAGGATTCTCAGATATGGAATAGTTGGCCTCTACTACCTCTGCTATATGATTCTTGTTTCCAGTGTGATAATGTTTCTATTCTTCTACTACTACTCCGAATGGCAAGACTATAAGACGAGGGCGCTTAGCGCTGACCGGCATCCCGCTCTGATGGCGGCTCGCATTCTAGCGAACACAGCACACTATTTGGTGCGTCTCGCATTCTGGACCATCATTCTGTTGAGCGACATCATCATATTCCTTGTTCCCAGTCATCTTATTTATGAGTTTTTGGATCTTATCCGAAGAGGAATTGAGGTAAAGAGAATTAGATGGAACGCTGTCCGGCTCGGCGCTATGCTGGTCGGTCTCAGTCTAATTCTCCAATATTCCGCGGCTTTGCGCTTATAGTTCAAACGACCGCACCATGAAAAGACCAGCGAATGCCATCGAATCTCCTTAAGGACAGCCCCGGTGTAAGTTAATAGCAAGCCACTGCCAGGCCAGGAAAACCACCAGCCCGGTGCTCTGCTAATCTCTGGGAGCCTATTGATCATGATATCGGGGATATCCCTGTCATCTATCGGACGATAACGGGCCAGGCACTTTCACCCAAAGAGGGCCAGTGACTTCCGGCCAAACTGGTCCACGGACTCTCACCCAAGCCGGTCCACTGGGTGGCTGCCGAAATGGTCCACCTGCGGCTACGGGACTTCTGAAAGGTGTGCATGCTTCCATTCTCATTGCGAAGACGAAGAGGGGGAAGCACGCTGGGCAGGAGGAAACACACCCTGGATATTCGCGAGTTCATTCACCATGTGCCCGAGGGCCACAGTGACCGAGCAGCCGCTCGTTCGCTGATCAAGTGAGGCCTTAACGATCTGCCGCATCATCGAGGCTGGATGCAAACGGGCAATGGGGCGCATCAAGGCAGCAAAGTACCGGTCTTCAAGGAGCTGGCGGACTTTGATTTCTCCGCCATCCCCAAACTGAACAAGGCGCGTGTACTGGACCTAGCCCGAGGAGAATACACCGAGCGCCGAGAGAGCATCCTGCTGGTGCGCGATCCGGGGCTGGGGAAAACCCATCTGGCAATCGGGCTGGGGCTGGCGGCGTGTCGGCACGGGCACAAGGTGCGCTTCTTGACCACTGCCGGCTTGGTGAACGAGAGCTGCTGCAGGCTCAGGAAGAAATTCGTCTGCACAATCTGATCGAATCCGCGCTCAAGCTCGATCTGGTGATCCTGGACGAACTGGGCTTCAACCCCTTCTCACCCAGCGGAGCCCAGGTCCTTTTCACTTTCTGCTCAGATATCTATGAGCGGGTGTCGATGGTTCTGACGACAAATCTGAAGTTCGCCGACTGAAAGCAGGCATTCGGCGATGAGCGCCTGACCGCCGCGCTGCTGGACAGGCTGACACATCACGCCAGCATCCTGGAACTGATCGGGGAATCTTATCGCTTCCGGGAGCGACTGGCCGTAGAATGACCCGCGGCTATCGCACTGCACTGATGGGGGTGGGAGCATTGTCGATGATCAAGAGGGCGCATTTACGATGATCGCAGGTGGACTCAATAGCACGAAGTGGTAGCATTTTCAACTCCCAAATGGCAGCATTTTCGATTGACGAAAACAGTCTATTGCATAGTATGCCCGTTCGAAATCCCAAGAAATCGCCCAACAGGGACGCAATAGGAGGCGCCGAGACGTTGTTCAAGCTGGCCCCGGAACGGATGTTTTTCTGTGCTATATCATTCAGATTCACCAAAGGAAGCCATCGCGGTCAAGACACAACTGATCAGGGCGACAGAACGTGGGTGGAAATACCCTGGTATTACGAACTCTCCCGTGCTACGAAGTTCTGAAGATCGCTATATCTCACTAGTTTGTCTATTTGACGCCGTGTAAACACCTTCCCCTGCGTCGCGAACAAAAGCTTTTTCATATCTTCTCGCCGAACCCCAAACCCCCTTCCGCCGATGCATGCAATAACCTGAAAGCTCCGCTTTGTTTCGTAACTCCCCCGCTCGGACAAGGACGCGAGATGCTGGATCCTTGTGACTTTGTCACGGGCTGTTCCGTCATCTTCCGTAATCTTGGCTTCAATGACAACCTGTGGATTGTATTCATCTGGAATGATGAAATCGGGGGCTTGGTCAAAACCCTTGATCTTCTCCGCGCGTTTCGTCTTGCGATATGAAATACCAAAGGAAACGAGCTCATCCTCAATCAGTACTTCGAGTTCATCCCCAACCAGGCCGCTCACCGAATCGCGGTGAGCGGCAAATGGTCTCCCAAGGTATCTTTCATAGAGCAACATAGCATATGGTACGCCTAAGGAAGCCGCGGAACGAATTGATAGAACTCCTTCAGTAGTGTCCGCCTTGTCGAGTCGATATATCTCCTCCTCACCCACATTCTTAGCTCCCTCCTCAAGAAGGACGAGTGCGGTCTTCACAAGTGCCTGGACCCTTGGCCTCGTTGTCGCGGAGAGACTAAGCTTCTTCTTCGGATCTAGTCGGATAGCCCGATCGAGCGAACGAGCGTAGTTCTGTGTAACCTCCTCGTCAGTTCGCTGTGTTGCCAGGTAGGCTAATTCAGGGGGAGTAAATCCAAGCATTGTTCGAAGGACAATGAGAGCCACAGGATGATCGATCACGATATTGAAGACAAGTGTCCAAGTCAGATCGGAAAAACCCTTTGTACCAAGCTTGAGCTGCTGATATCCTTCCTCAAATGTCGGATATTCTAAAAACCCTTGCCCCTTAGGAAGGATAAGGAACTCAGACGAGAGCGACGCGAAGATTGCTTCAATATAGGGATCGGGATTACGCTCAATCGCTTGGTAGTCAACCTGGAAAGGAAGCTTCTGAATCATAGGAAAGAATGTAATCCTCCTGTGCATCGAATAATGACAGTTGACTTCCCCCTCTCCTGTCCACTGCCCTGACCTTGAGAAGAGCTTGTACCTCTTCTACAGAACCAAAGGTATTCATCCACTGGAGCACGGCCTCCATCTTTTCTGAGGATGTGGCTTTTTTGTCCCAGTTCTGTCTGAGGTTCCAAATTGCCAGACGAACAACGTGGCCCAATATTAGGCATCGGATATCACCCCTAGTCAGGCTAATCCCAGCTTTCTCAAGCTCTCCCACCTCATGCATCATGAGTTCCGCCAGTTGAGCCGGATCCGAGCAGATCCATCGAGTTGGGATAGTGCCCTTTCGCCGGCAAACGAAAACGGTATCGAGAATCGACGATGCTGTTCCCGCGATATGAATTGAGGCCCCCATCTCTGCTGGCGCGGGCAAGGATGCTGCACAGACAAGGCCCGAATCTAGGATCGCTACTCCAACGGCGGCGTAGGCTTCAGGTTTCTTGTGATGGAAAGTGAAAACCAGCGGTCTCCCTGGCTTAAGCACCCCCGCAAAATGGTCAAAGATGTCACCCAGGCCATCTGCATAATCTTCAATGTGCCTACCCATATTGGTGTTCGAGGTAAGTTCGCCCCCGCTTCTCGTAGATGTTGGGCCGAAATTTCCGTCTTCCTCAGCAATGAGTCTCCGAAGCCACACGTAACAGAAGTCCATCAATTCCGCGTATTGCACATTTCCCAAGTACGGAGGATCGGTAAAGATCCCATCGAATTCCGCATCTCCCAGTTCGATTGATCGGGAATCGGCGGCAAACAACGAGGTTTTGTCAGATCGTGCTTTACCAGTGGAACTACCTCCGATTCTTTCCCCAGGAATTCTCACCTTCTGGATTGTGCCGCTATCGTCGAACTTAGGTTCGAATGGTCTATCGCAATATTCCTTAGCCTTTGCGTACTTGGAGACGATGTTATGCCATCCGCCACTGCCAATGCTTGCTCCGAAACGTCTCTTACTACGAGATATCCCAAATAGATTTGATTCGCATTGGATCAAGCCAACGGGGAATCCATGAATGGAGAAAATGTCCAGCGACTTCAGTGCATAAGTGTCATATCTGCACAGCATGTTTTGATATCTGAGCAAATCCGAGAGATTTGTGGCTAGGGCGGATCGAATACGGCCGTTCCTCTCAGACACAAGTTCTGCTATTCGGGCAAGACCGAGCAACTGCCTTGCATTGAATAAATCCCTGTAGTGTGTATACCCCCATCTAAGAAGTCTATCGGATTCGTCTCCATGTTGGATGGCTTCGTCTGGAACAAGACTAGGGTCGGCGACTTTCAACCTCTCCTTTGCGGACTCGTACCTTTTCAGATCTAGGCTATCCGGGCGCTTGAAATATCGCCCCTTGTGATGAGAACTGCATTCCTCGCAGAAATATTCTATTGCGAACATCCGATGCCGTGGTACACTCTGGCCAGACGGATATGAGTTCACTCGGCCGCACGACCCGCAGGTGACCTTGCCTCTCCCCGCCGATCCGTCGAACAGCAATTCTTTCCCGCATTTTCGACAGTTTCCCGGAGCCCTCCTATTCTCGACCTCGTTCAGATTCCCACAACTGGGGCATACGAGGACATTCTTGGGATGCCGTTGATCCTTTGCCACTAGATAACCTGGGAAAAGATCGACCGTCTCAGAACAAGCTTCACAATTGATTGTCTTCACCCACAGGAAGTACTTAACGAATGCGTTGGGATTTCCGCATTCCTCGCAGGTTGTCTGATAAATGTCGCCCAATTCCTCAATGAGTGTCTTTCGTATGCGCCAAGCTTCTTCAAGGTAGGCGCCGACTTCAATACTTGACAGTTCCTCCTGAACCACCCAGTATGCCATCGGGTTAAGATCCACGCCGAATACTGACGCTCCGAGACGACTGGCCTCAACCAGCGATGTGCCACCTCCCATAAACGGATCGGAAATCACTATTTCTCGAAGATCATGTGGCTTGTAGTATTCTTCCGTCAAAGGACTCCCGCAGTACTCTGACACCAATAGGCTCCTGAAAAGAGTCCCGGGTCTTCGAGCGAACCATTTATGAACGCTAATATAGGGTCTGTATGCTTGCTGTATCTGCTTTTCCTTGAGCGCGAGTTTCGCTGCGAATTCAATGTCAAAATCACTCTCTATCAAATTGCTTGCTCCCCTCCTCCACCCTCATTGCGATTTGTATCGTACCTGCCAAGAGGATTGTAGTCAATTCAGCTGTGCCCAGCAATGTTGGTTCGGTCTCCATGCCTCACTATTGGATCGCGTGGGCTCTTGTGTCGATGAATCAACTTCTACCTCTCGCTACCGCGATTTGAGCAGTGTTGTCCCACTGCCACACCAGCTTCTTGTCGAGGTTCGTTATCACTTTGTTGATGTCAAGGGCCACGCAATGAAGAACTTGTCGCGAGCAGGGGGCGTATCGGGTTGGGAAATTGCATGCTTCTGATTACAGGAAATATCGGCAACAATCACAGCACCTTCTTCCCCTTACACAGGTTGACTAGCTCCGCCAGGGCCAGGGTTTGCGGTCTGCGACCGCTCGACTCTCGAATGATCTTCAGGAAGAGGGAGTCTTTGAGGAACATGTGGCTTCATCACAGCCTCCTTGTGTAAGGGATTCAATACACAAAGGAGTTTTGTGTAAAGCGAATGGATCTTAGCTTTGCACAAACGATTTGAAGGGATGGTGCGCTTTGCTCAAGATCCTGCTCACAATAGCATGAATGGATCAGATAATCGCACGTGGCCTCTCTTGCGCGTGGGACAATACGCGCAAGCTGCTGCCAGCCACCTCGAAGACTGCTTCGGCGGAAAGTGCTTGTCAGGATCCATTGCCCTAGGTGCTTCCGGTTAGGGAGTAATCGGAACTTCGAAGACTACTTCTGCTCAGACCAATTGGGGCAGAGACGCCTCGCCTCGAGATCCTGTAGGGCTATCCGAATGTCGCGATCACCCGATCCGAGGTGCGATCCTATCGAGTGGCTAGACACGCAATCCGAAGTCGTCATGTCCAGAGGCGCGACTATAGGCCAGACTTGCAGTCCCATATCCGATCTCCAAGCATGAAGACCACCGGCGGCGTAATTGAAGTGTTCGTCCGTGAGAGTGTCACAATCCGGCCGATCTTCCCCGGCTGTATATACATCACCTGTTCGACTTCCGCTGGATTGGTGAATCGATTTACATCCATACATCCCGCAGGAGGAGCCGAGTTTCCGTGAGGACCTCATCCACGTCTGGGGCAGACGGGACAAAGGTTCTGAGCTGTTGCTCCCACTCCCGCTTCGCAGCTTCACACAGCGAGGGCGCGAAGAAATCATCCATCGACTTTGCTTCCACCTCACGGACTGATGCCTTCCTTTGAACCAGGTTGGGCAAGTTGCTCTTCGAGAAGTCTACATTGTTCAGCAGGAACCAAAGATCATAGTAGTCCCTTGCAATCCTGCTTGTGGCCCATCCCCGTTCGTGAATTCGCCCTCGGCTTTGGAGCAGGGCCCGCAATTTCTCTGAAGCAATCTCACTCAGGTCATAGGTTTGCACATCTCCAGCAATCGCCTCGGGAAAATCATGCATAATCGAACGCTTGCGTGGCGAGACGAGAACTGGCTCATCGACGGTGATCTCCACCTTTATTCGGCACACAGGTGTTCGATGGTACGGAAATTGGAGCCGGACGATGTAGGAAGCCTGGCCAGCCGGGTGGGGCTCCTTTAGGACTTCCCGATCGTGCCGAACCCCAAAAGGCCCTCGTTCCTCAAGCATACTCTTCGCAAGGGAGATAGCGGTATTAACATGCGTGTCCAGATCATCAATGGCCCCCAATTTCCTGGTCGAATAGTCAATGTCTTCCGAAAAGCGGTAGTCCTTGAAGTACAGTTTTCGGAGGGCGGTTCCCCCCTTCAACACCAACGCGTTGCCAAGTTGATTAGTCTCAGAGATAGCAGCAACCACATAGCTGAGGGCGTAGTCTTTCTCCGCTATCCAGAACGGAACACCCCTCTTCCGCGCCTGATTGCGAATTAGCTGCCTTATCGTCGCCAGGGGTCACTCTCCGCTGAGATTGTTGATAATATGCCAGCGAGAATTGAAGGGGCCTGACCGGGGCCGGCCAGGGTCCAGCCGGTAATAGGTCGTGACTGGATAGTCTTCCAACCGTCTGAGATCGTTTCTTGAGGCTCCTGTCTCATCTAGTAGCCAGCCCAGTCGCTTAATCAAGGAGCCCATGTCATACCGAAGAGCATATTCGACAAGTCGATTGATGTCGATTGTCTCCCCATAACGCTCGAATGCCTCCACAGCCGCTTCTAAGCCGCCAAAAAGATCTTGGCGGGCGACCATGTCAAGGAGAGTTCTCTCGCGATCGGTGACATTGACGCGGTGCCATCGGCTGACCCATTCCTTCTGAAATCCGAAAAAGCGCTCAGTCTCTACATAGATGAACTCAAACTCCATATCCATCACTGTCCAGACCGCCCTTCCTCGTGGACGATCGGCTTCGCCTTCCCGCATCTCGGGTGTGACCACCTTCTTGGGGGTCGATGCTTGCACCATAGGAGGGATCTGCGTGGTCAACCCATGGTGGGCCAACGCTGACCAGTGGCTTATTGCCATCGGTTCTACGAGAGCTGCAGCCACCGCGAATGGATGCAGCTCTTCTGGGAACAGCGGCGACTGAACAGCATAAACGCCGCGCTTGATGCGAGCAATCCAACTTGACCGCGATAGTGAATGCAGTGTCCATCGCAGATCTTGAGGTGACATGCCCTGTGCGGTTGCGAGCGGCCGGGCCTCATCAATACTGAAGATAGGACCAACCTTCTCCACGATGGACTCGAGCAGCTTCACGCCCTTCGTCTGCGCATATGTGCCCGGCGCCAATGCGGTTGCCTCCCTGTATCTTTTGCTTCGCGAATCTGCTGATGCCAGTCTCACACCCTCATTATAGGACAATGCCGTACATTTTACTACGATAATTTAGCGCTACCAAATTATCGTAGTAAGTCTTGCGGGGTAGTTGCCTGTTCAATCTCCCTATGATGACGGGCAGAGATCCCCCTCTCTTGAGGCACACTTTCGGCTGGCCTCTATTCTAGGAGCATGTTCAGGATCTCGGTCCATTCTCGTGGCTGGACATCACACACGCATCCCCAGCGCTATTTGGCTCTCTGATATGCGTTCCAACAACCGGCATGATCGCTATCAACATGTAGATGGCAGGGTCTGCATGGCCTAGAAAGGGGGTATTCTCGGGAGCGGTCAACCGGCCGGACTCCATCGCATCACCACAGGACTGGTCAGAGACAGGCGATTCCTCGAAAAGGCAGCGTGCAGAAACCCATCGTATTGACAGACGTATGTCGTGAACCCGATGCTGATCGAAGGATGCTCCGCATTGGATTGACAGAGCGGGCCTTACGCCAGGAGCTGCATTCACGCCTGTGGCCACTCATACGCAGAATGGCCTTCCTCCTGATTGGGTGCCCCCTTTCTCTATTCTCATGACCGTGCCCGCCCTTTTTTCTTTCACCCGCGGTCGATGTTGCCCGCAGCACTGCCCGTACTCCTGCGCACATCTTTGGCAGACCGTATCGGCAGCCATTGGAACCATCCGAGTGAGTGCTGGAGAGACGGCTTGACAGAGAAATGCATTTGAGTACAATAGGGATAGTTTATTCAGTGAATGAATATTTCCCTATGGCCAACCCACCTCTCGGTAACCGTAAGCTCATACGCGATCTGAACCGGTCGACGGTTCTCAATACGATCCTCGCGAAGGGTCCCATCAGCCGAGCTGCGCTGGCTCAGTCTATAGGACTGAGCCCTGCATCCATTACCAACCTGACCGCTGAGCTTCTTGAACAAGGGCTGATCTTGGAAACCAAACATGGCGAATCCAGCGGAGGACGGAGACCGATCCTCCTGGAGATCAACCCGAATGGAGGATTCGTAATCGGTATCAAGCTCACCGAGAAACAAGTCATCGGGGCTCTCACTGATCTGAGTGCGGAGGTCTTGAGCAACCAGATCACTCCCCTGGCTGGGACCGAACCGGCACAAATCGTCGGATATGTCAGTGAATCGGTAGTCGATCTCCTAAGTGAAGCGGATGTTTCGCGCAGCAGGCTTCGTGGTGTTGGCGTGGGCATGGCAGGTGTTGTTGACACGGAACGGGGGATATCCCGACAGCACCCCTTCTTCGGTTGGCGGGACGTGCCTCTGGGGGCAATGCTCCGTGAGCGATTAGGGACCCTGGTTCATATCGACAACGATGTCAACGCTCTCACCCTGGCTGAACTTCTCTACGGCGCAGGGCAAGGGGTTGACGATTTCCTCACGGTGACCATCGGTCGTGGCGTGGGGCTAGGCATTGTCATTGGTGGGCAGCTCTACCGTGGTGCACGCGGCGCAGGGGGCGAGTTCGGCCACATTGTTGTGGAGCCGAATGGTCCACTCTGCGACTGCGGAAAGCGGGGTTGCCTGGAAGCTCTTGTGGGAGAACGCGCTTTGCTCCGGGAAGCACGAGAAGCTGCTGATCGCGACGAGCTCCCCCCGGTGGAAACCATCGAGGATTTGGCAGATGCCGGCTTCTCTGGCGACGCAATCGCAGGAGAGATCTTCGCAAACGCGGGGCGCACGCTTGGTCGAGAAATTGCCAACCTTGTGAACGTCTTCAACCCCGAACTCATCCTCATCAGCGGAGAAGGGACCCGTATGGGCGATCTGATCTTCCAGGCGATGTACTCTGCCATTGACGAACACGCAATGCCGACATTGAAAGATGACACAGAAGTGCGCATCGATCCATGGGGCGACGACGCGTGGGCAGTGGGCGCTGCAAGCCTCGTGCTGCGCGAGTTTTTTGCTTCCCCCATCCACAGAAGAACGGCCAACGTTCCCGCATAGCGGTTTTTTTTCGCCCGAGATAATTTGATCACTGAAGGAAGTTGGCGGCGAAAGGAGGTGTAGAGGGAGTGACAACACCATTCGATCCTTCTGTAGGGTGAGATACGAACCAAGAGGAGAAGGGGCCATGAAAGTCAGATCCAACTTACCTATGGTCATTGGCTTGCTTGCGGCGGGGGCAATGATCCTGGCCGCTTGTGGGCCAGCAGAGGTACCCACCCCGGAAGTGGTCCGCCAGACCGTCGTGGTCCAGGAAACGGTCGAAAAGCTGGTTACACCAACTCCAACTCCCGCGGGTCCAGTGACAATCACATTCTGGCACGGGTACAACCCCGTCGAGACAGAATTGCTTGATGAGACCATAATCCCGGCCTTTGAAGAGGCGAACCCAAACATCAAGGTCGAGACGCTCTCGGTCCCCTATGATGACTTCCGGCGGAAATTAGTCACTTCCCTCGCCGGAGGGACACCGCCCGATCTTGCCAGACTTGACATCATCTGGGTGCCGGAGTTCGCGGATATGGGGGCGCTGGCAAGGCTCGACGACATTATGGGGGACTTTGACAGCTATGCAGAGAGCGTATTTCCTGGTCCGCTTTCCACCAATCTGTGGCGCGGTGGCTATTACGGACTTCCCCTGGACACGAACACGAGAGTTCTTGCATACAATAAGGGTGTCTTTGATGGCGCCGGAATCGAATCGCCGCCGACAACCATCGACGACTTCCTCGGCGATTGTGCGAAGATAAAGGCGCTCGGTCCGGACAAGTTCTGCTTTGCAGAGGGAGGAACCTACCCCTGGGCTGTAGATCCATGGATTTGGAGCTTCGGGGGCGCGGTCACAGATCCCGATGTAACCAAAGCCAGCGGTTACTACAACGGCGCGGAAACTGCGGCTGCCTATGATTTTCTGAAGGGCTTGATGGATGATGGCTATCTGCACCCGGGCATCGTCTCCGGGGGGTTGGATGTCTGGGGGAGCTTCTCCAAAGGCGAGGCTGCCATGATGCTGGAGGGGCCCTGGTTCCCACCGTTCTTTGACGAGCAATTCCCGGATGTGGAATACGGCTTGGCCCTGGTTCCAGCAGGCGATGGAGGGTCGATCTCAGTTGTAGGTGGAGAGGACATCGTGGTGTTCGAGCAGAGCGAACACAAAGAAGCAGCCGCAGATTTTGTTCGCTTCATGCTCTCCGAGGAAACCCAGCTGAAGATGTCTGAAGCCGGGCAAATGCCGGTTCTTTCCACATTCATAGAGAGCGGCACGTTCGAAGATCACCCCTTCTTCGGCGTATTCCTTGAGCAGCTCAAGACGGCCGGAGCACGCATGCCGCATCCAAATTGGCCGAAATTGAAGGAGATTGTGATCTCGACGGGCGGCGCTATTCTCGCTGGTGAGAAGCCTGTTCAACAGGCACTCGATGATGCCGTTGCCCAAATGGATCCTCTGCTTGGAGGTCAGTAGGGGTGAAATCGAAAAGGGAAGCGCGAGCTCGCCTCCCTTTTCCCAATTCGACGTATATTGGGCCGACAAATGCCTAGCCTCAAGCCTCGCAGCAGATTGGCGATCACAGCCTATGCCTTCCTCCTGCCTGGAATGGCCTTGTTCGCCATCTTCATGATCTACCCTCTCGTCAAGGCGCTGCAGATCAGCTTCTACGATTGGAGCATCTTGCCCGGAAAAGAAAGCACCTTCGTCGGATTCTCCAACTACATCAGAGCCGTTAACGATCCGGTCACAAGGGTGGCCTTCCGAAACACAGTCCTGTACATGGTGGTTACCGTTCCGGGGCAGATGATCATTGCCATGATCGCCGCTTTGCTGCTCAACAGCATCACCCATGGGCGGGTCTTCTTCCGGACCCTCTATTACATACCCGTCATCACCTCCTGGGTGATTGTGTCACTCCTCTTCAAGTATCTGTTCCAATGGCCAGGCGGCCTTATCAATACCTTTCTTACGGACATCCTTCACCTCATCCAGCATCCGATTCAATGGCTCATGCAACCCTCGACGGCGCTGATAGCCATTATGGCTTTAGGGATCTGGAAAGGCATCGGCTGGTCTATGGTGATCTATTTGGCAGCGTTGCAGACAATTCCGGTGGAACTCTATGAGGCTGCTTCGATCGACGGCGCGAACGGTTGGCAACGATTATGGAATATCACCCTCCCTTTGATCCGTCCCACGATCGTGTTCACCCTTGTGATGCTGGTCATCGGGGGCTTCAATGTATTTATCTCAGTGATTCTAATCACGGGCGGAGAGCCAATGCACCAAACAGAGGTGGTCCTGACCTACTTATATAGTCAGGCGTTCGACTTCCTGGATTTCGGCTATGGGGCCGCTCTCTCGTACCTTATGGCTGCTTTGATACTCGTTCTCAGCTTCCTGCAACTGAAATTCCTGCGCCGCCCCCAGGAGCTCTATTGAGTATTTGAATATGAATCTTCATCGAAATCTCTGGCAGCAACTGATTCTATACTTCATCATCGCCGTTGGCGCGGTGATAATGGTCTTCCCGTTCCTGTGGATGACCTCCACCGCCCTCAAACAACATACCTATGTGATCGAGACCCCTCCGCGCCTATTGCCGCCCGAGCCAACACTCGAGAACTTCGAAGAGGCATGGACATCGAACAACTTCAGGGTCTACTTCCGAAATAGCCTGGTTGTCGCTATCACCACCACTGCATTTTCTGTCTTTTTCTCTGCAATGGCCGCTTACGCCTTCGCTCGCTTCGACTTTCCAGGGCGAGAACTTGTTTTCTACTCTCTGCTGCTCACCATGATGATCCCAGGGGTGGTATTGATCATCCCACAATTCATATTGGCAAAGGCGCTTCATCTGCGCAACAGCTTGTATGGCTTGATCCTCGTCTATGTATCGATGTCGATCCCCCTAAACAGCTTCCTGCTGCGAGGCTTTTTTGAGGGCATGCCGCGGGAGCTTGAGGAAGCGGTGCTCGTCGATGGTGGAGGCTACTTCACGATCTTCTTCAGGATTGTATTGCCCCTGGCCAGACCGGCGCTTGCCACAGTGTCCATTTTCACCTTCCTTTTTTCCTGGGACGAATATGTGTGGGCACTGACGGCCATCGATGAGGCGGCGAGACGCACCCTTCCAGTGGCAATTGCCACCTTCCAAGGACAGCACGCCACTGAATGGGGGCTTGTTTTCGCCGCATCCTTGATTGCAATAATCCCCGTGCTGGCGGTTTTCATTCTTCTACAGAGGCACTTTGTGCAAGGACTTACAGAAGGAGCATTCCGATAGACGCTGTGTTGAGGAAGCCAGTCGCAAGATGCAATGCTCGCATAGCGGCTTTTGATATCCGTCTCAGTGACTGCTTCTCCTGCGACCAGTCGCATTGTACGTGAGTACAGCACCCTCCGGTAGGTCAGATCGGGACAGCCTCAACCAAAATGGAGCCGGCTATGGTAAGGGGTCTGGAAATACGAGATATTTGCCCGGACAAAGCATACTACCGTCCCGGTGAAGCCGTCTCCGTAGCGATTCAAATGGAGGCACACAGTAGGAGCGCCTATGCGCTTGATCTTGTGCTTACAATCCGTCACTTGATGGAGGTTGTCGAGAAGCTTGAGCGAAGAGTGCAGGTGGACCCAGGCATTTCTTCCTGCGAGT
Source organism: uncultured Anaerolineaceae bacterium (assembly GCA_964388955.1). Lineage (GTDB taxonomy): Bacteria > Chloroflexota > Anaerolineae > Anaerolineales > E44-bin32 > CAYMCO01. Next base: position 47,688 of record CAYMCO010000023.1, on the reverse strand, counting down.
TCACATTCACCCCCCCTCCCAATGCCCCACGAGGATACGGTATCGACCTACGCGTATGTGGCGACGATCGCCGAGAGCTTGCTCGTGGATCCAACGCGTTCGATGTTCTGCGCGATTGGACCCAGACGCCCCGATACGGCTTCCTCACGGACTTCTCGCCAGGGCGGATCGATGTGAAAGAGACGATGGAGGACCTATCCCGCTACCACATCAACGGTTTGCAGTTTTACGATTGGATGTTTCGGCATGATCAGTTCCTGAGCCAGGAAGAGCCGTACAGAGATCCCCTCAATCGACTCCTCTCGCGAAGAACGGTTGAAGCACTCATCCAGGCCGCTCATCAACACAATATCGCTTGCATGCCATATGCGGCGATATACGCAGCCTCATTGCCCTTCTACGAAGCCCACAAGGATTGGGCTCTATACCAGGCAAACGGAGAGCCGTTCCGTTTGGGTGAGGATTTCTTGATCTACATGGACCCTCGCCCTGATTCTCCTTGGATCGAGCACCTGCTATGGCAGTTCGACCAGGTATTGTCAGAACTGGATTTCGACGGGATTCACCTTGACCAATACGGTGACCCGAAAGCGGCTCAGGACGCGAGGGGGAATTCCTTCGCTCTCGATTCGCCAATCACCTCGACCATCGATGCGACCAAGAGGCTTGTTCGCCATCACAGACCAGACGGGGCTGTGATCTTCAACGCCGTCAACAACTGGCCGATCGAAGCGATCGCGACTTCGGAACAGGATTTCACTTACATCGAGGTGTGGCGGCCTCACAGACGGTTCCAAGACCTGCACTGGCTGATCGTCAATGCACAAGAGCTGGGCGGCGGAAAACCCGTGGTGCTGGCAGCATACGTCGATCCCTCTCTCAAGCACAACCTACGCCTGATGGATGCAGTGATTTTCGCAAGTGGGGGCGGGCATATCGAGTTGGGGGAGCGAAATGGGATGCTCGCCGAAGCCTACTTCCCCAACTTCAAAGCCATGTCACCTGAGCTCGCCGCTACGGTGAGAGGCTACTATGATTTCATGGTCCGATACCAAGATGTTATCGGTCCGGCGACAAGAGACGCCTCGAAAGAGGTGCAGGGACGAATAGAAATCGAGGAACCTGCAACAGGTCATCATTTGGAGGGGGATGCAGTGTGGCCGATTGCACGCAAAGGAGAAGCTTTCCTTGCCGTAAGCCTCATAAACCTCCAGGGCATTGATTCTCCCATGTGGTCAAAGGCTATGGAGGAACCGCCAATTCGCCTGGGGCTCACAGAAGTGTGGTTGCGGGGACTCGAGAGAGGCATATCTAGAGTCTGGCTCGCCAACCCTGACACCGGCGACCCAAGGCCCCAAGATCTTGCTTTTGAATCTTTCAACGATGACGAAGGGTGCGGAATCTCCTTCACGATTCCTTCGCTCACATATTGGGTCTTGCTGGTCATCGAATGGAAAGACTAACGCAGCATGGTTGATCTGTGCAAGAGCAGCATTGAGATTATCAAGCAAAATCAATCGCAATCGGGCGCCTATATCGCCAGCCCGAACTTCGAACCGTATGCATACTGCTGGTTCAGGGACGGGGCCTTCATTGCGCACAGCATGGATCTGCTGGGCGAATACCGAAGCGCCGGCAGCTTTCATTCCTGGGCAGCCCGGGTGATAAGGAATAACGCGCCAGTAGTTGGCCGGGCTATTCGCAGTGCCGAGCGAGGCGAGGGTTCACCCCCAAGCGATTTCCTTCACGCTCGATACACGCTGGAAGGTGAAGCCGGAAGCGAGGAGTGGCCAAATTACCAGTTGGACGGCATAGGCACGTGGCTTTGGTCGCTCAGAGAGCACTGTCGATTGGCAGAGCGAGAACCTCCCGATAGCTGGCTTGAAAGCGCCGCATTGGCTGTTCGATATCTGAGTGCCTTGTGGGCGCGGCCGTGTTCCGACTGCTGGGAGGAGTTCCCCAATCAAGTCCATACCTACACCCTTGCCTCCATCTACGCCGGGATCCGGGCCTTCAGCGATCTAACCGGCCAGGATGAACGCAGAATGTTGGAGAAGCTGTATGCGGCCATCACTGGCAATGGCGTGCACAATGGCCACTTTGTGAAGTACTTCGGATCGAAGGAAGTTGATGCAAACTTGATCGCTTTGGCAACGCCCTACCATGTTGTCGAACTGGATAACCCGGCGATGTTTGCCACCATAGATCAAATCGAAGAACAGCTTTCTCGAGGTGGCGGTCTTCACCGCTATTTGGGCGATACGTACTTCGGAGGCGGCGAATGGATACTGCTTACCGCCTGGCTGGGCTGGTATTGGGCTGAGCGTGGAGAGCACGAACGAGCTCAGCAACTCCTCAAGTGGGTGGAACTGCAGGCAGATGAAGATGGCAGCCTTCCTGAGCAGGTTGCAGCTACCCTTAACTACCCCGCATATTATGATGTGTGGCAAGAACGATGGGGTGATATTGCCCGCCCCCTGCTTTGGTCGCATGCGAAATACCTGATTCTTCATCACTCTCTGTCGCGAAGGTGATAAAGGTCTGAGGGGCAAGGCTCTTCCTACCAAGGTATTCATGATGAGAGGCAGCCAGGTTCGGCGGGGAGACTGCGGCCCAAGCAACTGCAGACGCAGAGAGCAGTTACTTATCGCCCGCTAGTCCTAAGACCGCCGGCCACGGACGAGATACCGATCGCGGCCGGGGAAGCAGATCTCAATGGAATGAGAAACAACGAGCCGCCACAGCATGCCGCCAATCACTCAGACCGATCGCCATGCTCCTCAGAAGTCCGAACGGAGACGAGTGTCAGCCCGAGGTCCCTGAGCTTGCCGAGAACGCCATAGAGCGCGGTCATGTCCGGCACTTCGCCGACGAATGATGACACGTTTTCGTCCTTCGTGACAAGTTTCAATCCCTCGAAGGACTCTTCCCATTTGGGATCTATATGGCCCTTGAGAACCACTTCTACACGGAGCATGTCGGCGCCTATTGGGATCATCGCTCCTGCCGAGGCATCTTCTGCGTTTTGCTGAAGACACTCTTCCCTCGGCTTCCTGCGGCTTCGGATTGCTTCAGGCCCCTCTCAGCGCAATGCCGAAGGATGCAGCGGACGATCCGGGCCTGAGATTCGGCCGATCTGACCAGTTTCCCAGGCTCGAGTTGATTGTTTCCCCCCAAAGGCCGGGGCTGCCAAGCCGTTTGGATCACCAATTCGCCGGTCGTATGACGGGTTCAACACCATCCATTGCCTGCCGGGACCAACGATCACCCACTTCGCTTGACGGCACGCAGAGATCGTCGGGCATCCGGCAATTCTTGTCAGAGTGATTCATCCACAACCTATCAGCCGGACCAAGAGCCCCAAGGTTTGGGCTCGGGCATGTGGGCCCTCTGCGCCACATATCGCACCAATAACATTGCCAACGCGATTGCTACGGTATACGTGACCATCCTGATTTCAAATCCGGGATCCAATCCATTCAGCGATGTGATGTGGATCAAGTTCCCGATCGAGTTCGCCAACACATGTGCGATCCAGGGAGCCCACAGATTCCCCGTCTTCAAGAAGAGATACCCCCAGACGATACCCATGATGAATTGGGGCACAGAATTCGAGAACGCCGAGAACATGATCTCGCCAGAAGATGTGATCGTACCGAGCTGGATATACTTTAGGACCCATGGAAGGTGCCAGATGCCGAACAAAAGGGCTTGCAGCAGGTTGGCGCGCCAGAAGGACAGCTTCACCCGGAATAGGCGAATCATGACTCCCCGAAAGAGTCCCTCTTCCATGAAAGAGTTGATGAAGTTGCCCAGGAGCAACCAGATCCCAAAGAGAATGCCCCCGGATACGCCTGCCTTGCTGTCTATCGCATCGAAAAGCAACGCCGGCCGCGCTGCATCAACCGCCTGGATCAAATACTCGACCGCGTACCCTACTGCAAAGGCAAGCACAGTGGCGATCACAGCGATCGAAGCACTGCGACCCAGGAATCGTGATCTCAGTCCAATATCGCGCAGGCTTCGTCCAGCAAGCCAGAGGAACGCAACGACCAAAAGGAATCCCAGCGATTTGGAAAGGATGATCTCACCTAACCGCTCGTCCAACCGTAGCACAAAATGGTCAATGAACTTGAACCCTAGAGCAACGACCATCAGCGCCAAGCCTGTGATTATGGGATTCTCGAGGGAAAATCTGAGGAGCAAGTTCTCCGAGGCTCGGGTAGCCGTTGACATGTTCCTTCTCCTTCTCTGAGTGCAGGTCGATGTTGCCAATTTCCCTCTGCAGCACAGACTACGCCCGCTCCTTCTGCCGCTCGTCTGCGCCTGCCGCCTTTGCAGCCCGTCGATATCGGAACAGGGACCAGACAGCAAGGCCCAAGAGACCTGCCACCGCAACCCAGCCGAAGAGGTCGCCGATGATCGAGTAGACCGTGGTGACGTGAAAGGCCGGCACTTGCGCCACCATCACACGCTCGCTCGTCGTGAAGAAATCGACCCAGGCGACGTTCCGCCCATATGGATCCGTGGCAAAGGAAATCCCATTGTCCGCCACACGCACCAGTGAAACTCCGTTTTCGATCGATCGGAAGGTGGTGATTTGTGCGTGCATCGGCACGATCTCGCGGAATTCAAGACTGGTCGTCAGCAGAATATCGGTCCCATTGCGACCGGCCTGGAGTACGGGCTTGTGGAAGAAAGCATCCCAGCAGATGATGCCTGACAGTGTGCCATAGGGAGTTGCGATCGGCCGCAGGATCCCGTCGCCGGAGTGGAACCCTTCGATCGCCTGCCCCCCAAATTTGAGGTGTTCCAAGACGATCTTGCCCTGCGGGTCCAGAACAACGAGCTTGTTCTCGTACGGTGTATCATCCGGATACTCAACGGCATAACCTAGCCCCAGGTAGACCGCTTGATCCTGCGCTATTTTCCCGGCTTGGGACAGAAGGGCTGCCTCATCCTCAGCGGCCAGCCAGACGGCATTCTCGGGCCAGAGGACCAGTTGAGCGCCCTGCCGCGCTTGCTGCAATGTCCCATCGAAATAGAGCTGTTGAATCTCAGCGGATTTCTGACGATAGGCTTCCCAATTCTCTTGCTGAGCCTGCTTGAGCACAGGCAGCATCTCCCTACCATCCACGGCGATGAGGCCGTGAACCCTGAGCGTGCCGGGCTGTTGTTTCGGGAATGCCAGACGGATATTGCCATATGCCAGTACGAGCACCATGATCCCAGAATACAAGGAGACAGCCCCCCGAATCTGCGGCCACGCGAAGGATCGTTCCCATGCGTAATTCAGGATCGAAGCAAACCACGCGATCAAGAAGGTGATTCCCCACATCCCGGTGATAGAAACCAACTGCATCAAGACCAGGCTGTTGTACTGGGTGTAGGCCTGCGCGCCGATGCTGCCCATCGGATTCGCTGAAATGGTCAGAAATTCCAGTGCTGTCGCAGCAAGAGGATAGACCAACGTCGACGCTATTCCTGTGAGCAAGGGCACCATCAGCCGATCCAGCAGGAACGGCAATGCACCTATGAACAGAGTAGAGATCGCCATCGTGATCAGAAAGACCGGCAGCGTGGACCCATAACCCAGAATGGGCCACCAGGCGATACTAACCACGATGAAGTTGGTCAACCAGACCAGCACGTACCCTCTCAGGACCGGCTGGGAACGCATGAATCGCAGGACGAATATCGAACCCAGCCAAGTCATCAAGGGGATCGTCCATTGTCCGGTGGAGAACAAGGTCAACACGCTCCCAAGGGCCAGCCATAGATAAGACCATCGGTCTTCGACAGGGTGAACAATCCTCTTTTGATCCATCCCAATCCTCCGCATTCACGTCACTCATCTCATGAACGATCAGAAATGCTGCGAATTCAGTGTACGCAACCGGAAGGGAGATGGCATCTATCGAACTATGGATTTGCGTCTTGTGGGGGGTTTATTCAGAGGGTTTATCGATGGGCCTTTGGAGCCCTGCAAAGGGCACAAGAGGGAGCAATCATGATTATCTCAAACCATGTTCAACTCTCTAGCCCTCATGGCCGCTTGGGTGCGAGTTCGGACACCTAGTTTTCCACAGATATTGTGGACATGGGTCTTGGCCGTTCCTATGCTAATCACCAGCTTCTCGGAGATTTCACGATTGGATAGCCCTGCGGTGAGCAGCCTGAGCACTTCCATCTCCCGCTCGCTAAGCGGCTCCACCAGCGGAAGAGCGGTCACCTTTCGCCTGGGATCATATGCATCCAAGATCCGCCCGACGTACCCGGGCATGATCCCGCGGAAGGCCGCTTCCTTCAACATCGGCACCAGATCAGGGCCACAATCTACATAGGAACGGATGTAGTCGTCTGGCCGGGAAATGGAAAGGCCTTCTTTCAGGATATCCAGCGCCTCCCCCTCGGTCTCTGCTGCCAGCGCCTGCATGGCACGAATCGGGACCGTTGCGTATCCCCAACCCGCCCGCTTTGCCGTTCTCAGCCGTTCTGCCAGCATTTCGCGTGCCCTCGCATGCTCCGCTTTGGCCAGCAGCAAACGGGCAGGCGCCAACCCGATGAAACGGTAGAATGAGTGCGCATCCACATTCTCTTCCATCTGACTGATCCAGTGCTCAGCAGTCTCGACGTCGCCCATCTCCAATGCGATCTGGGCGTGGCACGCCATGCTGCGCGCTCTTGCCGCAGGGCCAAACTCGCGGGAGAGTGCATGCGATGTCTCGACTTCTGATAGCGCGCCGAGCGCATTTCCCTGCGCCAGGAAGATATATGCTTTGAGCATGTGACCGGCATTTTGAAATTCCAGATTGCCGGCACGAACGCACATTCCCATGCCGGTATCCAACTGTTCCCACGCCTTCCCCAATTCATTCCACTCGTAATAGATGCAGCAAAGATCGTAGTGCAGGAGCACGAGAATCGGGATCTCCCCCCCGATTTGAAGCGTCTTTCGGAGCATCTCCTCGGCCTGCCTCAACGCCCCTTGTGATGCCTTCGTGCGCGCAAGAAAGATCTGCGCCGTCAGGTCGACCTGGTGGTTTTGGGCCATGGCGGCCATCTTCTGTGCTTCCTTCAAGATCGGCGCAGCCTCACGCAACTTGCCTTCGTGCCAATACACCAGACCCAGGTTCAACATCAGTGTCGAGCGCGAGACGAGCTCACCCTCCGGAAGGAGATCCAGCGCCCGCTGCGATCTATCGATGACTTGCTGTGTTTGACCTCTTGCTCGTGCTGCATAGGCTTGGGCCGTGGCAACCTGCCCCAGGAAGGTCTTATCGGATTTCGTCTGCTTCTCGAAATGTCCCAGAAGATCCTCTGCCTGCTCGAATTGCCCCGCAAGAAGCAAAGCCCAGGCGTAGGAGAGCCCGAAATCCAACTGCGTTCGTGCGAGTTGTTCGGGAATTCTTCGACACCAGTCAAGCAACGTGACCAATTCGCCGCGTTTCAGGTGGTCATCGGCCGCGCGACCGATGAGTGTGGAGGCACGCACCCAATCCTCCGCTGTGAAGGCATGGTGAATCGCTTCCGGAAGGAGGCCTTCAGATTCAAACCACAGGCTGGCGTCATGGTGCAGCGACGTCCCCTCGGGTTTCCCTGCCGCTTTGAGTCGATTGCGAAGCAGTTCGCCAAAGAGCCGATGGTAGCGATACCATTCGCGCGATTGATCTAGCGCGACGATGAACAAGTTCGCCTGGTCCAGTCTCTCCAGCAGAGCCTGGCTTCCGGTTGCCCCGGCTACTGCGTCACATAGGGGGCCGCACAATCGCTCGAGGATAGAAGTTCTGAGCAGGAACTGCCGCACTTCGGGAGACTGGCCCTGGAAAACTTCCTCCATCAAGTAGTCTAGAATGAACCGGTTGGACCCGCTGAATGCCTGTACAAAACCTTTCAGGTCCTCGCGCCCCTGCATCGAGAGCGCCGCCAACTGCAGCCCGGCGATCCAGCCCTCTGTTCGGCGCTCCAACGCAGCCATGTCGTCCGCGGAGAGCTGCGAGGCCGTGATACGCTCCAGGAAAGCTGCGATTTCATTCGATGTGAATCGCAACTCTCTCTGGCGGATCTCCAGCAGTTCCCCGCCGGCTCGCAGCTGCGAGATGGGCAGCAGTGGATCCTCTCTGGTCATGAGCACCAAATGGAGTGAGGGCGGTTGGTGTTCGAGGAGAAAGGCGATCTGCTGGTGGATGGTGGGCGTCCGGATGGCGTGGTAATCGTCAAGCACCAGGATGAGCGGATCAGCATTCAGACCCAGGTCGTTGACCAGCTCAGTCATCAGAATCTCATCAGATGGTTTCCGTGGGGCGTCCAGCATCGCTTGTGCATCCCTTCCAAGATCAGGGAGCACGGTTCGGAGGGCCGCAATAAGGTAGCGGATGAAACGAATCGGATCGTTATCTTCCGCTTCGAGGGACAACCATGCAGCCGGTGCTCTCGCACTCTCAAGCCATTGGCAGGCCAGCGTGGTCTTCCCATAACCAGCCGGCGCGGCGATCAGCGTAAGCTTCCGCTCAAAGCCGGACCTTCCGCTTAGACCTGCGTTGAGCTTCCTCAGCAGACGTTTTCGCTCGACCAGCTCCGGCCGAGGAACAGGTGCATATAGCTTTGTCCTCAGGAGGGATCCGGATTCCACCCGTGGGCCCTCTTTCCCCAGCGCAATCCACGCTCGGCCTGACGTCCTTTGGCAGGCCGGCATCTATCGGCTATCAATGCCATTCTACAACAGGCGTTTCGATGCAGATATCACCACAGACGAGAGGAGATCGGCCTGCCGTTGGCCGGCGGACGACCGATGCCAGTCCAGGCCCAGGAGGTCCAAGCTACGAGCCCGGCATTGGGATTGCCCCTATCACCACCCTGGTGTACATGCGTTCTGACCGGTCGCGTTCAACCCTCGGGCCCTCCCAGACCGGCGTCGAGACCATCCCCAGATCAGGCCTGAGGCGGTTTCCAGGGACCAGCCGTCGGCCAATCGGGGTTTGTCCTTGCTGCAAGGGCCGGTTGGGATCACGCAGCTAATTCCCACCAGCCCTCTATTTGCAGCCGGCGAAACAGGCCCCAGCTCCCAGGCGCGATAGTCGAATCGTCGATCGCCTTCTTTATTCGAAGGACACCAACCCTCGAGTGGCCGGGCTGGCGGTCACCCGATTGACCTCAACGTTGATGATAGATGGTTTCCCCGAGGCATAACCACGATGTATGGCGGGGGCGATATCCTCCGCTCTGGTGATGCTCTCTCCATGCCCATCCCAGACGGCAACCATCTTTTCATACGCGCGCATTGGATACAAATCCAATCCGACAAGCCCTGGCTTGAGGCGATCCGGATGGTGCAACTGCTGCCCATATTTGATCATTCCCCAGGCCGAATCGTTCGAGATAACGCAGACCACCGGGACCCCGAAACGGCAGAATGTGTCAAACTCCATTGGATAGAAGCCGAAGCTTCCATCGCCCGTGTAATACAGAACCGGCTTGCGGTTCGCAGCCCATGCCCCGAGCGCGAATCCCGGGCCGCATCCCAGCGTGCCGTGTGGACCCATGGTGATGATCTGGCCCGGACGCCGGGCGATCGCTGCGCGGCGCATCCAGACTCCCGCATCACCCCCATCGCAGACCACCGTCCAATCCTCGCCTTCCGCATTCAGGAAGCGGCTGACCTCATAGGCGCAGCGGCCCGGATTCATGGGCTTTTCATCGCTGGCATATGCCTCGGTGAAGGGGCGCTCCACTCTTGCGACCACACCCTTTGCCCTCTGCAGCCACTCGCTTGGCTCACGTGAGCCGATTCGGGCGCGGACCGCTTCAAGGATTTGATGAGCGACAGGGCCCGCGCCTCCGACGATCCCGATCGCCGCGGGCGCGTTGTATCCGATCTTTGAGGCGTCGGGGTTGACTTGGATCAGCCTTACATCTTGGGCAAAGAATGGTGGCAGGCTCTTTCCAACTGTGAAGTCGTTCTCAACATGCAGCATGAGCGCCACATCCGCTTCCGCTTGGGCACCCGCCATGCGGAAAAGTGGATCCTCGCTCTCATCTGCGAACAGGCCCTTGCATGTTGTGTGCACGGAGACGGGGATTTGCAGGTGATGCGCCAGCTCGGAGACCGATTCCATATGCGCGGAACTGAAGCGAGCCCCAAACCCAATCATCATGACCGGACGATCCGCGGCGATCAACATATCCGCTGCGGCCTCCACCAGCTCCGGATCGCCGCAGGCTTCAGCCTCCGTCCGGTAGGCCCTGGGAAAGGGCACGTCCGCCATCGCCACCTCCCCAAACATCAAATCGCGCCCCAATTCGAGGAAAGCAGGCCCCTGGGTGGGTGCCAGCGCCTGGCGAAATGCCATGGCGACATATTCGGGGACTCGGTTCGTGTGTGATATTCGGCGGGCCCATTTTGACACCGCGCCCATCAGTTTCAGGGAGTCGATATCCTGCTCCTCCCCGCTGTCGGCGCGGGATAGATGGGCTGCCCCTGCAATGTGAATCAAGGGCGTACCGTGATACAGCGCTTCGGCCATCGCCGAGCATGTGTTGGCGACGCCAGGTCCGGCGGTTGTGACCGCCACCCCGGGTTTCCCCGTGACGCGGGCGTAGGCATCCGCGGCGAACACCGCAGACGCCTCGTGCCGGACGTCGATCACATCGATGCCTTCATCCCGGCAGCCGTAGTAGATGGGCATGATGTGCCCACCCGAGAGAGAAAAGATCTGCTCCACGCCTTCCCGCTTGAGAGCCTTGGCGAACAACCTGCCTCCGCTGACCTTCGTCATTTGATCTTCTCCAAGATTGGATCTCCTCGTGGACGGCCGGCCTATCGGCCGCCAAATTCCGCCTTCAGCGTACGCATACTGTCGTTTGCACGCTCCAAGGTCTCCTCGATGTCATCCGCACTATGCGCGGCCGAAAGCAGGAAACGACGGGCCGTGATGACCCCCCGCTCCTTGAGCAGTTCTCCAAAGCGAGCGGCTTTGGCGATATCCGCCGCCTGACAACCCTCAGAATGGTTGCGAATCTTCTCTTCCTCGGTGAAGATGATGTATATGGCGCCGGGATAGCCTTGCAGCAGCAAGTTCTGCTCGTGCTCGCGCGCGATTTCCCCCAACCCTGTTCGGAGCCTGTTGCCTAGCTGTTCGATGCGCCGGAAGACTGCTCCGTCGTCCCTTTTGTATTCCTCAACGGCCGCAATGACCGCCGCCATCGCTAGTGGATGGCCGCTGAACGTACCCCCAAGGATGGCGTCTGCATGGGTGAGCGTATCCATGACCTCTCGCTTGCCGCACACGCTCGAGACGGGAAATCCGCCGCCCAACGCTTTGGAGAGCGTGGTGAGATCCGGCGTCACCCCGAAATACCCCTGTGCGCCGCTCAGGCCGATGCGAAAACCTGTCAATACCTCGTCAAAAATGAGCACGATGCCGAACTCATCACAAAGGCCCCGTACCCCTTCCAGATACCCCGGCTCCGGGAAGCAGCCGAAGTTGTTGGTCATCACAGGTTCCATGATGACGGCGGCAATATCCTCGGCGTGTTTGTGGAGCAACCTCTCCAGCGCGGGCAAATCGTTCCATTCAATCAGATAGCATTCCCGGAACGCCTTGCTGTAGCGCCCTTTTGTGTTGGCATATTTCGCATATCGGTCATTCTCCCGCTCTCCTTCCACAGGTATGGGGTTTTCGGGATCGAGCACGATCCCGCCCATGATGTGATCCAGTCCGCCGTGGTAATGCCCATTGAAGCGAACATACATATCCCGGCCGGTGTGCGCCCTTGCGATTCTGAGAGCTCCCCTGACGGCCTCGGTGCCCGAGCAAGCGAAACGGACCAGCTCCGCTGAGGGGATGACCTCCGCCACCATTTGGGCGGCTCTCACTTCCAAGTCGTTTACGTTGGGTGCGTAGAACCGGTCTAGCTGCCGATGGAGCGCCTCACGCAAATGTTCATTGCTGTATCCGAGCACGGCGGGGCCATAGCCGATAGCGAAATCGATATACTCATTTCCGTCCACATCATAGGCGCGCCCGCCCTTGCCGTGTGTCAGGTAGATCGGGTGACAATCGACCACGCGACGCCAGTTGCTCATTGTGGCAGCCGGGATCACTGTACGACCGACTGCTGCCATTTCGTCGGATTTGTTATGCTGGATTGCGCTCATCTTACGTTCCTCCCCGGGAGGGCTGGTTGCCACCCTGATTTCAGTGAGATGACGGGGTCGCCGATGCTAAGCACCGAGGCATGCATTCGTTTCCCAAGCATCTGTTTTGGATGTCGAAAGAATACCACCGATGTCGAGACGAAGACCTGGCATGTCCCATAGCTGACAATCTGTTGAACAGCCATGGAGGCCTACGAATCATAGCAAGATTCCAGCGAGGCACAATGCGCCTCGATAGCTGTATCCACATCCTCATCGCTATGTGCTGCGGAGAGAAAAGCCAGGTGGATGCCCGGCACGAACACGCCGTTCAGGCGAAGGTGCAGGCTGAACTCCTGCAGTCTTGCCTGGTCCTGATCGACCAGGTCGTTCAGCCCGGCGATGGGCGGCTTCCGGAGATGGACCTGAAACAAAGAGCCCACGCCCGTCATGCAGCCGGGCAGCCCCTTTGCCAGGGCATGCCCATTGAAGCCATCCCTCAGAAGAGCCCCTTTGGCAGACATCTCATCATATATCTGCGGATGACTTATCAAGTAATCCAGCGTCGCGTTCCCTGCCGCCAGCGTGACCGGATTCCCGCTGAAGGTCCCTGCGACCCAGACGTGGGGGGTGCTTGCGGTTACCGCCTCAAAGATCGAACGCGAGGCTGCCACCGCTCCGATCGGCAGCCCCCCTCCGATCGTCTTTCCGTATGTGGCGATATCCGGAGTGACACCATACAACTCTTGCGCGCCCCCGAGGGCCAACCTGAAACCGGTGATCACTTCATCAAAGATGAGCATGACGCCTGTTCGCCGGGTGACCTCCCTGAGCCTCTCCAGATATGTGCTCTCCATCGGGAGAGTCCACCCCCCGATCACAGGTTCGACGATTACAGCCGCCAGATCCCCGGCATGCTCATCGATCATCGAAAAGGCGCGCTCGTCATAGGGAAGGATCAAGACCGTCTCCCGTATGGCCGTGGGGATTCCCGCCGATTCAGGCGCTTTGCCCGGCTCGCCGGATGCACCTGCCCTCTCTGGATCGAGATTCACGTTCCACAGGGCGTAGTCATGCCATCCGTGGAAACCCCCCTCGAACTTGGCGATCACGTCCTTCCCCGAATAGGCGCGCGCAATGCGCATTGCCTGCATGGTCGCTTCGGTACCCGAGTTGCAGAACTGGACGAGCTCGCCGCACGGGATGCACTTCGTCAGCTTCTCGGCAAATTCGATTTCAAGCTCGTGTGGAGATCCGTAGACCCACCCCTTTTGCAGTTGATCTTCAACCGCCCTCACGGTCGCGGGGTGGCGATGCCCCAACAGAAGTACGCCGAATGACATGCAGCAGTCCAGGTATTCGTTGCCATCGATGTCCCATATCCTGGATCCCTTGGCCCGATCGGAATAGAAGGGATGAGGCTCGAATGCACGTGCGAAACTTGTCAATCCCCTGGGAAGGAACTGCTTCGCCCTCCGAAAGGCTGCCCCGGATTTCGGCGTCATCCGGCTGACTTCCCCATGGAGCTCTTGGATCTTTGATCGATCAGACATATCAGATCGCGCCTCCACCGCGATTCGTGGAAACATGTCCACATGAGCCGATTCTTCTCAACTCCGGCCCATGGCGGCCAATTTCAGATCAGGCAAGGTGCGGAGGCGGGCACAAAACCACCGGCCCGCCTCCGCCGTTCGGAGCTATTTCGGTTGCGCCTGCAATACGAGTGGCCAGTTCCAGTGCCCGGGGTTCATATCGCAGCTCTCCCCGGGGATCGGGAATTCGAAGCGGTCTGTGCGCAGGGCTTCGATCATATTGCTCCCGGCCAATGTGATCATCGGTCGATCATTGGCAATGATCTCCTGGGCCTGGTAAGCGTACTGGATGGCCTCCTTCGGGTCCCGAGTAGTCGCATAGGCATATATCAGATCATCCACCTCAGAATTGCAGTAGCCCGGTCGATTGATCGCGCTCGCTCCTGCCTCCGCGGACCAGCAGGAGAAGTAGAAGTCCAGGAGCATTGGATCGAGGTCTGGCCAAAACCGGTGCACGGCGATATCGTAGTCCCTTTCCTCCAGCACATAGCTGCTCAACGTCCCCAAGTCCACAACCTCGGCCTCGGTGGAAATCCCGATCTCGGCAAGCGATGCCCCGACGTGATCTGCAATGGCAAGGTCTTCCGGCTGGCCTGACTCCAGAATAATGCGGAAGTTCAAAGGGAGCCCATCCGATGTCTCTCGTATTCCATCCCCATCGGCGTCCAGGTATCCAGCATCGGTCAGGATCTGCTTTGCCTTTTCCGGATCGAACGGCGTCACTGTGAGGTCCGGGTCCAGAGCATCCTTCCTCAGGCCGCCGCAGAACACATTGGGGCAAAGGAGCCCATGGCCTTCCAGGGCAACATCCAGCACCCACTCCTTATCAACGGCGAAGTCGATCGCTTCCCGCACCGCCGGGTCATCGATCGCAGGATGCTTCTTGCCGCCCTCGGACATATTGAAGTAGATGTTGCGGGTATAGCCCGGAGGTTGCTCTTCAACGACTATGCCGGGCTCATCGATCAGCGCGCTGTAGTATTGAATTGGAAGGTAGGAATCGGTGACGTCGATCTCACCAGCCAAGAGGGCTTGCACAACAGCGTCCCAGTTGGCAAACACCTGGAACACGATCCTATCGATCGGAGGTTTCCCCATGTAGTAGTCGGGTTTGGCATCGTAGATGACGTACTGGCCGGGGACATACTCCACCATGTCGTAAGGACCCGTGCCGTCGGGAAGCTCTTCATAGGTGTAGACCTCGTCTTCGCTGAGAGCAGACCAGATGTGTGGCGGAAACACCCACCACCAAACGAGATCATATCCGAGGACCACATTCGGATTGAGCGGCGCTTCTGTGGTGAATTGGAGGGTGTAGTCATCCAGCGCCTCGACCTCGGTCATGTTCCAGGAAGTGTAGTACCACCATTTCAGCTCGGTCGAGTTGAACCACTCCATCCATTCAGCGACCGTATGCGCGTCTACGGGTGTGCCGTCGGTAAAGCGAGCGCCTTCATTCAAATGGAAAGTCCAGGTCAGCCCGTCCTCGCTCACCTCCCAGGACTTGGCCAGCCGCGGGAAAACATCGCATCTCGGTCCCGTTCCGGTGAGCCCTTCATTCGCAAGGTACTGGTGGAACCATGTATAGGCACAGGACCACAGATTGAGACAATCCGGCCCCTCGACCCCGCCGACTCGCAGGATCGACGGCCCGGCCTCTTCGGTCGCCGTTGGTTCTTCTTCTACTGCAGTCCCCCCAGGAGCGGTGGTCGACGTGGGCGCTTGCTGCTCAACGGGCGTCGCCTGTTCCGTCGCAGCAGATCCACAAGCGGCTGCCAGCAATGCACAAAGAAGAGTCAAGCACGAGACGAGAGTCATTCTGCCATTCATTTTCCTCCTCCAATGAAGGCCCGGTTAGGCCAGGCCAATTCCTCCGGCCGCGAAATCATTTCGCCTGTCCGGGAGATCGATGTCTCAACTCTCCCGGGACTCCCCATCACGCCCTTCGGACCAGGGAAAACGGGCGATTTGTCGCGCACCGGAGCAGATCGGGTGATTTGTCATCTACCTATAAATTCGCCCGTTGGTTCCTCCTCTCGTGAGCTGTGACCTCTTGCCCGCCTCGAATGGGGTAGGAGGCCACAGAAACCCAAAAGCCGCCCGTCTCGCCCGAGAAGCAATTGACAATGAGCCCACACACCGGTCGAAGCCCAAGGCCGGCCCGCTGTGGAAACCGCCTCGAATCAGCATCCTGCCCCAATTGGCACTGCCTTCCATGCAAACTCGGTCCGCAGCGCCCGGATCCACCTGGCGATTCCGGCTGCTTCCTTGCTCGCCCACACCGCATTAGGCCGATCGATTGGCATGAGTCTGCGGCCGAGCGCCATATTGCCCATGAGTCACTGTTGGCTGTTTGAAACTCTCCACCACGGCAGGACCACATGGCCTGCATTCAAGCTTCGAGCTGCCGCATACATCAGCCATTGGCTCGTCCCTGGATCTGCGTCTCCTCGATCGGCGTGCGACGCATGGCAGCTCTCAGCGCACGTGTAGCATCTTGATCGACCCCCGTTTCACCCTCGAGCACCAAACCATAGATCTCTCGGGCCCGGCCGGCGCTGATGAAGCCCTCCCGGATGTCCCGGAGCACGCGTTCTGGATCCCGTTCCAACGGGGAGCCATATCCCCCTCCCCCCGGCGAGATGCAAACCATCGTTTCGCCTGGGTGAAGCAGAATCTCGCCATAGGCCGGAATATCGGAGCATTTGCCCGCATCGTCCCGTCTGAACTGGCGGGTTGGGGATCCCGGCAGGCCGTCGCGCACACCCTTCGCTGGATGGCAGGTTCCGTCGCTTGCGTAGGCGACCGTCAGATCGGTTTCCGTAGGGCCGTATTCGACACACACGCCGGGAGCACCCCGGAAGCGGCCGGCGCCTTCACTGTCCGGGATGATGCGCTGTTGGCGAACCCGGATGGGGAAGCGCAGCTCATCCAGCTCAACGCTGTCCAGAAAGGTCATACCTGCGCTCCCGACGTGCCCGGTCGTCAGCCAGGCGTCTGCCCAAGGGCTTCCCGCCCCTCCGGTCGAGGCCAGGAAGATCTCGTTGATGAAAGGCGCGCCGCCTTTCCGGGGATCGCGCCCCGAGATGACACCGACTGACGGCGGCAGGCCGCCGCCGGCGACCTGTGCCATGCCAAGGCCCTCTCCGAGGCCGGCAAGCGCCTGTTGGACCGCGTTTGCCACATGGTCGGCGAGGTTTGTTGTGGCCACCGAGCAACTCGACGGATGGCGCGGGATTCCCACCACGCAGTTCTCCCTGAGCAAGATCAACAGGCGGCGAAAAGAGCCCGAGTTTGGCGGAACATCCCCGCCGATGCTGTTGAATACTCCCAACAGGGCGGCGCTGCGCGCGGTAGCTTCACTCAGGTTGAGCCCGCACGGCTGGCAATCCGGGTTGTCCCGGAGATCGACCTCGATGCGGGCACGCTTGGGATCCACCGTCACCTTGGCTTTGATCGTCAGCCCCTCTGGGAGACCGGGGAGTGGATCGTGGGTGTTGCTCACCGTGGCCTTTCCCGACGGGAGCCGACGTATCGCATCGATCATTCTGCCTTCGCTGTAGTCGAACCACTGGGCGGCGTACTCACGGAGCCGATCCCAACCAAACTCCTTCCCCAGGCGGAGCAGATGCTTTTCCCCGATGCGCGCTGCGCCCAGGATCGCCAGATAGTCTCCCCACCAAAGCTCGGGCACCCGGATACGAAGCTTGCACATACGGATGATGTCGTCTCGGTCGCGGTAATCCTCCTGCACTTTGACGCAGGGGAAGATCAAGGCGCCTTCTTCATAGACGTCTCTGGCCACGGCCGCATAGGTGGTCGGCAGCGCATTTCCACAATCGGCGACGTGCGCCTTGGCGAGCACTGTGAACTGATGCTGCCCCTCACCGTCGATCACGGGAACCAATATGCTGAAATCCGCCGGGTGCGAATTGCCATGGTAGGGAGAGTTATGCAGGAATGCATCCCCCGCCCTCAAATGGGGATGGAACTCGACCATGCTCCTGGTCATCAGGCCCGGGCCACCCAGCATGTGGATGGGCAAGCTCTCAGCGCCAAACAGCAGCTCATGCTCGCGGGTCAGTATTGAGCATGAGAAGTCCCGGGCGGATGTGAGCACACCGGACCTTCCCGTGCGCAGCAAGGTATTCACCATACTGCCGATGATCCTCCGGTAGCGGTTGGCCATCACCGCCAGCTCCACGCCGTCAATAGCCAGGTTACCGTTCTGCGATTGCGCTTTCATCGGACCGCTTCCTTCGTGGAGACAAGATCGGCTTCACGAAGCCCGAAGGGATGCACGATCAGGCTTCCTGATGAGCCGCTCGTGGCCACGGCGTCTGGATCGATGACCACCGTTGTGATCTCGGATTGCATGATCGCCGGCCCGGTGATCCTTGTTTCGGGTGTCAGCGCATCGAGCCGGTAGACCTTCGCATCGAGAAATCTGCCAGGGCCATCGGCGAAGTACACAAGCCGCTCGGATTTGGCCGTTGCGCCTGTTCGTCGAGGGATGCCGGGCGGTGAGGTGGCGTCCCGCATGCGGCACCACACGCGTGCACGCCACACGGTCATCTCGACCGGTGCATCCACATCCTGCGTGGCAAATGTCCGCTGATGGGCGGCGTGAAAATCCTGCCGGAGCTGCTCAACCTCCGCGGCACACGAGAAGCGCTCGGTTCGAAGCGGCACAGCCAGATCCCATACCTGATCCGGATAATGCGCCTCCACGAGGAACTCCACGCCCGAATCCGATGATCCCTTCCCGGGGCCAGCCACAAAGTCCTCGCATCGCCCCCGCAGGTCTCGCAGCGTCTGGTTGACGCCCTCGACGTCGAAATGGCTGCTGCTGGCAGGATAGACTGCCGCATAGTCGGCGCTCAGATTGGAGAGCAAGGCGCCGGCGCAGCTCAGCACCGCAGCGCTTTGGGGAATGATCACGCGCTGGCAACCAAGACGTCGAGCGATGCCCACGGCGTTCAGCCCCGCAGCTCCGCCTCCTGCGATCAGCACCGTCTTACGGGGATCGATGCCCTGGCGAATGGTGATCTCTTCTATGGCTGTAACCATATTCTCGGTGACGATGCGCAGGATCGCGGCAGCCGCTTCGTGTACTCCGATCCCGAGCGGCGCACACACAACCCGCTCCAGCGCCTCCCGGGCCGCTTCGACTTCCAGTCGGATCCGCCCTCCCAGGAAGTACTCCGCATCCAGATAGCCGAGTACAAGGCTGGCGTCCGTGACCGTGGGTTGCGTCCCGCCGGCCCGGTAGCAGACCGGTCCGGGATCTGAGCCCGCGCTCTGCGGTCCGACGTGCAGGAGGCCGCCCGGGTCCACCCAGGCGATGCTTCCTCCGCCGGCTCCGATGCTCCTGACATCGACGGAGGGAAACCCCGTCATGTCACCGATGTAGGGTTCGCCCAGCCAAGTCTCCCGGGTCCAGGTGATCCGCCCGGATCGGATCAGGCTCACATCGTAGCTCGTTCCTCCGGCATCGGCGACGATCACATCATCTGCACCGGCATCGAGCGAGGCATAGTACTTGCCGGCAACCGGCGGCATCGCCGGGCCTGATTTCAACGTGTGGATAGGGGCCTCCGTGGCGGTCTCGATATCCAGGGCGCCACCCTCGGAGCTCATCATCAATATGCGGCCCCCAAAACCCGCCCCCCGCAGTCGGCGCGTGAGATCACGCAGATAGTCCGCCATGACCGGTTTCAGCGAGGCGTCGATGCAGGTCGACGACGCCCGCCGGTATTCGCGCAGCGTGGGATTGATCTGGTGCGACAGAGTGAACGGCACGCCCGGCAGATTCTGGCCGAGCAGTTCCGCGACCTGGAGCTCGTGAACCGGATTGATGATCGACCACAGAAGGCACACGCCGACGGCTTCAACCTTCTGTCTCCGGAGTTCCTTGATGATGTCCAGCACCGCCGCTTTGTCCAAGGACAGCACGATTTCTCCGTCAGCTCCGATCCGCTCCGGCACCTCGTATGTGAGCGATCGGGGGACATAAGGCCGGGGAGACTCCTTTCTGTGATCGAATGGATCGCTCCGCCCCGCCTCCCGGAACAAGAGAACATCCGGGTGCCCGCCTGTAGTCAGGAAGGCCGTCTTCCCGGTGGTGCCGGTCAGGATGGCGTTGATACCACGCGTGGTGGCATGGACCAGAAGTCTGCCGTGGGATAGAAAACGCTCGCGAGACATGCCCATGTCATCTGCCGCCACCTGGAGGACATCCAGTATCCCCGTTGCGGGATCGTGCGGGGTGGTCGGGCTCTTGTAGGCGCGAAACTCCCCTCGCCCGGTCTCCACAATGAGGTCGGTAAATGTCCCCCCGGTATCAATCGCCAATCGCATATGCGTTACCCTCCGTCAGAGGAAGATCAAACTGCGAGCACTGCGATGCGCCGCACGCCTCGCATATCGCTCCAATCATCAAGCCGGCGGCCGTTTGTCAGGCGCCCACGAAGGGCTGCCGGGCCGTGGGGGGCGCCTCCCGGCCAGGTATGACATCAGCAGTCGCCCGCTGGCTCCCCTGCCGGTAGCCAAGTGCCTCGGAGATCGCTTCCGCGCTGCCGATAACCAACTCCAGATTCCGCTCGCGCCGCTGCTCGTCGTGCCGGGCTTCCGGTGTGGTGATATCCAAACCGGCGATCATCACCCCCCTGTGGTTCCGGATGGGTGCGGCCACAGTGAAGAGGCCATCTTCCACCTCCTCTTCCGAAATGCAGTACCCCTGCGAGCGCACTTCTTCGAGAACGAACTCCAGATCCTCCAGCCTGGTAATCGAGTTGCGGCCGTACCGAGCAAGCTCCAAACCGAGCAGCGTCTCACGGCGCTCCGGCTCCGGGAGCAGGGCCAAGAACAGTTTCCCGGAGGCGGTGATATGCAGGGGGAATGTCTCGCCGATCGGGCCATAGCCCTGGATTCGATGCTCCCCGTATTCTCGGGCAACCGTCGCCGTCACAAGCCCGAAACGCATGATCAGATAGGCAGCATCGCCGCTCAATCGGGCCAATTTCCAGAGGGTCGGTCTCACCATGTCCAGCAGGTCAAAGCGGTTCCTGACGGCCTCCCCCAAATGCATGAATCCCAAACCGAGGCTGTACTCCCGCGTCTTGGGATCCTGCATCACATAGTCGCGAGTCAACAGATTCATAAGAATGCGAAAGACCCGATTTCGGTTCAACCCTGTCATCCGGCTGATTTCCGAAACGCTCCGGCTCTGGACGTGCGGCGCGATGAAGCTCTCAATGACATCAAAAGTCGCTTCCAGGCTCTTCATCGAATAGTCTGTTTTCGTCATGTGCCTCCTTAGGACCTCTGCGGGAGAGGTTCACGAACGTTGGAAGCCAAAGGGGTGCCGTGAACCTCGGGGCGCCTCGTAGAGGATCACCTCGAAAGTGTGAGGCTCTCTCGCAGAACGAAGGGCCCCAGAAATGCCAGGCAAGATCCTTGGACGAATGACAACAGGTCCTTCGTGGTTATATGATTAATAACCTTATTATTGATTATATACGTGGATCATACAACAGATTCCGGTTGAACGCAACCACTAACTCCGTCGGGGTGAGTTCCATTTCAGGGGAAATCGCGCTGGGCTCCGCATGCAGCTCCCAGGGCGGAAGCTTTCGCCCCCCACCCCGATCCGCTCTCCCCGCAAGGTGTCGATCTGCATCAGCTCATTGGCGGCGCGGGGGGAGGAGTATAGCCACATAGGAAACCTCTCCCCCAGCCCGGAGACATTGGGCGCAGCTCAGCGTGCCGCCTGAAGGGGGATGAAGGGAATGGGGGTCGGTGAGGGGGCGAGGTGAGAGGCGGTGGCGTTCCAGATGGATGTTGAGCAAATACCATAGTCCGAGATAGAATTGGGTTCACCGTCTATAAGATCGAGACGCAATAAGGCCAGAGAAGTACATCGCGCCGCGCGGTGGCGCGTCACATTCGCACCTGGAGTGAGAAATCTCCGCCCAAGGCAGTCACTCTAGCCGGTAGGACACGTCTTCCCGGTTGGAGGCTGTGATACGAATTGGGGCAAGGGCCTGAGGGATGCTTTCCCAGAAACTCCAATGAAATCGCCATGTCAAAGAAAGCATCTGCTGTGGCGACCGTCCAGAATAGCCGTCGCAAGACACATGAGAATTGCCCCAATGCAGAGGCGGGCCGGCCATTTTGTGTTCGCCTCTGCGCCATACCTGATCTGAAATCTGCCGCTATCCTTGAACCGTAGGGGGCGAGAAAGAGAAGCGATGCGGCTATGCACAGGATTTCCAGGCGTGGAGGGGTCTTGATCACGGGGGCCAGCCGGGCCGTGGGAAATAACCGCTTCCTTCGGACTCCCGGCTAGCTCATGGGGAGAGCCAGATGCAGGCCGTTCCCCTTGGATAACGCCAGAGTAACCAGAAATAGGGCGGCTTGGAGAAATATAAAGATGAACTCGAAACAGCGGATCCTCACCGCACTCAGCAAAGAGCAGCCCGACCGGGTGCCCATTATGGAAGTAATAGATGAGCGCATCCTATCCAAACTAGCCTGCATCTTGGGTATAGAGGTCGAGCAGCCAGACGAGGGGCTCGGCCCGCTCCACTTGCTTGCCATGGTGGCCGAGGAAGTGGGTTTAGATTATGTTGAGGTCCCCCTTGGAATGGGCGAAGAGTGTATTGATGACACCCGTGTTCGTGATCGATATGGATGCATATTCTCGAAAAGTGAGCATGGGATGAAGGTGCCCTTGGATGGGCCAGTGAAGTGCCGCGATGATCTCGCATCTCTCGACCTGGTCAGCGGCATCCGAGAGGATGATTTCGCTGGATTGAAGTACACGGTCGATCGGCTTGGCGACCACATGGCAGTGGGCCTATTCTGCATGGATCCTTTCAAGATTAGCTGGCTTCTACGCGGAGGCATGCAGGAACTCCTGATGGATTTCGTAGTTGACCCGCAGCTCGTCCTCGGCCTTGCTCGAGTCACAACGGATTATGACCGGTCTCTAATAGAAACCGCGGCAGACATGGGCGTCAGGGTACTGTCAATTGACGGCGATCTGGCGAGTGAAATGAATACCCTCATGTCCCCCATCCATTACCGCCGGTATATCAAGCCGTATCAGAAGGAACTGATCGAATGCGCCCATCAACGGGGCATGAAGGTCTTCAAGCACAGCGATGGAAACGTCTGGCCCATTCTCGATGATTTCATCGAGATCGGATTCGACGGGTATAACCCCATCCAACCGCAATGCATGGACATTGCGGAGGTGAAAAGGCATACGGCCGGGAGGATATGCCTGATTGGAAACATCGATTGCAGATATTTGCTATGTTCGGGCACCGAAGAGGAGGTTGAAGAGGCTGTGAGACACACGATAGAAGTTGCGGCACCCGGGGGCGGGTATATTCTCTCTTCGTCGAACTCAATTCATCCCGGCGTCAAGCCGGAAAACTTTCTGGCAATGATATCTGCAGCGAAGAGCTACGGTTTGTACCCGGAAGCTTGAAGCAGACGGCCCCGGTTCTGCGCACCAGAAGACATCCCTTTGAAGGCAGCGTGTGTGAACAAGAGGCAGCTCTTCAGGGCGTGGCCCTATCCCGTCTCATGAATGCCCTTGAGCATCAGGACCAGAATGCCAACTGCAAGGATGATGCCTCGGGAGGCGGGGCTGAGTTTTACACGAATTGATCCGCGATGGGATCTGGCATGCGCTTCCGGGATAAGCCACTCCCAAACATGCGATCGAAAGAGACCGAACAAACTCACTCCAGCCCTGGTGATGCTAGCAGTTGGAACGCCTCCGCCGGACACCAACTCTGTGGCATGTCCCGCCCGCGGAAAGGCGCACATCCCCGAACGGGCAGACGGGCTACATCTTTTCTACATGAAGGTACACCATCAAGGCCCGCACGGAATCGCCATACCGAATAGCGCCCATTCCGCCTGGTTGGTATCCGGAATCAATGCCACCGTGAGACGTGCTCTCACCCTTGTGCTACCACGAAGCGATTCTGCGTCTTCTTGGCAACGCCCGACATGGCTTCACCCCCAATGTGTGAGCCATGCATAACCGCCTTGTGTCAGCGAGAACCTGCGACACCCCGCGGATGGCCATCACGAGCATGAGCGAAAGGCATGATCATTCCCCACGCCCGGAATTGGCTGCAGCAAGCAGTTATTTCCGGGTGATGTCATACCAAAAGACCGTATCCATGTAGAGGGGATTCACTACTTCGGATACACGTACATCGCCACCAGGTCGCCGGAAAAGACGGATTGATTTAGGAACGGCCATGTCAGCAGCCAGCCATCCACCGGGCTTACGAGATCTTCTACGAGATCTCCATAATGGTCCACCACGTGGCCGACGACCTGGCCCTTTTTCACCGGGTCTCCAATTGGCCTACCCGGAACGACGAAGCCTCCCCGATTCGAAGTTGCATGTGTGATCCCCAGGCGCCCCCGGATGACCAACACATCACTCTGGGGCTCAATCTCCCCTTCGATCATTCCCAGGGCTTTCATCACGTTCAGCACGCCTCGCACTCCCACAGATACGGCCAACGGGTCAATGCTGTAGTATGGCGTGAGTTCCAGCAGGAAGCTGGGTATGCCGAGATGGTAGGCCGCATCCTGCAAATCCGCGGAGACGCTTGAGGGTTTCGGCGGCACGTCAACCGCCGTCAATCCAAAGGCCCTGGCAAGTCTGTATCCCTGCGCGCCCACTCCACCATCGTCCGGATCAAAGGCATAGGTGAACATCATCGCATTCTGCGGGTTGCAGTGCAGGTCGATTGCGACATCGCACTTCCGTAGACCGCCTTCGTAAATCAGGTTGGCCAGCCGCTCGGTCAGACTCCCCTCCGCATCACCGGGAAAAGCAGCATGCAGGTTCAGGCCATCCTGAGGCGTGTAGTACGTCCCACCAATGAAGGAAAAAGGGTTCATCAGTGGCACGGCCACCACCGCGCCTCTCAGCGTAGTCGCTTCCAGCCGGTCCCGGAGCAATTCCCATATCACACCAATGCCAGATAGCTCCTGCCCGTGCATACCTGCGCTCAACCACAGTACGGGCCCTTCGGCTGCGCCATTGAGCACCATCAGCGGGATGTGCACCGCCGCGCCGTTCTCGTAGTGAAAAGTACCAAGTCTACCCTTTCCAAGAACCCCCGGATGAACCGCCAGGTCGCCCACCTCAATCGTTCTCATCACTGTTCTCTCCTTCACACCACCGGATTGTCCATACTCGAGTCAACTGCATGGAACCTCATGCCTCAAGGGCGGCTGACTTGGCTGCGGCCCATGAATTCAGGTGGTCCTTGCTCTCTTACGCGTTTCTCGGCTGCTATCAAGACCATGCGATTCGCAGCGCGTGCGCGGATGTTCAATTCCCAAGGGTCCTCGTCAACCGATATCCGAACAGAGGGCGCTGCAGTTAATTCAGCCCCCCTCCAATGTTCGCTACCGTCTCCTGCAACCGCCAAGCGCTGCCCCGCGGATCGGGTTCCGCCTCCGGATCTGCGCTTGAAACCGGTGGAACATGCTCCCCTGCCCGCGACTGGTGCCCCAGCCCAGCCCGGGGAATCCGTCCCTTGAGGCCTACGTGAGAATCTGACCCCCGTCCACAACGATCGTTTGGCCCACAATATAATCTGAGGCCGGCGAGGCCAGGAATACGATCACGCCCTTCATGTCATCCTCCCGGCCGCTGCGGCCAAGCGGGCTCCTGACCGCCTTTGCCGCTCTCTCCGGTGTCTCCCAATGCCACGCCGTCATCTCGGTCGGGAATAGGCCCGGCGCAATGCCGTTGACGCGAACCCCGTATGGCGCCAGTTGCTTTCCCAGCTCGCGAGTAAGATTGAGCACCGCAGCTTTCGAAGCGCAGTAGGCGGCGGAACTTCGCTTCGCATCTGCCCGCAAGCCAAATATCGAAGAAATGTTGATGATCCGCCCCATGCCCTGCTCGATCATCACACGGCTCACTGCCCGTGCACACATCAATGTGCCGTACAGGTTGACCTCCATCACCTTTCGGAATTCGTCGATGTTCATATGATCGATCCTGGCTTCCTCAGGGCCCACTCCCGCATTGTTTACCAGGATATCTATTCGACCATATTCTCGAAGCGCGGCTTGGACAAGCTGCTGGACCTGATGGTGCCGGGTGACATCGGCTTCAATAGGCAGCGCGCGAACGCCCAACGCTCGCAAATCCTCGGCTAGTTGCTGAAGCTTCTGAAACCTGCGCGCCGCCAGCACCAAGTCCGCCCCCGCCTCTGCCAATCCCCGGCTGAACCAAACCCCCAATCCCGAGGATGCCCCTGTGATTATCGCCACGCGTCCCGAGAGATCAAATAGATCCAATGCACGCATCTCGTTCTTCCTGCTTTCTGCCCGCCTCCCCCCCGGCGTCCCAGCGATACGTCGAATGACATCTCCTGGCCTTCGGCCATACTCGGGACGGGTTGATAGCTCCCCGCTCCATCTTTCCGGCTGCGGCACGGCTCCCCGAAGACCGAGCTCTACTAGGCGCTCGCCCGCGTCATGGCCCAACTCATCCACCAGCACCCGCGCATAGGCCAGGTGCAATAGACCCAGTCTGCGGCAGACCAACTCCACCTGCCTCGCCGCCTCCTGGACGGATATCATCGCCTCCTTTTCCGTACCCGGCCCGCATCGAAATCAGCGCCGTATGACCAGCTCCTCGAGCGGCGGCCGAAGGGATTTGATCGACCCCATTGCCGGCCATCCGATGGCAATATGCAAATCCACCTCCAGGTAGTCGGGCAGACCATAGGCCAGCTTGAATTCCACTCCCGTGTCATCGGACTTCTCCGTGGCTTTGAGTTCGGAGAGCCAAACCGCACCCAATCCCAGCGCATGTGCCATCAAGAGCATGTGGTCCGCTGCCGCTGCCGCGTCGAAACCTGCATTCTGCGGCACGAAGCTATCCTGATCCACCGCTGCGGCCACGCGCGTGTCATGGCAGATGACAATGATCGCCGATGCGTCCCGCGTCGAGATATCGCTCCAGATCAGCTTCTTCTCGTCCGGAGCTTTCAGCACCACAAAGCGCAGGTGCCCCAAATTACAGCCAATCGGCGCCATCCGGCCCGCCTCGAGAACCTGCTCGATCAGTTCGTCCGGCACCTCCTCCTTCCGCCAGTTGCGCACCGAGCGCCGAGTGTAGAGCAGCTTGCGCACCACCTGCATCTCTGCAGGGCTGAACGGCTCGGGGACCAGCTCATCCAGATCGGGCTCTTCTCCCTTGCGAATCTGCGCCGCGATGTCAATATACTGTTTCGCCCACCGGGCATCCGGCCGGTCTTCAGGCAGGCCCCGCTGCTGCCACACTTCGAACACAAGCTGGGCCTGCGCGCCGAAACCCCTTATGGGCTTTCCTTTCCAGCGCAGCAAAGTCGGGTACAGAGGCACCTCGATCATGTGGTGCACGCGCTCGCGCAGCACCGCACCCAGCACCTCCGTGGGCATCCCCTCCAAATCCGCTCTTGAATAGTTCTTGAAGGTATACGCCACCCTGGTCGTTGAAGCCATACGCGCCTCCGTCGATCCCTCCTGCCGATGTCCAGACGCCCTATTCTTCGCGAGTCTTCTTTCACCGTCCTGCCACGTGGGCACTCAGACGGGGTTTCTTGTCCAGCCTGCCCCAAGAAAGGCCACCCACTGGGGATACTGACCTCTGCAGGCCCCCACTGGTCTCGGCATACTGGATTCAACGGCGAACAGGAAGTGACCCTAGGGTTCACCGGGTATAAGAGCGGCCGGCCTTCGGCTCCTTGTTGCCGAGGCGTCACACACGTGCATACCCACCAAACCCGGGCGGTCCGCCCCCCACCAGGCGAGGGCCGCGCCGATCCAGGTCAGATATACCGAACGCTATGGCGAATCCACCACGAGCGAATCCCACAAGCCCCACCCCGGTGCCGCGATCCTGAGAATTCGAATCGCGGCACCGGAACCCATCACTGGCGTGCTGGCCGCGCCATTTTTCTCCCAGAGCTCATCTCGCAAGCCATCGACCGCCGGATGCACGAGAATCGAGGCTCTCGTGGAGCCTCCCCTTTATGGCTGCGTCCTTCGCAAATCGTACCAGAACACAATGTCCCAGTAGGGCGGGTCGGGCTGCAAACCCGCGACATCGTTGCGGTAGACGAAGTCCATTGGATAATCCAGTGCAAAAACCCCGACGGCATCGTCAAACAGGATTTGCTGGGCTTCGGCATACAGCCGCTTCGCTTCGTCCATATCGGTCGCTTCTGCGGCACGTCCTTGCATCAGCAGCGCATCATATGTTTCATTGGCATAGGCCGCTGAGGGGTTGGTGGTATATGTGCTGTGATACAGGATCCCAAACTCAAAGAAGCTGGGGTAGCCGGGAGCCCAAGGGAAACCCAGAATGTGGTACTCATTGTCCGGGTTGAAGGCCACGTCCCAGCGCGCGGCGGCCGAGATCTCCTGCAGCGTCAGGTTGATTCCGATCTTGGCCAACTCGGCCTGCCACAGTTCCGCCATGATGCGAGCATTCACGTTTCCTGTTGCATAAGCAAGACGAAGCTCCAATCCGTCCCCTACGCCGGCTTCCGTCAATAGAGCGCGGGCCCTTTCCAGATCATAACCAGGGACTGCCAGGTCCTGTGGCGGATCCCAAAGGACGGCCGGCGCGACGCCTTTTGCGATGGCGGCTTTTCCTCCGTAAGTGCTCTGCTGCACCTGTTCAAAGGGGAAAGCATAGATCAGGGCCTGGCGCAACTTCAGATTGTCCATGGGGGGGTTGTCAAGATGGAACATCCAGATGTAGTTTAGAAGTTGTGCAGCGACGTTCACGGTGATTTCGCCGGTTGCTTCGAGAGAATCGTACGACTCCCATGGGATATAGCTCGTCACATCCGCTTCACCCGAGCGAATCATCTGCTCACGAACCGCTTGATCTTCAACCAGCAGATAGACCAGCTTGGTAAACTGCCCCGGTTCCCATCCTCCCCAATAGTCATCGTATCTTGTAAGCACCCAGCGAGATCCCGGCTCATAGGTCTCAATCATGTATGGCCCTGTCCCGGCATCGTTCCCTTCTTCGAACCAGCCCTCGGGCTTGTCAGCGACATTGGGGTTCACGATGAACATGCCGTAGCCTGCGGAAACGATCAACGGCATATTGTTCGGCTCGCTGGTGCGAAGAACGACGGTATGGTCATCCACTACATCGATTTCGGTGAGCACATCGAAGTAGTAGGAAGCCAATCCGGCCTCAATCGTGCGCTCATAGGAGAACTTCACGGCATCCGCAGTGAAAGGCGTTCCATCGTGGAAGGTCACACCTTCACGCAAATGGAAGGTCCATTCGGTGCCATCCTCATTGGACTCCCAGGAGGTGGCCAGTTTCGGCTGTAGACCATCTGGTGTCCAGAAGGTGAGCGTTTCGTACATCGCGAAGCCAAGCTGATGATCCCAGCCCATCATGTAGTCGGGGTCCATCGAAGGCATGCTGGCAGGGACGGCGTGCGTGCCGACATTCTCCGGGATTTCAGCCTCAACAGGCGCCGCCTCGGTTTCGGGGGGCAGCGTCTCTTCCACGGGGGCAGGCGTCTCTTGGGGCGCTGGCCCCTCCGAGGGGGTCTCCCCCTCGCT
Source organism: uncultured Anaerolineaceae bacterium (assembly GCA_964388955.1). Lineage (GTDB taxonomy): Bacteria > Chloroflexota > Anaerolineae > Anaerolineales > E44-bin32 > CAYMCO01. The sequence goes on along the minus strand of CAYMCO010000023.1, from coordinate 18,321 downwards.
GGTGGGCGTGGCCGCCGCACCGCAGGCCGAGCTCAGCACGGCCAGCACAATCAGGGCCGCCAGACTCGCGAACAATCGTTGTTTTGCCATTATGAACTCCTTTTTCTTGTGCGGATCTGCATCGCTCTGTCGTCAATAGCGTGTTTGCGGTCTTCATCTCCTGATATGGCCGAAACGAACCTTTCGAGGCATACAAGTCAGGCCAGAGATTGTCATGCCCTCCGATGAGAGTAGGATCCCGGGCCTGCCTCCAGGAGATCCACCTGTGCATTCAAGAGTGCGCTGCTATGGCCCCCCCACGATCATCCAAGGCGGAAATAGGCATCCAGCCGAGGGTGGAAATCATCCGGCACATATGCACCAGAGCGCTTGTCAAGTGAATAGCGGCCATCATACCGCCCATCTGCGATTTCGTGAAGCATGTGCACCAGGTGATCCACCTCTGCCTTTGTGTTGTAGAATCCAAAACTCACGCGTACGAGCCCCGGTAGTTGAGACCGGTCGCCGCTGAGAATCCGGCGCCGGTGTGCCTCGGCCTTATCGGGTGATATCTCCAGGAGACGAAGAACATACGGGTGGGCGCAGAAGCACCCGGTCCTCACCCCGATGCCGCCTTCGCAGCTCAGGATCGCGGCCACAAGGGCATGAGGAATCCCTGGCATATCAAACGAGACAATTCCCAGGCGCTCCCCCGCCTGCATCGGCGTCTGGCTACCAAACACGCGTAGCCCGGGTACCTGTCGGATGTTCTCAAGTAGATATCCCGTGAGCTCAGCCTCATAATGCGCGATGCTGTCCAGACCGATGTCTTGCAGCGCTAGAGCCGCCGTCGCCATCGCCACTGCCCCGACGCAGTTTGGCGTTCCGGCCTCTTCCTTCTCTGGTGGACCATTCCACCATGCGCTCTCCAGGCTGACAAAATCCACTACCCCTCCGCCCACACAGTCGGGCTCTCCGGCCGCAAAGGTCGCTCTTGGCCCGATCAATGCTCCGATCCCGAACGGCGCATACATCTTGTGTCCGGACAGCGCCAGGAAGTCTATGTGATCACTCGCACTATCCGGCTTCATATCGACCCGATGGTGTGCGGCCACCTGAGCTGCGTCTACTGCGATCCTGGCCCCTACGCGGTGGGCCATCTCGGCGATCAGATGTACTGGGTTGACGAAGCCTGTTACATTGGAGGCGGCCGTGATTGCCACCAGCTTCACCCGCTGTTGATAGATCCGCAGTTTGTGCTCAAGATCGTCAATGTCCAGGGAACCATCGGGCAGGAGATCGATGTACTCGACCCGGGCTCTTCGTCGCCAGGGGAGGAGATTGGAGTGATGCTCCATCACCGAAGTTAGGACCACTTCCCCATCACTGAAAGGTATACGGGAGGCAAGCTTGTTCAGGGCATGAGTTGTGTTCCTAACGAAAATCACTACGTTTGAGTCCTTGTCTGCACCGACATAGTCCGCCAGCACATCCCGGGCCCGCTCGTATGCGCCGGTCGAGAGGATGGATTTGAAGCCGGCTCCCCGGTGGATACTTGAATACCACTCGAGGAACTCGTTGACCCTGGTTCGCACCACCTGCAGGCACGGAGTGGTGGCCGCGTTGTCGAAACAGATATATGGCCGCGGCTTGCCATTCAGAACGGGTGCGTTGGCATTTTGGCCTACCACTGCGAAATGCGACGGGCTTGTCTCCCACGCCGGCTGCTCAAGGCTCTCATTTGCATCTTTCGTCGCCATACGTCGCTAAACTCCGACGGTCGGATCCGACTGCGGCCTGACAATGGCCTCGATAACCCGGTCCCTGGATTTCTGAATCTGCTCGGCCATCACCAAGCGCGCGCTCTCCGGATTTCGCTCGCACAGCTCAGCGGCCAGGGCTCTGTGTTCGTCCAGCATTTCATTTGCGCTGTCTCTCAGGTCAAGCTCCAGGTTGAACAGCATTTCGAGCTTCTCCATCAAGCGCAGGACGAGCTGCGCCAGGCGCCTGTTGCCGGAAGCCTGGGCCACCAGGTGGTGGAACCTCTTGTTCAGCTGGATGAAATATTCATAGCTGCCCTGGTCGCCATGCGTATACTCGAAGTCTGCCGCTTCCCGGATGAGCTCCAAATCATGTTCGCTCGCACAACCTGCTGCCAATTCCGCCGCGGCAGTCTCAAGGATGAGCCTGAGCTGGAACAACTCGCGCACGTCGCTTGGGGTGATGCCCACCACCAAATACCCGGCCCTTGGGATGGCGTCGACCAGTCCCTCAAGCTTCAGCGCCTGAAGGGCCTCCCTGACCGGCGTCTTGCCCAAACGATAGCGGCTCGCCATCTGACTTTCAACGATCAATTCCCCCGGCTTGAAAATGCCTGCCAAGATATCATCCTTGATGGACTGGTAGGCTTTCCTCGCCAGAGAAGGTCGTCGTGCTCTCCTATTGGTGCGAACGATTTCCATCAAGCCTCCTTATGCTCCCCACAACCATTGCCCTTGGGCCGAGCCCAAGGTGAACAGCGCATGGCGGTAGTCACCTGCAAGCCTCCGGCCCCGATTCCGGTCAGAGACACGCCGGTCGCCCCTTCGCCTTCTCTCCGTCGCGCCCTTTGGGACATTGCCAACCCACGGCCATGGCCGCGTCTCCAGGAACTCTTCCTTCAATTGGCGGCGTGTTAGAGCACAAGGGCTCCCGGCTAGCTGCATGCTATCCCTCAACGAGAACAGCACGCATTCGGGAAGCATAAACATGTCAGTAACATGGCAATAATATGCCAAAGATTCCACTACAAGTCAAGCTGCACCGGGATGGCTATGTGGTTTTCGAGAAAGCCTGAGCCAAGGTCTGCGGAACGCGCTCTGGGGGCTGGGCGGTGTTCCGGCGGCACACCGCACCGATCGGCCGTCAACGGCGGTGCATAAGACCGACCATCCGGAGGAGTTCACCCGCCGCTACGGTGCGCTCCTGGGACACTATAGGCTCCTTGAGGCTCCGTGAGCGCAAAATCCAGGCCGCGCAATCGAACGAAAACGCCGATGTGGAGCAGCGCCACCACCGCTTCCAGAATGCCCCGGATCAGTCGCTGTATCGACGAGCGTACTCTAACTGTCGACTTCGATCGGCGCCTCTTGATCCCACTCCTTGGCATGCATGATCGTGTTGTGGTGAAGAAGCGACGAGTCCGGTTCGAGGCCGACGGCAGAAACGAGAAGGCTATCGAGAGGCTTTGCGCACGGGTGGATACCTTGCCGGAGCCTGGTACCTGGTGAGGCTGATGTTTGGATATTGGAGATCCGCCGGAACGATCCATCCCCGCATATCTGAGATCTGCGTGCCCTTACTCCGATTTCTCATTCCAGCAAGTGGCAGGTCGCAAAATGATCTTCGCTGATATGATGGATTTCCGGGCGCTTTGTCTTACAGGTTTCCATGACGTAGGGGCATCGAGTGTGAAAGCGGCACCCTCCTGGGGGGCTGGTGATGCTGGGGACGGTCCCCTTCAAGATGATTCTCTCTCGACCGATCCTGGGGTCGGGTACGGGAGTCGATGAAAGCAGCGCCTGGGTATAGGGGTGCCGGGGCTGAGAGAATATGGAGTCCCTCGACGCCAACTCCACGATCTGCCCCAAGTACATGACTGCAACCCGATCGCTGATATGCTCCACTACACTCAGGTCATGAGTGATGAAGAGATAGGTGAGGCCCAATCGGCGTTGCAGTTCAACCAGCATATTCAATACCTGTGCCTGCACGGAGACATCCAACGCGGAGGTTGGCTCATCAAGGACCAGGAAGGTCGGGTTGAGGGCAAGTGCACGGGCGATGGCGATGCGCTGCGCCTGTCCCCCGCTCATTTGATGCGGCATCCGAGTCAGGTGCTCCTCACTCAGGCCCACCTCTTCCATGAGTCCTACAACCCGCGATCGCAGCGCCCCGCCGCGCAAATCGGAATGGGTGAGCAACGGTTCGGCGATCAAGGCTTTGACGTTCATGCGCGGGTTCAGTGAACTGAAGGGATTCTGGAAGACGATCTGCATCTCCCGGCGGATCGCTCGCATGGATCCTTGATCCGAGCTCAAGAGATCATCGCCGTTGAAGAGGATTTGCCCACGGCTGGCCGGGACAAGCTGCAGCAGGGTGAAACCCAGACTCGTCTTGCCACAGCCGGACTCCCCCACCAGAGCCAGTGTCTCCCCCTTGTGGATATCGAGCGTGAGGTCATCGACCGCTCTCACCCGGCGCTCTGTCCTGCCAAATACCCCCAATCGGGAGACGTACTCGGTGCATAGGTTCTTTATCTCGACCAGTGGGGGAGGATAGATGCTATCCATCTTCCCCTCCAGCTACCCCATCCGAGTACAAGTAGCAGGCCGCGAAGTGATCCTCACCCAGACGGACAGGAGGCGGCTGATCAACCCGGCAGAGATCCATGACGCGCCCGCAGCGTTCCGCAAAGGCGCAGCCCGGGAGAGGGTCAATGCCGCTGGGGACGGACCCGGGGATCACCATCAGCTCGTGACCCCGAGTCCCCGTCTGGGGGAGCGTTTGAAGCAGGCCCCGTGTGTATGGATGCTTGGGGTTGTGGAAGATATCATCGACGCTGCCCTGTTCAGCGATGCGTCCGGCATACAGCACCGCCACATATTGGCAGGTCTCGGCGACAACGCCCATATTGTGGGTGATCAGTATGACGCTGATTTGCTGCTCCTCTTTGATCTTGACCAGCAGGTCCAAAATCTGCGCCTGGATGGTGACATCGAGCGCTGTGGTGGGCTCGTCGGCGATGAGCAGATCCGGCTGGGAGGAAAGCGCCATGGCGATCATGGCACGCTGCTGCATGCCTCCCGACAACTGGTGCGGGTAGGCATTGATGCAGTCCTCCGGGTTCGGCAGCTCACAGTTGGCGAGGTATTCAACGGCCAGCCGCCTGAGAGCCGCTTTCGTCCCTGCGTGGTGCTGCTGCATGACCTCCATCAACTGCTGGCCGATGGTAAAGACGGGATTCAACGCGGCTGCGGGATCCTGGAAGACCAGCGAGATCCTCCGGCCTCGGATGCGTTGCATCTGGCGCTCGCCGGCCTCCAGCAATTCCAGCCCGTCAAACAGAATCCTTCCGTGGGTGATCCGCCCGGAATGCGGCAGGATGCGCAGGATCGATCTGCCGGTGACCGTCTTGCCGCAGCCAGACTCGCCGACCAACCCGAAGGTCTCGCCTCGCTCGACCTTGAAGCTGATGCCCCTCAGCGCTTGTACGTCGCCGATCGGGGAGTGAAAGACCACCATCAGATCCTGGACCAAGAGTAGAGGTGTGCCCATCACCCGGCGCCTCGAACGCGCGGATCGGCTGCATCGCGCACGCTGTCCCCGAGCAGATTGAACGCCAGCACCGTGAGGAATATGGCGCACCCTGGGAAAGTGGCCACCCACCAGTGGCCCGCCAGCATGTATTGGCGGCCCTCGTTGACCATCAGCCCCCAGTCCGCGGTGGGTGGCTGGGGTCCCAGCCCGATGAAACTCAGCCCGGCGGAAACCAGAATCGCCGAACCCATGTCCATGGCCGCTTGCACAAGTACCGGGGTGAGCACATTGGGGACGATATGGCGCCGGATGATGGTCAGATTGGGCACGCCGATACTGCGCGCGGCGCGCACGTAGTTGCGTTCGCGCACCGACAGCGCCTGGCCGCGCACCAGGCGAGCATACCAGGGCCACCAGACCAGCGCGATGGCGACGATGGCGTTGAGGATGCTGGGACCCAGGGCTGCGGCGATGGCGATCGCGAGCAGCAGTGGGGGGAAGCCCATGAAGATGTCCGTGACGCGCATGATCACGTTGTCCACCCATGATCCGAAATAGCCCGCCACCGCCCCCAATATCAGGCCAATCAAGACCGAAGCTGCCACGACGACGCTCGAGACCAGCAGCGCAACGCGCGCGCCGTACAGCAGTCGGGACAGCAGATCCCGTCCCAGCAGATCCGTTCCGAACGGGTGCGTTCGGCCCGGCGGCAGGAACTTGTTGGGCACGTTGGGTTCTCCGCGGCCCTCCGACGGAAAGGGGGAGATGAGGGGGGCCAGGAAGGCGACGGCGACGACGAAGAGAATAAAGGCGAGGCAGGCCATGCCGATGCGATCCCGGCGGAAGAACCAGAGCGCCGAGCCCGGCTCGATCCCGCCGGTCAACCGAGTACCCAGCCTCTTTCGCATGGCGATCATTGGCTGCGACTTCCTTCTGCCCGCCTCGCACCGCCGCTCATACCGCGGCACGCATCGTCAGCCCAGACGGATCCGGGGATCGAGCGAGGCTTGGACTATGTCCACGGCCAGATTGACCAGGATGTAGATCACGGTGACGATCAAGGTCACGGCCATCACCACAGGGAAATCCGCCCGGACAATGGCGTCGGCTACGTACTTGCCGACGCCCGGCCAAGAGAAGACGATCTCCACCAGGAAAGCGCCGGTGATGGAGTAGGCGAACGTGAGGCCGAGCACCGTCAGAGTGGGGATGATGGCGTTCTTCAAGGCCAGGCGAAACAGGATCCTCCACTGCGGGATGCCCGCTGCTCGAGCTGCCATGACGTAGTCTTCGGAAAGCGCCTCGATCATCGAGGCTCGCGTCATGCGGATGGTCAGCGCCACGGGATAGATGGAAAGCACGCCCACGGGGAGGATCAGGTGCAGCAGGGCGTCCTTGAAGGCGATCCAATTTCCCCGCAGCGCGCTGTCGATCAGCAGGAAGCCAGTGGCCCGACCCACGGGATGGGATATTTCCACCAGCATGTCCATTCGACCGCCCACGGGCAGCAAGCCCAGCGTGCCGAAGAACAGCAACTGCAGCAGCAGGGCCAACCAGAAACTGGGAATCGATACGCCTGTGATGGCGATGCCCCGGCTGAAAAGATCGACCTTCCTGCCGCGCGTCGCCCCGGCGAGCACTCCGGTTGGAATGCCGATGAGCAGCGCCAGGGAGGACGCCAGCAGGGTCAATTCCAGCGTCGCCGGCAGGTAGATCTTCAGATCCTCCAGGATGGGCCGTTTGGTCTCATAGGACTCCCCCAGGTCGCCTCGCAGGATATCCTGGACATAGCGCGCAAACTGCAAGGGCAGCGGTTGATCCAACCCCAATCTCGCCCGCACGACCTGGATGGTCTCCGGGCTGGCCCGCGGACCGGCGTACAAGCGTTCGGGACTGGAAGGCACCACCCGGGAAATCACAAAGGTGGTGATCATCACTCCGATGATCACCAGTATGGCCAATCCAAGCCGGCGCAGGAGATACTCGACAGTGCTCAACGGTCTGCTCCTTTGGGCAGCCGCAGTCGTGCCCAAAAGCCCTCAAATCCCGGCGCCCCCGCGTCGAGGCCGGACGGATGCGATGCGGCTCATCGGCCGGCTCACGTCGCCCCCGCTGTCCGAGGAAACGCGGCTGCAGGCCTTGCGCTCGCGGATGAACTGTTGTATGCTTTGTTAGCCCATATATAATATAGTTATAAAATCCATAACGTCAAGGGGATTCGGGTCGCTGGGGGCAGCAATATGGGGAATCCGGAGAGGCGCGTATGGAATCGGCGTTAGATGGCATCCGGGTCTTGGACCTGACTTGGGTGGTCAGTGGTCCCTTCTGCGGCGCGCTGTTGGCGGATATGGGCGCCGACGTCATCAAAGTCGAGGGGCCACCGCCGGTGTTCGACCAGAGCCGCATAGCCGACCAGGTCACCATGGTGGACGGCACTTCGACGCTCTTCGTCTCGCTGAACCGTGGGAAGCGGGGACTCAAACTCAACCTCAAGACCGAGAAGGGCAAGCAGCTCTTCAAGCGCTTGGCCCGCGCTTCGGATGTGCTGCTGGAGAACTACCGCCCGGGGGTGATGGAGCGCCTGGGCCTTTCCTATCGCGCGCTCCACGAAGAAAACCCTGGCCTGATATACGCCTCGATCACCGGGTTCGGGGGGAACAGCCCATACCAGAACATGCCCGCCTACGACATGATCGCCCAGGCCATGAGCGGCATGATGAGCGTCACCGGCTTCCCCGGCGGCCCACCCACCAAGACCGCGGGCTACATCGCCGATTACTCGGCCGGCTTGTACACAGCCATCGCCGTGCTGGCCGCCCTACACAGACGGGGTGGCAGCGGAGAGGGCCAGCATATCGAGGTTTCCCTGCTCGACTCGGCCTTCACCTTCTTGGGCGTGCCGCTGTATATCTATTTGGCCAGCGGGCGCGTGGTGGGTCGCATCGGCAATGCCGATCAGTCCGTCTACCCCTTCGACCTGTTCCCGGCCAAGGACGGCTACTTCGCCCTGGCGGCCTATGACCCCGGCAACTTCCGCCGCTTCTGTGAGGCGATCGGCCGCCCCGACTTGGTCACCGAAAGCGGGAGTTCCGCCTTCGCCATCGGCTGGGAGCGGCGCGATGAATTGAGGGGCATCATCGAACGCTGGGCCGCCGGCCGCACCGTGGAGGAGATCCTGGCCCTATTCCGCGCTGAGGGGGTTCCGGCCGGGCCGGTTTTCGACATCGGAGAAATCGCCGAGAGCGAGCACATCCGCGCCCGCCAGATGCTGGTGCCTGTGGAGGATCGAAGCGCGGGACGGCTGCGGGTCCCCGCCTTTCCCATCAAGATGTCGCAGACCCCCCTGGAGGTGCGAGGCAGCGCACCGGAGCTCGGGGAGCATACAGACCAGATTTTGAGGGATGTCCTTCACATTTCCGAAGATGAAATCCTCCAACTCAAGGCGGAGAAGGTGGTGTAACCCCTTGCGGGGCACGCACCGGCGGCCGGGAGCCTTTGGCGAGGCGGAAGGAGGCCAACATGATCACATCTCAGGAATATCGACGACGGATCCACGCCATGCGCCCCAACGTGTACATCGATGGCCAACTTGTGGGGCGCGATGACCCGCGCCTGGTCCCGGGCCAAAACGTGGTCGCGCTCACCTACGATGCGGCGGCGGAGGAAGCGGAGCCGGAGTTGTTCACCGCCATCTCGCATCGCTCAGGCGAGCAGATCAACCGGTTCAATCACATCCACCAATCGGGCGGAGACCTGCTGAAAAAGCAGGAGATGACGCGCATGCTCTGCCGCAGAACGGGCGGGTGCATCCAGCGCTGCATGGGCATCGACGCCATGAACGCCCTTTCGGTCATCACCTACGACGTGGATCAAGCGCACGGAACCGAATACCACGCCCGATTCCTGGCATACCTGGATTTCTTTCAGGCGAACGACATCTGCGCCAACTGCGCCCAGACCGATGTCAAAGGTGACCGCATGCGACGCCCCCACCAGCAGGTGGATCCGGATCTATACCTGCGGGTGATCGAGCGCAACGAGGCCGGCATCGTGGTGCGCGGGGCCAAAGCCCATAACACCATCGCCCCCTACGCCGACGAGATCATCGTCGTTCCGACCCGCTTCTTGAGTGAGCAGGAGGCAGATTGGGCAGTCGCCTTCGCCGTCCCTGCCGATACGGAAGGGATTCGACTGCTCACCCGGCCCGTCGGCTTTCGGCCGCGAGAGCAGCTCCACGCGCCCATCGAGCGCTATGGGGACGCAGACTCTCTGACCGTATTCGACGACGTCTTTGTCCCATGGGAGCGGGTCTTTCTTTGCGGGGAGCGGGAATTCGCCGGTGAGCTGGCGCACCTATTCGCGCTGTTCCACCGGCACAGTTACACGGGCTGCAAACCCGCCGTCTCCGACGTGATGATGGGCATGGCGGCGCTGGTGGCCGAATACAACGGCATCGGGCGCGCCAAGCATGTGGGGGAGAAGCTGGCGGAGATCATCGGGGTGGCGGAGTTGGTCTACGCCGCCGGCATCGCCTCGGCCGTAAAGTGCAGCATGGCGCCTTCCGGCACGGCCATGCCCGAACTGGTCTACTCCAATGTGGGGCGCCGGCACGCCGGGGAGAATATCTTCCGCGAGTATGAGATTCTGGCGGACCTGGCGGGAGGCCTTCCGGCGACTCTTCCCCTCGAAGGGGATTTCATCAGCGAGGAGACCGGGCCGCTGTTCGCCAAGTACATCATGCGCAACCCGGAGGTCTCGGCCGAGAACCAGTATCGGTGCTTCCGGTTGATCAGCGACATGGCGGTATCCGCGCGCGGCGGCCTGGATCAATTTGCGGGGCTGCATGGGGGAGGCTCGCCGATCATGGAGACCATCACTTTGCTGGCGGAGTACGACCTGGAGCCGAAGAAGGCCATCGCCAAGCATCTGGCCGGGATCCAGGATTAAATTGGGACTCGGGCTCGAACGAAGACTTGAGGAGGGGCATGATGGGGCCGATGCTTGAAGGGAAAAGCGCGATTCTCACCGGAGCGGGGCGTGGGATTGGCGCCGCGGCAGCCAAGCTGTTTGCCGCCGAGGGGGCGAATCTGGTGATCAATGACCTGGATGCCGATCCTCTGGCGCTCGTCGCGCAGGAGATCCGCGCGGCGGGCGGTCAGATCACCACCGTGAGGGGGGATGTGGCCGATCCAAAGACGACCGAGGCGCTGATCAACTCGGCCGTCGATAACTACGGAGGGATAGACATCCTGGTCAATAACGCCGGCTTCACCTGGGACGGCGTGGTGCACAAGATGTCGGACGCGCAGTGGGGGGCGATCCTGGATGTGCACCTCACTGCAGCTTTCCGGCTGATCCGCGCTGCGGCGCCCCATATGCGCGAGGTGGCCAAGGCCGAGATGAAGGAGCATGGTGTCGCCAGGGCGCGCAAGATCGTCAACGTCAGTTCGACCAGCGGCACGCGTGGCAACTTCGGGCAGGCAAACTACGCTGCGGCCAAGATGGGACTGGTAGGTCTGACCAAGACGATCGCCAAAGAGTGGGGGCGATTTAACGTGCAGGTCAACGCTGCGGCCTTCGGCTTCATCGAGACTCGCCTGACGGATGTCAAGGATGGGACGCAGGTGGTCGAGCGGGGGGATGCCAGGATCCAGTTGGGAATCCCGGAGGGGATGCGCGAGTTTGGCGTGCAGCTCATCCCCATGGAGCGGCCCGGCACCCCACGGGAGGCGGCGGGGGTGCTGCTGTTCCTGGCCTCGCCGCTCTCGAACTACGTCTCCGGGCACTGCCTCGAGGTGACGGGGGGAGAATAGGTGGTTCGATGGTCGATTTCCGCCTGACGGATAAGGTCGCCATCATCACCGGCGCCTCGAAGGGGATCGGCCGGGCGATGGCGCTGGCCTTCTCCGAGGCGGGCGCCAGGGTGACGGTCTCCAGCCGCAAGTTGGCGGCAGTGCAGAAAGTGGCGGGCGAAATCGAGGCCGCCGGGGGGGAGGCCCTCGCCCTGGAGGCCCACATGGGGTATCCCGATCAGGTTGAAGCGCTTGTCCGGGGCACATTCGAGCGCTGGGGCAGGGTCGATATCGCGGTCAATAACGCCGCCACCAATCCGCACTTCGGCCCGCTGCTTTCCGCCGAGGAGAGCCAAATCGACAAGATTTTGGATGTCAACCTCAAGGGCTACATCCGCCTGTGCCAAGAGGTCGTGCCTTATATGCAGCGGGGCGGAGGAGGCAAGATCATCAACCTCTCCTCCGACGCCGGTCTCACACCCGGGGAGCATATCGGGCTGTACAGCATCTCGAAGGCGGGGGTGATCATGCTCACGCGTGTGCTGGCGCGGGAGCTCGGCCCTGAAGGGATCTGCGTGAACGCCATCGCGCCCGGCTGGGTGCAGACCAAGTTCAGCCGGGTCATCTGGGAAGATCCTGAGCTTCTGGCCAGGATTGAGGCGCACACGCCTCTGGGCAGGATCGGCCAGCCCGAGGACGTGGTCGGGGCCGCCATCTACCTGGCCAGCGCGGCGTCGGATTGGGTCACCGGAACGGTGTTGCTGGTGGATGGCGGCGCAATGCTCGCCACATCTTCGTGATGCAGGGGAGAGATGCATACGGGGAATAGGATCTTCAAGAGCCCGCATAGGGATGCGGAGATCCCGAATCTGGCGCTGACGCCATTCATCATGGCCCGCATGCGCGGGTTGGGGGAAAAGCCCGCGCTGATCGACGGGGCGAGCGGGCGCTGCTTGACCTATGCCGGGCTGCAGGAGGCGATCCCCCGCATCGCAGCCGGCCTCCACAAACGGGGGCTCCGCAAGGGGGATGTCTTCGCCATCTACCTGCCGAACCTGCCGGAATATCCGCTCATATTCCACGCCGTATCCTACCTGGGGGGCGTCGTCACCACCGTGCACCCGCGCTCTTCGGCCCCTGAGCTGGGGAGCCAACTCCGGGATACGCGCGCCAAACAGGTAATCACCGTGCCGGAGCTGATGGGCACTGTGCTGGAAGCCGCTGGCGGGACGGAGGTCGATCAACTCTTCGTCATCGGGGAGGCACAGGGCGCGACCTCCTATCATGATCTCCTGGCCGGTGGCGACGAGCCTCCGCAGGTCGAGATCGACCCGAGCACGGATCTGGTCGCCATACCCTACTCCAGCGGCACGACGGGGCCGCCGAAAGGGGTGATGCTGAGCCACAGAAACATGGTCGCCAATATCTGCCAGACGGAGGGCCTTGAGAACATCTCCCCGCAAGATGTCATGGACGGGGTCCTGCCCTTCTGCCACATCTACGGCATGACGGTGATCATGAATTGCAGCCTGGCCTTCGGGGTCACACTGGTGACCTTGCCCAGATACCGGTTCGGCGATTATCTGCGAGCGTTGCAGGACTATGGGGTGACGCGCTCCTATGTTGTGCCTTCGATCATCCGCTCCTTGGCGGAGGACCCGCAGGTGGGGCAATACGATCTTTCCAGCCTGCGCTACCTGCTGTCAGGGGCTGCGCCACTGCCCAGGGGAGCACGACAGAAATGCTCCGAGCGCCTGGGCTGCGTGGTCAAGCAGGGATACGGCCTGACCGAGACCAGTTCGACCACAAATGTGGACTACGACGATCCGGCGCGGGTGCGCCCGGAATCCGTCGGCCCGCTGGTGCGAAGCACGGAGTGCCGGATCATCGATCTCTCCTCCGGCGGGGCGCTCAGCGCGGGGCAGCTGGGCGAGGTGCTGGTGCGCGGACCGCAGGTGATGCGGGGCTACCTCAACAATCCGCAGGCCAGCCAACAAGCGGTCGGCGCCGAGGGTTGGCTGCACACCGGCGACGTGGGATACGTGGATGAGGATGGGTACCTGTATGTCGTGGATCGCTTGAAAGAGATGATCAAGTACAAGGGATATCAAGTCGCCCCGGCGGAGCTCGAAGAGGTGCTGATGTCCCATCCGCAGGTCAGAGATGCCGCCGTGATCCCTGTGCCAGATGAAGTGGCAGGGGAGATCCCCAAGGCGTACATCGTGCGGGAGGGCCCGATCGAAAGCGAGGCCCTCCAGCGATACGTCGCCGAGCAGGTGGCACCGTTCAAGCGCATCCGCGAGGTAGTCTTCGTCGATGAAATCCCGAAGTCCGGGACGGGAAAACCCCTGCGCCGCCTGCTGGCGGAACGGGAGAGGGCAGGATCGGCGCCAGGAAGGTAGGTCCACCAGCCGCGCGCCATGGGGTGGCCATGTTGGTGAGCTTCAGGCGGCGGGTGGAGCGGCATATGTAGAACCGACAGGAAGGAGGCCGGGAAATGTCACTCGAAGCGGCGCTGGCCGAATTAGAGCCGAAGATTGGAACCGAAACACACGTCGGCCCCTGGCTGCGGATTGACCAGGCGCGTGTGGATCAGTTCGCGCAGGCCACAGGTGATTTTCAGTGGATACACACCGATCCAGAGCGAGCCAGGCGGGAATCCCCATACGAGGGGACGATCGCGCACGGATTCCTGACGCTTTCCCTGATCCCCTTCCTGACGGGCGGCGTGGAGGAGAACGCCGATGGGCCACCCGGCATGAGCATGGCCATCAACTACGGCCTGAACAAGGTCCGGTTCCCGAGCGCCGTCCCGGTGGGAGCGAAGGTCAGAGCGCGCGTCACCCTGCTGAACGTGGAGTCGGCCAAGGGAGGCCTGCAGATGCTCGAGCGGGTCACCGTGGAGATCGAGGGCCGGTCGCGGCCCGGATGTGTGGCCGAGACTCTCACCTTGCTCTTCTTCTGACCGAGCGCCTCCAAGATAGCGGCGACATTATCGCCAAGAAAGGGGATGCGGATCATGAGAGATGTGCTGATCGGAGGCTACCTGCGCACCGCGCAATCCCGTTCCAGGCCGGGGGATCCCGCACGGGACTGGTTGCACAAACTGCGTGGGGAAGAGTTGTTGGCGCTATTGCTGCCTGAGCTGTTGGCTCGCACGGGGGTGGCGCCTGCGGAGGTCGATGACTTCATAGTCGGGAGCGCTCTGGGCATCGATGAGCAGTGGACCTACGGCGGCCGGAATCCCCTCTTTCTGGCCGACCTGCCTGAGGAGATACCCGCCAAGTTCGTGGATCAGCAATGTGGCTCGGCCATGGCCGCGGTGCATATCGGGTATCTCGAGATCGCCACCGGGAACGCGGATGTGGTGCTGGCCGGTGGGATGGAGCACATGACCCGCATTCCCATGGACGCCCTGGATTCGGCCGTCAACCCGAGGTTCTTCTCCGAGGCGCAGTTCGCCCATTGGGACATGGGGACCAGCCTCAATATGGGGCTCACCGCGGAGAAGCTCTTCGAGATGAGCGGGTTGACCCGGGAGGAGCTGGATCGGTGGGCGCTGCGCTCGCATGAACTGGCCGCCAAGGCGCAGGCGGAGGGGTTCTTTGCCGGGGAGATCCTCCCCATCCAGGCGGAGCAGGCGGATGGGACCATGATCACCGTGGATCTGGACCAGTCCGTGCGCCCCGGCACGACGCTGGAGAAGATGGGCCAGCTCCGCCCGGTGTTCAAGGAGGGCGGCGCCATCACGGCGGGAAATTCCTCACCATTGAACGCTGGCGCCGCAGCCATGCTGCTGATTGCCAAGGAAAAGGCGCTGGGGATGGGAGTGGCGCCCATGGGGCGAGTCCGAACAATCGGTTTCGCAGGCGTGGACCCCACGATCATGGGAGTGGGCCCCATTCCTGCCACCAAGAAGGCTCTGGACATGGCGGGGCTCACCGTCCAGGATATCGACTACTGGGAGATCAACGAGGCCTTCAGCGTGGTCGCCTTGCACGCCATGCGACAGTTGGGGATCGATCCCGAGCGGGTCAATGTGAAGGGTGGGGGGATTGCTCTGGGCCATCCGTTGGGCGCGACGGGCATCCGGTTGATCGGGACGCTGGCCCGCATCCTGGAAGCGGAAAGAGGGCGCTTCGGGGTCGCCACGGCCTGCGTGGGCGGCGGCCAAGGCGTGGCCACACTGATCGAGCGCGAGCCCTGAGTTGCCCGGGTCGTGGCCGATAGGGCGAATTGACCGGGACAATATGGATTGAACGGCTATCACCACGGGGGTCGGAGAGCGAGGCATGATCGATTTCACAATCACGGAAGAACAGCGGTCGCTTCAGAAGCTGACCCGGGATTTTGCACGGCGGGAGATCGCGCCCGTCGCGGCTCAGTGCGACGAAGAGCAACGCCATCCACGGGAGATTGTGGAGAAGTGGTTTGAGATAGGGCTGCTGCACTATACCGTCCCTGAGGAATACGGCGGCGCCGGCTTGAGCACCCTGGATGGCTGCATCATCGCCGAGGAGCTCTCCGCCGCTTGCAGCGGGGTGGACGCCACGCTCGAGGGCAACGTTCTGGGATTGGGCCCAATCCTGAGCTCGGGCCATCCGGATTTGAAAGCCGAACTGCTGCCAAAACACTGTTCTGGACCCAACCTGGCCGCCTTCTGCCTGACCGAGTCCGGGGCGGGATCGGATGCGGCAGCCGTGCGCACGCGCGCGCGGGCCGATGGGGACGAGTTCATCATCCACGGCACCAAGCAGTTCATCACCAACGGCGGCGTGGCCAGCCTTTACACCGTCTTTGCCACAGAGGATCCCACAATGGGCTACAAGGGAATTTCCGCCTTCATGGTCCCCGCCGCCCTGCCCGGGATCTCGGTCGGGAAGAAGGAAGACAAGATGGGGCAGCGGGCGACGGACACCAGCGAGGTGGTCTTCGACGACGTCCGCATCCCGGCGCGCTACCGGCTGGGCGAGGGCCACGATGGGTTCAGAATCTCGATGCACATGCTGGACGAATCGCGCGCCGGCGTGGGCGCGGGGGCGGTGGGTCTTGCGCGGGCAGCGCTGGATACCGCGACCCAGTATGCGAAAGAGAGAGTGCAGTTTGAAACCCCCATCGCCCATCAGCAGGCGATCCAGTTCATGCTGGCGGATATGGCGATGAAGATTGACGCCGCCCGGCTCCTATGCTGGCGCGCGGCCTGGCTGTATGACAACGGTCAGCGCAACACCCGGGAGTCGGCAGAAGCGAAGTGCTTCGCCACGGATGTCGTTATGGAGGTGACCACGAACGCAGTGCAGATCCTGGGCGGCTACGGATATATGAAAGACTATCCGGTTGAAAAGTATATGCGTGACGCCAAACTGTTTCAGATCTACGAAGGGACCAACCAGATCCAACGTCTGGTGACGGCGCGGGAACTGCTGCGGTAGGGACGCCGGAGGCCCGCATAGATGCGAACGCACAATTCCAGATGCCTTGCTTGGTGGCCGGAAGGGGAAAGGAGAGCGCATGGGGTGAGGGAAGGAGATCAGAGCCAGACTTCAATCGAGCAACGTCAATTGAAGGAGACTATGATGAGAAGAAGGCTGACAATTCTGCTATCTATTGTGCTGCTCCTGAGCATGGTGCTCATAGCGGCCGGTTGCGGCCCAGCGGCGACGACTGCGCCCTCGTCAGTTGCCGATACCGAGGTGCCGACAGAAGCTCCGGCCGCCCCCACCGCGACAGCCGCGGCGCCCGAGGTCGGCCCGGCCCCGGAGGAGAACATCGCTCGCATCGCATTCTACATGGAACCCGTGGACTTGGATCCGAGCAACAACTTCTTCGGCGATACGGGGCTGGTTTCGGTGATGTATGAGACCCTGACCTTCTACAACCCCCCCGGGAGCGAAGAGCTCATCGGGCCGCGCTTGGCCACTTCTTGGGAGCGGAACGAGGATGCCACGGAGTGGACTTTCCATCTGCGCCAAGGGGTCAAGTTCCATGACGGCACGGAGATGACCGCCGACGCGGTCAAGTCATCCTTTGAGCGCAACATGCTGCCGGAGATGTCCAGTTCCTTCATATATGACCCTGTGGAACGCATCGAGGTGGTGGACCCTTACACCATCAAGTTCTACAATAAGTATTCCGCGCCTCTGCACATCATCTTTGCCTCGATGTATGGAGCCTATGTCATGTGCCCCTCGGCCTTTGAGGGTGCAGATACCACCTGGGCAAACCTGGGCAACGGGTGCGGCACGGGGCCATACATGATCGAATCCTTTGACCCGGCCGCGCGCGTGGTCTACGATCGATTCGACGACTACTGGGGAGGATGGGAGGAGGGCCAGTTCACCAAGCTGGTCTTTGAAATCCTGACCGATGCGCCGATGAGGGAGCAGCTGCTGCGGGCGGGCGAGGTCGATATCACCACGGACCTGAGCTTTGAAAGCTTGCCGGATTTGGAGGATCTGCCGGCGGTCAATGTGGATATCGGCTCGGCATATTTCAACCTGCTCGCTTTCTTCAACACCACAAAGCCGCCTATGGATGACCCGCTGGTACGCCGTGCATTGGCGCACAGCTTCCCCTTCGAGGCTGCCGCCCAAGCGCTGTATGCGGGGTATGGCTCGCGCGCCAGTGGTTGGATCTCGGCTGGACTCTGGGGCCATGCATCCGACATGTACATCGAGACGGACATGGATTTGGCTGCCGATCTGCTGGCGCAGGCGGGATACAGCGGCGAATCCCTGGATCTTGAGCTCTGGCATTATGGCAAACAGGGGATGAAAGAAGTGGGGGAGCTGTGGAAACCCGAACTTGCCAAGCTCGGGGTGAATCTGGAGATCCGGGAGATGACTCCCTCCGCCTTCAATGACATCGTATTCAACAATCCTGAGAGCGCCGGCGATATCCTGCTGGGCAGGTGGTGGCCCACGTACCCAACGCCGTACGACTGGATGTTCATGCTCCATCACAGCGTGATGGCGGGGACGTGCTGCAACTACGGCCACTATCAGAACCCGGAGTTGGACGCCCTCATCGATGAGGCCAATATCGTCAGCGGGTACGATCTGGACAAGGCGGCCGAGATGTTCGTGCAGGCGCAAGAGCTCCTCATGGAGGAGATGCCGACCTTTGCCATCCTCGATGTACCATATCCGACGTATCTCGGTGAGGATATTCAGGGATATGTCTACAACCCGGCCTATACGGCCCAGATCTTCTTCCAGGATCTGAAGCGGGAATAGGGGACGGTGACGAAGGG
>CAYMCO010000022.1:0-86812 GCA_964388955.1 uncultured Anaerolineaceae bacterium | reverse complement strand
GGCGCTGGTGATCAGCGAGCGCACAGTCCAGACTCATCTTTCCAGCATCTTTGACAAGCTGGGCGTGACATCGCGCGTTGAGGCGGTCTTATATGCCATCCGCAAAGGGTGGCTCACCCTGGATTGATGCGCACGCCAACCCCGAAGATTCCCGAGATGCGCCGAGCCCGATCCCTGTTCGCCCAGTCACTGCTGTGGATCGCCTCACCCCTCGCGCTCTTGATATTGGGGCTGATCCTGATGGGGGTGTTGTCCTACCAACGGGCGGTCGCCGCGCTGCTGACGGATCGCGACCGACAGCTTGCTGTCCTCTCGGCCACCCGGGTTGCTCGGGATCTGGAAATGTATGTTGAGCAACTGGAGGAGATCGCGATCGAATGGAGTGAGGATCTCAGCCTGACCGGTAGAGATCCGCTGCTCGAACATCTCCCCTCTGACGATCTGCAGATCTTTAACGCGGGGATTGAGATGGTGGATGAGAACGGTCTAGCTGTCGAGACGGCGCCCGCCTCGGCCACCCCGCTGGGGGAACATATCGCCCTGCGCGCTTATTTTGTGGGCGCGAGGCGATCCCGCAGACCCACGTTCAGTAACGTGATTACCGACGCCCGGACCGGGGAGGATATGGTGGTGATCGCCGTGCCGGTCCTCGATGAGGGGGATGAGTTCGCCGGCGCGGTCATCGGCGCTATTCATTTGCACACCGCCCCGCTCGGCGATCCGCTGCGCAGGCTGGTGGTCGGTGACGAGGGTTTCGCCTACATGGTGGATAGCGACGGCAGGGTGATATTCCACCCGGATCGCTCCATGATCGGCGCGGATTTCAGCCAGCGGCCGTTCATTCCGGCGCTGCTGCGGGGCAACAGCGGAGGGCAGCTTTCTTCCGGCCAGGGGGGCGAGCCGCTGGTGCTGGGGTTCGCTCCCATCGATGGCACTGGCTGGGGTTTGGTGGTCCGCGAGCCGTGGGAGGACGTCATCGCACCCGCCCGGCAGTACGTCACCATAATCGGGCTCTCAGCACTCCTTGGGGCGTTGGTTGTGGCGATCCTGCTCTACCGAGGGGCGCGCCGAATCACGGAGCCGGCCCGCTTTCTTGCAGATCAGACCGCACGGCTGGCGACGGGCGAGCGAGCCGAAACCGCTGCTGACACCGGCATCCAGGAGCTGGATGCGCTTGCGCTGGCATTCAATCAAATGGCGCGCCAGATCACCGCTTACCGTGCGGGCCTGCGGCGATACGTGGGGGCGATCACGCGTTCGCAGGAACAGGAACGGGCGCGCATCGCCCGCGAGCTGCACGATGAAACGGCGCAAAACCTGCTGGCCATGAGCCGGAGCCTGGAACTCGGGATGTCCCGGGCCCAAGATCCACAGCTCCTGGGGAGGCTGGCCGACCTGAAGGCCTTGGTGGATGAGACCTTGCTTGGCGTTCGTCAGATCAGCCGCGACCTGAGGCCCTTCGTGCTGGAGGACTTGGGGCTGGTGGCCGCGCTGAGAGCCTTGGCGCAGGGCGGTCCGCAGCTCGTTGAGCGAGAAGCGCCCCAGGCGCGCATGGGGGTCAGGGGGACGCCTGTTTCCCTCTCCGCCGAACAGGAATTGGCCCTGTATCGCATTGCGCAGGAGGCCTTGACCAACGCGCGCAAACATGCGGGCGCCGCCCATGTCTGGATCGAACTGTGGTTCGAACCGGGGGAGGTGCGTCTGGAGGTGCGCGATGATGGGGAAGGCTTTACCGTCCCTGATAACCTGGCCGAACTCACCCAAAGCGGCAGCTACGGTCTGATGGGAATTCAGGAGCGGGCGTGGGTGCTAAACGGGAGCCTTGAGATCGACTCCGAACCTGGCCGAGGGACCCGTATCCATGTGACCATCCCGCTGCAAGCTGGGGTTTCAAGGATGCAGGCGCCCGCATAGCCCGCGGGATCCGTCCGGGCTCGCTCTCCGTCTCCACGATAATGGGGTCGCCGAGCGGGCCCTGCGGCGAGCTGACGGCCAGCCCCGCGGCCAACGCCCCCATCGCCCCGGCCAGAATGAGCGCCAACCCCCCCAGCAACATTCGGGAGACGACTCTTCATGCATACCGTCCGCGGGATGCCCACCATCGGGGTCATTTCCTGTTCTTGCCAGTATAGGGGGCGGGCCGGGGGGGATGCATCGGCGGAAGCGCCGATGTTGGGCTGGGTCAAATCCGCAAAAATGCATAGGTGATGTTCCGCATTCGCGCCGATGTGCCCCGCTGCCAGGCTCGCTATAGTTGGCGCGGTGAGTAGAAACGATGTCCCACCGGCGCTCAGCAGTGAGCGAACTGCCGGAATCGGGGCAGGAGGCGGGGAATGCCCACAGGGGCCCATAGAGCACCAAGCGCCGCAATAGGGCAGCGCAGGGCTGCGGCAGAGAGAAGGCCCTTGACCGGCAGTCTCCTCCAGAAGGAATCCTGTTGGGAGGCAAGCATGAACAAGCACAGAATCAACCGTTGGCTCGCAGCGCTGCTTTTGAGCGCAATTACATTGTCTACAATGGCGGCCGCCCCCTTGGCGGCGACCGCTTGCACCGACAGGGCGAAATTCGTCAAGGATGTCACCTACCCGGACAACACCCAGGTCCTGGGAGGCGAGACCTTCATCAAGATCTGGCGGATCAAGAACGTGGGTACCTGCACCTGGACCAAGGATTATGACCTGGTCTACTACAGGGGCTATAAGATGGGATCCACATCCCCCAAGGCGCTCCTGCAGAGCGTCGCCCCGGGTGAGACCATCGATCTTAAGGTCACTTTCACCGCCCCGGTCAGCGCCGGCACGTATCGCAGCGAGTGGCGCCTGCAGAACGCGGCGGGCAAGGCATTTGGAATAGGGAGCAGCGGCACAGGCGGCTTCTGGGCCCAGATCCTTGTGGGCAAGAGGACTGCCGGCGGCATCGCGGAGTGGAAGGGCGAGTACTTCAAGAATGCCAAGCTGAGCGGATCCCCTTCCCTGATCCGCACCGATAGCCGCGTCAGCTTCAATTGGCGCCGGGGTGCGCCCTCTGCCGGCTTTCCCAACGACATGTTCTCCGTGCGCTGGACGACGCGGGCCAGCTTCGATCGCGGCACCTATCGCTTCAAGATGACCGCCGACGACGGCGCCCGGCTGTACGTCGACAACCAACTGGTCCTGAACAGCTGGAATGGGGCGAACAAGGGGGTCGAGATGACCGCCGACGTGTCCCTGGCGAGCGGCAGGCACAACATCCGCGTCGAGTACCGGGATCGCAGCGGCGCGGCGCGCATCAACCTGACCTGGAGCAAGGTAAAATCCCCCACCTTCTCGGAGTGGGAGGGGCGATACTTCTCCAACCGGCGCCTTCAGGGGACGCCGGCACTGATCCGAAATGACAGCGCCATTGACTTTCAATGGAAACTCGGCAAGCCCGCCGTCGGCCTGCCGGAGGACGCATTCTCCATCCGCTGGACTCGGACGCTGACCTTTGCGCCAGGCACCTACCGCTTCTCTGTGGCGACCATCGGCGGCGCCCGGGTCTATGTGGACGGCGTCAAAGCGCTGGATGCCTGGGAGGCCAAGGCGGCAGCCACTCGCACCTTCGATCTGAGCCTGGACGGGGCGCATAAGATCGTGGTCGAGTACGTCAATCGAGAGGGCAAAGCGACCGCCAGATTCTCATGGGCGCTTCTCGAGACGCCTGCGCCCACGGAGCCGAGCGCGGAAGCCACCCCTGAAGCCACGCCCGAGGAATAGGCAAAGGGGAGATGCTGTCGGCCGCTGATCCGATCCTCCACTCGGGTCGGCGGCCGCCGTGCGGTCGGCGAGCAGGCGCAGGACCCTTTCTGGGTGCATATTGTGGTGGGGCCGAAAGGATCCATCGTGCAGGTGATCTGGCGCGGGGAGCATTTCGAGCACCCCGGTGTGGCGCAGGCTGCCCTCCGAGATGAAAGGCACTCCCGAAGTCCTCACCGGAGGAATAATTCTGCTTTCGCGGGTAAAATGAGATGGCTTTGGTGGGGGCGGGCAATCCGCTCCATGAATAGTCCGGACGGCGAGGGGCCCATGCAGGCCATTGTGGTGTGCTCGGATCAGGACGAGAGGGACATCCTCGTCTACGTCTTGAGAAATGCCGGGTTCTCCGTTGCGTCCAGTTCAGAATTGAAGCGCATCCTCGATCGCTGGACGGACCATCCCGCTGACGTGCTGATTGTGGCGCTCTCTGAAGTGGAAGAACCGCTCCCGGCCATGGCTCTGGTGCGGAAGGAAACCTGGGTCCCACTGCTGATGATCGTTGAGCAAAACCCCGAAAGGACGATCTGCGATCTGCTGCGGGGTGGCGCGGATGTGGTGCTGGAGCGGCCCGTCTCCCCGCAGGTCCTGGGGGCCTACGCGCAGGCGCTCCTGCGCCGTTCCCGCCACCTGCCCAGTTTTGTGGTCCCCGCGCTGGAGCTGAGCGAGATCGCGCTGGATCCCTCAGATCGCATGGTGACGGTCTCCGGTAGGGAGCCCAGACGGCTGACGCAGCTGGAATTCAGCCTGCTCTACCTGCTCATGACCAATCGGGGCCACGTGGTCCCCGTGGACGTGATCGTGGAGCGGGTGTGGGGCTATTCCGGGGAAGGGAACCGGGATCTGGTTCGCGGCCTGATCAGCCGGGTGCGCCACAAGATAGAGCGTGACCTGGAGCCCGGCCACTTTATTGAAACTGTCACCGGCATCGGGTATCGATTCGCCTCAGATTCCAACTAGCTGTCCGACCCTCACGGGGCGTCTGCCGCCCTTCAACACCCCGGCTCTCCCGGGTGGCCACAGCAGCTCTGCCTCAGCGCCACCCGCCGCCAAAGGTTGCGGAGGAGTTTGGTCACTTTCTCCCGCAACGGCATGGGTTGGTCCAGATTTGTCAGAAAATCCGAGAGTGAAGGGCGCCGCATTGCTTCTCGGCCTTCCTCGAGTTTTCGGGAGAGACATGTGCAGGTCGAATTGAAGCGGTCCAGGGGATGATTCCCGTCGGGCCCTGCTCCCCCATTAGATGATACAAGCTGTGGGCGCAAGCTGCAAACGGACCATCGGATTCACATGCCATTTGCACAGCGACTCAACGCATTCTGTATTTCAAGGCACTATCTTGATCCCATGGGCCATAGGTGCGAGGGGATATGGGTTACCCTCAGCGGGCCGGATCCGGGCAATACGTGGCGAAATTGGCATGCCCTACGGTCCGTCAACGGGTGGCCGAACGGGCAAGACACCCCCCTGATGAGGATGGACCACGGAACATGGGAAAGACGGTGAAGGTCATTTGCCCCGAATGCGACGCGGATGTCTATCTGACGGAACCGATCCGCTGTGGCGACCGCGTGCGCTGCCCCCGGTGCCATTCGCGGCTGGTAGTGGTTGGTTTGGCGCCGCTGAAGTTGGATTGGGCGTTCTTGGCGCCGACGGGAGATCCCGCCTCGATGGAAGGCGGCGAAACGCCTGCGGGGCAGGGGGACGGCAGGCGAAAATGAGCAGGAGGGGATGACCATGCCGGATGCCGAATACTTCACCCCTGACGCGCAGGATCTCATATGAATCACCCTTGGGCCGAGCCCTTCTGGGTCGGCGCCCGGGGGATACAGCCGAGGTGAAAGGCACCCGATGGCGCGATCCGCTTCCGGATCCTCGAGGTTGGATGGAGGTCGCCCCTCCCGGCACCGACTTGGATGCGGACCCGGGGCTGCAGGCGCTCTGAGCCCCATCTACTCCCGAGCCAGGCGGATTTCGGAGACCGACCGGATGGTTATCGCCGCGAGCGCGGCCATGTCGGGGTCGGCCGACTGGTTGGCGATGGCCACCGGCATCGCTCCCGCGGCGCGCGCCATCCGCATATCCACTATCGCGTCCCCCACCACAGCCACGCGGTCAGCTTCGACCCCCAGATACCGGGCCGCCTGGTAGACCATCTCTGGCGCAGGTTTGCCCTGTGGAACGTGCTCGGGGGTCACAATACAGGTGATCGCTTGATCGAACCCCAATAACTCTGCGCTGCGGATGGCGCGCGCCGCATGGTCGCTGGTGATGACGGCCAGCGGCAGGCCCGCCGCGGCGAGTTCCAGCAGGACCCCCGGCACTCCTTCGAGCGGGGTGGCGTAGGCGCGTTCCGGCAGCCGCTCGTCCGCCGCGGCCAGCAGATTCCGGGCCTGCGAAACGGCCTCCGGCCAGGGAGTTTCGGTCTCCCGATAGATGGCCACCGCCAGCGCATGCACCTCCTCCGCTCGCGAGCCCGTCGCGAGGGGGCCGCCCAGGTCGATCTCCCCGGTCTCCGGATCTACACCGCAGAAGGATCGCCAGAGGCGGAAAGCCGCTTCGTCGAGGCGCTCTTCCAGGATCGGAAGGCGGGCCTCATGAAGGCCTCGCCAAAGCGCCATCCGATCCACCAGGGTGCCATCTTTGTCGAAAGCGATGGCCTCGCACTCAAGAGGGGTATCCCCGAACCAAATATGCATGGCTGCCATTATATCCGGGCGCCGCGCCTCGGATGAAGAAGGGCCGTGGGCGATCTCCCATTGGCTGTGTCTGGCTCGCGCAGGCGCTCCAGGCCGTTCAATGGATCACCAAACCGTCAATTCACCCTGGGCCAGGCGTTCAGTGAAGCTGTGGATTCCGACCAGCTCGCGGTCGATGACCGCGTCCACCGGAGCCCGCAGATCTTCGATGGCGGCGTCTCGTTCGGGGATCACCTGAGCGGCGGCCATCAAAGGCCGGTCGATGGGTTTGCCGATCTGGCTGCAAAGCCAGACGGTGACCTCTCGGACTCCCTCCACTTCCCGGTGGATATGATCGGCGATCTCATGGCTGAGCAGATTGTAGATCTTCCCCACATGACTGACCGGGTTCTTCCCCGCGGCGGCCTCCGTCGTGGAAGGGCGGTTGAAGGCGATGACCCCATTGACCCGATTCCCCCTCCCGACTTGGCCCCCGTCGCCTCCCTCCGCCGACGTCCCCAGGACGGTCAGATAGACGCCCCCCGCCCCACGGCGGGGGTCGTCGAGGGTGTTGATATCCACCCGGACTTCCTCCAGGTTCCGCGCCTCCCTGAACACAAACCCCTGCAGTTCGTCGTGTATGGCCGCCTTGCGTTCGAAATACGCCTCCACATCGGAGACGTGCCGGTCCACGAAAGCCATAGCGACGGTCAAGGTGAGGCGGCGCCCGAAGCGATAGCCCATGACCTTGATGTCCTCCCCAGCCTCCGGGAAGGCAGCCTTGAAGGAGGTCGAATTGAGGTACCGCTCCGTCGCCAGCACCAATCGCTCGGTCTCGCTGAGCGGCGCATATCCCACGCCGGCGGAGGTATCGTTGGCGCCGATGACGTCGCGCGCAAAGATGTCGGTCAGCTCCGGTGAGCCGGGTTTGATCTCGTTCTGGAATTCCAGGTGCACCTTCGGATCGACGAAGCGCAGGTTTCCGCGCATCCAGCGTTTGGCCGCCGTCTCCGCGATTTCCCCTACCGGGATCTTGACCCCCTGGTACTCATATGTCGCCCGGTCGCCGAAGATTAGGCGCATGGGCTCATCGACCGTCCCCCCACCAAACTTCGGGGTGGTTTGGCCCGCCACCAACAGCCCCTTGTCTATATTGTGATGCAGGATCCGGCCAAAATGATCCAGATAGGCCCGGCATAGCTCTACGCTCACAGAGTCCATGATGGCGTCACAGATGGAATCCGGGTGCCCCACGCCCTTGCGCTCCACCAATTCCGCGGGTTGCTCATCCATCGGCAGGCTTGGGGTCTCATCCACGAAAATATTGCGTGAGTCGCTCATGGATCACTCCTATCTAGCGGCGGTTGGGCAGGCTGAATGTGCATTCTACACCCGGTATGCGTACGCCCCTCAGCCCGGTTCCGGCCGTCGATCCGCGCGCGGAAATCCGGCCGTACAGCCGGGAAAGGGACTATGCCCGTTTGACGCGGGTTGCCCCCACGAAAGAGATGGTCTCAAGACGGACCCTGCGTTGGGAGGTGGCGTAGTCCTCGCTGGCGTAGGTCACCGGGGAGAGAAGGCCGCCGTATTTGTCGTCAAAGATCCACACATCTCCCACAAAGCCCGTCGACGACACCGCCACACCCACCTCCGGCGGGACGATCAGGCGCGTATCTCCCACAAAACTGATGATGCGGAACTCCGTCTCGCCTTCGGGGATGTGGGCCTGACTCAGATCCAGCCGCACATCGCCCACCAGCGACCAGATCTCCAGATCCTTCAGTGTCCAGTCTCCGTGGTATCTGACATCCCCCAGCAAGCGCATCTTCAGCCCGCGGTCGGCGGGGATCATGCGCGGCCGGAAAATGATCAGGAGGCCCAGGAAGATCAGGAACAGAGGGAAGCAGAGGGCGCCGAAATCGATGTTCAACAGTGTGCTTAACAGGGACAGCAGACCCAGAACTAGGAAAAACGCCCCGATGATGATCAATCCGCGCTGTCGCATGATCCCCTCCTTCGATCGGAATCTGTCGCCCGCTGCGCGTGCATCCGCCCGAGAGAGCAGCGTGGCCGGATTAGCGGCCGGTGCGAAGCACCGGATGGGCGCGCCATGGTCAACGTCCGGCGCCTGGAAAAAGCTCCATCTGCTGCCCAGACCCGTCGCGCTATGTGGCCTTGATGGACAGGCTGCCGACGGCCACATTTGTGTGGATGGTCAGCAGCGGGCCTTCTCCTACCAGCGCCCCTTGGGTCCAGAATGCCCCTTCCTGCTTGGTGAATCCATCCCCGACTCGCAGCCCGCCCAACAGCGATTCGCTGTAGATCTTGGCGCGCGTGCTTCCGGGGACGGAAATGTCCACGCTGGAAACGCCGGTGGAGACGCGCACTTCCATATCTTTGGAAAGCTCGCCCCCAAAATCCAGGCTGAACGCCGCCGCGCCGCCATCCACACGCAGATGAGCAGCGTTGCTGTTCGCCAGGTTGCGCGCCACCAGGTTCCCTGCGCCCGCGCCGATTTCCAGCGATTCCATGCGCGCAGGGTTGGGGGCGGAGAAGTCCAGTTCATTGCGCCCCGCTCCGTGCTTGAGATTGAGGCGGGTGATGGGGAGGCCGCTCAAATCAAAGCGGTTCTCGCTGGCGCCGCCTTCGATGGTCAACTGGAAAGGCTTCGAACTGCCGATGCCCAGATCGAAGGTGGGGACGCCTTCGAAGATGCGCGTGAAGTCCCCCCAATCGGGCCCCTGGGTGATGCGCACCGTCCCCCCTTCCTGGAGCACCCGCAGGGGGACACGGCCGGTGGGGTCGCGATATGTGCCGCTGACCCACGCCTCCCCGGCGCCGGGCTTGACCTGCAGCCGGCAGGCGCCGATGGACAAGCGTAGATGGATAGCCTCCGCGTCCGGATAGGGAACGTTGACCTCGGTTGTGCCGCTGTCGTCCATGAGTATCTCCTCGCTGAGCCCCGGGGCGCGGACCGCCCGAAGGCCGGTTGCCACCATATGCGCACATCAAATGTAGCACAAGAAGGGCTAGGCTGAAATGCGCTTCTTTCGCGCGGCCCTAGGGTAGGCGAGGGCATTGCCCTCGCTTACCCTGCACCTCCCCAACCTCCGGGACGCCGGGCAAAACGGTCCCAGTATGCTAGGGGGGGAAGGGGGATGGGGGAGGCAGGAGTTGGAGGACCGCAAGTGCGATGGGACCCGTCTGCCTGGGCCCGTGTATATAAGGTGATGCCCGTCTGGAGACCTGTTCCCATCACTGCGGGATCCTCGCCTGCACGCAAGGGATGATTTGGATGCATGTCGCAGCCCCAGGCTGTAAAATGTGAAGCGAAACGAGGAGGAATTGTCAATGGTATCCAGCCGATCGACCCAATTAGCGCAAGTTGCGCTGTATTTCGTACTACTCGCGGCGCTGGTGATCCCCTATGCCCCGGCTCTCGCGAAAGGGCCGCCGGACAAGGTAGTCATCACCGGGCCCGGCCTCAAGGATCCGGTTGAGATCGAGGACCCTGAGGCCCTGCAGGCCTTTAGTTTCTTCCAGTTCGAGGATACCGAGCGGCCGATCGAACCGCCAGCGCATCCAGGTTACGGCTATGTGATCACCCGGTATGTGGCGGAACCGGAGGGAGAGTACACGGCGTGGGACCGTTTGATCTATCTCCCGAATTCGGGCGGGAGGGGTGGCGTCGTCTTATATGAGGGCCTGTTGGGTGAGGGCATGTCCTCCGAGTCTGATGGGGGCTGGTATCTCGCCTCGGAGGCTGGAGATGCCGCTATGCGGGAGATCCTGATGCGGGAGGGCGTGCTGGTGGATGACACAGGGCGTGAGCAGGTGCTCGCGGTCTCCGGTGGTGTGGGGTTGATTATTGGGCTCTGGCTGGTCGGTCGCCTGATGGTCGCTTCGGACAGCCGCGGCCCGGAGGAACAGGACGAATAGCAGCATCAGGGGAAAGGATCTCGGCCGGGCGCCAGTCCGGCTTCCAAGGCCACCCGGGATCCCGGGTGGCTTTTGTCGCCCCCAGCCGTAGTTCCGGTGCACGAAGCCCCGATGTTCACGAGAATCTCATTTCCAGCTTGACCGGGATGTGCGACTCGTATAGGATGGATAAATGGATTTCGAATGGTGCAGACCAAGGGGAGCCAGATGGATGAACTCGATCGCGCCATCGTCGCACAACTGAAAGAGGACGGACGCAAACCCTTCACCGCCATTGCGCGTGAGCTGGAGGTCTCCGAGGGCACGGTGCGCAACCGCGTGGGCCGCATGATCGACGACCGAGTGCTGCATATCGTCGGCGAGGTGGACCCCTACAAGATGGGTCTGGATGCCCCCGCGCTGATCGGGCTGACCCTGAAATCGGAGAAGATCGAGCCGGCTATGGAGGCGATTGCGAGCCTC
Source organism: uncultured Anaerolineaceae bacterium (assembly GCA_964388955.1). GTDB lineage: Bacteria > Chloroflexota > Anaerolineae > Anaerolineales > E44-bin32 > CAYMCO01. The sequence goes on along the minus strand of CAYMCO010000022.1, from coordinate 75,966 downwards.
GATGAGGTCAGTTATCTGCTGCTGGTCTCCGGCGAGTTCGACGCCATTGTGGAGGTATTCTGTCGCGATCGGGAGCACCTGGCAGACTTCTTGACCAAGAAACTGCGCCGGATCCCGGGAGTAGAGGGCACCCGCACGTTCACGATCCTGCGCACCTACAAGATGGCATACGGCACCCGTCCTATATTGCCAATAGAATGAGAAGAGATGCTGTGAGAAGGCGCATCTGCTGAGGGCCACATCATTCATGGGTGATTCTTCGAGCGCTCTTGTCTTCTAGTCGCAAGAGGGGCCGTTGGATCGCAGGGGGCAAGGGACCGGGTATATGAGTGACATCATTCGTGAGGTCCGGGCGAGGGAAATCATCAACGAGAAGGGGATCCCCACCGTCGAAGTGGACGTGATTCTGGAGGATGGCAGTCTGGGCAGAGCCGCGGCGCCGGGGGGAACCTCGCGCGGCGAGTTCGAACCCGCGGATCTACGCGATGGAGACCCGACCTACTTTGATGGCCTGGGGGTGGGCAGGGCGGTGAGCAACGTGAAAGGGGAGATCGCGGCCGCGCTGAAGGGGAGGCATGCGGTTGACCAGGCGGAGGTCGATTATGCCATGATCGAACTCGATGGCACCCCGGATCGCTCCAGGCTGGGGAGCAACGCCATCATTGCCAGCTCGCTGGCGAACGCCAAGGCCGCTGCTGCGTCGCTGGGAATCCCCCTCTTTGAACATTTCGGCGTAGGGGCGCAGATCCCCCTGTGCTTCGTATACATGATGTTTTCCGGGCCGGCGTATGTCGGTCTGGAGGGAGTGTGCGATTTTCAGGAATTCGCGCTGCTTCCCTTGTTCGCGAAGAGCTACCGGGAAGGGTATATCGCCGCTTCGAGGATCTACGCCAAGTTGGCTCAGATACAAGCGGAGCGCGCGGGCTCGGGCGTGCCGAATATCAAGGACGTGGCGGGGACCATGATCGCCCGTTTCGACTCAAACGAGGAAGCCCTGGCGACTCTGGCTCGCCTCATCGAGGCGGAGGGTTATACCCCCGGGGAGGATATCGGTATCTACTTGGACATCGCCGCCAACCAACTCTACCGGGAGGGAAAATATCACCTGCAGGCCGACGGAGAGGTGCTGACGGCGGAAGAGATGATCGATAAGCTGGAGAGCCAATGCGCCCGTTACCCCATCCTGAGCATCGAAGATCCTCTGTATGAGGGCGATTGGGATTCCTGGGCGAAGCTGACGGAGCGGCTCGGGGACAGGGTGCAGATCGTGGGGGATGATCTGTTCGTCACCCAGCGGAACCGGCTGCGCAAAGGGGTGGAGATGGGGGTCGCCAACGCGCTGGTGATCAAACCCAATCAGGTGGGCACGCTTACGGAGACCTTCGAAACCATTTGGCTGGCGAAAGAGTCCGGCTACGGCACGGTCATCTCCCCGCGCTCGGGCGAGATCTGGGACCCCTACATCCCGCACTTATGCGTGGGACAGGCCTTGGGTCAAGGCAAGATCGTCGGGGCTTACAGTGGCGGCGAGGCAAGCCTGAACGAGCTCCTGCGCATCGAGGATCACCTCGGAGAATCAGCGGTCTACAGCGGAGAGCAGGTGCTTTCCAAGTTCCTGGGCTGACACCCCCCGCCGCCGCGTGTAGGCCGCTATGTGCCGCACAACAGGAAGGCAAGAGAGCGGCTCGTGAATCCGATTGTTGAGAATCGTGCCCAACTGACTGCGCATGGTGACGTCGAAGGCAGGGCCCTGGCGTTGGATATCATCGATGGCGCGATGGCCCGCATCGATGCGGCCCGGCTCACGAAAGAAAGGGTGCATTTGCAGGGGCAGCGGCTCAAAGTCGATTCATCGGAGATCGATCTTTCCGAGGTCGAGGAGATATACGTACTCGGCGCCGGCAAGGGGGTGCTCCAGATCGCGGAGGCGCTGGATCAAATCTTAGGCTCCCGCATCAGTTCGGGATTGGTGATTGAGAAGCGGCTGGCGGGCATGCCCGTGGCCCGTGAGCGGATGCGGGGCCTCCGCTATATCGAGGTGGTTGAGGCGGGGCATCCGCTGCCCGACGACGCGGGGGCGAATGCCGCCCGGCGGATGGTTGAGATCGCCCGTCGGGCCGGGAAAAGAGATCTGGTCTTTGTATGCGTGCAGGGGGGATGTTCCAGCTTGACGACGTTGCCCGCACCTGGTTTGAGCTTGGATGAGGTGCGAACGGCCACGGAGGTGCTCCTCAGGGGCGGAGCGGACATCGGGGTGTTGGACGCGGTGCGAATGGGGCTGACCCAACTGCAAGGCGGCGCGCTGGCCAGGCACATCCATCCTGCCACCGTCGTCAACTTGGTGGTCAACGATTTTGTGTTGAGCCACACGCATCGTTGGCGGGAGGCGGAGGCGCGCATGGGATGGGGTCCCAGCGTGCCGGTTCTTGAGCGGGATCGCCAGAGGCTGGCTGCTATCCCCGGTGAGTTGAAGACCTTCGGCTTCTGGGATGAACTGCCCGATCGAGTGCGGGAACGCCTGCTCCAAGTTGATCCGGATTCCAGCGCGCTGACGGAGGCGGATTTCGAAGAGATGGGCATCCACTGGCAGACGTTGATTCTGGCGGACCCCGAGACCAGCGCCGAGGCGGCGAGGGGGGTCGCCCGGGAGATGGGGCTGGAAGCGATGATCCTTTCCACCGCGCTGGAGGGCGAGGCGGCGGAAGTGGGATGTGTGTTCGCGGGGATCGCCAAGGAGATCGCCAAGAACGGCAGGCCGCTGCCGCCGCCGTGCGGGCTGATTGCCACGGGGGAGATGACCGTGAGGGTGGGGACGGGGTCCGGTGTGGGCGGGCGGAATCAGGAATGCGTTCTGGGCGCAGCCGGCGGGATTGCGGGCGGTGAGGGCATTGTGATTGCTTCTGTGGGCACAGACGGCACGGATGGGCCCACGGACTTCGCCGGGGGCATCGTCGACAGCCACACCAGCGGGCGGGCGAGGGCGCTGGGTGTGGACATCCAAAGAGACCTCAGGGCTCATAACACCACCGCCGCGCTGCTCGAATTGGAGGATGCGATCCAATTCGACCAGCCGGGGAACAACGTGTGCGATCTCTCGCTGATTCTGGTAAGGTGATCCCGGATTGCCTTTCCGCTGCAGCTTGGATGCCACATCAGTGACGGACGCACGTGGGAGGGCGACCGACTTGGAAGGGGTCGACCGTGAAAAATAAAGGGAACATCGCCATCCGGAACGCGGGCATCATCACCATGAACCCCAGGCAGCCCTTTGCGGAAGCGCTGGTGGTGAGGGAGGGGAAGATCGCCGCCATCGGATCTTGGGGTGACGTGGAGCCGGCGTGCGGTGGGCTGCAGCCCCTCGATCTCATGGGAAGGGCGGTCGTTCCGGGGCTGATTGACACCCACACGCACTTTCTGTGGACGGCGCTGCATGCCGCCTCTGTGGATCTGGAGGGCGTGCATGACCACAGAGGCCTGAAAGAGCGGATTGACGCGGCGGTGAAGGCTGTCTCCAAAGACGAACCGATCCTGGGCATGGGGTACACGGAGTATCCGCTGGAGGGAGGCGAATTCAGCCCCATCATCAGAGAATTGGATGCCGCCGCCCCGGACAATCCCGTCTATCTCATCGGGGTCACCGGGCACTCCTCGGCAGTGAACTCCCGTGCGCTGGAGATCTTGAATCCACCCGCGGACATGCCTGGCCTGCTGCGAGATGAGGCGGAGGACCCCAATGGCCTGTTGACCAATCGGGCCAACAGCTACGCCCATAGCAAATTCCATGCGCATTTCGATTTCGACCAACTGGCCCGGGCGAGGATCCCGGACGTGATCCGAAGAGCCCATTCCGTGGGGCTGACAACCCTGCATGCCCTGGAGGGCAGCCCGGATGGGGAACTGGACGAATCCGTGGGGGCTTTCTGGGCCGCGATGCCCGAACTGCCGCTGCGGGTTGTGCTCTACTACCAGACCATGGATGTGGACAAGGCCCTGGAGTTGGGGCTGCCGCGCATCGGCGGATGCATCCTGCTTGACGGGGATGTCGGCCCCCGGACCGCGGCACTCTCGGAGCCCTATGCCGATGCCCCTGCGTGCTATGGCACGCTCTATTACTCTCAGGAGCAGGTGACGGGCTTCGTCCACGAAGCGCACCGCGCAGGTCTCCAGATTTCATTTCACGCCGTCGGAGATGCGGCCGTCGAACAGGCGCTCACTGCCTATGAGGCCGCGCTGCAGGCGGATCCCCGTGAGGATCACCGCCACCGCATCGAGCACTGCGAGGTCATCCGTGATGAGCAGGTGGAACGCGCCCAGCGGCTGGGGGTTGCGCTGGCCATCCAGCCGCCGTTCAACCACTACTGGCCGCACGAGGATTATCGACGCAGCCTGGGAGAAGCGCGCATGTGGCGTGTCGATCCGGTGCGCCGACTGGTGCGCCCCGGCCTGCTGGTGGCGGGCGGTTCCGACAGCACCGTCACGCCATTGGGGCCTATGATTGGGGTGCACGCGGCGGTCAACCACTCCAACCCCATGGAGCGGGTCAGCGTGCACGAGGCCCTGAAGCTGTATACGATCGACGCGGCGCGAATCGCTTTTCAAGAGGGAGATCGGGGCTCGTTGGAAGTGGGGAAATTGGGGGATTTTGTCCTGCTGGGGAAGGACCCCTATCGGGTTGACCCGGGAGGCTTGAAGGATATCCCTGTTGTCATGACCGTGATCGGGGGCGAGGTGATGTACTCGCGGAAGTGATGGCGAATGTGAGTGCGCCATTGAAGTTCGGAGAGGCACGTTTCGAGCGGGTGCGTGACGAATAGGGCTTTGGGGATCCCCAATGCCTGCCTCCGAAGTTCAAGAGACCTGAGGATCGTTGGAGAAAGGAGTGACTCTGGATGGATGGGGGCAAGGTGATCGTAATCAAGGGCAGCCCGCGCAAATTCGGCAACACCGCCGCCCTGGCCGATCAGGTGGTGGAGGGGGCCAGGGCCAGGGGTGCTCAAGTGGAGAGTTTCTATCTGCACGGCATGTACATCCAGCCCTGCGATGCCTGCGATTCCTGCCAGGGCGGCCCGGATGTGGGTTGTATCATCGACGATGATATGCAGATCCTGTATCCCAAACTGCGGGAGGCGGACGCCATCGCCATCGCCAGCCCGGTCTATTGGTTCAACGTCTCAGCGCAGACCAAGATGTTCATCGACCGGCTGTATGCCATGACCGGCGAGATCGCCACGGAACATGCCCTATCCGGAAAGCGCTTTGGGATCATCATGGTCGGGGAGGACAAGGACCCCTTTGACACCGGGGCGATCAACGGCCTGCGCGCTTTCCAGGATATGTTCCGGTACATCGACGCCGAGATGGTCGGGTACGTGTTCGGGAGCGCCGGTGACCCGGAAGAGATCCGCAAGAACAAAGCAGTCATGGCGGAAGCCTTCGCCCTGGGGGAGCGGTTGGCCTCCGAATCCGTCTGAGGAGATCGGCCACGGGCCCCGAAGGGGCGATTTGGGGCCGGCACCCCTGGCGCAGAACGGAGAGAGGATCGTGCCGATGATATCAGAGTCCACGTGGTCTACGCCCCTCCGCGCGGAGGATGCGTTTCGAGCGCAATTGGACCGGGAATACATTTTCGACTTCGCCCATCGGTTGAGCCGGATCGGCAGTTTCGAATTGGGCTTCAAGCCGGCGGGGACTCCCGCCGCACATCGGGCGGCGGAATTGATCGCCGAGGAAATGCGCGCCATCGGCCTGCAGGGGGTGGCCAAGGAGCCTTTCCCGGTGCACGTGTGGGATTTCTCCGGCGCCAGGCTGGAGGTCGCGGGCGGGGATCCGATTCCCGCCTGCGCGTTTCCTCCGACACCGGGGACGCCGCACGGAGGCCTGGCGAGGAACCTGGTCAATGTGGGTCGCGGCACGGCTGAAGACTACATCGGGGTGGACGTGGGGGACCAAATCGCTTTCCTGGGATATGATGCCGAGCGTCTGCCATGGATCGGCAGCATGGCCTATGAGGCGGAACTGCATGGGGCGGCCGGCCTGGTCTTCTACTATCTCAACAGCTACGCGCAACATGAGTCCGGAGATGCGCTGAACGTTCACAACGGCACCGCAAGGGAGACGATCCCCATCCTGCAAATCCCCCTGCGCCATGGGAAGCGCATCGCGGCCCGCTTCGATGCTGGAGGCGCGCTTCCGGCCACCTTGCACAGCGCGGTGGAGGTCAATCCGGCGGGGACCGGGTACAATGTGCTGGGAAGGATTCCCGGCCGCCGGGATGATCGCTATATCCTAATTGGGGCGCATTACGACGCCTGGTTCACCGGCTTTTGGGACAACGCGGTCGGCGTGGGCGCGATCCTGGCGATGGCCAAGGCCCTGCTGGATTCCGGCTATCAGCCCCAGCATACCCTGATCTTCATCTCCACGGACGCCGAGGAATCGGGCGCCCCGGATACGCAATTCGATTGGCTCATCGGCTGCATGAATCTGTTGGATGCGCACCCGGAATGGTCGGGTGCGGCCACCGCGGCGTTCAATATCGACACGCTCTCCCCGGTCGGATCCCAACAAATGGGTTTCATCTCCTCACCGGAGTTGCTGCCCTTCGTGCGATCTGCGGCCGAGAGCTACGACATCTCCAGTTTTCCCTTGAAGGAGCCTCAGGTTGAGCCCAGGGTCACGGCGTGGACGGAGACTCTGGCACACGCGTACTTCGGAATCCCGCCCCTGCAGCCCAGGTTCCGGTTGGAGGAGTTGCGCGAGTCCATCTACCATTCCCAGTTCGACCAGGCCGATGTGGTCGATCGCGATAAGGGCGCGGAGACCGTGGCCGTCTATGGCTCGATGCTTGCCCGGCTGGACCAAGCGGCCATACCTCCCTACAGCCTGCGGGCGAGGGTGGAGGCCTTGCAGGATACGATCTCGGAGCCCCCGGACGAAGGCGCCTCCGGGGAGATCGAGGCGCTGGTAAATTCGCTGGGGCGCCTGCTGGCGGCCGCGGAAGCCTTCGATAGGGACGCCGAATCCTTGAGGCGAGCGGGATCCGAACGCGAACTGGATGCCGCCGCGGATCGGTTGCGAAGCGCGGCCTCCTTTCTGACCGGACAACTCAATTTCCTGGATGGCGCTGAGGCGGAGGATGCGCACCCACTGCATGTGTATTACGCGCGCGACCTTCGGGCTTTGGATGCAGCCCTAGGCCACCTCGCTTCGGGCAGGGGAGACGAGGCCGTGGCGACGTTGCGGGATCCGGAGCGCGGGCTGAGGGGCGCCTCGTGGGCCCCCGAGATGAGCTATCCAGTCTGGTACCGGCATACGTGCGGGGGGTCGAACCAGGGCCGCCGTGATCTGTACTGGGGGAAGAACCGGACAGCCAGGGTGACGGATGCTTGGGCGATCTTGACCTCGCTGCGGGATAAGCTCGATCGCGGCATGGGGGATTTCGGAGCTGAGATCTACAGCCTGTGTCGCAAGCGGGCGGAGGTGCTTCGGGACTATCTTGAATCCCTGCGCATGCTCACGGGGGCGATCCAGCAGGCCGCTGAGCTGCTGTCACGAGCTGGGGCCTCGGCGCGGGAATCGGAGCGGGAGGGGGCCTCAGCCTAGCCCTCTTGTCGGCCGATCGAGGAGGGCCCTGCCAGTGATTTGTGGCGCGGGCCACCCTCAGGCGAGCGCAGAGGACCGGGCGCAGGTGCGTCGTCGCAGCGCCTAAGTCTTGAAATAGGATGCTTCCACGTTTGAAAGGGAGATACAACATGAAGCAGGTGCCATATTGGACCGATAGGACCCGGCCACCGGAGGACATACAAAGGCAATCGCCCCCCGCTCGGGCGCAAGTCATCGTCATCGGAGCCGGCTACACCGGTCTGAACGCGGGGCTGCGGCTGGCCCAGTCCGGCGCTGACGTGACCGTCTTGGATGCCCACACCATCGGCTGGGGGGCGAGCAGCCGCAACGGCGGCTTCTTCGGGCCGGGGTTGGTAACAGGGGCCGCCGCGCTGCGCGCCCGGTATGGTGAAACGACCGCCAAAGCGCTCTGGGCCTGGGCGGAGGGGACGCGGGACTACCTGGTGGATACCATCGAAGGGAATGCCATCGACTGTGATTTCACGCCCTGCGGGGCGCTGCATTTGGCCTACAAGCCCAGCCATTTGGAGGCCCTGCGGGAGGAGGGGGAGATGCGGGCCGCGTGGCTGGGTGTCGAGCCCGACCCCATTCTGCCCCGGGAGGCCCTGAGCGAGCAGATCGGAAGCTCGGCGTTCCATGGCGGGGTGCTGCACGAATCGGTTGGGGTCCTTGACCCAGCCAGGTACGTCTTTGGCTTGGCGCGCGCGGCCGCAGGCGCGGGCGCCCGTCTGGTGGAGAACACGCGGGTGTTGGCCGTCGAGCGCCGGGAGGGCGCTTTCCATCTCGCCACGACAGCAGGAGAAATCGTCGCAGAGCGCGTCCTGCTGGCCACCAATGGGTACACGCCGGGGATCTCCCGCCGGGCCCGAGCCGGGATCATCAGCGGTGCCTGCTACAGCATTGTCACGGCGCCCCTCTCGGAGGCGCTCCAGCGCTCTGTGAGCCCGCTCGGAAGATGCTTCTTCGACTCACGCCTGCTGTTGAGCTATTTCCGGCTCACCCCGGATGGCCGCATGCTGTTCGGCGGGAGCAGCAGCCTGGCGCCGGATCGAGATTTGGGGAACCGGGCGCGGGATCTACGGCGCCGCATGCTGTATGCCTTCCCCCAGTTGGCGGAGGTGGAGATCACCCATGTCTGGACCGGCCGGCTGGGGCTGACCTTCGATCGTATGCCGCATATCGGCGAGGCGGATGGCCTTTTCTATGCGTATGGCTATAACGGCCATGGGGTGGCCCTGGCCAGCTGCATGGGCGCGGAGGTGGCTGGCCTCATAGGCGGGGAGGGCGAGCACAGCCTCTTTATGGAAATACCGCACCCGCGCTACCCCTTCGCGCCGCTGGAGCGCCTGTACATGCCCGTCGCCGACCTCGGCTTCCGTCTACTGGATCGGATGTCCTAGCGCCCCTGGATCCTGGGCGCCCGCCTACCATCATCCCTTTCCCGCATATGGCGCCTGATGGCCATCCTGAGCTCGGTGCCGCCGGGCCTGGCATTTCTATCCGCTTGGGGAGGGATGGGCAGCGGCTCTCCCGCCCTCTTCTTCACGCCGGTGTTTGTGTTCTACGGCCTCCAGACCTCGGCCGATATCATCGGCAGCTACAACTATGTGATGGAACTCGCGCCGTCCATGGGCGGGCGATTTACATCGGGTTCGCCAATGGCTTGGCCGGGCTGGTGTTCCTGCTCTCCCCTGCCGCCGGTGCCGTGGTGGACGCCCTGGGCTTCAAGCCGCTTTTTCTATTTGCGGTTTCATGTGCTATGATCGCAGCATATTTGTCCTTCCAACTTGTGGAGCCACGGTCAGCATCGGCAAGATTGGACGGGTCATGACGCCGTTGTTGGAGCTCAGGAATTTGACGACCCACTTTCACACCGAGGATGGGATTGTGCGCGCCGTCAACGGGATCTCCTACCAGATGCGCGCCGGGGAGACGCTGGGAGTGGTGGGTGAAAGCGGCTGTGGCAAGAGTGTGCACGCGCTTTCCATCATGCGCCTGATTCCCAGCCCGCCGGGGAGGATCGAGCGCGGTGAAGTGTGGTTCGACGGGCGCAACCTGCTCGAGCTTTCAGAAGATGAGATGCGGCACGTGCGCGGCGGCGACATCGCAATGGTCTTCCAGGATCCGATGACCTCTCTGAATCCGGTGTTTACGGTGGGCATGCAGATTGAGGAGGCCTTGCGCCTGCACAAGGGCATGGGGGAGGCCGAAGCAAAGGAGCGCGCCGCGGAACTGCTGGATCTGGTGGGCATCCCTGACGCCTCCGAACGCCTGGAGGACTACCCGCATCAGTTCTCGGGGGGCATGCGCCAGCGAGCGATGATCGCCATGGCGCTGTCCTGCGACCCGCAACTGCTTATCGCCGATGAACCGACCACAGCCCTGGATGTCACCATCCAAGCCCAGATTGTTGATCTGGTGCGCAGGCTGCAGGACGCACTCAAGATGGCCGTGATGTGGATCACCCACGATCTAGGCCTGGTTGCCGAGCTGGCGGAGACCATCAATGTCATGTACGCGGGTTATATCGTGGAGCGTGGGCCGGTGGTGCCGATCTATAAGCGGCCACGACACCCATACACGGTTGGGCTGCTGAACTCGCTGCCTCGGCTGGATGAGGCCCCAGGAACTGCGCTGGAGTCCATCCCCGGCCAGCCACCCGATCTGGTGATGCTGCCGCCGGGCTGCCCCTTCGCTGTGCGGTGTGATTTCCGCGTGGGACGGTGCGAGGAAGAGATGCCTGGGCTGGAGCCCGTGGACGAGCCCGGCCACGTGGTCGCCTGCTGGGAATGGGAGCGCGTGGCCCGGGGTGTGGCCGCATGAGCGGCGAAAACGGAGCCCTGGTGCAGGTGCGTGACCTGAAGAAGTATTTCCCCATCACGCGCGGCACGATCGTGCAGCGCCATGTGGGGGATGTCAAGGCGGTCGACGGGGTCAGCGTGGATATCCGCCATGGAGAGACCTTAGGGCTGGTGGGCGAGTCCGGCTGTGGCAAGACCACTTTCGGGCGCACTCTGCTGTGGCTCTATGAGCCCACCGCGGGCGAGATCCATTTTGACGGCGCGAACCTCGTCGACCTGAAACCCTCGGAGCTGCGCAAGATGCGCCGGCGAATGCAGATGGTCTTCCAGGATCCGTATGCCTCCCTGAACCCCCGGATGACCGTCGGGTCCATTGTCTCCGCTCCCTTGGCGATTCACCGGATCGGCAGCCGGAAGGAGCGCCAGGACCGCACGCAGGAGCTGTTGAACTTGGTGGGACTGAACCCCCAGTTCATCAATCGCTATCCCCATGAATTTTCGGGAGGCCAGCGGCAGCGGATTGGAATTGCGCGCGCCCTGGCCCTCAACCCCGATTTGGTGGTATGCGACGAGCCGATCTCCTCCTTGGATGTCTCCATCCAGGCCCAGGTGGTCAACCTGCTGGAGGAACTGCAGGGACGGATGGGACTCACGTACCTTTTCATCGCCCATGACCTAAGTATGGTGCGTCACATCAGCGACCGGATGGGGGTCATGTACCTCGGCAAGATGGTGGAGCTGGCCAACCGAGACGAGATCTACCTGAACCCGCTGCATCCGTACACCATCGCCTTGATGTCCGCCGTGCCGATCCCGGATCCCGAGTTGGGGCGTTCCCGCGAGCGCATCATTCTGCAGGGGGACATCCCCAGCCCCGCCAACCCGCCGCGGGGCTGTAATTTCAACACCCGCTGCCCCAAAGCGGTGGAAGAATGCTTTGAAGTGGAACCCGAGTACCTTGAGGCGAAACCGGACCACTGGGTGGCCTGCCACTTGGTGCAGCCGGAGGATTTCTAAGCCCCCATCGCTCAGCGAGGTTCTGCACAAAGCGTCTGCCGAATATTCCTGCCCCGAACCGAGAACGGGTCCTCAGAGCGCGTCAGCATCTTCCCAGGGCGAAAGTGGGGGTATCCTCGCGAAATTCCCTCCCTCGACGGCGCAGCCCCCTGGCGATCGGTGGCAGACCTCCCCGCCCATCAAACCCAGGCGCATGGAATCGGCACATGCGGCGCTTGCACTGACGGAATTCGTCAATGCCTGCCTCTTGCAGGCGAGATTCGGCTCCGGATTTGCCTGGTCGACGAATTTCGTATATATTGGGGACATGCCGCGTCGGCATAAGGGGAAGGCGCATGCAGGGACCGGACAAGCTGGATCAGCAGATCATCTCACAGCTGCAGTACGACGGCCGAAAGGCCTACACGGATATCGCGCGCGAACTGAGTGTCTCCGAAGCCTCGGTGCGCCGTCGGGTGAATCGCTTGGTGGAGCGGGGAATGCTGCAGATCGTCGGCATCGCCGAGCCGCACTTTCTGGGGTTCACCGAGGCCGCTTTCATCGGCGTCAATGTGCAGAGCAACCTGAGCGACAAGGTCATTGAGCAGATCAAGAACTTTCCTGAGGTGACCTACCTGTTCCAGGCCGCTGGGGAGTTCGACTTGTTCGTGGAGGTCTACTGTCAGGATCGGGCGGAGTTCCTGACTTTCTTGAATGACCGGCTGCGCCAGGTGAGCGGCGTCGAGCGCACCCAGACGTTCATGATATTGAAGATGCATAAGCTCTCCTATCGCTGGGGGAACGCGCCTGACTGAGCATCGAGGCCCGGCCTGCCGGGCGGCGAGATCGCCGGAGGGCTGAAGGGGCGAGACGAATTCCAGGGTCGCGTGACATGATGTCGGAGAACACATACATCGAGCTTGTCCACGAGAGCACTTTGGAGTTGCTCGAAGAAGTCGGGTTCTGCGCGCCCGAGAAGGACCTGCTGGGCCGCTTGGATCGGGTCGGCTTTGAGGTGAATTTCGAGACTCAGATGGTGCGCATCCCGCCCGACATGGTCGAGGCCGGCCTGGCGCAGGCGCCAAAGGACGTGCGCCTCTATCCCCGATCCGGGGAGGCAATCGTGCCCGGTGGGGAGGGGCCGCGCTTCATGGGCGCCGGCACACCCGTTAGTGTGCTGGACCTTCGCACAGGGAATCCGCGATCGTCGACCCGAGCGGACGTGCGCGACCTGGTGCGCCTTCAGGACGGGCTGCCGGAGGTGGACGTCGTACGGCCCACTGTCACTGCCACAGACCAGGGCGAGAACTCCGATTTGGTGGAGGTCGCCGAACTCCTGCGCGGCACCTCCAAACCCATGGTGCACCGAACATTGGCGGCGGAGCGCGTGGACCCCGCCGTTGAGATGCTCGCCGCGGTGGCCGGGGGGGAGCGGGCGCTGAGAGAGCGCCCTATCTTTGCCACGCTGTACTGTCCCATCAGCCCGGGGTATGTGACCCCCGGGAACATTCGCTGCATGCTGCGCTGGGTGGAGCACAGGGTGCCCCTCACTTTGCTCAGCATGGCCATGGGGGGCGCCTCGGCCCCCGCCACTCTGCTTGGGGAGCTCGTGGTCATCAACGCCGACATTCTTGCCTGGGTGGTGGCGCTGCAGGCGCTCTATCCGGGTGCGCCGCTGCTGTATGGCAGCGTGTCCTCCATCCTGGACATGCGCACCGGGCTGCTGCCCCTGGGCGCGCCCGAGCGCGGCATGGTGAACGCCGGCGCAGCCGCCATGGCCCGGCACTACGGCTTGCGATCCATGTGCGGCGGCTTGTCATCGGATGCCAAACAGGTGGATTCGCAGGCGGGGTTCGAGAAGGCGGTCACCGCCACACCGCTTCTGCTCCAGGGCGCCGACATCATTTACGGCGTCGGCTCGGTCGACGCCGGCTCCGCCATCTCCGCCGCACAGGTTGTGCTGGACAATGAATTCATCGGTGGCCTGCGCCGCATGGCGGAGGGCATCCGGATCCACGACCTGGAGGAGGAGATCGCCCTGGTCAAGGAGAAGACTCCCAAGGGGAGCTTTCTCGGCACCCGGCACACCCGACGGGCGCACATGGAGCATTGGCGGCCGGAGATCTTGAGCCGGGAGACGTTCGATGGCTGGCGTGAAAGCGGGATGACCATCGCCGATCGCTGCCGGGAGCAGGCCATTGATCTGCTCGAGAACCATCGGCCGGAGCCTCTTCCGGCGGAGGTCGATGCGGAGCTGGAACGGATCGTCCGCCGGTATCAAGGGGAGGGATTTCATTTCGAAGCTGCCTGAGGATCACGGGTGCCCCCAGGCGGATACGCCGATCAGGCGTCTTTGCGGCGGATGTGGGAGATGATGATGGAATTGTACAGGACGGAGCCCGTTTGGCCGCGCATCCAGTTCGAGGTGCTGAGCCCAGATCAGCTGTCGGAGCTCCGGAACGCCACGATGGAAATCCTGGAACACGTGGGCGTGCGGTTTCCCTCGGAGCGGGCACTGGGCGTGTTTGCCGATCACGGCGCATTGGTGGATTGGGAAACGCAGGTGGTGCGTATGCCTCCCGCTTTGGTGGAGGGCGCCATGGAAAAGGCACCGCGCGCCTATTTGCTGTCGGGCCGGGCGGAGGGCACAGACCTATTGCTGGATGGGTCACGTACCTATTTCGCCACCGACGGCTCTGGGGTGCACACCGTAGACCGGGAGACGGGGGAGCAGCGGGCCTCGAGCAAAGCGGATGTGGCCATGATGGCGCGCGTGAGCGACTACCTCGCCTCCGTGGCTTTCTATTGGCCGATGGTCAGCGCGCAGGACTACGGGCGTGCCGCGCCCCTGCATGAGCTGGAGGCCAGCTTCACCAACACGGTGAAGCACGTCCAGACCGAGACGGTGATTGGCGAGAAGGCGGCGCGCTATGCAGCGCAGATGGCGGGGGTGATCGCGGGGAGCCCCGAGGGGATGCGGAGCCATCCGCCGCTGTCCTCCTTGATCTGCACTATCGCCCCCCTGGCCCAGGATCAGAAAGGCATCGATGCCGCCATGGTCTTTGCGGAGGCCGGGATTCCCGTGGGGTTTATGTCCATGCCCACCCTGGGCTCCACCGCGCCGGCGACGGCCGCCGGCGCGCTGGCGGTGGGCGATGCCGAGGTGGTGAGCGCCATGGTTCTGATGCAGCTCGTCGCGCCCGGCGCGCCCGTTTATCACTCCCTGTTGGCCTCGGTCATGGATCCGCGCACCGCGCGATATATCGCCGGCATCGGCGAGAAGTATCTATGCAACGCCGCTGCGGTGCAGATGGCCCATAAATGGGGCGTCCCCTCCCTGGCGGGATCATTTGGGGTGGATTGCGCTGAGGCCGCCAGTTGGCAGCTTGGGCGGGACAGCGTATACAGCGCGCTAATGGTGTCCCTGAACAACGCCGAGATGGCCTCGGGGCTGGGCATGCTCAAGGCCTCCACCTTATTGGTCCCGGAGCAGATCATCTTCGATGACGAGCTCTATCACATGAACCGCGTGCTGGCAGGGGGCATCGCGCGTGGCGCTCAGAACCTCGCCCTGGACGAGATCAAGGCGGTCGGGCCCAAAGGCCACTTCCTGGGGCAGAGGCATACCCGGGAGCATATGCGTCGGATTTGGATTCCCCGCCTGACTCATCCTGTGGAGGCGGATTGCGATCTGGACGTTCGTGAGCGAGCGCGCGCCGAATTCGACCGCATATTGAAGGAACATTCGCCCACCCCGCTGGACAGGAGCGTTCAATCGGAGTTGGGCGCCATAACGCGGAGCGCCGAGAAGGACCTGGGCGCATGAATGTTGAGTGGATCCAAGGAGGTTCGTCTGGAGAATCGCGGGGTTGAGGCGTTCAGAAACGAATTGAAAACCCTCTGCACTGCGACCGGATCGTCAGGCCATTCTTCACCAGTGATTGTGCGGGTGCAGCATGCTGCGCCCATACAAGGGACTGACCGAATGGGCGTGGATCGGGCGCTGGGAATGAGCCAAACTTATCTCGTGTCTTGGAGGAGGAAGCATGTCTGATCAGGAGTATTTTGACGAGATCGCCCAGGCCGTGATCGACGGAGAGCCGGAGCGGGCGGCGGAACTCGCCCAGGGTGCCCTGGCCGGGGGTCTGGACGCCTTGGAGTGCATCAACAAAGGCCTGACGGTGGGCATGGATCGGGTGGGCGAACTGTTCGCCAGCGGCGAATACTTCCTTCCCGACTTGATCATCGGCGGGGATGCCATGAAGGCTGCGCTCGCCATCCTGGAACCCGCGCTGATGAGCGACCAGAAGCGTGAGACCCGCGGGCGGGTCGTGCTGGGCACGGTCGAAGGTGACCTGCACGAGATTGGCAAGACTCTGGTCGGCACAATGCTGACCGCCAACGGATTTGAGGTCACGGATATCGGCACTGACCAGCCGGCGAGCGAATTCGTGGCCGCGGCCCAGGAGGTGGGCGCCGGTATGGTGGGGGCCTCCGCCCTGCTGACGACGACGATGCTGCAGCAGAAGAAGGTCGTCGAGGCCCTGCGCGAGGCGGGCATACGGGATGAGGTCAAAGTCCTCGTCGGGGGCGCGCCTGTGACCCAGAGTTGGGCGGACGAGATTGGCGCCGACGGCTACGCCGAGGATGCCATCTCTGCCGTCGCAATGGCAAAACGGCTGGTGGATGAGGGGTAAGCAAGCCGTGGCCCTGGTACGGGAGGCCACCATCGCTGGGCATCTTGGGCTGTCGGAGAAGGGGGTTGGCGAGGCAACGATCGTTGAACTTCGCGTTCGGGACGAGAGTGCAGAGGCGTTTTGCGTCCGCGTTGCACAACCTACCGTGACTTCGGAAATCGGGGATAGGTCGGAGGGAGGTGGATGATCGCATATCGCTGAGACGGACCACAAATCGTGAAGCAGACTGCGATCGAGCTACGTTCGCAGTCGAAATTGCCAGTAAGGAGGGAGATATGTCTGGCAGCAAGAGCAGGGGATGGAAGCGAATCGCCTTCGTGCTTCTGGCCGCGGTGGCCATCGTCGCCTTGGCGAGCTGCACCCCGCAGGTGACCCCGGAGCCCGCCGAGGGGCCGAGTGAACCCAGCGGGGCGGAAGCCACCGAACCGCCGATGGAGGAGCCCACCCAACCTGAGGCGCCCGCGGCGGAGATGGAGTCGATCGTCATCACCATCCCGGAGGACCCGCCGAGCTTCAACGGCACCCTGACCTGGACCGGGTATGAGCGCCTGATCCAGGAAATGACGATGCTGGGGGTGGCGGACCTCGATCCCTATAATCAGCCCTATTTGGAGCTGGCGGCGGAAATCCCCACCGTCGAAAACGGGGGAGTGGTGGTCGATGAGGAGACCTGGGAGACCGACGTCACCTGGAAGCTGAAGGACAATGTCCAGTGGGCCGATGGGGAGCCGGTGACCGCCAATGACGTGGTCTTCACCTGGGAAGCGCTCTCCGATCCGGAGACGGGCTATTGGGCGCCTGGCGCCGAAGCTACCGACTATATGGAGGCGGTGGACGACTACACCCTCCATATCCACTACGCCTACCCCTATCCCGCCTACGAGTACCAGTTCGGGACCGGCGCGCTCACCGTCTGGGCGGAGCATTACTGTGACGCCGAGCAGGGTTTCTCCAACTGGGACTGCAACCGCGAACCCTTGAGCAGCGGCCCCTACGTCCTCGACGAATGGGTGAGCGGCGATCACCTGATCTTCTCCGCCAACCCGAACTACTACGAGGAGGGAAAACCTGACATCGAGCAGATCATCATTCGCGTCGTTCCGGACTCCTCGGCCCGCAAGCTCATGGTCCAGCAGGGCGAAGCGGATTTGGACTTCTGGCTGGGCGAGGACGCCTACATGGAGCTGCAAGGTCAACCCGGGATCGTGATCTCAGAAGCGCCTACCTCGCGCTGGCTGGTACACCTGTGGCCCAATCTGGCGGCCCGGGGCACCATCGACGCCACTGAGACGCCCCATCCCGTCTTGAGCGACCTGAACGTGCGGAAGGCCATCCGCATGGCGATCAGCATCGATGAGATTGTTGACGGCCCGATGCTGGGGCTGGCGGAGCCCAAATGGAGTGAATTCAACCGTGACCCGTGGAATTGCGACATTCCCAAGCCGGATTTCGATCCGGAGGGCGCCCGCGCCCTGCTGGAGGACGCAGGTTGGACCGACACCGATGGCGATGGTGTGCGCGAATGCCATGGCTGCACCACGGGCGCCGAGGAAGGCTATCCGCTCTCCCTCGAGATCATGACCTATAGCGAGTGGGGCGGTGAGTCCCTTGAGAATGCCCACCAACTTATCGGTGAGCGGCTGGAGGACGTGGGCTTCGATATCGAACTCACAGTGATGCAGGGGGCAGTCTTGTGGGACACGTACGAGAATGGCGGCGTGGAGCTCACTGGCCAGTTCGACCTGAATCTGTGGGACGACTGGTGGGTCGGCACGGATCCGCTCGATTACCTGTGGACGTACTACTCGTGCGACGCAGTCGATCCCGAGTCGGGCGGCTGGAACATCATGCGCTGGTGCAACGAGGACTTCGATGCCCTCATGGACGAGGGATACACACTGGATGAGGAATACCGCCAGGAGGTCTTCTGCCAGATGGCGGCGATCCAGGACGAGGAACTTCCCACCATCCCCTTGTTCGTCGGCTGGGATGTGGCTGCTGTTGATGAGCACTTGCACGGTGTACAGGCGAGCGTCAACAACATGATCACCTGGAACGTCCAGGATTGGACCTGGGACGAGTAGTCTTTCGGTCCACGGGCTGATGGGGCGAGGCGCGCCTCGCCCCATCAACGCATCCAAAGCGAGGAGTCTGGTATGAGCCGATACATCATACGCAGGTTGCTGCAAGCGGTACCCATGCTGTTCCTGGTGAGTGTGGTGCTCTTCGGGCTGGTCAACCTCGCCCCCGGGGGACCGCTGGCGGGGCACGGCCGGTCCAGGCACATCCGCAAAGAGCAGGCGGAGAAACTCAAGCGCCAGTTCGGCCTGGATAAACCCGTCCCGCTGCAGTATGTGATCTGGTTGGTGGGCAACGATTGGATGCCGGTCGATACCGATGGCGACGGCTTGACGGACAGCTACGGCACCCGAAAAGGGATTCTCCGCGGGGACTTCGGCTTCTCCTTCCAAAATAGAAGGCCCGTGATCGAGGAGATTTCCAGCCGTTTGCCGAACACCATCTATCTGATGGGGGTGACCCTGCTGGTGGTGGGGCTCTTCGCCATCCCCATCGGGATTATCTCCGCGGTTCGGCAGTACTCATTCTTCGATATCTTCGTCACCACTTTCTCCTTTGTCGGGCAGGCAATCCCCGAGTTCTGGCTGGGCCTGATCTTGATCATTGTGTTCTTCGCGTGGCTGAATAACCCTGTCACCGGGCAGCCCTTGTTCCCCAGCGGGGGTATGAAGACGCTGGGGGCGGAATTCAACGTGTGGGACTGGATCCATCACCTGATCCTGCCGGTCACCATGGGCATGGTGGGATGGATCGCCTGGTACTCGCGATTTCTGCGCTCCAGCATGCTGGACGTGATTCACCAGGATTTCATCCGCACTGCACGCGCGAAGGGGCTCTCAGAGCGCATAGTGCTCTATAAACACGCGCTTAAGAACGCCGCAATACCGCTGGTCACCATCTTCGCGCTCGATTTGCCGACTATCTTCGCCGGTTCGCTGTACGTCGAAATCATGTTCGCATGGCCGGGGATGGGACGCCTGTATTACCAGGCCGCCATCCGCAGGGACTATCCGGTGCTGATGGCTATCCTAATCATCGCCGCGGCGTTGATGCTGCTCAGTAATCTGGCGGCAGATATCGCCTACGGTTTTCTGGACCCCCGAATACGCTATGACTAGTGGGGACTCGCGATGACGAATCTGCTCAGCACTTCGAAAGAAAAAGGTTTGGCGGGCGCCGACGCGGGCGAGGTGCTCGCCCGACCGCACGAGGGCATGCTCAATGCCATCTGGCGTCGTTTCCGGCGTCACCCTGGGGCCATGGCAGGGACGATCATCTTGGGGGTGCTGGTCATCGCCATGATCTTCGCCTTCGTTTCCCCCTATGATCCCGAGAAGTCGCAACTGGCCGACAAGCTCCAACCTCCCTCGCTCCGGCATCCCTTCGGCACCGATCCACTGGGACGGGATCTCCTCACCCGGGTGCTCTACGGCGGGCGGATCTCCTTGACGGTGGGCATCATGGTGATGTGTATCACGCTGCTCATCGGGCTGCCCATCGGCGCGCTGGCGGGCTTTTTCGGGGGTTGGGTTGACAACGTGCTTATGCGCATCACGGACGCCGCGCTGGCCTTCCCCTCCCTCCTGGTCCTCATTCTGCTGACCGCCATCCTGCGGGAAATGGAGCTCCCGCTGGTCCAGCGGAACAACGTGATCACCATTGCGGTGGTAATCGGCATCCTGGGGTGGATGGCAGTGGCGCGGCTGGTGCGGGCGACCTATTTGTCGCTGCGTGAGATGGATTTCATCATCGCCGCCCGTAGCGTCGGCGCCTCCACACCTCGCATCATGGTGCTGGAGATCCTCCCCAACGCAGTGGGGCCTGTCATCGTGGAGGCTACACTGGAGGTCGCCTGGGCGATCATGAACGAATCGGGGCTGAGCTTTCTCGGCTTCGGCATCATGCCGCCCACTCCCAGTTGGGGCAACCTGCTGAGCAACGCCCAGGAGCACATGACCACCATGCCATGGCTGGCGATCTTTCCTGGGCTGATGATTTTCCTCACCATTATCGCCATCAACTACATTGGCGATGGCTTGCGGGACGCCTTCGACCCGCACAAGGTGATTGGCAGGGTGGAATGATCCAGCCAGGGTGGTAGGCACGAGCGCATCCGGTCGCGCTGGGGGGCAACTCTTGAAGGGATGTCGCCACCAGGGGGGGCGCTTTTCGCTGAGACAGGGGTGAGCAATTCCAGGAGAAGAGAGATCCATGTCCGCGACAAACCGCGAGATCACACCCATCCGCTCTGCATACAGGTGCCAGTTCGTCTCCGACGACCAGTTGGAGACGCTCCAGAGGTCCACGCTGAAGATCCTGGATCAGGTGGGGGTGCGCTTCCCCTCCGAGAAGGCGCTCGCGATCTTCGCCGATCACGGCGCCCGGGTCGATTGGGAGACCCAGATCGTCAAGTTGCCGCCCGACTTGGTGCGCGAAGCCATGGCCACTGTGCCGCGTTATTTCACACTCGGGGGCCGCGAGCCGGAGCTGGATCTGCCGCTGGAGGAGGGGGTCAGCTACTGGACCACCGATGGCTGTGGCTTTGAGGTCATCGACTTCCAGACCCGCCAGCGCCGGGCTTCGACCAAGGAGGATGTGGGGCGCATGGCGCGCGTGGTGGATTACCTGTCCTCCATGGCCTTCTACTGGCCCATGGTGAGCGCCCAGGACTGCGGGAGGCTCTCGTCTCTGCATGAGCTGGATGCGGCATGGGAAAACAGCCTGAAGCACATTCAGAGCGAAACCTTGATGGGCGAGAATCTGTGTCGCTACGCGCTGGAGATGGGGACGGTGATCGCCGGCGACCGGGCGGCGCTTCGGGAGCGACCGGCCTTCTCCCTGCTCCTATGCAGCATCGCGCCGCTGACTCAAGATCGGGAGGGGTTGGAAGGAGCCATGCTGTTGGCCGAAGCTGGGATACCGGTCGGCTTTATGGCAATGCCGACCTTGGGCACCACGGCGCCTGCCACCTACGCCGGCGCGCTGGTGGTAGGTGACGCCGAGATCATCAGTGGGGCGGTCCTGATCCAATTGATGAACCCCGGCGCGCCCGTGTACCATTCCCTGCTGACCGGTTGGGCGGATCCGAGGTCGGGAGCATATGTCGGATATCCGCTCAACAGCAGAGATATATTCGCCGCCGTTGAGATCGCCCACCACTGGGGCATGCCCAGCCTGGCGGGGGGATTTGGGACGGACTCGTCGCAGCCAGGGACCTGGCAGGCGGCTGCAGAGGTGGCGCTGCATCCCTTCGTTCTGGGGCTTATGGGGGCCGAAATGGTGACCGGCATCGGCCTCAATGAGACCTACACGCTGCTCTACCCTGAGGCCATCATTCTGGATGATGAGCTCTATCACCGGGCGCGGTACTCCCTCCAGGAGATGCGGGTCGATCCGGAGACTCTGGCGCTGGAGGCGATCGAAAACGTCGGCCCGGGTGGCCATTTCTTGCGCGAACCGCACACCCGGGCGCACATGGGGAAGGGCATGCTGCCCGGTCTGGCCCATCAGGTGGATGCCGGGGGCAAGTTCCGGGATCCCGTCGAGGTCGCCCGGGAGAAAGTGGCGTGGATTCTGGAAAACCACCAGCCCCAGCCCTTGGAGAGGGCCAAACGCCGGGAGCTGGCGCGCATCCTGGAGGCTGCCGAAAGAGAATTGGCCTAGCCCTCATCGATGGAACTCCCGGATTGATTTGGTGGGCTTGAAGTCTGATACAGGGGGGCGAGGAGGATGAAATCCATGTACGCGGAGACGCCGCAGATCGAACCCATTGTGCCCGCCTTTCATCTGCGCATCCTGAGCGATGAGCAGGCGGGGCGTTTCAAGTCGGCGACCCTGGAGATATTGGAGCAGGTGGGCATCCATTGCCCCTCGGAGAAGGCGCTTTCCATCTACGCTCAGAACGGCGCCCAGGTGGATTTCGAGGGGCAAGTCGTCAGATTTCCTCCGGGTGTGGTTGAGGAGGCGCTATCCCATGCGCCGCGCTACTATACGATGGGCGCTCGCCAGGAGGCGTTCGATCTGCGCCTTGATGGGAATACCTTCTACTGCGCCACGGACGGGGCTGGCGTCGAGACCATCGACTTCGAGACGCGCGAACAACGGCCTTCAAGAAAAGAAGACGTGGCGAAGATGGCGCGGGTGGCCGACTACCTCTCATCGATTGGATTCTACTGGCCGATCGTGAGCGCCCAGGATTTCCCGGCCACCGCGCCGTTGCACGAAATCGATGCCTCCTTCAATAACACCGTCAAACACGTGCAGTCCGAGACGATCATGGGCGAGGGGATGGCTCGCTACGCGGTGGAGATGACCACCGTGATCGCCGGAGATGAGGTCACCATGCGCGCCAGACCACCCCTATCACTTCTGGTGTGCACCATTGCCCCTCTGGCCCAGGATGAAGGCGGCATGGAATCCGCGCTGGTCTTCGCCGAAGCGGGTCTCCCGGTGGGCTTCATGTCCATGGCCAACACGGGCTCGACTGCGCCTGCAACCCTCGAAGGGACCATCGCCGTAGCCGACGCCGAAATGGTGTCGGCGATGGTCTTGATCCAGATGGCCTACCCAGGTGCACCGACATACCATTCGATGATGCCCGGGGTTATGCATCCCCGGACTGGGGGCTACTTGTGTACCTCGGGGCTTGTGTACGCAATTGGCGTCGAACTGGCCCATATGTGGGGCGTTCCAACCCTGGCCGGCACCTTTGGTGGGGACGCACTGGGACCGGACAGGGAGAAGGGGCAAGAGGGACAGGGGGTTGCCCTGTGTGTGCTTTGCGGCGCTGAGACGGGCAGTGGCATGGGGTTGATGCGAGGCAGCACACTGCTGTATCCCGAGGCGCTGGTGATGGATTCGGATATCTATCATAGACTGCGCAGGGATCTGGCGGGTGTGAATCCCAGTGAAGAGATGCTGGCCTTGGACGTGATCAACGCCGTGGGTCACAGGGGTCATTATCTCGGTCAACGTCATACGCGGAGGCATATCCGCCAGCTGGAGTTTTCTGAACTGACCGGTCAGCCGGACCCGAAGGGAGGTTTTCGAGACCCGGTGGAAGTCGCGCGCGAGAAGACCGACTGGATCCTGAAGAACCACCATCCAGAGCCGCTCGAGACCACGAAGCAGCGAGAACTGGCGCGCATCTTGGCAGCAGCGCAGACGGAATTGGGCTAGTCATCGTCCAGAAGCGCTTCGCATCGGTTTATGAGCCTGTTCCCTCTTCTTTAGAAAGGCGATCCTGGAGAATTCATGCCGAAGAGACTTTCCGTGATCGACATCGACCGGTGTGTCGGCTGCCAGGCATGCATGTTCGCTTGTGCGCGCCGGCTGGGCACTGGCGGCTTGGATGGCTCTTGCATCCTGATCCACTCCGCGGGCGGCTTTCGCAAGGGATTCGTGGTGATCGTGTGCCGCGCTTGCCCGGAACCGCCATGCGCCCGCGTCTGTCCGACTGATGCTCTCACTAAACGGGAGGGCGGTGGGGTGCGATTCAAGGCGGACCTATGCGTCAATTGCGAGAATTGTGTCCAAGCCTGCCCCTTCGGGGCGGTGCTTTGGAGTTCGTCCGTGGACAAACCACTCATCTGCGTGTATTGCGGGTATTGCGCCCCCTACTGCCCGTATGATGTCATCGCTCTGGAGACCGTAGAGGAGGGGGCCTATGCGGAGTGACGATCCATTGGGGCGGGTGCTATATATTGACCTCAGCCATCATAAGTACTGGGTCGAGCGGCGCCCCGATTTATTCGAGGCCTGGCTTGGTGGCACCGGCGTCGGCATCCAACTGCTCACCGAGGAATGCCCGGAAAAGGCGGATGCTCTCGGCCCGCGCAATCCGGTTATTCTTGCCGTCGGCCCGATGGTGGGCATCTATCCGATGGCCTCGAAGACGGTGGCGATGTTCAAATCGCCCCATACCGGCGAGCTGGGCGAGAGCCACGCAGGCGGCCGCAGCGCGATATCGCTTCGATTGGCCGGCTATGGCGCGGTCGTCATCCGCGGTGCAAGTGCGACGCCTGTCTATCTGGTGATCGACAACCGGCGTGTGCTCTTTCGCGACGCTTCCGCCCTTTGGGGATTGCGCAGCAGCTACACCGTTGGAGCAGTGATACGGGAGCGTGAGCAAGGCAGCGGGATGCGCTCAATTATGCGTATCGGACGAGCCGGCGAGCGCCGGGTGAGCTATGCTTCTGTCATCACGGAAACGTACCGGCACTTCGGCAGGCTGGGTCTGGGAGCGGTGTTCGGCAGCAAGCATCTGAAAGGGATCGTCATCCAGGGAGACCGGAGCCTGCCCATCGCTGACCGAAGAGCCTTCCGCAAGGTCTATGATTCTATCTTCAAGGCCGCCACAGAATCCGAATTGATGCGGAAATACCATGAATTGGGCACGGCGATGAACGTCCTGCCGCTGAATGCCATGGGGGGATTGCCCACGCGCAACATGCAATCGGGCCGCTTCGAAGGCGCCGATTCCATCTCGGGCGAGCGGATGGCCGCGGAGTTTCTCGGGAGGCGCGTTGCCTGCGCCCATTGTCCGGTGGCTTGCATCCACCTGGCTGCTCTGCGCGTCCCGTACGAATGCGACCGGTACTTCTACAAGACCACCATGCTGGGCTATGATCACGAGCCGATCTATGCCACTGGGAGCATGCTCGGCATACGCGATGTGTCAGGTATGCTGCGCTTGATGGATGCTGTAGAGATACAGGGGATGGATGTGATGAGCACCGGGGTAACACTCGCCTGGGCGACGGAGGCGATGGCCCGCGGTTTGATCACTGCGGAAGACACAGGGGGCTTGCATCTGACTTTTGGGGAATGTGAGGCCTACATTGAAGCCGTTCGGCGGATTGTCGAGCAGCCGAATGAATTCTTTGAAGCTCTGGCACACGGTGTGGAACATGCGGCCGCCGTCTTTGGTGGCCAAGAGTACGCGATGTCCTTCGGTGGGAACGAGATGGCCGGTTACCACACCGGCCCTGGCTGCCACGCCGGCTATCTTTCCGGAGCTCGGCACAGCCATCTCGATAGCGCCGGCTACGGCGTCGATGAGCGCGCGGCTGGGCAAAATGGCCTTCTCCCCCCCGAGAAGTTGGCCGAATCACTGCTGCAGGAGGAGCGCTGGCGTCAAGTCCTCAGCAGCCTGGTAGTCTGTTTCTTCGCGCGAAAGATATATGACCCAGATATGGTGCTGGAGGCCCTTTCCGCCGTAGGGCTTGATCATTCGCAAGCAGACCTGGATCGAATGGGAGCTGACATTCTCCAGAACAAGTATGCCTTCAAGTCTCGCGAGGGGTTTTCCCTCTCCCAAGTCCGCATCCCGGACCGGATCTTCGAAACGAAAGCTCCTTCGGGGAAGTTCGATGAGGACTACATGCGGGCGACCCTTCGCCACTATCAAAGCATGCTCTGAGGGGATGCCGGCATGTAGCGATCTTCGATGCGGGAGCACGATCGGGCTCAGGGTCAATCCCGGCAGGTAGCACCGCCGGCGACTGATGCGGCCATGGGTCCCACCGGAAGGAGCAGGAATGTCGCTGACGCTGATGCCGACCCTCCGGCGCGAGCAACTCGAGCTTATCCATGAGCAAAGCCTGAACCTGCTGGCGCGCGTGGGGAGTGAGTACAATACTCCCGAGGCGATCCGGATCCTGGGGGAGGCGGGTTGCCGGGTGGATGCAGATCGAAATTGGGCTGGCATCCCCCGCCATCTGGTCGAGTGGGCACTGGAGAAATCGCCGCGCGTACTCCGCCTCGGGGCGCGCGATCCCCGACGGGACGTCGTCTTGGATGGCAGGGCATCGCACCACACCACCGACAGCCAGGGCACCCGGGCGGTGGTCTTCGAGACTGGAGAGGAACGCGTCTCCACAGCGGAGGACCTGCGCAGGGGCCTGCTCTTCGCCGATGCGTTGGACAAGCTGGAGATTGTCAATGTGATGGTCGCGGCGCAGGATGTGCCCACGCACCTGCGCACCTTGGCGCACTTCTCATTGGCATTCACCCAGACCAGCAAACACGTGCGCACCGGAGTGCTGCACGCCGGACAGGTGCCGTACCTGGTTGAGATGGCGAAGGTCGTCACGGGTGAGGATCGTTTGCGCGCCATTTTCTCCGCTGTCGATTGCACCATTTCCCCTCTGCTGCACGATGGCCCCATGACCGAGGCTTGCATCGAACTGGCCAAGATGGATGTGCCCATCATGATCTATCCCATGCCCCTGGCGGGAGGGAATGCCCCGGCGGCGCCGGCGGGGACGGCTCTGCTGCACAACGCCGAATTCCTCAGCGCCCTGGTGCTCTTTCAATTGGTCAACCCCGGCGCCCCCATCATTTATGGGGTCGGCGCATCCCAACTGGACATGAAGACCGGCCGGTATGGCGGCAGTGCGAATTTCCGCAGCTGCAGTTTGGCGCTGGGCGAAATGGCGCGCTTCTACAACCTGCCCTTCAACATCAGCGGGCTCTCGACGGCCTCTCCGAAGCTGGATGCGCAGTACGGCTTTGAAGCCTCAACGGCCTGCTTGACCGCTTATCTGGCGGGCGCGGATGAGATCTACAGCATGGGCCTGCTGGCCCAGGATCAAGTTCTGTCGCTTGACAAGATGGTGCTCGACAATCATCTCACGCGCCAGATCGAGCACATGGTGGGATCCATGCCGCTCGACGCGGATCACCTGCAGGCCGAGTTGATCGAGCGGGTGGGGGTCGGCGGCCATTTCTTGGACCAACCGGAGACTCGCGCCTACACACGGGCGGAGTATGTGCCCATCTGGCCGCCCAACCGAAGAGATGTGCTGGATCTGGCGCACGAGGGCGCGGAGCGCATATTGGCGGAGCACCGCCCCCCACCGTTGCCGCGGAGCGCGGAGGCAAAACTGAAAGAGATACTCGATGAGGCTGATGAGGCGCTGAGCTGAGAATACGGAATCGCCATGTTTTCCGAGACGCCTGATATCCTTTCCTTCGATTCAACATTCCGCAGAGATTTCCTGACCAGCGACGAGGTCGAACGTCTGAGAAGTGGAACGCTATGGATCCTGGAGAATGTAGGAGTTCGATTCCCTTCAGACGTCGCGCTTGAACTGCTCTCTGATCATGGTGCGCAAATCGATTGGGAGAGACAAATCGTCCGCATGGCTCCGCATCTGGTGGAGAAAGCGATGTCAAAGGCTCCACCATCCTTCGTGCTTGCAGGGCGGGAGCCGCGCTTCGATTTGGCGCTGGATGGAGAGCAGATTTATCTATGTGCGGACGGCACGGGAGTGCACGTCGTCGATCCTGAGATAAGGAAAGTGCGATCGTCGACCAAATCCGATGTAGCGATGATGGCCCGTGTAAGCGACGCCCTACCACTGCTCGGCTTCTATTGGCCGATGGTCAGCGCGCAGGATTATGGTCCGACAGCCCGCCTGCACGAAGCGCATGCGGGATTGACGAACACGTTGAAGCATGTGCGTGGCGGCTCGACCATGCACCCAAGATTGGCACGCTATCTGGTCGAGATGGCCACGGCGGTGGCCGGGAGTGAGCAGGCGCGGCGCGCTCGGCCACCGTTGTGCGCCAATATCTGCTCCATCGCACCGCTGTCGAACGACCAGCACGGCATCGAATCCGCGCTGGTCTATGCCGAGGCGGGGATCCCCACCAGCTTCATGGCCATGCCTACCATGGGTTCCACCGCACCTGCAACGCCCTACGCCGCGATAGTACAGGGCGATGCCGAGGTGATCAGCGCGATGGTGCTGATTCAACTGGCATTCCCTGGAGCGCCGGTTTTTCACTCGATCATCCCTTCATTGTTGAATCCGCGTACCGGCGGATATATCAGTCAAGCCCCATCGCCGAGTTATCTGATTGCCGCCCAGTTGGCGCGCGCCTGGAGGGTGCCGTGCTTGGGCGGCGCTCGAGTAAGCGGTGATGCCCCCGAGCTCGGCTGGCAGTCAGGTGTTGAGGTCGGCATGGGAGCGATGGCCATCCCCCACTATGGAGGCGAGATCTGCGGCTTGCTGGGTTTGGTGGCCAGCGCGACTACACTGTTTCCAGAAGAACTGGTCTTAGATCACGAGATATGTCTTCATGTCTATCAGATGCTCGAGAGTTTCGATTTCGAACAGGACGCCATGGCTTTGGATCTGATCAAAGCGGTTGGCCCTGGAAGCCACTTTCTCAATCAGAAACACACTCGCGATCGAATTCGCGATTTTCAATTGCCCAAGTTGCTCGGGCTGAAGGATAGAGATGGCAATCGACGGGATCCACGCCAGGTGGCACAAGAGGAGTTCCGGCGCCTGGAGACTACGCATCATCCCGAGCCATTGCCCGATAGCGTGATCCAGGAGTTGGGTCGAATCATGGGGGCAGCCGATCGAGAAGCGGAGAAAATATATCGACAATAGCAGTCAAGTTCTGCAGTTGGGCGGTCTGGGCGCTCGATTGGTTGTCAAATGGATCTGTAGACAACGCACTGAGATTACCGTGAGCAAGAGCGCTCTTGTTTTCGAGAGACTGATCAAGACGGAGGAGAATCTCCTTCAACTGAGGATCATGAAATGTACTCTGAGACGCCTGCTATCATCGCCTTTGACACATCTCACAAGCGCAAGATCTTGACTGAGGAGCAGATCGAAACCCTCAAGGAGGGGACCTTGTGGTTGTTAGAAGAGGTCGGTGTCCATTTCCCTTCGCAGGTGGCCTTGGAAATCTTCGCTGACCACGGCGCCGAGGTTGATTTCAACACACAGATCGTGCGCATCCCTCCCGACTTGGTATTGAAAGCGATGGCAACTGCGCCGCGCTCCTTTGTGCTAGGGGGACGAGAGGAACGCTTCGATATCGTTCTGGATGGCAAGAGATCGTATCTTGCGACCGATGGATGTGGTGTGCATGTGATTGATCTCGAGATGCGCGAGAAACGAGCCTCTCGCAAATCCGACGTAGCCATGTTAGCCCGCGTCTCCGACGCCCTGCCCTTGATCAGCTTCTTCTGGCCGCTCGTCAGCGCTCAGGATTACGGCGAGACGGCGCGCCTGCATGAAGCGCACGCCGGGATCACCAACACACTGAAGCACGTTCGCGGCGGCTCGACCATGCACCCCCGGCTGGCCCCCTACCTGGTTGAAATGGCGACCGTGGTCGCCGGGAGTGAGGAGGAACGACGCAAGCGCCCCATATTCAACGGGAACATATGCACCATCGCCCCACTTTCCCAAGACAAGCATGGCATTGAGACGGCGCTGGTGTTTGCCGAGGCCGGCATCCCCACCAGCATGATGGCCATGACCACGATGGGTTCAACCGCACCAGCCACTCCGTTGGGTGCCATTGTGGTGGGGGATGCCGAAGTGATCAGCGCCCTGGTCCTGCTGCAATTGGCTTACCCGGGCGCGCCCGTCTTTCACTCCATCTACGTCTCCCTCATGGATCCACAGACGGGCGGCTACAGTCCGAATTATTCGGCGCCCGCGGAACACATCACCGTGGAACTTGCGCATGCCTGGAACCTTCCCAGCCTGGGTGGCGGCAGCGTGAGCAGTGATGCGAAAGAGATTGGTTGGAAGTCAGGGAGCGATGCAGCGCATGGGGCACTGACCATCCCGCTCACAGGTGGTGAGATTTGTGGTTATCTGGGGATGCTGGGAAGCTCTATGATCCTCTATCCGGAGGCGATTATCCTCGAACATGAGCTCTGCTTGCAGGTGTATGAGACCTTCCACAACTTTGAATTCAACCCCGAAGATCTGGCACTTGAGGTGATCAAAGAGGTGGGGCCGAGCAGCCATTTCCTAAGCCAGAAGCACACCCGAAAGCACATTCGCGACTTTCGCCTCTCACCACTATTCAGAGAGAAGGATAGCGAAGGAAACCTGCGTGATCCTCGCGAGATTGCACTGGGAGAATTCAAGCGCCTGAATGAAAACCACAATCCTGAGCCCCTGCCAAAAGAGGTGTCATCCGAACTGGACCGCATCATGGCGGCCGCGGATCGAGAAGCGCAGAACCTGAATTGAAGAGGGAATCCAATATGGGCTGCAGGGAGACACCCAAGCTGCAGCCGCTCAAACCAGGCTATAGAGTGCGAATCCTGAGCGACGATCAACTCGAGGAATTTAGGGCCGCGACGCTTGAGTTTCTTGAGGCGGCGGGCGTCCACTGTCCCTCTGGGAGGGCGCTGGATATCTATGCGGAGGGCGGGGCGGATGTGGATTTCGAAACGGAGATCGTGTCGCAACCCGCCCCGAGAGGTGGATACCGTGATCCCATCGCAGTGGCGCGGGAGAAGACGCGCTGGACCCTGGAAAACTATCACCCCCAACCGTTGACGGGGGAACAAAAAGCTGAACTGCGGAGCATCCTGCGGGCGGCTGAACGCGAGTTCGGTTAATCTCTGGTTGTGATGTATCAGATTTCAATCGCGGTACTCTAATTCCATTTCCATGCTTTCTAGGATGCGAGAATGGCCGGATGGCATCGCGCGAAGGAAAAGGAAGGCTGCTAAGGATGAGGACTTTGTTTCGGGTGCTTGCGGAAGAGGAGAAGGCCGAAATCCATGAGCGGACTCTAGGTGTCTTGTCCAGCACAGGCGTAAGGGTGGATACGGCACAAGGCCGGGGGTTTCTCAAAGATGCCGGCGCGCACGTGGATGAGGGCACGCATAGGGTGCGCTTTCCACGCAGTTTTGTGGAAGACTGCCTGCATTCAGCGCCCCACGAATTCTCTCTGGGGGCTCGCCGGCCTGGCTGGGACCTGGAGATGAACGCCGGCGAATGTACGCTGCTCGTGGATGGCTCGGGGGTCTTTGTGCTTGATAGGGAGAGCGGCGCCCGGCGGAACAGCACCTTCGAGGATTGGCTTCAGGGCACCAAGCTGATTGATTGTCTCGATGAACTCGGCGTCTATTGGACGATGGTGCGACCTGGCGACTACGAGAGCACGCCAGCCAACCTTGTCAACTATTGGCGCCATCTGTTCAGCAATTTCTCCAAGCACGTGCAAAATGGGATCTCGGCGGCCAAAGATGGGGTCTGGTATCTTGAGGTGCTGCAAGCGATTTTCGGCGACAAGGAGACCATCAGACGCAATCATCCCACATCATTCCTGGTCTGTCCGCAATCTCCACTGATCATTGAGGGGCCCCACACGGACGCCTATCTGGCGCTCTTGGATTACAATATTCCGCTCGCCGCCATGCCCATGCCTCTGATGGGCTCGACGGCACCGGGCAGCTTAGCGGGCACGATCACGTTGGCCAATTGTGAGGTGTTGGCCATGCTCTGCCTGCTGCAGGCAGCCGCGCCGGGAACGCCGTTTATATATGCACCCGCTCTGGCGGTCATGCACCCGAGGCACGCGACATTGGCTGCAGGTGCAATAGAGAGCGGGATTATGAGCGCCGCCGGCGTCGAGATGGCCCGCTACTATGGCTTGCCGGCAATAGGCAGTGGAGGTGGGGCGGACCATCATGTGCCCTGCATCCAGGCGGGATACGAGCGCGCCCTGGGAGTGTTGCCCACGGTGCTCTCCTGGCCGGATATCCTTGTCGGCCCGGGGCTGTTGGGGGGATCGATGATCCTGAGTCTTGAGCAGCTCGTCATCGACGTCGAAGTGTACAATATCTGCCGGCGTGCATATCAAGGCATCGATACGCGGCATAATCGGTGGCTGGATGGGGTGATTGAAGCAGTCGGCCCCGGAGGCGGGTTCATGGCCGAACCCTCGACCGTAGAGGGGATCCGCAACGGGGAATGGTACTTGACAGAATTCGGCTGGCATGATTCCTACGAGGCGTGGGAAGCGAAGGGAAGACCGCAGCTATTGGATCAGGCGCGCGATCTGGTGGATAGCCTGCTGGCAAGCCACCAGCCAATGCCGCTCGGCGACGACGTCGAGCAGGAGTTGAAGAAGATAGCCTGGCGCGCTGAGCAGCAATCAAGTTGACATCGAGGATACGCATTGCAGCGCGGAGAGTCGTACCAGGCCGTCTTTGCGAATAGGGATTTCAGGGCGCTTTGGTACGCCCGCATACTTGGCACCCTAGGTTGGTGCATATCCTATATAGCTGTCGCCCTCTATGTATATGAGTTGACCGGGGATGCCAGCGGGGTGTCCTTCGCCCTGGCCATGGAGCTGCTCCCGTGGGTGATCATGGGTCCCATGGTGGGGTTCCTTGCCGATCGGTTCGATCGCAAGGCGGTGCTGGTGGGCGGGTACGCGCTGAAAGCGCTTTTCACCGCTCTGTTGCCATTCACTCACACTACGGGTCAGATCTATCTGCTGGTCTTCCTGAGCGGCCTGATGAGCCCGGCCGTGGACATCACCCGCAGTGCGGCGCTGCCCGGCGTACTGGGAGGGGAGCTATACGTGCGCGGCGTCTCCCTGGATATCATGGCCATCACCGGCATGGAGATCCTGGGCCCCCCACTGGGGGGCTGGCTGGTGGGTCTGGTGGGGGCTTCACCGGTGTTTTGGGTGGTTGTGATCTGCTTCGCGGCCGCGGCGATATCTTCCACGGCAGCCCACCTCCCCAGGGTGCATCAACCGAGCGTCCCCGTGCCGCTCGCGCGGCTCATCCTGGATGATCTTCGCACCGGGATGCGGCGCATCAGTGGAAGCCCTGTCATGCGCTATCTGTTGCTGATCACTTGCGTGGCGACGGCTGGATGGGCCGCCGTGGACGTGGCCTTAGTGGCCTATGTGAAGGGGACGCTGGGATTGGGGGGCGGCGAATACGGCCTGGTGACCGGAGTGGCTGCCTTCAGCCTGACTCTGGGGGTGTACATCCTGGGTCGGCGCCTGAAGGATTTCAGCCGCAGAAAGTTGCTCATCGGCGGCGTGCTCCTGGCGGGCGGGGCCCTCATGCTCGTGGGGACGCGGCCCGGCTTTGCAGCGCTGCTCGTGCTCTGGTTCCTGAAAGGTTTCGGCTGGGCGGGACATTGGCTGGTCGACAACGCCTACTGGGCGGAGGTTACGACCGATGGGGAGCGCGGGCGGATATACAGTCAGGTATGGTCGATCGTTGGGTTGGTGGAAGCGCTCATCGCGCTATTTGGGGGGTGGCTCACCAACTACCTCGGCCCAGCGCTGGCCATGGTGATCTTGGGCGCGCTGATGTTCTTCGGCACGCTGGGGCTTTCCCTGGCGACGAGCGGCTATCGTGCCCTGGGGGAGCTGGAGAGCCAGCCGGAGGCCGCTGTCATCGAAACTTAGATGCCCCACGCTCGGGGGACAACCGTGGAGTGAAAACCGATGATCAGATTCCCTCTCGCCGACCTGCGCTGGTCCGCTGAGCGCTTCTTGGAGACCCTGAAGCGCTACTTCGAGCTGCCCTTCTTTGAGATCCCATCGCGCACGCCGGACCGCTTTCGATCCGTCCTTGTGGATAAAGGGCTCAAGGTCCCCATGCGGGATGGGGTTATGCTCAACACAAACGTCTATCGCCCTCGGGGGGACGGCCAGTTGCCGGTGGTGATGACGCGCATGCCCTACGGCATCAACGAGATGTACTGCTTCATGCCTGCCATCGGCCGCTATTGGGCCCGCAAGGGGTATGCTTTCGTCGCGCAGGACACGCGCGGCCGGTTCGGCTCGGAGGGCGAATGGGATCCCTTCGTCCACGAGATCGAGGATGGGTATGACACCTTGGAGTGGATCTCCCATCAGCCTTGGTGCGACGGGAATATCGGTGCCACCGGGGAATCATATTACGGCTATACGACCTGGGCGGCGGCCCTCAGCGGCCACCCCAAGCTGAAGTGCATCGCCCCCAGCACCACCGCCATGGATATCTACGGTGTATGGATCTACAACCAGGGCGCTTTCTGTTTGCAGACCATGGGGACCTGGGCGATCCAGATGAACGCCCAGCGCTATCAAAATCCATACCGGCTGGATTACCGCCATCTCCCGCTCATCGAACTGGCGGATGAGGCCGGGATCCCGTGCAGCTACTACAAGGATTGGATCCGTCACCCGGCGCGGGATGGGTATTGGGAGCGCATCAACCTGAACGGGCGATATGCCGATATCCGCATCCCCGTCCTGCATATGGGGGGCTGGTATGACACGTTCCTGAGAGCGACGCTCGATGATTGGCGCGGGGTAAGAGAGTGCGGCGGCGACATAGAAGCGCGCAGGAACCAGTGGCTGGTCATCAGCCCCATCGATCACGAAGGGACGCCGGATGCGACCCGTCGAGTGGGGCGAGTTTCCGTCGGCGCCTCGAGCGCGTGGTCGCGCTGGGTGGATTCCGAGCGCTTCTTCGACTACTGGCTGAAAGGAATTGACAATGGCTTCGGGGAGAGCAAGCGCGTCAGGCTCTTCGTGATCGGCGAGAATGACTGGATCGAGGCCGACGATTGGCCGCTCCCCGGCACGGAGCTTCGGCCGTACTATTTCCACAGCGATGGCGATGCAGCCGGCCCGGAGGCCGGTGGCCGTCTGGGGGGCGTCCCACCGGAGGAAGAACCGCCGGATCGCTATGTATATGATCCGCGGGATCCGCTTTCGGAATCGCTGCACACCGATCTATGGCATTTTGCGGAGGAACTGCGCGATCGCGCACAAATTGCAGATCGGCCTGACGTTCTGACCTACACCTCCGCCAAACTGGAGGAAGATCTTTGGATCACGGGACCCATCTCCGTGATGCTCTTTGCCGCCTCCACCGCCTCGGACACCGATTTCACCGCCGCCCTGGTGGATGTGTTCCCGGATGGCTACTGCCATCTGATCCAGGAGGGGATCATCCGTGCGCGCTATCGGGATTCAGACCGCGAGCCCGCCCCCATTGCACCGGGGGAGATCCATGAGTATTCGATTGACCTCTGGGCGACCAGCTATGTGCTGCGCGCCGGCCACCGGGTGCGTGTCGAGATCTCGAGCAGCAACTTCAACCGCTTCGACCGCAACCCGAACACGGCCGGCCCCTTCGGAACGCGCGCCGGCGTTATGCGGGCGGCGCAGACGGTCTATCATGATAAGGCACACGCCTCGCACATCACTTTGCCGGTCCTTCATCCAGGAAATTGACCCAGGCGAGGGGCGGTGAGAGAGGCCGCCGTTTCTCCCTACCGACCCGAACGAGGGGAGACCGCACCATGAAGGCGAAGCAAGCCGACCTTGTGCTTCACAACGGGAAGATCATAACCATGAATTCCGGCGATGATATGGCCGCCAGCGTGGCCATACAGGGCAATCATATCGCGGCGGTGGGATCCAACGACGAGATCGCCCCGTGGGTTGGCGAAGGGACAGATGTCCTGGAGCTGGACGGCCGGGCAGTGGTGCCCGGGTTCATCGATGCCCACACCCACGTCGAGTTGGGGACATATGCGAAGCGCTTCTGGCAAGATGTGCGCGAGTTGAGCCGCGCGGAGATTGTCGAACGGATCAGAGGCCACGCAGAAGACCTGCCAAAAGGGACCTGGATTGTCGCGCAGGGCACGTTCGGGCAGGGCCTGCCCTCCCGGGAGGAGCTGGATCGTGCCGCGCCGGAGCATCCGGTGGCCATCCGCTGGAGCATGCACAAGGTCGTCGCCAATTCCCAGGCGCTGAGGGCAAGTGGAATCGACCGGGAGACCCCCGATCCGCCGGGGAGCCGCATTGGGAGAACAGAATCTGGAGAGCCCACAGGGGTCATTGAGGAGGGCTTCGACCTGCTGGCCGTCCCCAGAGCGGGCTTTGACGACCTGAAGGAAGCCCTGCGCCAGGAGCTGCACGACAGCTTCCTCGCCCAGGGAATCACCACCGTGTATGAACTCCCGATCAGCGTGGACGCCATTCGCGCTTACCAAGAGCTGCTGCGCGAGCGGCGCCTTCCGGTGCGCCTCGCCATCTGGTACACGCTGCCCCCCGGCCACCAGCCCTTAATCCAGATGGCGGAACTTGAGAAGACGGGCCTGTCGGCAGGCTTTGGCAATGACTGGTTGAGCGTCGGAGGGGTGAAGATCTTCGTGGATGGCGATGATCGGGCGGCCTTCTTTTCGGAGCGGTTGTCCGCCCCTCCCTCGGAGTGGGGGCTGCTCACCCGTACATATCAGGGGCTGACTAACCTGCTGGCCCGCGCCACCCGTGCAGGGCTGCAGCCCTGGATTCATGCCATTGGGGATGGTGCCCAGGAAATGGCTATTGAAGCCCTGGAGCAGGTTTTTCGCATGTATCCCCAGCACGATAACCACCGGGCTCGCATCGAGCATATCGGCAATGAATGGGCCGATCCCCGCCAATTGGCGCGGCTCCGAGCGGTGAGGGCGATCCCGGTGCCCACCGCGGCTTTCATGTACGGTGCACCGGACGACTTCGATGCACAGCTAGGTCCTGAAGAACGGGCGTTCATCTACCGCACGTTGATCGATGATGGCTTCCAGCCACCCGGGAATTCCGACACCGCGGGCACGCAGCCTTTTGCGGTGAATCCCTTCTTCGGCATCTACTGCATGGTCGCCAGGAAGAACCGCGATGGCGTGAGAATCTGCCCTCAGGAGGCCATCAGCGTGCAGGAAGCCCTGCGTGTGTACACGGCATTCTCCGCCTATTCGGGGTTCCACGAACGCACACGGGGGTCCATTGAAGAGGGGAAACTGGCGGACCTGGTTGTCCTCTCCTCGAACCCACTGGAAGTGAAGCCCGACGACCTGCTGTTGATCCAGGTCGAGATGACCATTCTAGATGGCAAAGTGGCATTCCAGCGCAAGGAGGTCGGCGAGGCAGAGCTCAGGGAGCCGTCATGAGATGAAGCTCGATCCACCTCCCCTCGCACATGTCATGATCGAGTCACTCCGCTATCGGACCGAATTGAGCCAGGAATCACGCGAGGGAAGTGGACCGAGGTAGCGGGGCTGGGGACGATCGCCTCACCTCTTTATCGGGCTCGGAGGGCTCCCGTGTTGTCAGACCGCTAATGGCGTTGGATCCGTCCCCCTAAGGAAGCCCAGAAGCCGACCCCATTTACCATCCCCTGAGCCAGAGGATTCGTCATTCCCGAGTGAGACATCACAACCGGCGTTCAGACCATTACGCCGATACCCAGACTGGCAGACATGACCCTGCGGACAGTGCCCTGAGCAATCCGATGAGCTGCGCCCTTCGAGTACATATTCGCGTGCCGGCAGATAAGAAATGCGATGAGCGCGGAAATGTGATCTTTCAAGGGTGATTCCCCTCTGGAACCTCCATCACGATGTCGCTCGCCCCTCGCTTTTTCGCGCTTGCAGTCCGCCGTGCATAAACTATGGGCAGGCACCGCGTGCGCATATCTTGCGATTGAGAACGTCCGGAGTGCGCCTGCAGGGTGGTCGGGCTTCGATGGTCATCAGATTCATCCTCGTCATCATTACGGAGGGGACTTGCGTAACGTGAACTTGGCCAACTGTTGACCCTGAATACGAAATTCGTAGAAATCGATTGACCTAGGCGTCGCTTGGTGATAATCTATTAGTTGATATTGCGAGATACAGCTAATCTGCTCCGATCTCTTCGGGGATCTCGCTTCTTCCTTGGGCAGCTAGGGCTGCAGGCCCGCAGTGGGGTGATGGGGAAGGAAGACACTGGACGGGCGGGGGCAATCCCATAACGCGCACAAACATCATGCTTGCCAGAGGATTCCTTTCTCAAGACATCCAAAGTGGCAGACTGTTGCGCCGCGCCGGTTTGCTCACAGGAGTTCATTCCGGGCGTTAGGGAGGCGCCGATATTTGGACGCAGAGAGGAGGCCCATCGGAAACCTTGGAACAGCACGTCGCAGCATTTTGCCCATCGGACAACGGCTACAGGAGGAAGCAGAGATGAAATCCCGACATGGGTTATTCATTGGATTGTTGCTGGTGATGGCTTTGCTGGCCGGGGCGTGTGGCCCGGCTCCGACCCCAGTAGCGGAAGAGCCGGAGGCTCCGGAGGCGCCGCTGCCGACCAGCCCGGCAGAAGCGGAGCCCACCGAAGCGGTGGCGCCGGAGGGAGAGACTCTGGTTTTGCGCACGACATCGGGTGAAGGCGACATGATCGACTGTCTCAATCCCGCCTATTGCTGGTCAGGATATCAGTTGTGGGAAGTGCTGTATGACTCTCTCGTCGATTATGGAAGTTGGGGCGCGGATTGGGCGCGAGGACGGCTGGCCGAGAGCTGGGATATATCTGAAGATGGGTACACATGGACCTTCCACCTGAGGGACTTGAGTGGAGCCACCTTCCATGATGGCACGCCGTTCGGCGCTGACGATATCGCTTGGAGCCTGAACTACATGGCGGGCAACGAGGCGCTCTCCTGGTTGCTGGGGACGGCTGTGGGTGAGAACTTCGGGGCGAAGGTGATCGATGATCGGACGATACAACTCACCCTGGATGAAGCGCTTGCCGAACCCATCCTCTTGGACAACCTGCCCTACGTCTACGCCCTTCCGCCCCAGATCTGGGGGCAGTACGATGCCGAGACGGTATACGATTTTGACAACGCAGAGAATATAGGTACCGGACCCTTCAAGCTGGTTGAATGGGTCCAGGGACAATACATCATACTCGACGCGCACGAAGGGTACTTCATGGGGAAGCCGCCGGTGGATCGCATCATTGTCATCACGTATTCGAATTTGGACGCGGCCACCCAATCCATAATTGCCGGCGAGATAGACAGTGTCACCTATGTGGGCCCGGATATGGTGGATCCCCTGCAGGCCATTCCCGAGATCACCGTGGTCGAGAATCCGCCTGAGATGGAATACCACATGTGGTTCAACGTCAGCGAGGATGGCAACCAGAATCCTGCCATCAAAGACCTTCGGGTGCGGCAAGCGATCGCTCATGCGATCGACAAGCAGCAGCTTGTGGACACCGTGCTCTATGGAAGGGCCTACGCCTCCGAGAACTTCTTTGATGCAGGGCCCGATCACGCGTTGAGCCCGTGGTCGCCCGACGATGTGAGGGCATACAGTTTTGATCTCGCAGAGGCCAATCGAATTCTGGACGAAGCCGGATATATGGATAGCGATGGCGACGGGGTGCGCGAGATGAATGACGGCACAGGCCAACCGCTTTCCCTGGAGCTGTTGTTTGATGCGAACAACTCCTATCTGTTGGTGTACGCCGAGACGATGAGTCAGTGGCTTGCGGAGGCGGGGATAGATGCCCAGCCGTCGGCCGTTGATAGCGCCGCTCTGAACGATATGATGAGGGCATCCGACTACGATTTTGCGATCACCCAGTACGCTTTCACCTTCGATCCGGATCTTCAACTCCAGTGGTTCATTTGCGACGCGATTGATTGGGGCACCAATTTCGCCGGTTACTGCGACGACGCCATGGATGAGCTGTACTATGGTCAACGATATGCGCCCGATCGTGCGGAGCGAATGTCATATATCCATGACATTGTCCAGAAGATCCATGATGATGTTCCATACATCCAGCTCGCGTTCCTTAAGCGCTTTGAGGCCTTCCGCAACGACCGCTGGGCCATCAGCGACACCGATAACGGGTGGATGACTTGGTCTTGGGATGGCATCTGGGGGTATACGCCCGTCGAGTGACAAATCGGAATGAGAAGCCGGGCGGGTGTACTCGCCCGCCCCGGCTCTATTTCGGTTCGTTGAACGGCCATCTATCGGCCAACAAGCTCGCTGCAGCGGATGCTTTGCGACTTAGAGGGAAGAACCCATAGAAAGGTATGGACGCCATGCAGTATGGGACATATAACCGTTCGATCCGTTTCCTGCTGGGCCGCAGACGGGAGACACCCAGCGGCGACGCGGCCGATCTGCTGGTTACGAATGCGCACGTAATCCCCATGGACGAGGCCGATTCGCGCGCTCAGGCCATCGCCATCCGCGGCGATCGGATCCTGGGTGTGGGATCCTCGACTGAGATGGAGCCCCTGGTGGGGGACGGCACGGAAATCCTCGACCTGGCGGGCAGGACGGTCCTGCCCGGGTTCATCAACGCGCATGACCACACCGCCATGGGCACGGGAGAGAAGATGTTCACCGTGCAGTACAGCCGCTCGATCGGGGATCTGCAGGCCCGCCTCGCCGAATACGCGCGCCAGGTGCCGGAGGGGGAGCTGATCCTGTGCGACAAAGTGGACCCCGTGGGCCCGCGCTTCGGATCGCTGCATCTCAAGGAGCAGCGCTGGCCCACTCGCCAGGAGCTCGACGCGGTCGCGCCCGATCACTACGTCGCGCTGGGCTTGAACCACGGCGCCATCGTGAACACCAAACTGCTGGAGCGGGTGATTGCCGAAGGCGGGGAAGATCTGGGGGGGATCGTGAAGGACCCTGAGACGGGGGAGCCCACCGGCATCTTGACGGAGGCCCAGCCCCCCCTCGTCGGCGCGGTGGCGGTGCTGCGCGGGATTTTCGCCAGGGAACTGCAGCCGCCCGTGACGGAGGAGATGAGGCGCGAGCGGGATATCGCCTTCGCCGAGGAGGCCGCTGCCGTGGGCTTCACCACCACGCACGTCGCGGGTGCGGATGAGTCCCAGACGCGCTTCCTGCTCTCCGAGCCTCTGGCCACACGCTTCGTCGTCTACTACGACGTCCTCGATTTCTTCAGTCGCCGTTTCCCGGACATCAGCGAGGACAACCTGAGGGAGAACATCGGCCTAGTCCAAGATCTCTCCGCGAAGTACGGCGCCCGCGTCGGCGCCAAGATGCTCAACGACGGGGACATCGTACCGCCGGACAACACGGCCGCGGTCGTGCAACCCTACCTTGATCAGCCCGATAACCGCGGCATTCTGTATGTGTCGGGAGAGGATCTAAAGCGCGTGGTGTCGACCGTCCATGCTGCCGGCATCCAGTGGGCGATTCACTGCTGTGGCGACCGCTGCTCGGAGGAGGTGCTGGGGGCCTATGAGTACGCCCTGGGCCAACATCCGCGCCCCGATCATCGGCACCGCATCGAGCACGCCGAGCTGCTCACT
The DNA here is from genome assembly GCA_964388955.1 of uncultured Anaerolineaceae bacterium. Taxonomy (GTDB): domain Bacteria; phylum Chloroflexota; class Anaerolineae; order Anaerolineales; family E44-bin32; genus CAYMCO01. The sequence goes on along the minus strand of CAYMCO010000022.1, from coordinate 34,858 downwards.
GACCATCAGATTGAGCGCATGGCTCGGTTGGGCGTGGCCGCGGTCATGTCGCCGATCTTCCTGGTCTACGATGAATACCGCTACTACTTGGGCGAGGAACGGGTGAATCGCCTGCATCGCAACCGCACCATGCTCGAGGCCGGCGTGCTGCTCGCCTGCGGCAGCGACTGGGCCGACGTGCTCTCCACCGACCCCTTCCTGGGCATGCATGTGCTCATCAACCATCAGAATGCGGACGAGCGGGTCGGCGTGAAGGATGCACTGCGCATGTACACCATCAACGGCGCCAAGGTGGCCTTCGAGGAGGCGGATAAGGGATCGATGGAGGCAGGCAAGCTGGCGGACCTGGTGGTGCTGTCCGATGATCCCTACGCGGTGAGTCCCACCAAGATCCGCAATCTGCAGGTGGCGATGACCATGGTCGGGGGCCGGGTCGTGTATGTCGATGACCGGCTGTTCCGCAACTACCCATAGCGTCCCAAAGGGCGTCTCGTGATTTCGCCGATCGGGTGCACTCCATGAGAGAAACAGGCCTCAGGCGCATGCTGCGTCTTGCATATGCAGACGTTCTCTGGGGGTTCCTGCGTCCGGTGTCTTTTTTGGAGAAGCACCTGCTTCTGCCATTCATGAGGATCCCCAGCAGCACGCCGGATCAATACGCGCGCCACGCCGTAGAGAAGGACGTCCCCATCCTGATGCGGGATGGCGTGCGCCTATATGCCGACATATACAAGCCGCCGGTCAAAGGCGAGTTCCCGGTGGTGCTCATCCGGCTGCCCTACGGCAAAGGGGAATACTATACCTATATGCCAGCCTACGGCCGCTTCTGGCCCAGAAAGGGGTATGTCTGCGTCATCCAGGACGTGCGCGGCAAATGGGCCTCGGAAGGGGACTTCCATGCCATGGCGAACGAAATCGAAGATGGCTACGACACCCTGGAGTGGATCGCGCGCCAGCTCTGGTGCGATGGCAACATCGGCATGATGGGGGAATCCTATTACGGGCACACCCAATGGGCAGCGGCCGTCAGCCGGCATCCCAATTTGAAGTGCATCGCGCCGATGGATATCGACGTCGATTCCTATCGCTTGAACTACACGGGAGGCGCCTTCAACCTGCAGCTCATCGGCGGGTGGATGGCCCGCCAGGATACCAAGACGGTGCGCAACGCTCTGCGCCTGAACTTCTGGCACCTGCCCTTGATCGATATGGCCGATGACGCCGGCCTGGGGACCGAGATCTTTCGAGAGACGATTCGCCACCCCGACCGGGATGCCTACTGGGATGAACGCTCGCTGCACACCCGGATCGATCAGATCTCGATCCCCATATTGCATATCGGCGGCTGGTATGACACCTTCACGGGCGGCACACTGGATGCTTGGCGAATGATGCGGGAGTGCGCACAGGATCCTGCGGCGCGGGATAAGCAATGGCTGGTCATGGCGCCCATCGATCACGAGCATTCGACCGAGCGCACCAATCGGATCGGGCGCCTGAGGCTGGGCGGGGAGTGGGAGGCAGCCTGGCTGTTCGATAGGCATGAACTGTTCTTCGATCGTTTTCTGAAGGGCATGGATAACGGCTGGGATGCAAGGCCGCCAGTTGAGATCTTCGTGACCGGAGAAGACAAATGGCGCTTTGAGAGGGAATGGCCGCTCGCGCGAGCTCAGGAGAGCCGTTTCTACTTCCACAGCAACGGATCCGCCAATACGAGGGGAGGGGACGGCCGCCTGAACACAACCTCCCCCGAAGTCGAACCCCCGGATCAATATGCCTACGACCCTCTGCATCCTGTGACCTACTCCCTGGGGGTGGATTACTGGTACTTGGCGAAGGGGATGAAGGATCGGGGGCCAGTGCAGGATCGCCCCGATGTGCTTGTCTATACATCGGAGCCGCTTGCCGCCGATACGGAGATCACCGGGCCGATCACGGCCATCCTATACGCAGCTTCCTCCGCGCCCGACACCGATTTCACCGCCGCGCTGGTGGATGTGTTCCCGGATGGCTACTGCCAGATGATTCAGGAGGGGATCATCCGTGCGCGCTATCGGGATTCAGACCGCGAGCCCGCCCCCATTGCACCGGGGGAGATCCATGAGTATTCGATTGACCTCTGGGCGACCAGCTATGTGCTGCGCGCCGGCCACCGGGTGCGTGTCGAGATCTCGAGCAGCAACTTCAATCGCTTCGACCGCAACCCGAACACGGCCGGCCCCTTGGGGCAGGAAGATGAGCCCCGCCTCGCCCACCAGAAGGTCTTCCATGATCGGGAGGGCCCATCCCATATCCTGCTCCCGCTCATGCCGCGCTCGCCGACAAACGACCCATCGAGGTCCTCAAGGGCTTGAAGCCGATCCCCGTCGGCCACATCCCGGATGGGGCTACGAATATCGTAGCGCTTTCTTGACAAGGGTAAGGATGGCGAATATCATGGAGGCGGGTTCTTCGAACACTCCGCGTTTCTAGCCCGCTGTGAATAAGGAGTCCAAAATGCGTGTGCTATCATTGGGGGGCGCAGGCGCGGTGGCCGAGCACGCCACACGCGATCTCGCCCAGTATTCGGATTTTGACGAAATCGTGATTGGAGAGTTGGATGTTGAGGCGGCGGAGAGACTGGCCGCCGATATCGGTGACCGGCGCTTGAGCGTGCTCAAAGTGGACGCCGGGGATTATGACGGCTTGGTGAGTGCCTTCAGAGGCTTCGATGTGGTCCTGAACGGCCTGCCGTGGAAATATGACCTGGTGGTGACTCGAGCGTGCGTCGAGGCCGGCGTGAACGGGCTGGACGTCTCCACTGAGGAGACCCAATGGGACTTTGACGCGGCGGCCAAGGAGAAGGACTTGATCTTCATTCCCGGCGTGGGGGCAACACCGGGCATCACCAACGCCATGGGCCGCAAAGGCGCCGAAATGCTGGATGAGGTGGAGGAGGTGCAGATCAACTTCGCCGCCTTCCGCTGCTCCGCGCCCGCACCAGGGCTCCTCACCACGCTGCTATGGGAGTTCCATCCCAAGACCGAGACGCGCTATTACTATGAGGATGGAGAGTTCGTCTGGGTGGGCCCCTTCGAGGGGCGCAAGACTGTGGACTTTGGCGGGCAGATCGGCGAGCAAGACGTGTACTATATCCCCCATCCGGAGACGCGCACGTTCCCCAAGACGCTCGGCGCCCGCAGAGTCTCCGTGCACGGCTGCTTCCCCCCCAAGGCCATGCGGTTGACGTATGCCATGCTGGAATCAGGCCTCTATCGGGAGGAGCCGATCCGGGTTAAAGGGGCCACGGCGTCACCCTTCGATCTGATGTACGACATTCTGCTGCAGCTCCCCGAGACCAAGGAGACCCCGGTGTGGGGTTACGGGCTGGTAGTGGACGTCATCGGGGTGAAAGACGGCGCGCCTAGAACCATCCGCCTGTGGAATGAGCATCCCCCGCAAGAGGAATGGGGCGGCAAGGCGGCCTACTACAAGAACATCGCGCTGCCGCTCAGCATCGGCGCGCAGATGATCGCCCGTGGGGATGTGGGCTTGCGGGGTGTGCAGCCGCCGGAGCTGGCCATCGACCCCGACATCTTGTTCGATGAACTGCGGGAACGAAGCCTGCAGGTGCACCATCGGATCCTGGAATAATCCGGAACCGTACCCCGCCGATTTGGCTCGAGAACTCAGGGTGGTGGGCTCAGGAGCGATGAGATGATCTTTCTGACCGAGGATGACGTGCGCCGTACACTGACCGTCGCCGAAGCGGTGGACCTCGCGGAGCAGGGGATCCGGGCCGACGCGCGCGGTGAGGTCGCAGGGGATAAGTTCTACATGAATGTGGACGACGCCGGGTTCATCAAACCGTTCTCCGGATATCTCCAGGGAGAGGATTTGGCCTTTGTGAAGACCTTCTCTTTTTTCCCGGGGAATCCCGAGGAACATGACCTACCGACCACATATTCAATGGTGCTGCTTTTCGACGCGATGACAGGCTTCCCCGTGTGTCTGATGCAGGCTGGCTGGGTCACCGGCCTGAAGACCGGCGCCTCCACGACGGCGACGGCTGCTGTCCTGGCCAACCCGGATTCGAAATGCGTGACCGTCTTCGGGGCCGGCCTGCAGGGGCATATGCATCTCGAGGCGCTCTGCCAACGTTTCTCCTTGCAGCGAGCCTACGTGCTGGATATCCGGCTGCAAGCCGCCCAGGCGTATGCGCGGGAAATGAGCGCAAAGCTCGGTTTGAACGTGCAGGCCGTCCCGCTGGAAGAGCGACGGCGCGCCGTGGAAGATGCGGATATCGTGATCACCGTGACCACGGGTGACCAGGCGCTGGTCGAACACGCCTGGCTCAAACCGGGGGCGTTCGTGGCCAAACTGGGCTCCTACCAAGAGGTAGCCCTGGATGTGATCACGCGAGCGGACAAGGTGATCGTAGATCGCTGGAAATACCTCCGCCCGCGCGCCCCCGAGCTGATCCAACTGGCGGAGGCGGGGCGCTTCGGAGAATCGGACGTGCATGCTGAGTGGGCCCAAGTGGTGGGAGGGGCGGCGCCGGGCCGGGAGTCTCCGGACGAGATCATCGTCTTTCTCGGCCTGGGGATCTGGGGGGAGTACGCGGCCATTCTGCCCGCGGTCTACCGGCGGGCGGTTGAGAAAGGGCTTGGAATGGAGTTGGGTTGAAGGGCATCGGGCAATACGGATGGTCGCAAGCCGCGGGAGGCGTGAAAAGCGCCCGCAGGGGTGGATGACTGGCTCAGACTCAGCGACCGGCGAAATGAAAAGGAGAGAAATATGAGTGCCGAGAAGACCAAGATGCGTGAAATGTTCGAACGGGCGAGGGAATCGATCGCCTATGGGGTGAACTCCAACTTCCGCTACTGGGGGGATGACACCCCGGTGATCACCCGTGGGGAGGGCGTCTATATCTGGGATGCGAATGGCAAGAAATATGTCGATTACCGCAACGCCTGGGGGCCAGTTATTCTGGGGCATGCCTATCCGCCCGTTTTGGACAGGATCCGGGATGCGCTGGTGGACGGCAACCTGTTCGCGCTGACGACCCCCCTGGAGATCGATGTGGCCGAGCGCGTGCGGCGTCTGTGCAATGTGGACAAGGTGCGCCTCTCCAACACCGGGACGGAGGCCACGATGCATGCCCTGCGTGTGGCGCGCGCCTACACCAGACGGGAGAAATTCATCAAGTTCGAGGGCCAGTACCACGGCATGTGCGACTACTATTTGTTCAGCACCGCTGGCACACCCATGGCAGGGGCCGGGTCGAGGCGCAGCCCCAACGCCGTGGCCATGAGCTCCGGCATCCCCCGGGGCATCGCAGACTATGTGATCATGTGCCTCTATAACGATGTGGACCTGCTGGAGCGCACCGTGCGCGCCCGCTGGGGCGAAATCGCGGCCATCATCGTGGAGCCCATCCTGGGCAACGTGTCCAGCCTGATGCCGACCCGGGAGTTCTTGAACGCCATCCGCGGGCTGTGCGATGAGTACGGCATCGTGATGATCATGGACGAGGTCAAGACCGGCTTCCGGGTGGCGAACGGCGGCGCACAGGAGTACTTCGGCATGCAGGCGGACCTGGTCACCTACGCCAAGTCCCTGGGCAACGGCTTCCCCATCGCCGCCGTGGCGGGCAAGGAGGAAGTCATGATGACCATCGAGCCGGGCAAGGTGGCGATGGGGGGCAGCTACACGGGGCACGCGGTCGGCACCGCCGCGGCATCGGCGACGCTGGAGTTGCTCGAAAGTGAACCGATCATCCAGACCATCAACGAGCGCGGCCAATTGCTGAAGAGCGGCATCGGCGAGGTTCTGAGCGAGGCCGGGATTCCGCATGCGTTCCAGGGCCCGCCGCCGATGTTCGGCTTTGTGTTGGGCACCGATGAAGCCCCCACCGATCTGCGATCCTATATGCAGACGGACACCGAACTATATGAGAAAGTCGCCATGGGCCTGATCGAGCGTGGCTTCTTCCCGGAGGCGGATGGTCGGGAGCCCTGGTTCCTCTCCTATTCCCTGAGTGAGGCCGATGTCGCCGACACCCTCAATGCGCTGGAGGACGCCGTCAAGGAGGCCAAGCGCTGAGCAGGCTCGAAGCGGAGGCGGCGGTGCCGGCGCGGCCGTCAGCTCCGGCTGCTGCCGGTAGTACCGGAAAAGTCTTGGAGAAGAGACATAGGGCCGGGAGGATGCGTGCCCCTGCCGCCCGGATCCATCATATGAACGGTTGCGCAGTGTTGGTGTGGAATCAAAGACGTTCAGGGAGCGCGGCGGGCCGCGCTGTGTGAGCGATCGCAATTTGCGAACGTGCCGGGGCGCGCGGCTCCGGTAAGATTTATCTCAATCTAGGAGGACGAATATGCGTATCACAGTACTGGGCGGAGCCGGACGCATGGGCTGCATCTCGGTCCAGAAACTGGCCGGGGATTCGCGAGTGGACGAGGTGATCTTGGCGGATATCAACGTGGATAACGCGGAGATTGTCACTTCGATCATCAAGAGCCCGAAGGTGACCTTTCGGCAAGTCAATGTCAAGGATGAAGAGCAGTTGATGGGCGCCTTGAAGGGGGCGGATGCTTGCTTGAACGCCACCGTCTACTATACCAACTTGGAAGTGATGGACGCCTGCATGAAAGCAGGCGTGCCCTACACAGATATGGGGGGGCTGTTCTATGGCACGCGTGAACAGCTCAAGCTGAACGATCAGTTCGCCAGCGCCGGGGTGAGCGCCGTGCTGTGCACTGGCTCGGCCCCAGGGTGTCCCAATCTGCAGGCGCGCTATGCGGCCGATCGTCTGGATACCATCGACAGCATCCGCATCTACGATGGCATCAAGCCCCCGCCGCCGGACGACCTGCGCTTTTCCTATGCCCCTGTCACCATTCTGGATGAGATCCGCCAGTCGCCGATGGTGTTCGAAAACGGGGAGTTCGTGGCCAAGGAGCCGCTCAGCGAGTTCGAGGACTACTGGTTCACGCCTCCCGTGGGGCTGCTGCCCATGCACCTGTCCCTGCACTCCGAGGTCGCCACGCTGCCGGTATCCTTTAAGGATAAGGGCGTCAAAGAGTGCTTCTTCAAGATTGACTACTGGGGTATGCCGGAGGAAACCATAGAGAAGATCCGGGTTATTGCGGACTTTGGCTTCGACAGTGAGGATCCTGTGGATGTGAGTGGCCAGCGGGTGGTCCCCAAAGAGGTGATGAACAAGGTGCTGGCAAAGCACGTCTACTCGCTGGAGGATATGCTCTCTCCGCCTACGAACGAACCCCCGAACTGGACCAAAGAGATCGTGACCGAGGTGCGCGGGACGAAGGATGGCGAACCGGTGACCTACCGGCTGGGGATTCTGACGGTCAAGGGGGCCCTCCCGACAGGGACCGTGCCGGCGATAGCCGCCATCTGGCTGGGAGAGGGGCGCATAGCGCCGGGAGTGCACCCACCCGAACTGGCGCTGGATCCCGAGCCCTTCTTCGAAGAGCTGGCAGCGCATGACATCGTCACCCAGGTGGGCGTGACGCGCATGGCCTAGGCAGCACAGTTCAAACCTGCCCAATTCGGGGCCCAGTCCGCTCCCCACCGAGGCGAGCGGACGGGGCCCCGTTACCCGTAACGCCGTGGCTTCGCCTGGGCAGCGAAGGGATTCGCACCCCGATCATCTCCTGGAGGAGGAATCGTGTCCGAAATCATGCCCGTCAGCCGTAGATCTGCGCTGCATGTGCTCCCTTCCGGATTGCAGCGGGCTCCCGGCACTGAGTAGCCTGAAAGTCACGCTTTCCGAGCCTTCCCGTGGTACCGTGGGCCCATTGAGAGCCCTCGGGGCGGGTGATAAGCTAATAACGACCTTACAAAATACTTACATCCTTGGCGGCGGCGGCGCACATGGCCGTCACCGGTGCACATTTCGTCGAAATGGCAGAGTCACCGAAAGGTGACGGCGCAAAGCTAGAGGGTCTACAGCTGAGATACTCAGCCATGATAGCCAGCTACCGAAACGAACGGACCATCCTCCGAAAGGAATGAAAGCCGCTCGTGGCCTGGCTGTCGAAGTCCAGCGCCACGGGCTTCTGTTTTAAGACATCGCTCCACCCATGAGCCGGAGGGAGCGAAGGGGAGTGGGATGAGAGGTACACTCGATCGGGGCCGAGGGGCAGGCCAGAGCATGGTGGAATTCGGCATGACGTTCCCCCTGCTGCTGATGATCCTGCTCGGACTAATCGAAGTCGCCCGCTGGATGCATTCCTATCTGGCGGTGCAATATGCGGCCCGCGAGGCGGCGCGCTTCGCAGTTACCGGCAATCCCCCCCTCTGGATCAGCGACGGTGAAGGGTCTTGCGAAGCCCTGGGCCATCCGGAGACTGGTGCTCCCTACACCTTGCCCGATGAATATCTCACCTGCAGGCTGGACTGGATCACGTACATCGCCCGGGGCATGGCGCGTCAAGGGCTCTTGGTCGAGGATGATCAGACCGACATCACCAAACCATTCTTTCTCGGAGTCCAGGTGCGCGGCAGCCCTTCCTTTGGGGCGGAGCCGCAGCTCGACAATCCGGGGGTGGCGCGCACCAAGGTGGAGGTCATGGTGATCTACAACCATCCGGTAGTCAACCCGCTTATGGCGGCACTGCTGCCGACTATCCGGGTGACGGGCACCACCCAGATGGTCAATGAGCCCTGGGAAGGGGGTGGGCCGGACACGCCCCCCGAGGTGCCGCCGGCTCCGCCGCTCCCACCGCTCGACACAGACGGAGATGGGTGGAGCGATTCCGACGAGCGAGATGTTCACGGCACACTCCCGAGCAATCCCGACACCGATGGCGATGGGTACTTCGAGGGGGACGGCACGCTCCTCCCCCAGGAGCCGCTTTCGGGACAGGCGCCCCTGGATCCATGCGACCCCGATCCCAACTGCTCCGCCTGTCAGATGTGAACAACCCGGGGAGGTACGAGGATGCCGCTAAGACGGAAATCACGATCCAAGAAAGCCCGCGGCCAGTCAATGGCCGAGATCACTCTGCTGCTGCCCATTCTGCTGTTGATCTTTACCGCCATGGCAGAGGTGGGCTGGTGGGTCCACAGCTATGTGACGGTGGCGACCGCCGCCAGAGAGGGAGCTCGTTTTGGCTCGCGTGGTCTACATCTACCCACGCAGGATATCGCCGATGTGACTCAACTGGCGATGAACGCCCTGAACGTCCGCCTGTATGGCGCGAATGCCAATGCCACCATCCTGGTGAGTGAAATAGATGTAGATCCCGATGGCAGCTATCAGGTCGTTGAGACCTATAAGCTTGGTGACCTGGATGTCACTTCCCAGATCTGCTTGGAGAGCCCTTGTGGTGGGTCGGCCCTGGATCTCACGACCGTGCGGCAGGAGAATATTGCCTTCAACAACGATCCGGAGCTGTGTGAAGAGCCTCTGGGCTGCCGGAATGATGTCGTCGTCGTGGAGGCTTTCTACCTTCATGATCTCGTGCTGAACACGATTTTCTCGGCGGACTATATCCCCCCGGTGATCCCGGTCACGGGGCGGAGCGTGATGCGGGTTCTGTTCCGGCGCAGCCCGTGGGGTTAGCGTGGTTCGAGGAGAATCAGGCGCACGGGTGGGCTGTGGGTGGGTGCGAGCGGTCCGATTGGCGACAGCGTGTTCCAACCTGATGGGTGGGGAGGAAGAAGAGGTGGCGAGGCGTGGGCAAAGGTAAGCATATGCGAGGGTTGAAGCGGCTCCGAAAGATTGGTTCCCGCGGTCAAAGCATGATGATCGTCGCTTTTGCCTTTGTGGGAATCGTCGGCTTCGTCGGCTTTGCGATTGACACAGGCGTGCTGTACCTGCACAGGATATGGCTGGGGCAGGCCGTGGACGCCGCCTCGCTGGCTGCCGGATATGAGCTTCCCAATGTGCGCGCTGCCTGTGTGCGCGCCGTGGAGTATCTGCGCACCAACGGATATGAAGCCGGCCCCGACTTCTCCTTCGAGATCGTCTTTCCCCCTGAGCCCGACGCGCCGGGAGGGGACCCCGGCGAGTTCCGCATCGACTCGCTGGCAGATGGTATCCAATCTCCCAGCGACTGCACTTCCGCAAGCCTGGTCATCCCCGCCCAACACGAGAATGTCCACTATCAGGTGGGGGTAAACGCCCGTCAAACGGTCCCTGTGGCCTTCATGAGTCTACTGGGCTTCGACACAGTGGAAGTGGGAACACCGGGGACGGCGGAGCGCTCGGACACTTTTGACGTGGCGCTGGTGCTGGATAAATCCGGCTCAATGAAGTTTGACACCTGCAGTCTGTACCGGCCCGCGGACGGCTACGCCTGTCAGAACCGCTACGAGCCGTGCACCATGTTCTTCCAGGATGATTTCGACTCATACACCACCGAATCCGATCTTGAGGCGGCCGGATGGACGATCAATAGTGAGGTGACCCTGCACACCTCCAGCGGCCACAGCGGCGCCCAATCGGTGGAGATCCAGGCCGATGGAGGGACTCAGGGTTTCCTGAATCGCACGGTCGATGGCACAGGTTGGTCGGATGTCTCGATGTTCTTCTGGGCGAAGGATCTGAATATGGCCAGCGGGGACCTGCTGCAGGTGGTGTGGCGCCCCAGCTCGGATGTGGGCTGGAATCAGATCATGGAGGTCAGCGGCGACGAGCTGGGCAGCACATGGGCCCAGTTTGCGGTTCTGCTCCCCGCTGCGGCGGATGGCGTGGCCGGGCTCCAGATCGGCCTGCGCCTCGACGCCTCCCTGGCAAGGGGCTTCGCGGTCGACGATATCCAGGTGAAGAGCTGCCCGGAAGTGCGCGGCCCGTGGGTTTGGTACAAGTGGGATTGGTATGAGGGCTGTCGGCTGGATCGGCCGATGACCTGCGCCTCGGACGATGCCACGTCGATCTTGCCGGGCGCATCCATCGGGGCAAGCGACCCGCCCATGGCGCAGTTGATGGAACAGCCGATGCTGGATGTGCTCGAGGCGAGCGAGGATTTCATGGCGATTCTGGACAGCCGGCTGCTTCCCGGCCAAGCGCGCGAGGATCAGGTGGGCCTGGCGACGTTTGATCAAAGCGCCTACCTCCTGCACGATCTCACCTTGAACTACGAAGAGCTGCAGAACACGATGTACACTTCCATCGCAGCCGAGGGGGGTACCAACTTGGGGGATGGGATGCGCACGGGCCTGGGCATTCTTGGAGGTGGGCGCGCCAATTCCTCCCACTTCATGGTGCTGCTGACCGATGGCTGGCCCAACTACTACGACTACCCTTACACCACGCCGACCAGCTTCGGATATGCCTGCAGTACGGACCAGCCGTGTGCGCAGACGCTCGCCTATATCGACGCGCAGATCGACCAGGCGCGCAATCAGAACGTCGCCATCTTCACGATCGGCCTGGGGCAAGACCTGGACACGGCAACCTTCGATGCTTCGGCGGTGTATGGACCTGGGACCGAGTACTTCACCGGCATGGATCTGCTGAGGCGTATTTCGGAAGGCACCGGAGGCCAAGCCTATCACGCCCCCACATCCGAAGAATTACAGCAGATATTCGAGTGGATTGCCAAAGCGATATTCGTCCGTCTCACTCAATGAACGCGGGGAAGCGGAGGAGGCGGAAGTTCATGCCGCGCCGACGCCGGCGTCTTCCGAACGCGCCGGTCGTCCGCGCTCCCTCCGCAGCGCATCCAGACCTGACCGTTTGACAATCTCCGGCACGGCGTCTGCCCAATGTACGGGCATGATGTGCACCCCAGCCACGCCAGGAATCTCGCGAACCTGTTCAATGATCTCGCAGCAAATTCGAATGCCCTCTTCAGGTTGCGCCGCCTTGGGGGTCCGCTCCATCCGGCGCACAATTTCAGGGGGCACCTCCATTCCTGGCACCTCGGTGGCCATGAAGTGGGCTTGCCGTTCGGACTTCAATGGCCCAACCCCTGCCAAGATATACACACTCTCGTGCAGCCCCAGCTCTCGCACCCGAGCCATGAATGCGCGGAAGCGATCGACGTTGAAGATCAACTGGGTCTGGATGAACTGCGCCCCGGCATCGATCTTCTTGGCAAGGCGCAGAGGGCGGTAGTCGTAGGGCGGCGCAAAAGGGTTGGCGGCGGCACCCAGGAAGAAATCCGGTGCCGGATCGACACTTCGCCCGTTGTCCAGGCGGCCCCGGTCCCGCATCTCACGCGCCATCCGCAGCAGGTGCAGCGAGTCGATGGCGAAGACTGGCTTGGCGTGCGGGTGATCCCCCCAACGCATATGATCTCCAGTCAGACAGAGCAGGTTGCGAATCCCCAATATGGCCGCCCCCAGAAGGTCGGACTGGATGCCGATGCGATTGCGGTCGCGGCAGGTCATCTGGGCCACGGGCTCAGCGCCCTCCTCGAGGATGACGGCGCACACCGGGATGCTGGCCGCGCGAACGCTCGCGCCCTGGTTGTCCGTCACATTCAGTGCGTCCACAAAGTCGCTCAGCATCCGGACGTTGTCTTTGATCGCCCCCGGGTTCACCCCTCTCGGAGGTGAGATCTCGGCCGCGACCGCAAACCCACCCGTCTCGAGCACACGTTGCAGGTTGGTCGGGGCGGCAGGGGAATCGCTCGGGGATGACATGCTATGCTGAGGCTTCCCGAGATGGGAAAGATGGGGGGCCGCCAAATAAGCGGCTGCTTCCCGGGTTCTGCAGACGGGGAGTTCGGAACAAAGAGCTGGGCGCCACCCTATAGCGCCTCCAGGATGGCCTGGCGGATCGCCTCTTCGGGTTCCCCACCGGCGAGCTTTCGCTCCCCGTTGACGAATATGCCGCTGGCGGCGCCGTATTCACGCAGTGAGTCCGGCGTCAAGTGAACCTGCTGCAGGGAGACCCGCTCCCCGAACTCTTGGACGACTTCCTTCAGAGCCGAGAGAGAGGCGGCCTCAAAGGGGCACATGTAGCCGCTGAGGACCAGTATTTGCACGGGGGTCCCGCGCCGGGGATGGATGCGGGGCTGCAGAGGCGAAACTTCGATGCCGGCGCTCGCCAACGGGAGGTATAGCAACCTGCGGTGCCCCTCCGAGCGCAGCGGCTGAAATCCCCGCTTCAGGTAGTGGCTGAAATGCATGCGTGCCGGATGATCTGTGGCCTCTACCAGGATCCCCTTGGCGCCCGTTGCTTCCATCTGCTCCCGGAAGGCCCCGAATAACGCGCGGCCGTGCCCTCGTCCCTGGTAGCGTTCCTGGACCCATTCGCAATACAATACCCCCACCTCGGGCTCAACGTGATAGGGAAAGAGGGCCTGCTCGGAGGGGGCATAATACAATTGGCCGATCACTGAGCGGTCCGACCTTTTGAGATGGAAGCCCTCCACGTATCGCCCCAAGTTCTTTTGGATCCAGTCACGGCACATACAGAGGGCCTCCGGCCACGGCATCGGCACCGCGGTCATGCAGCAGTAGGCTTGCTGCGCGTCCCGCGGCTCTCGGAGACGTCGGATCGATACCTTTGTCTCGGCCATCGCTTTCCTCCCGGGCAGCGCACGAAGCCCGAAAATTACAGTCCGAACCACAAGAAGGCGCCTCCAATATTGTATCGGTGGATTCTGCATCGGGCCATCCAATGTTCTTTCCGGGTGCGTTCCCCCGTAGAGGGGCAAGTTGAAGGACCCGGTTCATGCTTGCCGCACCTCTCGATACGCGCCTCGCCAAGCCTCGGCGCCACTCGAGATGCGGCTTCTCACTTCCCTTGCACAACACGAGGCGTATCTCGAGTGCCGAGCGCTCACACGTTTCATCGGGACAGGCTCCGGCGCGGGGCACGGCCCGCATGCGGGCAGGTGGCAGATTGCGCGCCCCTATCCGGGGGGAGGCGAGAGCTCCTCTGTGGCCTGGCGGGCCCAACGTACAGCCGATCTGAGCAGCACATTCGCCCCGTTGACGCAGTCCTCGAAGGGCGTGTGTTCCTGTGGGTTGTGGCTGATGCCGCCCGTGGAGGGCACGAAGATCAGCCCGGTGGGGGTGATCGCCGCCATGACCTGCGCGTCGTGCCCCGCGCCGGAGGGCATGTCGGTGGTTTTCAACCCCAGGGAGCGGGCCGCCGCGTGAATCACGGCCCGCATACCGGGGTTGAGCGCGACCGGCGGCGCGCTCGCCAATCGGTCGATCTGCAGGGACAGGCCGTATCTTGCGGCTTGATCTTCGGCTTCAGCGGTCAGCTCGACCTCCAGTTCATCGAAAGCTCCTTGGTCGAGCGCGCGCGTTTCCAGGAGTACATCGACCTGCGCGGGCACCACGTTCAAGCTGCCAGGAGAGAAATCCATGCGGCCGATGGTGCCAACGCAGTTCGGGAATCGCTCCAGAAGCGCCGACTGGATAGAGAGCCGGAAAGCACAGGCGCCCAGGCTCGCGTCTCGCCGGGCGTCCATGGGTGTGGTACCGGAGTGATCGGGGCGTCCCCTGAAGCGGAGCCGATAGTTGCGGATGCCGACGATGCCTGTGGCGGCTCCAATTTGCAGCTCGCGGCGGGCAAGACGCGGGCCCTGCTCGATATGCAGCTCGAGGTATCCCGCCAATTCCGCTGACTGACGCGCGCAGGACAGCAGGCTGGCCTCATCCAGCCCGGCGCCCGCCAAGGCCTCCTGAAAACACTCGGGTTCCACCAGCGGCCTCTGAAGATCCTGACGGCGCAATTGGCCGCTCAAGGCGCGGCTGCCCAAATAGTCGAGGTAGCGGCTCTCCTCGTCGGTGAAATCGATGGCCTCCATGTGCACCGCCAAACGCAACCCCGATTCCTTGAGTGTGCGCAGCACTTCCAGCGCGGCCACGACGCCAAGCGCACCATCGAAGCGTCCGCCCTCGGGTACCGAGTCCAGATGGGATCCGAGCAGCATCGTCCTTCCCCCTGCCGGGCCGGGAAGCAGCGCCGAATGGTTGGAGGCGCCGTCGATGCGCACTGCCAGGCCGGCATCCTGCGCGCGGCGTAGAAACCACCGTCGCGCCTGCCGGTGGGCTTCGCTGAAGGCGGGTCTGTGCACCCCGCCTTCCGGGGTGGCGCCGATGCGGGCGAGGGCCTCGAAGTCCTCTCGGAAGCGGCCCGCATTGATGCGCAATTCGGGGGGGTCACTCATCAGGGGCTCCATCATGGGCCTTCGCCTGGAAGCCGCGGCGGGCGCCATTCTGAAGCCATTGGGCCAATTCTGGATTGAGCACTGCCGCCAAATGGGACAGCTCTTTGGGTCCTGTCCGGGCAAACATGCCCGTCCGGCTGGTGGAAAGGCCCATCCCAACCAGCACCTGGAGCTGCCTGCAGGCGGCTTCCACAGGGTCGATCACCGGAAGCCCGACTGCCTGACCCAGATCTCGCTGATAGCCGCTTAGCCCCGCGCAGCCCAGCAGCAGACTCTCAGCGCCAGCCGCCCTGAGCTTCCGGGAGGTGACCGTCAGCGCCTGTAGAGTGACGCCCCGGTCGCTCCCCATTTCCAGTATCGGGATGCCGATGGGCTCCAGGCCGGCGCAGCGCTTCTCCAGGCCGTAGGTCCACAGTACATTCTCAAGCGAGGGGGCGTCCTTATGCTCGCCCACCAACACGCCGAACTTGAGCCCAAGCATACATGCCGTGAGGAAGGCCGCCTCGGCGATGCCGACCACCGGCACATCCAGCAGCTCGCGCAGGGCAAACAACCCCGGGTCGCCAAAGCAGGCGATGATCGCGCCATCGACGTCGGGATGGTCCTTCACCAGCGCCAACATGGCCGTGGCCGCCAGATTGGTGTCGAGCCAGGATTCGATGCTGGCCGGGCCGCCGGGAGGATTCAGGGCGCGGAACTCCCAAGGCGGCCGGAAGGCCTTGGCCGCGCTCCGGGTCACCTCCTCCGTCATCCATTGAGTTGTGTTGGGGTTGATCACCAGTGCTATGGGCATCTTTCTTCCTTCTCCTGCTTGTGGCTGGGCGGGAAACCCGAGGCTCGAAATCGTTATGTGAATTGCACCAACAATTCCCCTTCGTCAGCGGCGCGGCTTGATGGCCGTACCGTGCGCGGTCGGCAGGGACGGCCGCGTGTCAAGCCGGCGCCAGGAACTGGCCATAACCGGGCTCCGCCAGCAACCGGCGTGGGGTGTCGTCGTCATAGATGATTTGGCCGCGCAGCATGGTTTTGACCACGCGACCGTGAAAGGTCTTCCCTTCAAAGGGGGACCAGCGCTGCGCGTTCAACAGATCCTCTGATCGGAGCTCCCAGCTGCGGTGCGGGTCCACGAAGGCCAGATCGGCATCCGCGCCGACACGGAGAGCCCCCTTGCGAGGGCTGAGGCGCCAGATGTGGGCCGGATTCTCCGCTGTCCACCGGGCGATCTGGGACCAGGAATGGCCGCGAGATCGCGCCTCGGTGATCACCACCGGGAGCAGTGTCTGGATCCCCGTCAGCCCGTTGGGCGATTTCCAGATGTTCTCGCCGCCCGATTCCTTATATGCGATGGTCCAGCCGCAGTGATCGGACGTGATGCAGTCGATGGTGCCATCGGCCAGGTAGCTCCATAGTTGTTCCACTTCCTCCCTCGAACGCAGGGCCGGCACACACTTTGCGAAGGTGCCCAGGCGGGCCAGGTCGTCCAGATCCAGGGAGAGGTAGTGCGGGCAGGTCTCGGCCGTCACGTGCACGCCGCGCGCTTTAGCACGCCGCACCAACTCGGCAGAGGCGACAGCGTTCATGTGTACGATATGGGCCCATCCACCGGTGTGCTCCGCGAGCAGTATGGCGCGATTGACGTCAGCGGCCTCGAGGATGGGGGGTCGAGATTCGGCGTGCGCCAGTGGATCCCGACGGCCGGACGCTTGGACTTTGGCGAGAAAATGGCGCAGCAGCGGCTCGTTTTCGGTGTGCAAACCCAGCGGGATCCCCGCCTCCTTGAGGATTTCCAGCGTCTGGAGGATGTCCGCGTCGTCCACCATGGGCAGATCCGGGTCGTCGTTGCACATGTAGGCCTTAAGTCCCGCGGCCCCGGCGTCGACCTGCTCTCGCAACGCCTCAGCCATACGCTCGCCGGGTACCACGCCCCCCCACATGGCGAAATCGACGATCGCCTCCGGCTGGGCGATGGCGCGCTTGCGCGAGAAGGAGGCGCCATCGTTTGTAGGCGGCCAGGCTTGGGGCATTTCCACGATGGAGGTGATCCCGCCCGCCGCGGCCGCCCGGCCGCCAGGTTGGAAGCCCTCGTTGTCGATGTCCCGCGGGTGATCAACCGCTGGATCTTGGGGGATGAAGTGCGCGTGACCGTCGATGGCGCCGGGCAGGATCACCAGGTCCGCCGCCTCAATTGTGGTGTCCGCTTGGGTGCCCGCGCCGTTTCTCAACAGCCCGGCGATCGTTTCGCCTTCCACCAGAATATCAAGCCGCTCCAGGCCGGAAGGGGTGACAGCGGAGCCTCCTCGGATCAATGTGCGAGTCATCAGCGACCTCCGTGCAGTGTGCAGTGTTCGGGGTTCATGTGCGCCAGTCGACGGTTTTGGCCTCCGTCCATTCCGCCAGGGCCCTGGCCCCCCGCTCAATCTCGGGGGAGGTCAGATGTCGCATGGCGGTTTCCACCCTCGCGTCGGCCCCACTTTCTCTGACGAGTCGCCAAGCGGCGGCCAGGTGCGGTTCACCGTCAATGTACACTTCCTTGATCTTTGAGGCTGGATCATCCCAGACATGTCCCACGGGGCCGATGGGTGGGCGGAATTCGATGTAGTCCCCGGAGAAATCCCCGTCGAACCACAGGCGCCTGCCGTTTTCGCCGGCCATCCGCAAGACGATTTCTTCCGTCCTCTCCAACGAATCCGCCATGCCATTCAACTCTGAAAGCGCGGCCACCAGCTTCATCGCCGGGAACAGGCTTTGGGTATCGCCTGAGGAGTGGCCATCGCTACCCAAGCATAAATTGATGCCCGCCTCCCGCATCGCGCCGATAGGGGCAATACCATTGTGCAGTTTCAGATTGCTGCAGGGGTTGTGGGAGACGGAGCAGCCGGCTGCAGCCATCAGGGCGATGTCCTCATCATCCACCTGGACCACATGCGTCAGCAGGGTGCGCGGACCGAGCAGGCCCAGCCGGTGGGCCCGCTGGATGGCGCTCATCCCCCACTGGGCGCGATGGACTTTCCGCTGGACTGGGGATTCCTCGGCGTGAAATTCGATCGGGACCCGCAGCGAATGGGCCAGTTCCGCCGCCCCGCGCAATAGATCATCGCTGCACCACACCGGATTTGAAATCCCTACACCGAGATTCACCCGACCGCCCGGCCAGGCGCGGATCAGACCCCCGAGGGCCTGCAGTTGATCGCGATGGTCCTCCGGCGGTTCGCAGAGCGCCCGCAGATCATCGGGTAGCGCGGCCAACGGTATGGCACCCTCGAAGCGCGAATAGGCCTCCTTCGTGTAGAAGGACATGGGCAGATCGGCCAACTCGGTGAACACCCAGGCGCGCAACCCCAATTGCTGGTACGTCTCCGCGACCGCAAACAGATATTCCCGGGTCAACGGAACGTAGCATTGATCCACGATGGCGGTGTTGCCCGCGGCCAGATTCTCCCAACCGGTGTATAGCGCGAAATCCCTCGCCTCCTCGGGCGATTCAGGCTGCAGGGCGCGGAAGTTGATGTCCACGATAAACGGCTCAAAGCGCTGGGACCGGATCACCCCATTGAAATGCGGGCCGAAGGGGCTGTGGGTGTGAGAGTTGACCAGTGAAGGAAGGCGGTGACGTATGGCCATGCTGCACCTCTATTGGCTGGCGGCTTCGCTTTCCCCAAGGGCATGCCGGGGATTTGGGGAGAATTCACTGCCCGTAGGAGGAGAACCGGGCGCCCTCACGCGATGACGCCCTTCGCTCTCAGGCTGCGGATCTTCCCGTCGTCATACGAGAGCAGACGCTTCAAGATCGCTTCGGAGTGCTGCCCCAAAGTAGGCGGCGGCTGACGATATTGCGGCGGCGTTCTCCCTAGCTTAAGCGGCGATCCGGTCAGCTTCAGCGATCCGGCCTCCGGGTGCTCGACCTCGACCACCATTTCCCGGTGGATCGCCTGGGGATCAGTCAGCACTCTGTCGATGCTGTTGATGGGGGCGCAGGGGATGTCCGCCGCAAGCAGGTCCGCCAGCCAGGCCGCGACGGGCCGGCGGCGGAAAGCCTCCCCCAGGGAGGGGACCAGGACATCGCGGTGCTGTACTCGCTGGGCGTTGGTCTCGAAGCGGGGATCCTCCCCCAGGTCAGGCCGCTCGATCACGGCGCACAAGCGCCGGTACTGCCGGTCGTTCCCTACGGCCAGCGCGAACCAGCCGTCGCTGGCCTCGAAGGTCTCGTAGGGCACAATGTTGGGGTGGGCGTTGCCGAAGCGGCCTGGCGGCTCCCCGGTCACGAGGTAGTTGCTGGCAACATTGGCCAACCATGCGATCTGGGAGTCTAGCAGCGCGATGTCTATGTGCTGCCCCAGACCGCTGCGCGCGCGGTCGTGCAGCGCCGCCAGGATGGCGATGGCGGCGTACAACCCGGCGCTGATGTCAACGATGGCAACCCCAACCTTATATGGCGGCCCCTCCGCCGGGCCGGTGATGCTCATCACGCCCCCCTGCGCTTGGATCATGAAGTCGTAGCCGGGGCGCTCCCGGTAGGGGCCGGTTTGGCCATATCCAGTGATGGAGCAGTAGATCAACGCCGAGTTGACATCTCTCAACTGTTCGTAGCCCAGCCCCCATCCCGCCATGGTGCCCACCTTGAAATTCTCGATGAGCACATCGGCCTTTGAGGCCAAGGATCCGACGATCTCGCGCCCCTCCTCTTGCTCCAAATCCAGCGCCAGACTCTGTTTGTTCCGGTTGACCGAGATGAAGTAGGCGCTCTCTTCCCCGGCCCAGGGAGGGCCCCACTGCCGGCTGCCGTCGCCCGTCCCGGGGCGCTCCACTTTAATCACCGTGGCGCCCAAGTCGCCGAGCATCATGCTGCAGTAGGGCCCCGCCAGGATGCGGGACAGATCTAGGATGAGCAGGTCTGAGAGCGCACCGGATTGCATTTGATCTTCCCTCCCACGATGGTCTCCACTGGTAGTCTGCCAAAGTCTGGTCTTTGGATTTCAATTCCTTGACTTGTCCTCTAGTCTACGGCGAGATTCGTCAAACGCAAGCCCGCAGGCCGATACAGGCGGCTTCCATTTGAGGGGGCAGACGCTTTTGAAGATGGAAGCCCCGCCGGGCCGATGGGAGTGGCGCGGCAAATTGCACAGCGGGGTAGGGTTGTCCCCTGACTTGCGGCCGATGCGCTTGACACCACGATCGGAATCGGAGAGCATAGGCACGCATTGCCCGCAAACCGCCGGTGGGCATTTGCACTACGGCCCGGCATGCAAGTCGGCGAGACAGGAGGCGAGGCAGGCATGGTTGCAGGACCCATAGAGATCATCCATATCCCACCGGCCAGCGGTGTGGCTTTCACATTGGAGAGTGGCCAGCGCCTGCGCATCACCGACGTCCAGGGGCAGCAGGTGGGAGACCTGGTGTGCTTCAGCGCCGATGATCCGGGGCTCCGATTCTCCGCCGGGCGCACTCGCACCATCAACAACAAGCTCCGGATCAGCGTGGGCGACCTTCTGTACAGCCACTCCTGTGAGGTGATGATGCGCATCGTGGGGGACACGTGCAGGGTGCATGACCTGCTCTACCCGCCCTGCTGCCGGTGGGTGTACGAACACAAGTATGGCAAACCGGAGAAGACCGGGTGTCTGGAGCATCTGGCCGGCGCCCTCTCGCCCTATGGCCTCTCCCAGCGCGAAATCCCCGACCCGTTTAATGTCTTCATGTGCACAGAAGTGGGGGACTCGAGCCAACTGATCATCCATGAGCCGCTCTCGCGGGCCGGGGACTACATCGATCTGCGGGCGGAGATGGACCTACTCGTCGGTATCTCCGCCTGCGCCGCGGAGGAGGGCCCTTGCAACGCCGGAAGACTCAAACCCCTGCAGGCGGAGATCTACGAAGGCTGACGATAACCGCTCTCTTGGAAGAGCGGTCTCGCCTGCACCAGTTGATCTCCGAACCTAGACGGTCGCGCCTCGGCGACCTTGGTCCGTGAGCGCTTGTCGACTGGGGCATGAAGGCGAGCATCGAGTGATGTCCGATTGGCCCCTCTTGGTCATTCCGTCCTAGAGTGAACCTTGGGGAATGTGACTTCTGTAATCCGTTGGGCCTATCTGGATCGAGTCTTGATACTGGCTGGGGCTTGCAAGTGTGGCGGGGGCGCGGATAGATTATCTGCTGGGGGCACGACAAGGGCACATCCCACCGAGTGCAAGTGCATAGAGCTTTCATGACGCCTCGATTGCAGCATTACAGCCATGCCCTGTTGTCGTGCCCTTTGCGTTCAACTGCGCGATTAGTCCTCAAGGTGAAACATCAAGCCCCGCCCACGTCTCCCACCTGGCAAGCGTGGGAGACGGAAATGGCGCCCGCCGATCTCCAGCCCATCCATTGCTGCGCCGTTTAGCCCGCATTCGCCAAGTTCCGATGGTGATGCAATGGCCCCATCATGGTCGGAACCGGCGGGGCGGCGCGTGCTGCATCGCAACAATCTCAAGGGAGGTCCGCTGCAGATTTTGGAGGTGTGCGTGGTGATGACGGCCTTCGAGGGGGGGGTTGTGTACGGAGAGGGGGAGTCTATACTTGGCAGGGGGGTGAGGAGCGAGGGGATGATGCCGGAGGTGGCATAGATGTCCGAAAACGGCGAGCGCGTCGTGGTGGGTCTGATTCAGATGAAATGCGGCCCGGATGGCAGTGACAACCTGCAAACTGCGGTTGAGTGTATTGCGGCCGCGGCCAGGGGCGGCGCCCAGATCGTGTGCACCCAGGAGCTGTTCAAATCCCGCTACTTTCCCCAAGTTCAGGACCCGGCGCGCTACGGCTTGGCCGAGCCGGTCGGTCCAGAGGCCGCCGGAGTGCGGCCGCTGCGCGACCTGGCGGAGAGCTTGGGAATTGTGCTCATCGCCAGCCTGTTCGAGAAGCGGGCTCCCGGCCTGTATCACAACACCAGCGTGGTCATCGACGCCGATGGGAGTTTCCTGGGCAAGTACCGCAAGATGCACATTCCCAACGATCCGCTCTATTATGAGAAGTACTATTTCACCCCGGGCGATCTCGGCTACCCGGTGTTCAGGACGCGCTATGCGGACCTCTCCGTGCTCATCTGCTGGGACCAGTGGTATCCGGAGGCGGCCCGCCTGGCGGCCATGGGCGGGGCGCGTATCATCTTCTATCCGACGGCCATCGGGTATTCTCGACCCGGTGTGATGCCAGATGGGATCATGGGGCATGACTCGTGGCAGACCGTCATGCGCGGGCACGCGGTCGCCAACGCCTGCTTCGTGGCCGCGGTAAACCGGGTGGGGTTCGAACCCAACCCTGCCGGGGAGGGGGGCATCACCTTCTGGGGAGGGAGCTTCATCGCCAACCCGAATGGGAAGGTGATCGCCCAGGCCTCCGCCGCTGAAGCGCAGACCGTCATCCAGCAGGTGGACCTCTCGCTGGTGGACAAGGTGCGAGCCGAGGCGGCATACTTCTTCCGCGATCGCAGGGTGGACAGCTACGGGCGCCTGCTGGCGCGAGGCGTGGAGAGAGGGGGCGGGGCTTGAAGCTCGCTCCGAAATCTGTATGAGTGCGGGAAGGGGTCTGCAATGACAACCTCGAACGTCAGCATGGGGCGCTTCGATCCGAGCTCGCTGGGCGAGGTCGCATACGCTTTCTCAGAAGAGGAGTACGGCTCCCGGCTGCAGCGTGTGCGGGAGAAGATTGCGCGGGCAGGCATCGATCTGCTTTATGTGACCACCCCGGAGGCGATATGCTGGTTGCATGGCTACAAGACCAGTTGGTACAAGGCCAACAGCCCTCGGCGCTACCCGCAGCTCTACGGCACCGCAGTGCACGCGGATCATGAGCGCTTCATCCACTTCGATTTTCCGACTGAGGAGCCGGTGCTCTTCAAGACCTCTATCTCCACGGACAACCGCTTCTTCCCTTCCCGGGAAGGCAGGCCCAACTTGGAATTCATCATGCGCGAGCTGGACGCGGAAGGCTGGCTGAGCGGCACGATCGGGTTGGAATACTGGAGCTATGTGCCGAGCCGGGCGGTCAGCGAGGCAATGGAAGCTGCACTTCGAGACCACGGCTGCCGCGTGGTGGACGGCAGCGGGGTGATGCGGGAAGTCCGTTTCGTCAAATCGCCCCAGGAGATCGCCTATATCGAGGAAGCCGTTCGTATCGCCGACATCGGTCAGCGGACCGTGCAGGAGAAATGCCGGCCGGGGATGACCGAACTCGAGCTGTATGGCGAAGTCCTGCGGGCGATGATGGCCGCGGGAGGGGAGCATCAGGCCTTGCTGCCCATCTTCACCACCATCCCTGTTGTCGACGGCATGGCACAGGGCTCCGGCCACCTGATGGCCACCCGCAAGAAGATAAGGGCCGGCGAGCATCTCTGCGCCGATCTGTGCGGGGTGGTGAATGGATATCACGGCAACGTCTGCCGTGGTTTCTACATCGGCCGCCCGCCGGAGGAGATGGCGGCACAATACCGATTGGCGGCTGGGATCTACGACGTGATCCGGGGGGAACTGAGCGCGGGGATGACCGTGCGGGAGATTAATCGCATCTTGCGGAGGTACTATGAGGCCGTTGGGCTGTGGGACGCGCCAGGATGGGCCGTCGGATATGAACTGGGTTTGAGCCTGCCCCCGGATTGGGTGGGGGAGTTCTTCTTCGACGTGCATGATGAAGTGTATTTGGACCGGGTGGTCCCCGAGAACGCGGTGACCAATTTCGAGAGCTTCTTCAACACCACGCTCATCGACACGCTTGTGTGGAAGCGGGATGGCGTTCGCACGCTATCCAAGATGCAGGAGGGCGTGATCGGCGTCGGCTGAGGCCGAAGGGCGGCGCATGCATCATTTCTGCACGCGCCGGCGACGAAGGAAGGGCGAACCATGTTTCCGAGGATGCTGAGAATCCGGCAGGAGTTCGAGACACATCCTGTACGGGATGTTGCCGAAGCCGTCAGGCGCGAACTCGAAGAGTTGGAGTTGACCGGGGAGATTGGCCCCGGCGAGACTGTCGCCATTACTGCCGGCAGCCGGGGGATCGCCAACATCGACGTGATCCTGAAGACGATCGCCGAGGAACTAGGAGCATATGGGGCGGAGCCCTTCATCGTTCCCGCCATGGGCAGCCACGGTGGCGCCACCGTCGAGGGACAGATGGGGGTGCTGGAGTCTTTTGGAATCACTGAGGCGAGCATGGGTGTGCCGATCCGAGCCACCATGGAGGTCGTTGAAATCGGTGAAACGGGAGAGGGGATCCCCGTGTTCATGGACAGATATGCCTACGGAGCGGACCACATCGCAGTGGTGGGTCGAGTGAAGGCGCACACCGATTTCAAAGCGCCCATTGAAAGCGGCTTGATGAAGATGATGGCCATCGGCTTGGGAAAGCAGCACGGCGCGGACATGTACCATCGCGGCGCGCTGCATTATGGCTTCTATGAGATCATCACAAGCGTGGCACGGGTCGTGCTCGAGAGGTGCCCGGTGGCCTTCGGGTTGGCCTTGGTGGAAGACCAGCGCGATGAGACCGCCATCATCCAAGGGGTGCGACCCTCAGATTTCGAGCGCACGGAAGAGGAACTATTGGTGAAGGCCAAGGCGCTCATGCCGGCGATCCCCTTCGAAGAGATCGATCTGTTGATCATTGATGAAATGGGCAAGGACATTAGCGGGGCGGGCATCGATCCCAACGTCGTC
The DNA here is from genome assembly GCA_964388955.1 of uncultured Anaerolineaceae bacterium. GTDB lineage: Bacteria > Chloroflexota > Anaerolineae > Anaerolineales > E44-bin32 > CAYMCO01. The sequence goes on along the minus strand of CAYMCO010000022.1, from coordinate 10,092 downwards.
GGACGCCACGACATGCCGCTAGCAAAGCTCCCTCTCAAGCCGAAGGTCACCCGGATCTTTGTGCGCGATCTCTCCGCCCATACATATGGAAACGCCATTGGGATTGGCATGGCGGACTTCACCACCCAGAGGCTGGTGGACAAGATCGATGTCCAGGCAACCTATATGAATTGCCTTACAGCTTGTGGGCCTGAATCCGCCCGCATCCCCATGCACTTTGATACGGACCGCGAGGTGGTGCAGGCGGCGCTGGGGACCCTGGGTTGGGTCGAGCCGGAGTCGGCGCGCGTGGTGCATATCGCAGATACGCTTCACCTTGAGCAAATGTGGATTTCCGAAGCACTGGAGGCCGAAGCACGAAATCATGATGGCGTTTCCCTGCTCACCGGGCTGAGTCAAATGAGGTTTGACGCGGCGGGGAATCTGCTCGCCGCCCTCGCCCAGGAAGATGGAACGGAGTGATCTTTCCGATTCCTCCCTCCATAGGCGGGAGGCGGCACACCGCCTCCCGTAGATACACCTTGGTGCGACCAACGGAGGTCCAAGGATGTCGACACATTCTGATTTGATTATCACCAATGCCGCCGTAATCACCATGGACACTCGACAGCCCGAGGCCCAGGCCGTCGTCGTGGAGGGGGACCGGATCAAGTACGTTGGCACCTCAGATGAAGCGGAGACGTTCCAAGCCGCGGGCACGCGAGTGGTGGATGCAGGCGGCAATACTTTGATGCCCGGGATCATCGACAGCCACATTCACATATTGGGCGGCTCGCTGCAGTTGGGCAGCGCCGCGCTGGGTGAAGTCAGCTCCTTGGAGGAATTGAAGCGGGCCCTGGATGCCTTCGTCGGCCAACATGCGGATGATGCGTGGATCACCGGCACGCGCATTGGCTACGATATCTTGCCCGGGGGAGAGCGCCTAGGTCGGAAGCACCTGGATGCGATCATCCCTGATCGCCCGCTCATCTTGGTGGCGTATGATTTCCACACCGCATGGGTGAACACGCGAGGCTTGGAACTGGCAGGGCTGATGCGGGGCGCGGATTTAGGCCCTGCAGGCGAGGTGGTGATGGGCGAGGATGGCCTTGCCCAGGGGGAATTGCGGGAGATGGCGGCCTATGGACCCGTGTTGAACATGTCGGACACCTATGGCGGCCTCTGGGGCTATGATGGCTCGGCGACCGAGGGAAAGAGGATGCCTGCCATCACCGAGCGCACGCGCACCCTGGTCCGGGAAGGGCTGAAGCAGGCAGCACAACTGGGGATCACCAGCCTGCACAACATGGATGGGGATCCCCCGCAAGTCGGGCTGTATTCCGCGCTGGAAGAAGCGGGAGAACTGCCACTGCGCATCTACTTCCCGTACTCTTTGAGGCCGGATTCACCTTCAGATGCTCTGCAAGCGGCGATTGAGATGCGTGAGGCCCATCAGAACGGAAAAGTCCGTTGTGGGGCCGTCAAGACACTGCTGGACGGCGTGATTGAAGCCTGGACTGGATGGATGCTGGAGGAGTATGCCAACCGGCCCGGCGAGCGAGGGGAGCCGATCTGGGACTATGAGGCCTTTGTCGACCAGGTACTGCGCTTTGACGCCGCCGGCTTTCAGATCATAACCCACGCCATCGGGGATCGGGCGATCCGAGAAGCCCTAAATGCATTCGAGCAGGCACGGGGCACAAACGGGATTCGGGATAGCCGGCACCGGATCGAGCACATCGAGCTCCTCCACCACGATGATCTGCATCGTTTCTCGGAATTGGACGTCGTGGCTTCGATGCAGCCGCTGCACATCCCATCCAAGGATATCTGGCCCGCACTTATTTGGCCGGAGTGCGTCCCCGAGGAACGTTGGAAGGACGCCTTCCCCTGGAGGGAGATCCGCCGCACCGGAGCCAGACTGGTCTTTGGCAGCGACTGGCCGGTGGCCAGCCAGGACCCCTGGTGGGGAATACAAACCGCTTTGGCGCGCCAGCCGCTCGCCGAGGGCTTGCCCGATCAGCGGCAGTCTCTTGAAGAGGCCTTGGCGGCGTACACGCGTGACCCGGCCTATGTCGAGTTTCAAGAGCATGAGAAAGGTCAACTTCGCAAGGGTTATCTGGCGGACATGGTGCTGCTGTCCGAGGATCTACATTCCCTTCCCGCGCAGGAAGTCCGAAAATCGCGGCCGATCCTGACCATGTGTAACGGGGAGATCACCTACCAGGCCTGAATTCCCCCGCCGCTCTCCACCAACCCCGGCCTGGTGTTATGCCCTGCATTAGACCCAGCCCGCCATCCGGGCGATACTGGCGGTGAAGAAAGTCACCACGAACGCAGTGCCCAGTGTGATCAGCACGCTCATAGCGGCCCATTTCTTGCTTCCGGTCTCCTTATAGATTGTCAGGATGGTGGTGGCGCACGGGTTATGCAGCAGGGAAAACAGCATCAGGTTGATGGCTGTGAGCATCGTCCAGCCGTGGACATCGACCAACAAACTGTGGATTGCGCCCAGTGACTGCGGCTGGGTCATCATGCCGGTCCCCATATACACCATCATCATGGTGGGCACGACGATTTCATTGGCCGGGATGGCGATGATGTAAGCCAGCATGATGACCCCATCCAGGCCGATGAGCACCCCCAAGGGATTCAGGAAATCGGCGATGTGCTGGGCCAGGCTCGCGTCCCCGAGGGTGATGTTGCCCAGGATCCAGATGACCGCCCCCGCCGGGGCCGCGGTCTGCATAGCCCGCCAAAGCACGAAGATGGTGCGATCGATGACCGATGTGTACAGGATCCGGGCCACGTTGGGGCGCCGGTAGGGGGGAAGCTCCAACGTGAAAGCGGAGGCCTCCCCTTTTAGAATGGTCTTGGTGAGGACCCAGGAGACGACCAGGGTGAAGAATACTCCGATCAGCACCACTCCGACCACTGACCCGGCCGCGGCGAAAGAGGCAAAAGCCGGTGGGAACGCGGCGGCGACGAAAATGGTGGCCAGCATGATCAGGGTGGGGAAGCGCCCGTTGCAGGGCACAAAGTTGTTGGTCAGGATGGCGATCAAGCGCTCACGCGGCGAGTCGATCACTCGGGTCGAGATCACGCCGGCCGCGTTGCAGCCGAATCCCATGGCCATCGTCAGCGCCTGCTTGCCGTGTGCGCCGGCCTTCTTGAACAGCCAATCCAGGTTGAAGGCGACGCGCGGCAGGTAGCCCAGATCCTCGAGGATGGTGAATATCGGGAAGAAGATGGCCATGGGCGGCAGCATGACGGAGACCACCCAGGCCAACCCCCGGTAAAGCCCGTGCCAAAGCAATCCGGTCAACCACCAAGGCGCACCCAGGGAAGTGAAGAGGCCTGCGGCACGTTCCTCCACCCAGAATAGTCCGGTGGCAATCATTTCTGAGGGCAGGTTGGCGCCGGTGATGGTCACCCAGAATACGGCCGCCAGCAGAAGCAGCATGATGGGCAGCCCGAAGATGGGCGAGGTGACGATACGGTCGATGCGCTGGTCGAGGTCGTACTTGCCTGTGTCCTTTGCGCGCACAGCGCGCCCGACGACCCGCTCCGCCTCCTGATAGAGCGATTTGACGATTTCATCTCTAAATCCGCTGCTTAGAGTCCCGCGCAATTGCTCGGCCCTCTTGAGCACATCCTGTGGTTGAATAGCTCTTTCGCTCATTTTACTGGGCCCCTTCGATGGCCATCTTGCGGCTGGCCTGGACCACGGCTTCCCGCTGGCGAAGCACCAAGTCTCCCAGTTCGCCGCTGACCAGCGCCTGCTGCACGCGGGAGTCCCCATCGAGCAGCCGAATGGCGAGCCAGCGGGCGTTGGGGACACCGGGGGCGATCCGCTCGATCATGGCAGACAGCTCTGAAACCGCTCCCTGAAATTCCGGCGTGCCCTTGATGCGCAAAGGTCGTGTGGGGATTTCGCCGCTGATCACGCCCTCGACGGCGCTCAACAGGGAGTGGATGCCCTCACCGCTGCGCGCCACGGTGGGGATGGCTGGCACCCCCAGATCGCGTGATAGGCTGCGGACATCCACTTCGATGCCCTTGCGGCGGGCCTCATCCATGAGGTTTACCGCCACAATCGCCCGCTCGGTGATCTCCAGGACCTGCATGACCAGATTTAGGTTGCGCTCGAGGGCGCTGGCGTCGGTTACCACGATCACGCAGTCCGGTTGGCCGAACAGGATGAAATCCCGCGCCACCTCCTCATCTTGGGAGGCGGAGAGCAGGGAATAGGTGCCGGGAAGGTCGACCAATTTGTAGTTCTTCCCGTTGAACTGGTACCCGCCCTCGGCGCGTGTCACGGTCTTCCCCGGCCAATTGCCTGTGTGCTGCTTCAGACCAGTCAAGGTGTTGAACAAGGTGGATTTGCCCGTATTGGGATTTCCCGCCAGCGCAACCACGCGATCATATTTCTCGAGGTTGATACCCATCTGCTCCAGTTGGGTGAAGGCGGGGCAGGTAGCGCAGTGATCGGTGGGGAGTGATCGTTCCTTCTCGGTCATCTCTACCTCTGTCATATCCGAAAGCCTTTCGATGCGGCGCCGTGAGTTCCATGGTTCACCTGATTGGCTTGACCCAGATTCTTGCCGCTTGGTCATCCCGCAGCGCGATCAGGGTATTGCGCACCCGGTATGCGCGCGGTTCACGGAAGAAATTATCCAATTCAGGGTAGATGGTTGCCCCGGGGGTCAGCCCCAGATCGAGGAACCGCCGGCGGGAGAACCCCTGCAGCCCCCGATCCAACCCGACCACCTCGGCTCGCTGGTCGTTCGCCAACTCGTGCAGCCTGATGGCGCCTGAGGGCACTCGTTCCTCCTCGGGAAGGGGTGCGACGTGCACGTTGGCGGCTACGGCGGGCGCCAGGCGATACTCCGTCTCTCCATCGCTCAACACGAGCAGGCCGGGCGCGGATTCCAGGATGCGCACCACTTTGCCCAGGCCCAGCCCGGTGGCGAGAATCTGCTGATAGGCGATGGGCGGCTCATCTTCGAGGTGCACGACGCGTCCAGGGCGATCTGGCTGCCAATCCGTCAGCGGCACGCCAGTTGGCTTCAGCAGTTCTCCCTCTCGAGTGGGGATGGGATCGCCGTGCGGATCATGAGACGGATGGCCGAGAGCGGCCTCCAGTTCGTCAAGTTGCGCGTCGCTCGTGCTGTGCTCTCGGCGATGGGCCTCGCGGTGGATGTCTTGGAGTGGCATGCGCGCCTCATCGGCCAAATAGCGCTCCCACAGGCGGTGGGCGCGCAGCATGTGCAGCGCCCATCGCTCGCCATCCGGGGTCAGGTGGATCCCCTGCGCATGGCTTGTGATCAAGCCCTGCGATTCCATGCGCTCAAGTAGATCAAAAGAACCCGTGCGCGATATTCCCAGATTCCCGGCCAACGCTTCAAGCGAGGCGTGGCGGCCCTCTTGCTCACGGTCAAGCAGGAATTTCAAAGCGTCCTCCACCTGCTCCCGCTTTCGGCTTTGACGCCATTTTTCAAACCAGGCGCGCAGACCGTAGCGGGGCAGGAAGACGGCCACGAGCAGTAGGGCGAAAGACAGGAGAACCACGATGGTCGGATTCATTCGGTCCTCTCTACGAAGATCTGCGCGCTGACCGCCGGTCCAATGATAACCGTCTGATCCCGGCCATCGACCTCAACCTTCAGGTTTTGGTCCAGTTCCGAGTAATCCACAATTTCGAGACGGCTGCCGGGCAGCAGCTCAAGATCCTCGATATGATGCAGGAACGCCGGATCTTCCGCCGTGATGCGGCGCACAATCGCCCGTTGACGGGGACCGAGGGTGATGAGCGGAGCTAGCCGCTGTGCCGGCATGGTGAAATCGGCCGCCGGAATGGGGTCACCATGTGGATCGAGTTCGGGGTGGCCCATCGCCTCATCGATCCGCGTGGCGAAGGTCTCCGATATGGCATGCTCCAGGCGGCAGGCCTCCTCGTGGACCTCATCCCACGAGTAGCCCAGCGTGGCCACCAGATAGCTCTCCAGCAAACGATGGCGCCGGACGACCTGCAGCGCGGCGCGCTCTCCTTCGGTGGTGAGCATCGCGCCGCGATACTTACGGTACCGAATCAGGCTCGGCTCCGCGCTCGACAGGCGCTTCAGCATGCCAGTCACGGAGGCGGGGGTGACCGCAAGGCGCTCGGCGATGTTCGTGGTGGTTGCCGGCTGGCCCCGTTCTCCAAGTTCATAAATGGTCTTGAGGTAATCTTCTGTGGTTTGGGTGAGAGTTTCAGACATGCTAAATCCTGATTTAGGTGAGCCTAAATATTTATAGCGTAGAAGAGAGCGAGAGTCAAGAGGCACCTTGACAGGGCGAGCATCCGGCCAACGCCCCGTGGGACTGTCGATCTGCAAACCGGCCGGCCTCCGACCCAAACCCAGTGTTGCTGATCCCGAGCCCAGGGTGCGTTGCGACGCCCGTGCATCTATACTAAGCGGGGGCAGGGGAGCCAGGCCCATCGCGCCTTACCCCTTGGCCGAGCCGGCGCTCGAGGCTCGCGCAGGGAAATCCCCGACACAACGGAGGGCCCATATGCCGAAACTTCTCATCAAAGACATCGACCTCATCGCGACCATGGATGACGCGGGGCTTGAGCTTCACGGCGCAGACATCCTCATCGATCCGCCGGCGATCGAGCGGGTGGGGACGGATGTCACTGCCCCCCCGGGCGCCAGGATCATCGACGGGAGGGGGAAGGTCGCCCTGCCGGGGTTTGTCAACACCCACCATCACATGTTCCAGATCTACACGCGCGACCTGCCAGCGGTGATGGGGGCGGTCGACCTGTGGGATTGGCTGCGCCGCAACAGCCGGGCGTGGGAGCAAATGGACTTCGAGATGGTGTACGCCAGCGCGCAGGTGGCGCTGGGGCTGCTGCTGAAGAACGGATGCACTTTGGTCAGCGACGACCACTATCTGTTTCCGGCCGAAGCCGACACGCGGATGATCGACGCCGCGATTCGGGCCGCGCAGGAGATCGGCGTCAAGTTATACCCCGTGCGGGCCTCCATCTCTGATACCGAAACTGCCCGCAAGATATACCCCGAGGGGATGCTCGAGTCCGATCGGGATATCCTGGCGGACTGTGAGCGGCTCGCCCGGGAATATCATGATCCCACGCCCTTCAGCCGCCTGCGGATTGGGGTGGGACCGGTGACCATGTATGCCGCGAGTGAGGGGCTGCTGCAGGAGACCATCGCCCTGGCGCGCCAATGCGGTCTGCGCGCCCATACCCATCTGGCGGAATCGGCCATGGAGCGCGACTGGTGCTTGGAGCGCCATGGCATGCGGCCCTTTGACTACCTGGAGCGCCTGGGGTGGGTGGGCCCGGATGTATGGTATGCCCATTGCCTGCTGCTGAACAAGGACGAGATCCGTCGCATGGGGCAGCACGGTTGTGGTGTCGCCCATTGCCCGGTTTCGAATGGCGTCTCCGGTCACATCGCCCCCATCTTCGATTTCCTGTCCGCGGGGGTGCGCGTGGGTTTGGGGGTGGATGGGGGCGCGGGCTTTGGGGATATGTGGGCGGAGTTTCAGGTGGCGACGGTGCTGCACACCTATAACGGATTGCTCGGTGGCAAGTTCGCCTCATTGGGAGAGATCGCGCGCGCCGTGATGCGCGTCGCCACGCGCGGTGGCGCCGAGGTGCTCGGCTGGGAGACTGCCGGCTCCCTCGAGCCGGGAAAGGCGGCGGACATCACCCTCATCGACCGGGATCAGTTGGACTACGCCGGTTGCCGCTCCGATTCTATCGCCGCGCTGGCCCTCTTCGGGGCCAATCACATGGCCGATCTGGTTTTGGTCAATGGGGAGGTCGTGGTCGAGGCCGGGCGACTGGTAAGGGTAGATGAGGAGCGAATCAGCAGCCAGGCAAATGTGCTCGCCGATGATTTCCTGCGGCGGATCGCCCGCTGACCCGCATCCGATCAGACGGCCGGGCCGATATCTTTCAAAAGAATGGGGGGTGGGGCACCTCCAGATCCATGGATTTGTGATGGTTTGTTCCGAATTTGCATTTTTGCCGGGGAAGTGCGAGAATGGGCGCCCCAGTGAAAGGGAGGATCTGTGGAAGACTCTGGAAGGAGGTGCTCTGGGCTCATCCGTTTGAGTGAACAGACCGGCACAAGCAGAAGAGTCTAAGGAGGAGACTGGAGATGCAGAACCGAATGAAGGGGATTCTGTTCATAATATCCCTGCTCACCATCTTTTCCATGTTGGTTGTGGCCTGCGGGCCGGCAACGCCGGAGGCGCCTCAGGTGGAGGAGCCCGAGGCGACGCAGGTCGAAGAGCCGGAGGTCGAGGCTCCCCCTACTGAAGAACCGACGGCGGAGGCTCCCGAAGAGACCGAGATCGTCGGAAGTTTTGCGCAAGGCGAAGACTTCCTCACCCTCGATCCTAGCATCGGGATGGCCATGGAAATGGTGGTGTTCGTCAACCTGTATGAGGGCCTTACGTACACACCCGAGTATGACACCCAATTGGCACTCCCGCTCTTGGCCACGGATTGGGAGGTCAACGAGGATGGAACGGTTTGGACCTTCCACCTACGGCAGGGGGTCAAGTTCCACGACGGGACCGACTTCACCGCCGATGCGGTCAAGTATTCCTACGAGCGCACACTGCGCATGGCAATGGGGGGGTCCTACATCCTGGACCCCATCGCCCAGGAAGGCGCGATCGAGGTCGTCGATGATTATACCGTGCGTTTCAACCTCGCCTATCCCGCGCCGATGGACATCATCGCCGCCTCGGCGTATGCGGCCTGGATCATGAGCCCGACCACGACGGAAGAGATGGCCGGGGACAGTGAGGACTGGTTCAACCTGGGCAACGACGCCGGAACGGGCCCCTATATGATTGAAAGCTACGAACGCGGGCGGCGCGTGGTGATGAAGAAGTTCGAAGATTACTGGGTGGGCTGGGGGCCGGGCTCTTTCGACCGGGTCTTCATGGACGTGGTCGAGGATCCCATCGTACTGCAGCAGATGATCGAATCCGGGGAGACGGATATCACCTATGGCATCCCGCCGGAGAACCGCCCCATCCTGGAAGCGCGCGAGGACATTAACCGGGTGGAAGAAAAGACCTTCATCGTCTGGTACGCGCCCATCAACACCCAGCACCCGCCGCTGGACGACAAGCTGGTGCGCCAGGCCTTGGCCTATTCCTTCCCTTACGACGATGTCATCAATGTGGTCCTGGACGGTTTCGGAGTCCAGGCCGTCACCACCCTCCCCGAGGGTGCCTGGGGCTACTGTGACACCTGCTTCAAGTACAGCTACGACCTCGACAAGGCGCGCCAGCTGTTGACCGACGCCGGCTATCCGGATGGGGGGTTCGATCTGGAGATCGTGACCTACGCCGGAAGCCCCACCTCGGAGCAATACGCAGAATTGTGGAAGGCGGAGCTGGCCAAACTGGGGATTGATTTGACCATCACCACCATGACCACTGAAGCGGCGTATGCTCGCTCCAGGTCAACTCCGGAGGAGGCGCCCGATCTGGTGGCCTTCAGCTGGTGGCAGGATATCGTGCACCCGCTGGCCTTCCTGCAACTGCCGTTCATGTGTGAGGAGGACATTTTCTTCAATTTCAGCTACTGGTGCAACGAGGAGTTCGACCAACTGCTCTGGGATGGCTTCGAGGTCTCCGCCTCGGATCGCGAGGCGTCAATTGACATCTATGAGGACGCGCAGAATATCCTCATTGAGGACGTTCCCGCTGTCTTCCAGTGGCAGGAGATCAAGAACTGGTATGTGCGCTCCGATGTGGAGGGCTTCGTACCCAACCCGGCATACACACAAGCGGTGTTCTGGAAGTTCTTGAAGCGCAAGTGAAGCGAGAGTGATCTTTCTTGAGGGGATCAGGACGCCTCTTGCGGATCCCGCAAGAGGCGTCTGCCTCCGGCCCTCCTGACGAGAAGCGAGAATTGACACTTTGCGCTCGATTGGTCGTGCTGTAGACTGAAGAACTGTACGAATACGTCTCGTTGATTGCGGAGATCGGTGGTCTTCGCGGGGGGAGATATGCGCAGAGGCGAATACATCATCCGGCGGCTGATTCTGGCGGTGGTGGTGATCGCCAGCGTTT